>NZ_LN831034.1:0-638287 GCF_002055535.1 Streptococcus pyogenes | reverse complement strand
AACTCCAACTGTTGTTGGTAACGCTTTTTTAACTCAATGGGCTGCTTGTATTTATCTGTTTTATAGTCCACTAATACAATATGATCATCAAACAAAAAGTAGGCATCTATAATACCACGTAGGACATACTCTTCTTGACTGATAGGGTCAAGTTTTAAAATAGCAAATGGCGCTTCTCGATACAAGTGTTTTTGGTAAGTCTGAAAAAATTGGCCTAGGCTTGTATCACAAAAGAACGACTCTATTTTTTTGAGATCAAGAGCTGTTTTTACCTCTTCGTTACTATCAATTCCTCTTAAAGCGTCTAAAAGCGTTTGTTGATTTATCGGTTTTGACAAAGGGAGCACCTGCATCAACTGATGAAGAGCTGATCCAATATGACTTGCTTCAACTTTTGCTTTTTTTGAAAAATGTGGCAAAGTAAAATCAGATAGCGATCGAGAAGATTTCTCTATAATATCTACACCAATGGGTTCTAATAAAGGCTCGTAAGTTGCCTTAAGTTGGCTAGGCGTTCGAACTGTTGGCAAATGAATAGCTGCTTCATAATTGGCATTCAATTGAGACACTGCTTCTAACATATCTAAAGCCCGTGCAATTGTTTCTGATTGACGATTATCTTTAAGATCATCTGGATTTAATAACTGTGGTGTTTGAAGTCGTCCGACTGACTCTTGTGTCAAATCACTATCTTCAATAAAGCGAACATCAAAATAAAGATCTTCAGTTGAAAATATATCTGCTATTGCTAATAGCCAATCTTGGAATGTCAATAACTGTTCTCGTAAAGCCAGCGGCAAAAGTTTGCCTAACTTTTTAGGATCTGTGATTTCTTGACTTTTGCTCTTACTAGCTTTACCAATAAAATAAACTTTTTTTTCAGCTCGTGTCATAGCAACATACAGTAAGCGCATTTCTTCTGATAAAGTTGCTAAGCGCAACTCTTGTTTGTTCAATTGATAAGGTAAGGTTTCCATGCTTACTTTAACAGAATTGAGTGTTGTTTCACCAAGTAAACCTTTGATATCTGCAAGGTACTTGATACCGATACCGTGCTGCCGATTCAGAATAAATGATTTATGAATATCTGTCATTGAGAAGCGCTTGTCACAATTAAGGATAAATACATACGGAAATTGTAAACCTTTAGACTTGTGAATGGTCATTAAATTAACAGCTTGTTTAGGAGTAGCCACTTCCACATCAGCTAAGTCATTTTGCGTCTCAAGTACCTTATCAATCATTTTAATAAAACGGTATAGCCCTTTATAGCCCGATTTTTCAAACTGATTAGCACGTAGAGCTAATGCGTATAGATTAGCTTGTGCTTGTTCTGCTTTTGCTTGACTAGCTACAAAATCAAAATAAAAACGATCATTAAAAATTTTCCAAATCAAGTCATACAACGACCCTAGCTTAGCGTATCGACGCCAGCTTTTCAACGTCTTTAAAAAAACATTTAACTTGCCAAGCAAGGTATCGTGAATCAATTCAGGATGAGCACCTCTTCCAATCACAGCCCTTTGTATCTTGTCATATAGGCAATCTTTATCTAGCTCATTGTCTTTTTGAAGTGCTATTCTTGCTAAATCATCCTCATCAAAGGCAAACATCGGTGAGCGCAGTAAAGCCACAAGGGCATAATCATTTCTTGGGTTATTAATGGTGCGTAATGTATCTAACATAACCATCACTTCAACAGATTTAAGATAGTTTTGCTGCCCACCATCTGTTACTATAGGAATACCATATTGATTGAATGTATGAGAAATGATATCATTTCTTGTTCTTGAAGAAACGAGTAACGTAATGTCTTCAAAAGGGACACCCTTATCATTGTGAAGCTTAATAATTTCTTTGGCAACAATTGTAACCTCACTAAATGAAATACCCTCACTATCTGAAGGGGCGTTGCCATCATCTTTATCGCTATTATATAGCAATAACTGAGCACGACGGTCTAGATAGGGGACTGTTTGAGCATGACTACCTGCTATTAACTGATGTTGCTCATCGTATAAGACGTCTCCTACTGATTCGTCCATTAAGTGACTAAAAACAGCATTGCTGACATTTAACACCTCTGATTGGCTACGAAAGTTTTCTTTGAGTAAAATCACTTTCCCCTGCTCAGGTTTTTTTTGATAGTCTCTAAACTTTTGATTAAAAATCTGAGGATCGGCTTGCCGAAATCGATAGATCGATTGTTTGATATCTCCTACCATAAAGCGATTATGACCGTTCGATAGTAAGGTCAGGAGTCGCTCTTGCATATGATTGTTATCTTGATATTCATCAACCATCACCTCATGATAGTGTTGCTGATAGGATTGGCGAATATCCGTATTTTCCTCTAAAATTTTGATTGCAAAGTGTGCAATATCTGAAAATTCAAAAGCACTTTCTTGTATTTTGACAGCTAAATAAGCTTCTGAAAACGCAAGCACAAAATCTTGTAACTGTTCCAATAAGGAAAAACAGTCTTTCTGATACATTAAAATTGTTTCTAAATGCCTAAATTGTTTTAATTTTTGATGCAAGGTCTTAAAAACAGGGTATTTTACCTTCGAGACTGTAACATCATTCCCAGATGGTATAAGGCCTGTCACATCTCTGATCAACCGATCCAATCCGGCTTTTCCATACAAACATTTAAAATCACGCACCCAATCAGACAACTTTTCTATGATCGTTAAGTGTTTAGTGTATTTAGCAGATCGGCTACCTGCCTTAGTCAGCTGCCCATAATCTTCCATATCAGTCACATCTCTTAGCTGATTTGCAGTGTCTTGCATTGCCAAAAGTAAGAGTTCAATATCATGATCCGGGATATCTTCAAGTCTTTGGTAAGTTTTAGCAGCGCTTAGAAAATTTTCTTGCAACCATATTTTTGGGTTTTCTGTCGATTGGCTAAAAGAATAACAAGTATAAACTAACTCTCTAAAAGCTGAAGTGTCTTTACAGTTACCAGAAAAATTTTTCACAAGAGCCCTAAACACCGGTGCCTCTTTTTGATTCATAAACTCATTAAAGAGTTTGCTAAACACCTCTTGCTTTAAAACATCTTGTTCTGCTTTATCCTGCATGATACGAAATTGGGATGAAATGCCAATGCTATAACCATAGCGACTTACTACTTTCTGTGCAAAAGCATCCATAGTACCAATATCAGCTTGACAAAGAGATTGCAATTGTTCTGTTAAATAAACTTTCATTTGAAAATCTGTAGTTTGAGCAATTTGTGAGTATAATTTGTTTTCAATCCGCTCACGCAGTTCTGTAGCTGCTTTAACAGTAAAGGTTGAGATAAAAAGCCGATCAATTGAAACACCTCTCAAAATTTTATCAAGTATGCGTTCGACCATTACAAAGGTTTTTCCTGAACCAGCAGAAGCTGATACAAGTATATTTTGGCCACTAGTATAAATTGCTTCAATTTGTTGAGCTGTGCGTTTTTGAGACTGATCTCTGCACCTTTCGTTTTCTTGCAAATGTTTAATAGCTTCGGGGCTTAAAAATGGGGCAAAAGAAATCACAAGTGGCTCTCCTTTCTCATTAATGTTAAAAAGCACTCTTTTTTCTCCTTAGCAGGGAGAGTCACTAGTCGCCTTGCCTGTCCCATGTCAAGATCTGCTTCAAAACGGGTAATGGCTTTTAATTGATCTCCTTGAACTGTCTTACCATCGCTTGTATAAGGATTAATCAAAAAATGTCCCTTTTTAATGTGTTTAGCAGCTTTAAGATAGAGGTACTTGTTATAATTTAAAAGTGTTTCCAATTCGTCATTGGAATAAAGAGCATTTTTGGTTTGGTAAGCACCAGTAGATAGATGCTCTTTTTCGACTTCTGAAAAAATACCTTTATAGGTCAACGCTTTATAGATACTCTCCACTAATGTGTTATCAATTTGTTTAAATGTTACTAGATCCAATTTAGGATCTTGCAAATGAAGGTACATAGCCCCAAATAATTGGTTTATATCGTGCGGTGCAATCTGTTTTAAGGCTGCGAGGTAAGTCATTAGTTGTGGACTCAACCCATTATAAAAGGTCCCAATATCAAATTGATTCGCGCTTGATTTATAGTCAACAATGCCCAAGCTACCGTCGCTCAGCTGGTCAATACGATCAATGATCCCGTGGACTAATATCTCATTTCCCATATCCAGCTGAAAGTTCTTTTCTTGATCAATGACCTGTATGTTTTGGTTAAGTTGCAAGATAGGTGCTGTTGATCTAACAATATCTTCTAGTATAGCTAAACTGTACTCAGCCTCGGCATTATCTTGGTAAACCTGCTGAAAAAAACTTTCTTGATTGGTATGGTAGATTGCTTGTTTTAACTTATTATCAAACGGTTCTTGCGTGTGATCTTTCATTAACCGCTCAAAGACACGATGCAAGTATTGACCATGAATTCTGGAATCTGGATGAATGGATTCTGTTTTGTTTAAATTCAAAACATATTTCAAAAAATAGTTGTACTGATTATTATAAAAAACGGTTAAAGCAGTTGCAGATAGCTTTAAAGGGATTCCCTTTGGAAAACATACCTCGATAACTTCTTTAGACAAAGGCTTTGTTGATAAACGATAATCTGAAGTAGGTAGCTCTAGCTGTTGCTTTCTTAACTGTTTCCTGAGATAACGTAAGACAACAGTCCAAAACATCTTATCTTGATCTGACATTTCTATAAGATCTTGTCGGTTAATAGCAATAATTTGTGACAAGAGAGCTTTATAGTTACCAATATCGCTATTATCATAAGATAGATAGTTTTTGCCTTTATCCAAAAGAGGTAACCCAAAGTTTATTAATTCTTTAAGATAAGGAGATAGATCATCGAATGTCTCGTTGATTACCGTTGAAACACTAAGAACTAACTCCTTAGTAGCAGCATTAAACAGAGATAACGCAGTTTGATGGTTTTTTTTACTATTTTCGGCACTAGCAATATCAAAATGACGATAATTTCTTATTTCATTAATTCTAGCACGCTCTTGATCAGAAAGTAGTCCTGAATGGTGAATTTGCTTAGGAAAATGTGATTGAGTTAGACCAATTGCATAAACGAAAGGTTTTGAATGTGGTTGAACAAGGTCATAAGATTTAATAGTGACAACATCTAATGTCGCTGGAACAACACGATACTGAGCTGATTTCATTCCCGTTTTAATTAAAGCAAGGCAATCTGATAGCCGTAATTTTTCTTGGCCAAAGATATGATGAAAAGAAGTCAAAATATCTGTAAACCTTTTCCAAACTTCTTCGTTTTTTTCCACCTCTAATTGGGACTGTGCTAAACCTTGCATATTCTCAGCTAATCTAATCTTTTTTAAAAAAAGTATTAATTTGTCAACAAGTGAAGCACCAAGTTGTTTTTGACTCTTAAACAATTCTTGCAAAGGTAAAACGATGTCTTGTCTCATTTCATTTAAAAAGTCAAGAGGATACTGCCTAGAAGAGTTAATGGTAAAAGGCTTTGAAAATTTAGTAAATCCTTTAATATCTGCAAACTGAGTATATTCCTCAAAGCGATCAATATCACTATCATCAAAACAACCAAAAAGTCCTGATTTTAACATGTTTAAAATGTCTTCACGACGCCAATTATAGCGCTGACTTCGTTCGAGCGATTCTATAAATTGGACTAATGGATGGGCAGCCATAGGCTCTGCTTTTCCTAAATAGTAGGGGATTTCAAACTTATCAAAGATAGGCCCAATTTGTAATTGATAAGCATCCATATCTCCTAGCAACACTAAGATATCCTTATAACGGTAACCTTCATATAGCTTTTGCCGAATGGATTTTGCTACATGTTCAATTTCCTCTTTTTGATGATGACATTGCCAAAGGCTAAAGTGATCAAGATCACTCTTTTGGAGTTGCCAGTCTACTTGTGAAAAATCATGAGTTGCTTCAAATAATTGTGTTAGCCGTGAAAAGGCTGGTTTAAACACTTGATTAGAGGTCGCAAATACCGGCTTGATATGGTATTTTTGAGCCAAATCTTGCAAAAAATGAAGGCTAGCCTCATAGATATTTCCCTTAATAAAAGATTTTTGATAAGCTTTTTGACTCACATAACTGCCAATGATGACCTCTTGACAGTTGTTATTTAAAAGTGATAATAAATAATCCTCTTCAGCTGAAAAACGTGAAAAACCATCAATAACAACAACTGTTTTTGATAGTTGGTTATTTAAAAGTCCTAACTTAATTGCTCTTGCAAAAGATTGTAGAGGACTATCTTGATTATAATCTTGCTGAATCATGATCGTCTCTGCAAGCTCAATAATTTTAATAAGATCTTCTTGTTTTTGAGGATGGTCTAACCCTGTTAAATCATGTACGCTTAATTGTGCGTTTTTTAATTCTTTATATAACTCAACTAGTTGTTCAATAAAAACCGAATTATTTTGCAAACGACCATAACTCGGCAAATCTTCTGGTTTTAATTGCATCAAGGCCCGATAAAAAATCATAGCCAAAGTCGTGTCATCTAGATGTTGCTTAGAAGGAGAGCTCTCAACTGTAAAATACCTTGACATTTGAACGAACCGGGTGACTATTATCGAAAAAGTCCCTCGTTCAGGCAATAAGGTTAAGACTTCCCTTTCCTTTTCAAATGAAAGAGAATTTGGAGCAATATAGAACACTCGATAACCTTGGTCAGCAGCTTTTCGTGCTTCATTCACCAAAATCTCTGTCATCGAGTAACTCATCTCTGTGTAAATTAATTTCATATGACTCCTTTATACAAACTGAATCTACCCTTGTTATATTATAGCAAATACCTATTGCTTTTCCTATTTTTAGTTATAATCTCATCATAAAAATAGCAATTCTAATAGAATTATTTTATAATAAAATCAAGAAATAGATGGGAGAAACTTATGAAAACGGATGATTTGAGAGAAAGTCAACAGGTTGAAGATAGACGTGGTCAATCGTCTGGTTCTTTTGGGGGCGGCGACCTAGGGGGCGGTCTCCTGCTTCAATTACTCTTTTCACGAGGAGGTTGGAAAACCAAGCTGGTTATTCTTCTCCTTCTCCTAGTTATGGGAGGTGGTGGCCTATCTGGTGTTTTAGGAGGCAAGCCTTCTTCTACCAACAACAATGCCTATCAATCAAGCCAAGTAACGCGTACAAATGGTGACAAGGCTAGTCAAGAACAGGTTTCTTTTGTCAGTAAGGTCTTCGCCTCTACCGAGGACTATTGGACTAAGACATTTCGTGAGAAAGGGTTAACTTATCATAAACCAACATTAGTTCTATATACTGGAGCAACTCAAACCGCTTGTGGCAGGGGGCAAGCCTCTTCTGGTCCTTTTTATTGCCCAGGCGATCAAAAAGTGTATTTAGATATTTCTTTTTATAATGAACTATCAACCAAGTACGGCGCAAAAGGTGATTTTGCTATGGCCTATGTGATTGCTCATGAAGTTGGCCACCACATCCAAAATGAATTGGGAATTATGGATAATTACGCTAGCGCTAGACAAGGAAAATCAAAGGCTAAAGCCAATCAGCTCAACGTCAAGTTGGAATTACAAGCTGATTACTATGCTGGTGCCTGGGCTAATTATGTTCAAGGGCAAGGCCTTTTGGAAAAAGGAGATATTGAGGAAGCAATGGCAGCAGCTCACGCAGTTGGGGATGATACTCTGCAAGAAGAAACCTATGGCAGAACCGTTCCTGATAGTTTTACACATGGCACTTCTAAGCAACGCCAACGTTGGTTTGACCGAGGTTACCAATATGGCGACTTTGAGCATGGTGATACCTTTAGCATCCCGTATAGTAAGCTTTAGGGAAATGGTGACGTATTGATAATAGTCACACTTAGAAAAAAACCAAACAAGTGCTGTGCTTGTTTGGTTTTTTTCTAATATCATAAACTCTTACCAGTCTACTATCTCTCTTGACATAACTCTCCATCTTGCATCCGATAGACTTTGTCACAATATTTTAGCATCCGATCATCATGAGTGACCATAATAATGGCCTTGTTTTTTTCTTTACTTTCCTTAGCCAACAGTTTGACCACTTCATAGGCTTTTTCAGTATCCAAACTTGCAGTAGGTTCGTCTGCCAATATCAGTGCTGGATCATGGTAAAGAGCACGGGCAATAGCCGCTCTTTGCCTTTCTCCGCCGGATAATTCTTGAGGTAACTGATGTTTTAGCCCTGTAATGCCTAAATCGTCAAATAACTGATTGGCTTTGGCTTTTTCTTTGCTTCCTGTCAAATGATCGACCAATTCCAACTGCTGCTGGACCGTTAAAAAAGGTATCAGATTGGAAGCTTGTAAGATAAAACCAACGGATTTGAAGCGCAAGCGTGAGCGCTCTTTTTCTGATAAATGCGTATAATCAGTGCCATCAATGATTAGCTGACCAGAACTTGGGGTCTGTAAGCCACCAGCAATGGTCAAAAAGGTTGATTTTCCAGAACCTGATGGTCCAATAATAGCCACAAATTCTCCAGCTTCAATGGAAAAGTCAGTTGCCTTTAATGCGTTGATTTCGTGATGACCATCTTGAAATGTTTTGGTCACTTGTTTAAATGTTAAAACCGACATCACTACCTCCTATCCAATTGCTTTCAAAGGATCAATTCGTATAATGTTAAAAACAGAAAATAAGGTGCCTAATAGAGCAAAACAGATCATACTAACGAATATAGCCAAATACAAAAACCAATTGCTTTGAAAAGGTACTACTGTTGGTAATAATAATGATGTCAGCCAAGTACCTAGCAACCCTAAACCACTACCTAAAAAACTCAAAAAGAATGTCTGCATAAGCACAGCGGTCGTAATCGTTTTGTTAGAAATTCCTTGCGCTTTCATAATCCCAAAAATAGGTGCCTTTTGAATAGTCAAAATATACATAAAAATACCAATAATAATAGCTGAAATAATGACAAGAAAACTAATCATAAAGCCAAAAGTTAAAAGTTGAGCGCTATAACCAGGTAATTTAGTAATAAAGGTTTTAATATCTAATTTTTGGAAGTCTTTTTTAGGATAATCTGTTAAACTTCCTTTAGTGATAAAAGCATTAACAACTTGCTTATCTTTTGGTAGTGGTTCTCCATATTTTAATGTTTCAAAAGCTTCCAAATTCATATAAACCACTGGTGCAACACTAAATCTAGCATTTTGAGTATAACCAACGATAGTTAATGCTTGACTAGAACTCGATGTGTAAAAGTCCTTGCCAATCGCAAAAGCTTCCTCTTTTGCAAGGCTTTGATCCAAAACAACCTCTTTGTTAGTCTTAAATAATCGACCTTTTACAATGTTAGGACGAATAAAGCTATTAGAATCAATCCCGAAAAGGCTAACCTTAACTTTGTCGGCATCCTTAGGATTTTTAACTGACCACGCCACGGTATTGAGTTGAGCAAGAGGAGCTACCTTGTCTGCTGTTATTTGATTTTCTTGAGCTCTGGACACCTGTGATAAGGTCAAGGTAGCGTCAGCATCCTTGGCTAGTAAAACACTGTCAGCTTTCCAAAGATCAACCGCCGAGCGGTTCTCCTGCATCAAACCAAAGGCCAATCCTGACAAAAAGAACATCAAATAGGCAACCAAACATAGCAAACCAGCAATCAAACCATACCGCAATTTGGATTGTTTCATTTCATTAAGCGCTAAAAACATCTCTCATTCCCCCTTATTTATATCACTAGCTTAGCATAACTTCCCAGAAATCCCTACTTTTCTGTTTAGCATTTAAGGACCTTTGGTAATCAAACGGCAAGATAGCAGATAAGAGGGCTGATAATGAGCAGTCATCTCTTGTAAAAAGCATAGCATCTCCTCAGATTTAGTTTCCAACTGAGCATTCAAATCTTTGAAATGGTCTTTTTCTTCCTGACTCGCTACCTTTTTAAAATACCCCCAAACATGCTGATATGCCGTTCGTAAGCTTTTTACTGTGGGAGGAATGGCTTGCGCTTCTTCAATCAAACAATGAAAAGTCAACACCTTTTCTTCTGACCACTGATTTCCTTTAAACAATTCTCTTAAAGCATTGTAATGCTGCTGTGAGTGTGCCATGACCCAATACTTTTGATAAGCCCATTGTTTTTGGTAAGTTTTCAAACTAGCATCAGACATGAGACAGTCCTTCCAACGTAATGGTCACCGTAACTTCAGGTTTGAGGAGTTGTTTCACACGACAATAAGTTCCAATGTAAGCCAATAAATCAGCTTTCTTTTTGTCATCTAAAACATCATCAATCCTAACAAGTAGTTCAAAAACTTCTTCCTCATAACTAGCCTCAACAGAAACAGCAAGTGTGTCTTGCTGAAATTGACGATGGTAAAAACCCTGCACACACATAGTCACACAAGAAGACAAGGCGATAACCAGTAAACTCATAGGGGTTTCCCCTTGATCAGTTTTTCCAAATAAGGTCACACTATCTCCGTAGCCTTTCGAAACCGTGTGGTAAAGGCGGTTGCCTGTTATTTTTGTTTGATACATTCTGATTTTCCTCCACCTTCTGATGTTTTTCTCCAATCATTTGAACTGGAGTTCTTTTTTCCTCTATTATAACAGAAAAAAACGGAGCCTTAGAGGCCCAGTTTTTTTCTTAGCGTACTTCAGCACCGACTTGTTCTGTCAATGCTTTGGTGATTTTCTCCATGTATTTGGCAACTTCTTCATCCGTTAAATTGTCATTTGGATTTTGGAAAGTAAGGCTATAAGCCATTGATTTTTTGCCAGCCTGAATGGTTGCTCCTTCATAGACGTCAAAGAGTTTAATGCTAGTCAAGCGTTTTACACCTGCTGATTCAATAGCTGTTACAATGGCCTGATGACTCACCTCACGGTCAAGTAACAAGGCAACATCACGTGTCATAGCAGGGAATTTTGTGATTTCCGCAAAAGTTTGATCACTTGGCAACGCTGCTTCTAAAGCAGCCATATCCAATTCTGCCACATAGGTTTCTGGAATACTATAAGCCTTTGCTGTTCCTGGATGAACTTGACCAACAAATCCAATCACTTGCTCATCTAATAGGATAAGCGCTGTCCGTCCTGGGTGCATGTTTGCTAGGTCTTTGGTTGGCACATATTGAACCTTGAGGTTAAGGTTTGCAAATAAAGTATCCAAGTTACCTTTAGCATGGTAAAAATCCACTGCCTGAGCTTGGGTTTGGAAATCTTTTTGTGCCACTAAGCCACAAATAGCAAAAGCAAAATGGTTCACTTCATTAGGAAGGTCTTCTTTTGGATTAGCTTCTTGTTCAAAGATTTTTCCAATTTCATAAAGAGCCAAGTTACTTTGTTTACGAGCCACATTATAGGCAACCGTATCTAACATCCCTGAAACCATATTTTGACGTAGTGCTGAACGCTCCACAGACATCGGCCACATGAGTTCTGTCAGGTGACTTGGTGCCACTGCAAACTCAACAGCTTTCTCTGGTGTTGTCAAAGCATACGAAATGATTTCAGTCAAGCCCAATCCTTCCGCTAAGCCACGGACTTTACGACGAAGAGCCTGTGTTGGCGTTAATTCTGCAGCCGTTCCCCCTGCCTCTGGTAAGGTTGTTGGCAACTTATCATAACCATAGATACGCGCAATTTCTTCCACCAAGTCAGCTGGGATGCTAACATCCCAACGACGCCGAGGAACAGCTACCGTGAAGCTTGTTTCATCTCCTGTTAGACCAAATCCAAGTTGGTCAAAAATCCTTTGAATATCAGCAAAAGTTAATTCTGTTCCTAAACGAACATTCACATAGTCAAGGCTAGTTGAGACTTCAACAGGTTCTGTTGGCAATTGTCCAGCTTGAACATGGCCTGATAAGACTTGACCTTCTGCTAATTCTTGTAACATAGCCGCTGCAAAGTCAAGTGCTTCTAAAACAGTTGCATAGTTAACCCCTTTTTCAAAACGTGAAGAGGATTCCGAACGAAGGTTTAAACGACCACTGGTTTTACGAATCGATTTGCCATCAAAAACAGCAGCTTCAAGAACAACCGTCTGAGAGTTGGCATCAATTTCAGTGGCTTGACCACCCATAACACCTGCTAAAGCAACTGGTTTGTCAGCCACGGTAATAACAAGATCCTCAGTGGTCAAATCCCGTTTTTCACCATCAAGTGTGACCAAACTTTCTCCTTGACGAGCCGCACGCGCCACAATCTTATGGTCTTCAAATTTATCATAATCAAAAGCATGCATAGGTTGACCAAAATACAAGAGCACATAGTTGGTCACATCAACCACATTATTAATAGGACGAATACCAGCATTCATTAAAAGGTTTTGCAACCATTGTGGACTTGGCTTAACTTTGACATTTTCAACGACACGGCTAGCGTAAGTTAGAACGTTATCAGAGGCAATGGCCACTTCAATGGCTTCTGAAGTTGCCTTATCAGATTCTTGTAGATTTTTTTGGGGGAATGATACTGACTTGCCATAAATAGCTGCGACTTCATGTGCCACACCTCGCATAGAAAGCGCATCAGCACGGTTAGGTGTAATGGACAATTCAATGATATGATCGTCCAAGTCCAGGTATTTAAAAATAGCATCACCTGGCACAGCCTCCTCTGGCAAGATTTGAATACCATCTGAAAATTCTTTTGGAATAATACTATCTGACAAACCAAGTTCTTGCAAGGAACAAATCATGCCAAGAGATTCCATGCCGCGGATTTTGCCTTTTTTGATTTTATAGTTATCCGCAATACGAGCACCTGGCACAGCCACGATAACCTTAATCCCTGCTTTCACATTTGGTGCGCCACACACAATTTGACGTGGCGTTTCATCACCTGTATCTACCTGACACAAATGCAAATGTGTCTCTGGCACATCTTCACAAGAAAGCACATGCCCCACAACCAGTTTTGATAAACCATCTGCAGGGACTTCAATTCCTTCTACCTCGATACCCGTTGTCGACATTTTCTCAGCAAGTGCTGCTGGTGTCACATCGATATCTACTAATTCTTTTAACCATTTATAAGATACTAACATAATTTTAGTGCCCAAATCACTCGGCTAGAGAAAGCTCTCAAGCCGTGATTTGAGTCATTTCCTTTCGTATTTTAAGTTCCAAGTCAAAACCCTTATGACGTTGAAGCGAGAGGGACTTTCCCCTTAGACAATTAACCTATTATCATTACCTATCAACTTTCACTCAATCTTAGATAAAATAGCTGACAGAGGTCTTCAAACGACTCGTTTTAGTTAAATTGTTCAGAGAAACGTTGGTCGCCTTGATAGAAACCACGAATGTCATTAATGCCATAACGCAACATGGCAATCCGCTCTTGACCTAAACCAAAGGCAAAGCCTGAATACTCTTTTGCATCAACACCTGACATTTCCAAGACACTTGGGTGAACCATACCAGCACCAAGAATTTCAATCCATCCTGTTTTCTTGCAGACATTACAGCCTTTCCCACCACATTTAAAGCAAGAAACATCCACTTCAACAGATGGTTCTGTGAACGGGAAATATGACGGGCGCAAACGAATGCTACGTTCGTCACCGAACATCTTCTTGATGATCATTTCAAGGGTCCCTTTGAGGTCTCCCATGGAAATATTTTTGCCCACAACCAAACCTTCAATTTGATGGAATTGATGTGAGTGGGTAGCGTCATCAGTATCACGACGGAAAACACGACCTGGAGAAACCATTTTTAAAGGCCCTTTTGAAAAATCATGTTGATCAAGAGTACGGGCCTGCACAGGACTGGTGTGAGTTCGTAACAAGATTTCTTCTGTGATATAAAACGTATCTTGCATGTCACGGGCAGGGTGATCCTTTGGCAAATTCATGCGCTCAAAGTTGTAATAATCTTTTTCCACCTCAAAGCCATCAACAATCTGAAAACCCATTCCTAAGAAAATATCTTCGATTTCTTCACTGGTTTGTGTTAACACATGACGATGCCCCAGAGTCATTTGACGACCCGGTAAAGTCACATCAATGCTTTCAGCATCAAGTTGGGCCTGAATTTTAGCAGCTTCTACAATTTTAGCCTGTTCTTCAAAGGCTTTTGTCAATAAGTCACGAACTTCGTTCACCTGTTTACCAACCACAGGACGCAAGTCATTAGACAAGTCTTTTAGCCCCTTTAGTAATTCTGTCAAAGATCCCTTTTTCCCAAGAACAGCCACGCGCAAATCTTGCAGTTCTTTGGTATGATTACCCGTCAAAGACTGTAAGGTCTCCAATGTTTTTGTCTTTAATTCCTCTAATTGTGCTTGTAAATCCATAGTTTTCCCTTCTTTTGGCGATGAAAAAAGCATGCCACTCCTCCACTTGATAAGCGGAGCGTTGACACGCGGTACCATCCGTTTTTATCTGACGTTATCAGACCTTAATTAATTGTCTTTAGCTGAGTGAATT
Source organism: Streptococcus pyogenes (assembly GCF_002055535.1). Lineage (NCBI taxonomy): Bacteria > Bacillati > Bacillota > Bacilli > Lactobacillales > Streptococcaceae > Streptococcus > Streptococcus pyogenes. The sequence continues at coordinate 623,885 of NZ_LN831034.1, read as the reverse complement.
CCTAATAGTTCCCTTAAGAAGGCTTCCAGTCACGGCCCTCACTCCCTGTTAATTTCTCTATTAGTACTAGTCTCATAGACACTTATTCAATTAGTTCTATTCTATCAAAAAAAGTGCTTAGTGACAATCTTAAATCAGTGACTTTTCGCTTAGAGATTGATAGCTATTTGTCCCGTCCGATAGTCAACGGTCAATCCTGCTTGGACATTTGGAACAAACACGTTAAAAGTCAAGCTGTCATCAGAGGATTTAGCCTCCAAATGGCTACCGCTGGCTAGTAGATTATCACCATCATAAAGTAGGGTGACACGGTAGCGGACGCGATGCCCCTTATCTAAAGCACGACGTACTAAACCTTCATAGTAATTCTGACCTGTCAAGTAGGGTTTATTTGCTTGATTAGCCCAACTTAGTTGAGTGGCAATATTATCAGGATTACCAGTAGAAGCATCAAAACCTTTCAGTCCACCAACTAAAGCATAACCTAGCAAATGCCCTCTATCAACCGCGTGATCATAACTTCCTTTTAAGTGGTGCAATCGGTGCCAACCTGCTGGCTTAAAGTTACGATAAGCATTATCCGTTTGATAGCGATTTCGATACTGTCGTGTCGACTTAGTAAGTAAGGCATTAGCTCTTTTAGGAACCTTTTGCTCTTGCACCCTTTTTCGTTTTTTCCTTGTTAACATACTTCCTCTCAGATGCTATAAAAAGTAGGCAAGGCCTACTTTCCAGTAAATTTATTCACTAACTCTGCCCACTTATCCATAGATAAAATATGCCATGGACTCTGGCCATCTCCCATAAAACTATAACCAATCATAAGTCCAATGGCTAAAAAAAGACACGCCAAGGCAGCAATTATGAAAAGTAATAACATTTGTTCTAAGACATATTTTAAACCATTTGTCATAAGCTAGACCTCACTGCTACGACTAATAGTAGCTCCAAGCTTTGCTAATTTTTCATGAAATTGATAGTAGCCACGATCTAAATGAACCAAATTATTAACTATTGTAACTCCTTGAGCAACAATCCCTGTCAAGATAAGGGCAGCACTGGCACGTAAATCTGTTGACATCACAGGAGCACCTTGCAGTTGTCTTCCACCATGAATCATGGCAGTTTCCCTAAGGATTTCAGATTGTAAGCCCATGCGTCGCATTTCTTCCAGATGTTGAAATCGATTTTCAAAGACAGTTTCAACCATAGTAGACTCTCCATTGACCACTGCCATTAAAGCTGTAAATTGAGCTTGCATGTCTGTTGGAAAACCTGGATGAGGCAAGGTTTTAACCGTTACAGGTTTGAGCTTTGGCGTGTTTGCTTGAACGCGAATACCGTATTCTTCTTCTGTTACAGAAACACCCATTTCCATTAATTTTGAAATCAATGGACGATTATGTTCCCAAACAGCATCTCTAATCAAAACATTGCCTGAAGTCATCGCCGCTGCAACCATAAATGTACCGGCTTCTATACGATCTTGAACAACATCATGTTCTACGCCTCGTAAATGCGTGACACCTGTTATCGTTAACGTCTCTGTTCCAGCACCACGAATTCTAGCTCCCATTTTATTCAAAAATTGAGCTAAATCAACAATTTCAGGCTCACGAGCAGCATTTTCAATAGTGGTCACACCATCAGCTAAAGTGGCAGCCATCATCAAGTTTTGGGTAGCTCCTACAGATGGGAAGTCCATATAAATCATGGCACCTTGCAGTCGATCTGCTTGAGCGGTAATATCTCCACCTTTTTGAGTAATCGTTGCCCCCATAGCCTCTAATCCTTTTAAGTGCAAATTAATAGGCCTACTGCCAATCGTACAGCCTCCAGGCATTGATACTTTTGCGTGGCCATTACGTGCCAAAATTGGTCCTAAAACAACAATAGAGGCACGCATTTGGCTCACGTACTCGTAAGGGGCTTCATCTAAAATGTGTCCTGAGGCATCAACTGTGATTTCGTTAGCTGCTTCATTAAAATCAACACGAATATCTAAACCACGTACCACGTTATTCATGGTAAAAACATCAGATAGAATAGGAACGTTTCTAAGAATTGTTTTTCCTTTTGAAGGTAAAATAGATGCTGCCAGTAAAGGAAGAACTGCGTTTTTAGCACCCTCAATAACAACTTCTCCTTCTAAGCGTGTTTGACCACCTTCAATGATTATTTTATCCACAATTTTCTCCCTTATCTATCTCTTAGTCGTAGTAAAATTATACCATACTTCTTTTATTCCAGTATTAGCGGAACTCAAAAAAGAGCGTCTGGCTAATTTGAAGCAATTCCAGCATACAATGGCTCACCAAATACCCTAGGGCAGTAGCTAATAAAAAGACAAAAAGTCGTAGCCGGCCAAGATTTTCTGGATGATAATGACTAAATTTTGTCCAGTCAATCACACTAATCAATAATTGGTAACTAAGGCCAATAAAAAATAAATGACACGAAAAGGCAATGATCTTCATTAATAATTCCATAGGATTATTATAACATACCATCTTGATCCGTCCAACTTATCAATTAAGTTGACATCTTCTCTGACTAAGTTGATAGCCTAAAAATATATTAAGCGTCATTACTGAGTTTCTACTAACAACGTGGATACAAAAAAGAGTTCCCCCATATAACTCCTCTCAACAATAATAACGTGTTTAGAGAAGGTAGTATGGTCAAACTCTCAGAAACTGATGTTAAAAAGAATCAGTAAACAAAATAATAGGTTAAAAACCTTTCTTACTTATCCTTGTCTTTTATCAACACCACTTATTTTTTACTAACGTTGATACGATTCAAAGCGCGGCGCAAGGCAACCTTGGCACGACGAACCTCATCAATATTATGGGTTGTTTCAGCCTGTGCAATTTCACGTTCTGCTCTTAGTTTTGCTCGCTCTGCTCGGCTGACATCGATATCACGGTCACGTTCTGCAGAATCAGCGACAATGGTAACCACATTATCCTTGATTTCAATAATACCACCATTGATTGCAATCCAGTCCACTTTTTCATCTTCACCACCTCGGCGAATTTTCATTTCATGAACTTGCAAAGGTGCAATCAAATTGATGTGATTAGGTAAAATCCCCATTTCCCCATCTGGTGTTGTTACCGAAATAAATTTAGCATGGTGATCATATTTGATTCCATCTGGCGTTACCACTTGAACAGTCATTTGTGTCATGGCATCACCTCATTAAAAGCCCATTTTTTCGGCTTTTTTAATCACATCCTCGATTGGACCAACTGAACGGAAGGCATCTTCTGGAAGTTCATCGTATTTTCCTTCAAGAATTTCTTTAAAGCCGCGAACTGTATCAGCAACTGGCACGTAAGAACCAGGAAGACCTGTAAATTGTTCAGCAACATTAAAGTTTTGTGATAAGAAGAACTGGATACGACGCGCACGTCCAACCAATGTTTTTTCTTCATCTGATAATTCATCCATCCCCAAAATAGCGATGATGTCTTGTAATTCACGGTAGCGCTGAAGTACACGTTGAACCTCTGTTGCCACAGCATAGTGCTCTTCACCAACAATTTCAGGTGATAAGGCCCGTGAACTTGAAGCCAATGGGTCAACCGCAGGGTAAATACCCATTTGAGTCAATTTACGCTCAAGGTTAGTTGTTGAATCCAAGTGAGCAAATGCAGTTGCTGGCGCTGGGTCAGTATAGTCATCGGCTGGCACATAAATCGCTTGGATAGAAGTAACAGATCCTTTTTGAGTTGACGTAATACGTTCTTGCAATTGTCCCATTTCAGTAGCAAGGGTCGGTTGGTAACCAACAGCAGAAGGCATACGGCCTAAGAGGGCTGATACTTCTGAACCTGCCTGAGTGAAACGGAAGATATTATCAATAAAGAGCAAAACATCTTGGCCTTCTACATCACGGAAATACTCAGCAATGGTTAAACCAGTAAGGGCTACACGCATACGTGCCCCAGGCGGCTCATTCATTTGACCAAAAACCATGGCAGTTTTCTCAATAACGCCTGATTCTTTCATTTCCCAGTAAAGGTCATTTCCTTCACGTGTTCGCTCACCAACACCGGTAAATACTGAAATACCTCCGTGTTCTTGGGCGATATTGTGGATTAATTCTTGGATAAGGACAGTCTTACCAACTCCGGCACCACCGAAAAGTCCAACTTTACCACCTTTAAGGTAAGGGGCAAGAAGGTCAATTACCTTGATACCAGTTTCAAGAATTTCTGATGATGTTGATAATTCATCAAACGATGGTGCTTTTTTATGGATCGGCTGACGGTCAACGTCTTCTGCAAATGGTTCTTCCAAGTCAATGGTTTCTCCAAGTACATTAAAGACGCGTCCCAAAGTTTCTTTACCTACTGGTACGCTAATCGCACGACCAGTGTCAAGAACTTCTAACCCACGTGTAAGCCCATCAGTTGATTCCATAGCGATTGTTCGCACCATACCGTCACCAAGTTCCAGAGCAACTTCAAGGACGATTTTTTGCTTTTTATCACTATCTTTATAAACAATCAATGCATTATTAATCTCTGGAAGTTTGTCCCCGCTAGCAAACATAACGTCTACTACTGGACCAACAACCTGAGCAATTTTGCCTGAGCTCATTCATTTCTCCTTATATTCGATAGTCAGGGCTTAGTTAGTCTTGCTAACTTCTTTTATACTGAAAAGAGCAGTCTTTCAATAGAAAAGTCCCATAAGTCATTTTATCTCGATTGATAAAATTGAATGCTGACAATAACCTAATCGCTAGTCAGCGTTATTTTTTATTCTAGTGCATTTGCTCCTGCAACAATTTCAGTAATTTCTTGTGTAATTGCTGCTTGACGAGCTCGGTTATATTGGATGGTCAAATCGTTAATGACATTCTTAGCGTTATCAGTTGCTGTCTGCATGGCAGTCATACCTGCTGCATGTTCAGCCGTTTTAGCATCAATGATAGCCCCATAAATTAAACTTTCTGTGAATTGAGGTAACAATTGATCTAAAATATCATGACGATTAGGTTCCAATTCAAACCCAGTAACACCTTCTTCTGCTGCTTCATCAGCAACCAAGTCAGAAATTGGCAACATCTGTTGAACACGGACTTGGCTGGTTAAGCTATTCACATGGTGATTGTAACAGACATATAACTCATCAAAAATCTCATTGACAAACATGTCAACGGATTGTGAAATGATTTGTCTCACTTGTTCAAAACTTGGTTGATCCGCAAGTCCACGAAGTTCAAAAGCCACATTCATCCCTCTTGCTTTGAAGAAGTCTGAACCAACACTACCAATAGAAATGATTTCATAGTCACCATCAGCATGGTACTCTGTAATCATATCCATAACAGATTTCAAGATTTTTGAATTGTAACCTCCAACAAGTCCTTTATCAGACGTGATGACAATATAGCCTGTTTTTTTGACAGGACGAGACACCAACATCGGATTATCAGATCCTATGGTTAATTCTGATTTCAATAAATCTGTAGTAATCTGGCGAATTTTTGAGGCGTAAATTTGAAAATCACGAGCTGCTTGCTCAGATTTAACAAGTTTTGCAGAAGAAACCATACGCATGGCACTAGTGATTTTACTTGTTTTCTCAGTTGAAATAATTTTAGCTTTAATTTCACTTAGAGAGCCTGCCATACTAGTATCCTCCCTCTATGACTTAAAGTTTGAGTGTTCTTTAAACGCTTTAATAGCGGCATCAAGGGCAGCTTCTTCAGGAAGGTCTTTTGTGGTACGGATAGTTTCAAATAAATCATTGTAATGAACGTCAAAGTAGTCGTAAAGAGCTTCTTCAAAAGCCAAAATATCATCTACAGGAACATCATCTAAGAAACCATGAGTAAGGGCATAAAGAATAACGACTTGCTTTTCAACAGGTAACGGTTTATGCAATGGTTGCTTCAAGATTTCAACCGTACGGCGACCACGATTAAGTTTTGCTTGTGTTGCAGCATCAAGGTCCGAACCAAATTGGGTAAAGGCTTCTAATTCACGATAGGAAGCCAAATCCAAACGAAGAGTACCAGCAACCTTTTTCATCGCTTTAATTTGAGCGGAACCACCTACACGTGAGACAGATGATCCTGCATCAATCGCTGGACGAATTCCTGAATTAAAGAGGTTCTCTTGCAAGAAGATTTGTCCGTCTGTAATCGAAATAACGTTAGTCGCAATATATGCAGAGATATCTCCGGCCTGTGTTTCGATAAATGGTAGAGCTGTGATAGAACCTCCACCTAAGTCATCAGAAACTTTTGCAGAGCGTTCCAAAAGACGGCTATGCAAGTAGAAAACATCCCCTGGGTAAGCCTCACGACCTGGTGGACGACGAAGCAAGAGAGACAATTCACGATAAGCCACCGCTTGTTTTGATAAATCATCATAGACAATCAAGACATGCTTGCCTTGGTACATAAATTCTTCAGCCATGGCAACACCCGCATAAGGAGCGATAAAGAGCAATGGTGATGGTTGTGAGGCTGACGCTGTCACAACAATAGTATAATCCAAGGCACCGTAACGGCGAAGGGTTTCAACTTGTGTACGAACGGTTGATTCTTTTTGACCAATAGCCACATAGATACAAATCATGTCTTGACCTTTTTGGTTCAAAATCGCATCAATAGCTACGGATGTTTTTCCTGTTTGACGGTCTCCGATAATCAACTCACGTTGCCCACGACCAATTGGAACCAAAGCATCAATTGCTTTTAATCCAGTTTGTAAGGGTTCAGAAACGGATTTACGCTGCATAACACCAGGAGCTGGCGTTTCTACTGGTCTAAAGCCAGTTGTTTCAATATCTCCCAAGCCATCAACTGGTTGTCCAAGTGGGTTTACCACACGTCCAATGAGAGCTTCACCAACTGGTACTTCCATGATTTTACCGGTGCGCTTAACCACATCTCCTTCACGGATTGCTGAAAAATCACCAAGAATAATAATACCCACATCATTTGACTCAAGGTTTTGAGCCATCCCGTAGGCACCATTTTCAAATTCAAGAAGTTCACCACTCATGGCATTATCTAATCCACGGGCACGTGCAATACCGTCACCAATATAGGTAACGATCCCAGTTTCTGTGACATCGAAATTTGGCTGGAAGTTCTCAATTTGCTTTTTAATTAAAGCGCTAATTTCTTGTGCATTAATTGCCAAAAGTCACACCACTTTCTATTTTAAATTCATTTTAAATGCTTGCAATTGACGACGAATACTGGTATCAATTACTTTATTATTGACGCTGATAATAAATCCTCCAATAAGCGAAGGATCTACTTTTTCAATTAAACGACCCGCTGTTACAGCAAATTTCTTTGCAACAACTGCTCGAACACGGCTTTTTTGCTCCTCAGTCAAAGGTAGTGATGAGGTAACAGTCACATCATACTGATTTGAAACTATTGCAATTTCATTTAAAACAGCCTGAAGCATTTGATACAAATAAGCTTCACGTTCGTTTTGTAAAATGAGATTCAAGAAATTATTCATATAAACAGAATTATTTCCCTTTAATAAGGTTAGCAATTTTATTTTTTCAGCATGCGGAACAGCTTGACTTGATAGACTTTGATCAAGATTAGTTGTTACAAACGTCTCTAAAATCGCAAGCACATCAGCTTGTAAGGCATCAAGAGAATGATGTTCACTCGCCACCTCAACAAGGCTTTTTGCATATTGCTCGATAAGAGCCTGTTCTTTTTTGGTCATTAAGCTTCTCCTAAGTCATCAAGATAACTGTCAATAAGCTGGCTTTGCGCCGTCTTATCAAGATTGGCTCCCATAATTTTTTCCGCTAAAAGAACCGTTAAATCAGACATTTCTGTTTTGACTGCTGAAATAGCGTCTGATTTGCTTTGTTCAATATCTGTCAACGCTTTTTCTTTCAAGCGTTTTGCTTCATCAGTAGCTTCTGCCACCAATTTATCACCTTGTAATTGACCAATTTCTTTGGCATCACTAATGATTTTACTTGCTTGTAAACGACTAGCATCTAGGTTAGCTTGACTTTTTGCCTCTAACTGTTGAGCACTTAGACGTGATTGCTCAGCCTGATCAATATCTCGAGAGATTTGTTGTGAGCGTGTCTGTAAAATCGATTCAATCGCACCCCAAGCGAATTTTTTGATCAAGAGTAACAAGACGATTACAGAACCTGTTACTAGAATAAAATTCCCAACGAGTTCACCAAATGTGATTGACATTCGTTTGTTCTCCTTCCTTATTCTTCTGATTCATTGACTTTCTTTCCTAGATAGGTCGCTGTCAGTTTTGTGAAAACGAAAGCCTGTATGCAGGAAATAAAGACTGAAAAGGCTGTCCACGCCATATTGACTAGGAAAGCAATCGGCCACCAATAAACTCGATAATTGGCCAGTTGAACAATCAAACCTGTAACAACTTCCCCGGCAAAGATATTACCGAATAACCTAATGGCAAGTGATAAGAAATTTGTGAACTCTTCTAATAAATTCATCGGAGTCATTGGCCACGGTGTAGCCAAACGTTTCAAATGGGCAACCAAGCCACGCCGTCTAACCCCTTCAATGTGTACCATTAAGGTAATAAAAAGAGATAGAGCAAGGTCAAAAGCCAGATTGGCTGTTGGCGAGGTCCATAGGTTATAGCCATTAACTGTCTCTAACTTAGTAAATAACCCTAAATTATTAGCGACAGCCACAAAGAGAAAAATGGTAAAGAGTAACAGCGAATAAGATTTTTGTAGATTATGATCTAAGTGCTCTTCTCCAATACCATCCACAAAACTGATTAAATATTCTAAAGCAGTTTGCTTCCCTTCTGGTTTCAATTTCATTTGGCGACTTGCCCAAAAAACAAAGGCAAAGACAATCGCAATTGTGACAATACAAACAGCAAGTAGGGTCAAATTAAAGGTTATTGGACCAAGCTTCAGCATAGGTATTTTAGCTTCTTCCATCTAACACCCTCCTTTTCTATTATAAAATAGGCTGTTATTTAAGAATGAAGGCCATAACAAGGGTAACGAAGAAAGTACCTTCGATAAAGGCAACACCCAAGATCATTAATGAACGTAATTGACCAATGATTTCTGGTTGGCGAGAAGCTGCTTTGAAAAGATTTGCCATCAAGAAACCTTCAGCAAGAGAAACACCAAAACAGGCCAAAGCCAATGCGAAAATAGGATTCATAGTAGAATACTCCTTAAAATTTTTTTTACTTTGCTATTCTATTCCTTAAAATTAAGAATGTCAACAGATTTCTTTAGTCTGGGTACGCTTTCTTAGACTAATACTAACCTTTTTGATAAACGAGTCTGTCTTTGTTAAGATCTTTTTAAAAATAGAATTACACTCTTATTATAACAAAAAGGCAACAAGATTCCAAAAAGGGTATAATAACACCCCTAAAACATGGCATTTTCTTGCATATGATCAAAAAAGAGAGACCTCAAATAGGCCCCTCATATGAATAAATTGACTCTTTGAGCGCATCAAAAAACACTACCTCAATTGATTTAAAAATCTTAGATTCTAGATAGTAGTGCATTTGACTAAACTGTCAGTAGCTAATAACTATTGTATTATTCTTCTAATTCTTGTCCTAAGTCTTCTACTTCATGAGCAAATTTCTTTACGATTTCCTCAATTTCCAATTCGTCCTGATCTAAGACTAAAGCGTCATCAGAAATCAAATCAGTATCTGCAAAAAAAGTGATATGATTTTTTAGGTTCTCTAATGTAATTGGAGCATCTCCTCCGTACTCGCCATCTAAATTAATCATCATTCGCTTACCACATTGGGGTTCAATGACTATTTTACTGGTCTTAATGTATTCGACACGGCGATCTGTAATATGCTTACCACCATCCAAAATCAAACGCAAAAGATGTACAATTTCAAAAAGATTTGCTGTCTTTATTAAAATGAGCGTAAACATACCGTCATCTAGTTTTGCATCAGGAGCAATCATTTCAAATCCCCCAACAGAATTGGTAATAGCTGCAAAAATCATAGAAACTTGACCTTCAAAGACGCCTTTGTCATGCGTAATTTTAACAGGCACATTGCTAACTCTTGGGAGCAGTTCTACTCCTTTAGCAAGATAAGCCAAGTATCCAAACATCGTTTTTAACTGACTTGGTACACTGTAAGTTAATTCCGTCAAACTTCCTGCTGCAGCAATATTGATGAAATAAGTATCTTTCTTAGCTCTACCAATATCCATCTGGATAGTCTGATTTTTTCCGATAAGTTTTGCTGCTTGGCTCGGATTTCCTCTTGGTACTTTTAATGCTCTAGCAAAATCATTAGTGGTACCTGTTGGAATAATGGCCATTTTAGGGCGCTTTTTCAAGGGAGCAATTCCATTGACCACTTCGTTAATAGTGCCATCACCTCCAGCAGCAATCAATAAGTCAAAACCTGCCTTTGCCGCTCTTCTTGCTTCATTTAGAGCAGAGTTCTTTTGGGCTGTTGTTTGAAAGGCAGATGTTTCATACCCGAACCCTTCTAATATGTCTAAAACTTCAGGAACACTTTTTCTCATAAGTTCTTGTCCTGACGTTGGATTATAAATGAGACGTGCTCTCAATTGTTTTTTCATAACATTACCTCACTTAAAGCTGGCGTAGCCAATCTTCATCTTCAATCCGAATTCCTAAGCTCTTTGCTTTTTCTAGCTTAGAACCAGCGTCACTACCTGCAATAACTAAATCTGTTTTCTTAGATACACTTCCAGTAACTTTGGCACCTAATGCCTCTAATTTATCTTTGGCCTCATTTCGGTTCAGCTGATTTAATTTGCCAGTTAAAACAACAGTTAGACCAAAAAGCGCTGCGTCACTATTAACTTTTTGACCTGAGTAATGCATGTTGACACCTGCTGTCTTTAACTCGTCTACTAAAATCGCAGCCGTTTTTTGTTCAAAGTATTGAGTAAGTGATTGAGCAATCGTTGAGCCAAGACCATCTATCCTTGCGATTTCCTCTTCTTTAGCGGTTAAAAGAGCAGAAATATCTCCGTATACCTCTAAAATTAAGCGACTAACCTTAGAGCCAATATGACGAATTCCTAGACCAAATAACAGTTTTTCAGCTGAATTTGATTTAGAAGCCTCAATCGCAGCGAGCAATTTATCAGCTGACTTTTCTTTGATGCCATCTAATTGCATGAAATCTTCTTTGGTCAACTGGTAAATATCAGCAACATCATGAACAAACCCCGCTAAAAATAGTTTTTCCACAATAGCTGGTCCCAGCCCAGTAATGTTCATGGCATCACGACTTGCAAAATGCTCCAAACTTCGCTGAATCAAACTAGGACACAACGGATTAATACAACGCAAAGCAACCTCATCTTCAAAATGAACTAATTCACTACCACAAGATGGGCATAGTTTAGGAATAAGCATGACTTCTTGCTGGTTCCGCTTACTCATAACGACATTTAAGACAGCAGGAATAATGTCCCCTGCCTTATATACAATCACTGTATCGCCAATACGGATATCTTTTTCGGCAATATAATCCACATTATGTAGGGTTGCACGACTCACGGTTGTCCCCGCTAGTTGCACAGGAGTTAGATTCGCTGTAGGTGTGACCACGCCTGTTCGTCCCACTGTCCAGTCAACCGAAAGGATTTCTGCCTCTTTTTCTTCTGCTGGAAATTTGTAAGCAATGGCCCAGCGTGGAGCTTTAACCGTAAACCCTAGCTCTTCTTGCATGGCTAGGCTATTAACTTTAATAACAACGCCATCTATGTCATAAGCTAATTGATCTCTTTTTGCCTCAATAGTTTTGATAAAATCCCAAATCTCATCCATAGACGATGTGAGTTGATAATACGGATTTACTGAAAAACCTAGATCTGCTAATTCTGCTAAGACCTCATTTTGTTGATTTCTAGCTGTCGGACTAGCTTCTTGATACAAAAAAGTGGCTAGTTGACGCTTAGCAACCACTGACGTATCTAGCTGCCTTAGTGTCCCAGCGGCAGCATTTCTAGGATTAGCAAATTCAGTCTCCCCATTTTCTTGGCGTGCTTCATTGATCGCTTTAAAGGACTGACGAGACATGTAAGCCTCTCCTCGAACGGTGATGGTTAAAGGCTCACTCAATTGGTAAGGAATATCCTTTATTTTTTTGATATTTTCTGTGATATTTTCACCGATATTGCCATCACCCCGTGTTGCTCCAACCTGTAAGAAGCCATTCTCATAACTCAAGGAAATAGATAAACCATCAATTTTTAACTCTGCTAGATAGGTGGCATTCGGAAATTCGGCCTTGACGCGCTTATCAAAAGCATCCAGCTCCTCACGTGAAAAAGCATCCTGCAAACTAAAAAGCGGATACTGATGTCGATATTTTTCAAACCCCTTTAAAATAGTCCCTCCAACCTGCTGCGTTGGGCTATCTTGCAAGACATACTCGGGATATGACTGCTCTAAAGTCACCAGTTCACGATAAAGCTTATCATAGTCACTGTCAGAAACTGATGGGGCATCTTTAGTATAATAGTCATAACGGTAACGGTTAAGAAGATCTGTTAATTCTTTTATGCGTTTTTTCATACTTTTATTTTATCATAAAAGATAACAAATGAGCTATTTCTATATCATAACAACATCAAAAGTAATCGTTGGCCACTCCATATGGTACTATTAGCTAAAGTGTTAAATATTTCTATCTAGAACGATTTTAACATTACAAACAACATAAAAAAGAGAAGGGTATTGACCCAACTCTTTTGAGTATGATGCATTACTAAAAGGAAATTCTTTGAGACAACTTATCAATAATAAGTGATCCTATGAGCAGAGATACTAATTCTCCTAACGCAGTTGTAAACCATGTTAATAAAAATGGTGCTCCAAAGAAGTAAAGTTCGATTGCTACAGTAAACATGGAAGTTGCAAAAAAGAAAGAAAAGTAAACAAAAGCTTTATTAAAAATACCATTAAAAAGATAATCTTTTTGATACTTACTAAACAAAATAACACCTAAGGTCACAAAAATAAGAGTTGAACCGCCGCCTACAAAGACATCAATCAGTCCGAAACTATAAAAGTTAGCAATCATACATCCAAGAGTCACCGCAATAATATACTTGCGATGATAAAAAGCTAAGAAATTCATCATTTCAGATATTCTAAATTGATACATCCCATAAGAAATCGCATTTAAAGGCGGGGTAATAGTTAAGACAACATACAAGGCAGCTACTAGCCCAATGTGAACATAGTCGTGTACAGTCAATTTTGTCATTTTTTCTCCTTTAACGTCTGGATAACTCTCAAAAGCTATCTACGTTTCTAATATGCTTGGTGAAAGGGAACTAAGCACCAAGGGTTGCAAAGCAACGGTTACATTGTACCATAAAACAATTAGCTTGACAAAAGTCTTTAGCAAGTAAAGCTGTCTTATTGTTATCTTCTTTTGTTATCAATCTTAGTTTTTATATAGTCATCCATTTTAGCTTAAGATCTAACGTAAGTATATCAAACCTTTAACGACTCTTTATGAACTGCAATTCTTCAAATCGCTATGATTCCTTTTTGCCTTTAGTCAATAATAAAATAGGCACTAATAAACTAGCCGTTCCTAGTAGCGTTATCACATAAACAAGACTATCTCCTGTTTTTGGCAACAGTTTTCCTTTTGAAGTTTTTTTAGCTTTTACACTTTGTTTAGAAGACTCTGCCTTATCATTTTCTTTGGAAAATGATAATTGAAGTAACAATGGATCATGATCTGATGCGCGTCCGTGAGCTTCCATAAATGGGGAATTCACATGAACCATGTCAAATTCGTAGTGATCAAGTAAATGGCGTGAAACTAATATATTATCAAGGGTCTGATTATTGCCTTGGTGAAAATAAGAATACCGATCTGAAATATCATGTCGGCTCACCAAGTTAACCATGTCACCTTCTTCGATTAATTGAATCGTCTTTGTGAATTCAAAATCATTAAAGTCACCTAGCATCACAATATTAGCTTGGTGTTTTGCCCCTTCTTTCGCAAATTGTGCTAGCATATTAGCCAAGACGTGACGTCTTTGCTCAGATTTAAAAGTGACTGGTTGCACACAACCATAAAGAGCATTATCCCCACGCTTAGAGTTCAAATGATTTGCAACAACAACGACTTTACGACCTTGGAAGATAAATTCTGCTGCTAGTGATTTACGAACATCTTTCCAAGCGGCGTTAGTTGGATCAATTCGACCAACACTAAGGTTTAATTCTCCATTAACCCAAGTTAGAGCATCACGAGCACCGCCTTTTGGCTTATCAGAAAGGCTGACGCGCTCTGGTTGATAAAGGAATCCTGTTCGAATATTACCACCTGGTTGACCTCCGTCAACATTATTTTCTGGAGCAATATCAACATAACGATAAGTTGGGCCACCTAGTTTTTTAATAGCATCAATGAGGCGTTGCGCGCTTTGTGTCGCATCCGTTGTCCCATCATCAGTCGGCCCATTATTATCTTGGACTTCAATTAATCCAATAATGTCTGGAGCATTCAGATCATGAATAAAGGATTCGGCAATCCGTTTGACCTTCTCATCTTTAGTTGAAGAAGGATTGGCTGAGAAGTTTTCAATATTGTAAGAAGCAATGCTTAACTTGCTAAGGTCTTTTTGCAAGTTTGTTTTTTCAGGTTTTAGATGACCATCCATTAAACTTGGCATGTTTTTGCTGTCATCAACAAAGACCTTGTAATTACCATAGCTATAAGATACTGGCCCAGCTAATCTTCCTTTGTAAGAGTCTCCTGCTTTAATAATTTGTTTGCCTTTTTTGAAAAGAACAGGAATCACATCTGTGTTATAAGAATTAGCTGGAAGTAATACTCCACCTGAATTATTTAACGGTCTTGTACTAGAGCCAGGTAAGACATAAATTTCTTTATTTTTCATTGGACCAAGGATTTTAGCATCATCAACCGCCACTAACATGCCTTCCATTGATTCCCAATAATCAATAGCGTCTTCTTCTGGATCAAACACACGCAAGCCATCATTATCAATAATATTGGCTGGCGCGATACGATCTTTCCCTAAAACAAGCGGTGATGGAACTTGAGCTGTCCCTGTTTTGGTCACTGCTTTAGCCACAATTTGGGTGATGGTAAGGTCAGTCTGCTTACGTTCCTCATAACCACGACCAAAGAATTCTTCCACTTCACCTGAAATGGTCAAAACATCGCCGACTTGAACCTTAGCGTTTTTAGCAAAAACACGAATACCATCTGAAGTCGCTAAATCACCATCACCATTAAGATCTTGAACATAAAAATGAGTGGAATCGTCTAAATAAGTGACAACAACCTGTTCTACGGTGACCGCTTTTTTGAGAAGTGGCGACGTATGACTAGCTCCTTGAATCTCGCCTATTTTCACAATATTACGAGATGAAGCATCACTATTTGAGCTTGTGACCTTTTTAACCACTTCCAATTGTTCAAGAGAAAACGGTCTTAATTGTAATTGACCATCAACAATAGACAATATGGCTGTGAGGTTAATCAAATCACCCTGACTTATTTTAGTAACAACATCAGCCCCTTTAACCCCTGTACGATGATCTATATGAACAACTATACTTTTACCACTATCATCCCTTACAAGGAAAGATGTGTTGTTATATTGATCAGTTGATAATTCTCCAACTGTCACGTGAGATAACTTAACTAATGTTGAGGGTGTTGTTGTTTCTAATTCTGATATTACTGCTTCTTTAACAGAAGTCGGAAAAGATAACTCTAACTTTTTGTGTGCAGTCACCTGTTGGAGTTGTAAATCACCTTTAAAGCGAGTAAGTGTACCTGTTAATTGAACAATATCTCCCTTACTGTATCCTAAATCTTTTTGAGGATAAACATAAAGTCCAATACCTTCACTATCTTGAATATAAAAGCCATAGCCTCCCCAGCCATTGATCACACTCGTAATCTTGCCAGTAACAGTATAGGGTCTTTCTTCAGGCCCCTTTCTTACTTGAGCAATAGACTGTTCAGTAGTTACTTTTACTCCTTTATCAGGTGTTGGCAAAGGTGTTTTTCTCTCACCAAAATCCACACTTGCTAGGTAAGGTGATATGACGGGAAAATTCGATTTATCACTAATAACAGATTCTCTCTTTGGCCTTTGTGTTACGATTTCATTGGCATAAGTCAAATTTTGGCGTGAAGTAACTTCTTCAACACTAGTAAGCGTAATAGCTAGTGTCAACAATGAAACAGGTATTATACATTTCTTGTTAATCATGATATCTCCTTTTAATGTGATTAGTTTAAGACAACAACAAGATTTTATTTTTGAATATTAACCTCCACCTGAGACTATGAATTGGGATACACTTTCTGTTTGCATTAATTATACTATCAAGTAACACGATTAGATCTTTTCTTTTAATCTGTTAAGTCACCCAATTAAAGACTTGTTTGATCTGACATAACATCACAAGCACCCCTGATAGCGAACAAGACAGCTTTATAGCATTCGATACATGCTTATTGTAACAAAAACATCCCATAAAATAAATACGTTTTCAAAACTTTTTTTAATAACATTAGTTTTTATGTTTATTGAAAACGTTTTTTAAAATACTTTGACAACCCATTTATCAACAAAAACGAACTTTATAGAGGGGTCGCTTTTGATAATATGCTCTCTAAAAAACACAGTAACAACAGTAACATCGCAATCACTTTTAACAAAAGATAAGTGCACTAGAGAAAATATAAGCAAAAAGCAACCCTTTTATTGCATATAAGCCAATAAAAGGGCTACCTGGTAGTTAGCTAATTAGGAAAGTATTTTTTAACAAAAGACTAATTATAGTTTGGTAGGTTTTAATAATAAACTTGAAAAACTAATCAAAGCTAGTGCTGTTCCCATTAGAGCTAACAAGTATGGCCAAGCCTGAGATAAGGTCCCTCCACTTTGAAAAATAGCTATGGCTGATAAAACCCAATTTTGTGGTAATAACTTACCAATTGCTTGCATATAAGAAGGCGTAATAGACAATGGCCATAAACAGCCAGCCAACATTGAAGTCGGCATTACAATAAGATTAGCTAACTGGCTACTTTGTTGGGAATTTTGTGTGATAGCTCCAATCAGCAGGCCAAAGCCTATCGCTAATAAACTAAAAAGGAAAAAAATAATCAAAAGAAGTGATGTCGGAACAAAAAAACTAATATTAAATACTTTTAACAAACTCAGCATAATGACAATTTGAATCGTAAAAGCAACAAATCCTACACAGACGTAACTCAACATATAGCGAAAACGAGATAAGTTCGATAACATTAATCGATGGTATAACTGACTAGATTTATCTGCCAAAATACCACTGTAAATCACGCTCGTACTACCTAACATTAGAATAAGCAAAAATCCTGTCGTTGTGGAAGATACTGCTTTGCTACGTGATCGGTCTGTCAAAGTTACTTGCTTAACATCATAATTTAACTGTTGGTTTTTTTGGAGAATTCTATTAAAAGTATCTTCGTTACCTAGAGCCACATCCCCTATAATATTATAATTTTCCAATAGATAATTGGTCTGTGCCTTTACCCACTCTGTAATTTCGCTATTAGCAATCGAACGTATATTGAGTTTTTGAGATTTTCCTTGCAACACTTTATCTGAGAACCCTTTGTCAATAGTCAATACCGCTTCTAGAGATTTATCTTGAAGGTAGTGATCAATATGCTCTTTTTTGATTTTGGTAAAAATGTCGTACTTTTTGTTTTGCTTTAGTTGAGCAATAAATTGTTTAGATATCTGACTATTATCTTTATCTAATATCCCAATTTTAGCTTGATTATTATTTGAAAAACTCAAAGATAAAGCCAAAAGTGTCGTTAAAATAGGCATTAAAAAGAATGTCACATAACTTGTTTTTTTGCGCTTTATCTTAACAAATAGAGTTTTTATAAAACAAATCATGTCGTCACCTGCTTTCTCATACCTATCAATGCCAATATTATAAAAATTGTTCCGATACTAATATTAACGATCAAAGTTACAGGAATCGGATTATATTGACCACCAAAAATAAGATAGAACAAACTATCATTAACCCATTTAATAGGAGATATATTCGACAATTGATTAATAATAGAGCTGTGTAATGTTGTCAATGGAACGTAACTGCCTCCTAAAAAGGCGAATATAGGAATAATAGTATTGGATGCAACCGTTAAAAAAGCCTCATTTTTAATGCTTATACCTAGCCCGATACCTATAGCTACAGAGAGATAGACTAAGGAGGCTGTTATACCAATAAGCATCCACTCATTA
This sequence comes from Streptococcus pyogenes, assembly GCF_002055535.1. Classification (NCBI taxonomy): domain Bacteria; kingdom Bacillati; phylum Bacillota; class Bacilli; order Lactobacillales; family Streptococcaceae; genus Streptococcus; species Streptococcus pyogenes. The sequence goes on along the minus strand of NZ_LN831034.1, from coordinate 605,567 downwards.
GTGCCCCAATTAACTCGTAAAACAAACCTTGTAAAAATGTATAAAAGACTCAATTGAACAGTTGTTGCTAACATAGCACCTATTAATTTCCCAAAGACCAAAAAACTTGGAGAAACTCCTGTTAAGTGAATACGATTTGTAATCCGTTGTTGACGATCTGACAAAACAAGGTTCATCGCAGACATCATACTATAAAAAGTAATCATGGTAAACATGGAAATAGCATAATAATCAGCTGATGTCATTCCTTTACTTGTCTGTATTGAACTGACCTTAACATAGTCCACACTTCGCTTTCTGATATGATTTAATTGTTGAGGATAAAGAGCTGCTATCGAGTCATAAGTTTTAGCATTATCAACATAATTTTTTACTAGCATATTGATCAAATCTGCATTTTGCTGATTAATATTATTAGTAATAACCTTAATGGTCTGATTCTTCTTCACTTCTAAAACAGCCGTTAAGGCTCCTTCACTGACCCTTTGTCGATCTTTTTCAAGAGAATTACTAGGTTTAGTCTCTAAATGAAGTTTTTGGTTTAAAACTTTTAAAAAAGCAAGAAAATTTTTCTGGTAATCCGTTTTTTCACCCTCTAATTGGTAACGAATGGTCAATTTAGGGACTGTTGTCGCAGTATTAAAACTTGATTTAAAGGCAAAACTTAAAATAACGATCATCAAAATTGGAAAAATCACCATCATCAATAAGGCTGTTCGGTTTCTAAAAATCTGTAAACTTTCTTTTTTGATTAAATGAAATAAAACCATAGTAACCTCTAATCTCGTAACTTCTTACCTGTTAAGTGTAAGAAAATTTCTTCTAAATTCAAATGGTTATGTCTAATCTCGCTAAAAGTAATATTGGCCTGTGTGAGCTGATGAACAACTGATGTCATATCACTATTATCAATCTTCAACATGAGTTTTTCTCCATCTTCTATCAAAGACCAATCAGGCTTATCTGCCAGTTCCAAATGACGTGAATCTGTTAGAGTTACAATAATCTGGTTTGCTAGATTTGCAACGTAACGTTTTTCCAGTTCAAATTTAGGTCCTTCTTCAATAACTTGACCATGATCCATAATAAAAATATAATCACAAAGAGCCTCTACTTCTTCCATATAATGGGTCGTATAAATAACTGTAGCACCTTCTTTGTTTAGCAAACGAATCGACTCTAAAATATGATTACGTGATTGAGGATCAATCCCTACAGTCGGTTCGTCAAAAATGATTAATTTAGGTGAATGAACTAGCGCACAAGCGATATTTAACCGTCTCTTCATTCCTCCTGAGAATTGACTTGGAAACTGCTTAGCTTGGGAGTGTAGCCCCACAAATTCTAAACTTTTTAGAACTTGTTTTTTAAGCTGAGCTCCCTTTAAGCCATAAAGTGACCCAAATAGTTCTACATTTTCATAAGCAGTTAGGTCTGGATAAACAGCAATGTCTTGAGGAACATAACCTATCTGCGAACTTATTTTTCGAATAGTCTTTTGGGATTGCCCTAAAACAGTAATTTTACCGGAACTCAAAGGGATCAAGCCTAAGATAAGATTAATCAAGGTAGACTTACCAGCACCATTTGGTCCTAACAAACCATAAATATTACCTGCTTCAATAGACAAGGAAACATCATTGACAGCTTTCTTGCCGTTTTTGTAGGACTTGACAACATTTGTTAATTGTACAAAACTCATATATCACTCCTTTTTAATATTGCTAATACTCTTTGCAACTAATCATCAAATAAGTCACCGTTAATATCATCGCACCTACTAGCCAACCATATAATAAAGTTGCCGTAACTGCCCATAGTCCAACTATAGTGAAAAGACAAAAAGCTAATAGTACATTTAACCAACCTGAATAGCGACAAGCCTTGACTATCCCATAACCTAAAATAAGCGTTGCTAAACTTGTTAGCGACTGTTCTCCTAATAATATAAGCAAGCCCAAATAAAAGAGACTGTCTACTAGAATAACTGTGCCTAGTAAAAGTATACTTAAGACTGGTTTATCTTGTCTAAAAGGCAGCCAAGTTATTTTTTTAAAGAGCAATCGACTGTCTTTCTGGAGCAAAACATCAAAGATAAGAATTAAAACTAAAAGCGTCATCTCTATGATGGCCATAAGATATAACACTAAATAACAAAGAATCTGCCAATGCCAGCTAGTTTGTGTCAAAAAGGTCAGAACCTCTCCTAGATTAATAGTAGCTGAGTAAAAGAATAAAACAAGTATAATAACGACAAATTGAAACAGACTCAGTAAGACATCTAAAAAATCTTGATAGGATAAGGCCACTAACCATTGAAGATGCCATCTAGCCAAACAACGTCTTCGATAACTGGTCAACCAAAGAGTAGTTAGACCTAAAAACGACAGCAAAACCAATAGCATCATGTCACCTCCTTCTTCTTTTTTGTTTGAAGATGGCTAAGACACTCAACTAGCAAGTTACCTCCTACATGCATTATCACAACCAACCACAATTGACTAGTCAGCATGTAAATACTACCATAAATGATGCCTGTTACCAACTTAGCATAAAAAATGGATTTCCCCATCAATAAGTGATTTAAAGCATAGCAAAAACTAGTTACAATTAAAACAATAATTGTTGGTAAATGCCATTGAAAAGCTAATATATTAAACCACAAAAAACGATAAATCGTCTCTTCAAATAAAGCTAGTAATAAAGGATAGCCAATCTTAGACCAATCATTTGTCGTTCCTACAAACGAGAAAGTTGCAGGAAGCCATTGCTTTTTTTGCCAACAACGTAAACCATGTAAGAAAACGAGTTCAATCAGTACTATCAAGACGCAAAATACAAGTCCCATAAAGAACGTCTTACTATCAATACTTTCAAGAGACAAGGTTATTTGAGGTGACAAAACATAAATACTTACCAAAGCCAAAATGTCATAAATCAGAGTTGCTCTTAGAAAACCAATTAAATTAAATGCATAACCACTATCTTCCTTTCCAAAAATAGCTTGCATAGGAATTGAAGGACAAAAAGTTACCAACAAAAAACAAAGATTAAGGCATTGGATGGACAAAGGCATTTGTTACACCTCCAAACTGTCTCATTCGTGGATGATTAGCAAAAGGAAATGCTGGTATACACATTTCAAGAAGTTCTGGCATCAGAACTCGCGTGACGTACCAGCCTTTTTCTAGAGCTTCAGGAGGTGTAATATCTAAAAAGACAGCATTAGGACTGACTTTCTTAGCATAAGCTAATAAAGTCTTCAAATCTTCTTTTTTATCTTTACCAGAATGATCTTCCAAATCACTTAACAGAACTTCTCCTGAAATCAAAGGTTCAAAGGCCTTCCATTTATGGTCTTGGTCCTTGGGATGTGCATAATAGAAGACATTACTATCTAAATCTAAAAACAAAGGTTCTTCGCATTCAATATTTGCAAGGGAAGCTTTTTGATATAAAAGATTATAGTAGTAACTATAGCTAATAGCTGAAGCTTCCATGATCCCTCTTAGCAAAGCATGTTTAGGATCTAACCCAGCCTGCACTCCAAACAAGAGGTAAGGCCCTTCATCATATTTATTTTTGAGAATGATTCCAAACGTATAAAGAGGATTATCTTCTCCTACAGTCATATCAATAGGAATAATGTCGTATAGACTGTCTTTTCCCAGTCTAGCTTCTTCTAAAATCACTTCAATATCAGGATCATCAACAATAATCTTGGGGCAAGGCTTCTTAGTATACCAGCTAAGCATCATTGAATCGATCTGGATGTATTCAATCAAACTGTTGCACATAGCCGCTTCTAACGTTTTGTGAGAAGCTGTTCCCGTAGAAAATCCTGGTATTATCCGTCTTTCTCCTACAGTCTCATTTGTTTTATACCCAACATAAAGCATTTGAGCTGGAACATACATCTCTGCGTCCTCAAAGAACATGGGACATTTAACCCAGCCCAATACATCGTTCTCAGTTACCATTTTATCGCACATCATCATTTGCAAGTCACAAGATAATGCGATCTGTTCTTGGGTAAACACTTGCAAGTATTCTAAAGGCATCACTTTATGTAACAGTTTTAACTCATTATAAGAAGCATAGACAATCCGATCTGATAGTAAGTCTCCGGCAATTACAGTAGCATAGCGTTCAATACTTTCTCCTAAATACTTGATAAGTGCTTCTTCATAGTAACTGCCGTAACCAATAATGTGATAACTAACTTGACTCAACTCACCTATAAATTGTTTATGATAATCTGGCATTTGGCCAGTAATACTTTTTAAGTAAACATCGTGAGGATGGTTGCAAACTGGAACTTGAGATTGATTTAAGATACCTGTTCGATTGCCACTTAAACTTTTTAATTCATCAAAAATATGATTAAAAGAAGGATAATAGTATAACATAATAGATTCTCCTTATAGGTTACTCGTCAAGGAGTTTTTTAACAATCTCACGTGTTGATATCTGCTGATCCTCATACTTTAATTTTGCCAAAGCTCCTTGTGTCTGTGAATTAGACATTTTCAAAATATCTTGGACCTGAATCTCAAGCGTCGGTAAGTAAATGCTTAATAAACGTCCCTCAAATTTAGAACTACCTGTTTGAGCAATAATGAAAGCTTCGCTAACGACTAAATTCATTAAAACATTTAACAATGGTAAATAGGCCTGGCTCACATCTTGTGTGGCTGGTAAAACCTGATTAGCAAAATGTTGATAGAGAGTTGAGTCTTGTAAACGTGCCAAAACTCTTCTTTCTAAGCTATCAAAGTCAGCACTATGGGGAGGATTCAAAGTACAAGTGTGCAAGAATGGTCCATCTACAAAACCAATCACTAATTGTTTTTTCATAGCTACGCTAACTTCATTCAAGTGTCGCAACATCATAATATTCAAGCGTTCTTGACAAATAATAATACTTTGGTAATCGCACAAGGCATCTGATAAACAATTCATGTTACGGCGATGCTCCAAAGCATCTAAACGCGAACTAACATCTGTCTGCTGAATTAACATTTTTAAGTCATCACTAGCCACTTGCAATTGTAAATGCAGTTGTTCAGCTAGCAACTCAGCAGATTCATTAACATAAGTCGAATCACTGATAAACAAAACAGGATCATTGCTTACCATATGACCTGCTTGCGCCATAAAACGGAAATTACCCATTAAAATTTTCATGACATTTTCTTCAAGATTGTAGTCATCCTCAAGCATCAGCATATCATTGTAATACAAGCCTGAAATGACTTCCATTAAATTAGCGAACGTCTCAGGTTCTAAAGTATTTTCATAAGTTTCAGTATCAATGGCTACTCCCTTAACCAACTGTGAAACTATTTCTTGATAAACTATCTTTAAATTTTGAGGTTCTTGTGTCAAATCTAGAATGGCTTCATTAAAGTCCCAGATTCCTTTTCTAAAACAAAATGTATCTTGAAATGTCACGACACGAACATTACTATTAAGTTGATATTTCATTGAGACTCCTTAGTTCCTACGAGTGTCATGTGAATCACATGCTCTCCTAGCCCATCTAAATCTAATAATTCTTGGAGATATTCCTTATTATAACCACCAATATCAATACTTCCATAAGTTAAGGCAGTTGCAGTCAATTGAATATTCTGGGCTATTTCTCCTGATTCAATAAAAGCATAGGCAGTCGCCTGATTCCCATATTTACGTGTATTTTTCATGTAATGGTAGACATAAATAATAATAATATTACAATTTTCAGCATTAATAGCACCGTATTCCGCAAAATCTCTAACGTTTTCCTCAGAGCTATGCCGATAACACCTTAGTGCATGCTGATAGGGTAGATATTCATAGAAACCATCTATTAATTTACTGATGTTTCTAGCATAAAAAACTAAATGAATAGGGTATAAACCTCCACCTGAAGCACAGTTTCTGAGTGTAATCTTATCTGATGCTCCATCTCTAATTGATGCTTGTGAACTAACACCACATGCATAATAAAGAATGTTTGATAAATCTTGAAGAGGCATTTGTCTATCTGAAAATTGACGATGACTTCTTCGTTTTATAATACATGTCGACAGAGCAGTTGATATCTTGGTAGGTTTTGGTAAACGAATTATCTTTTCCTGACTTTCATAAACGTAACTACTTGAAAAATTAGCAACGGCAGAATCTGTAAAAAAGTCGACAATACTAGCTTGGAAGCCTAAATAATTATTATTAGCTTTATAGTTCATCAAAAAATGTTGACTAAGATTATCGGTTGCATTAGGCATTAAATGTTGAGCAACTAGCTGCTTTGACGTTTTTAGCACCGTTTGATGATGGTAATCCGATAAGGACAAGTGGTTTGTATTAAATTCAAACAATTGCCTTGCTTTTTCAACAGTTATTGGCGGACAATTCTCTTTAGGTTGTTGTTCCTTTGTAAAAAATGACATAACTATCTTTCCTATCTCATTTTACTAAACATATAGTAATTAGCAGGTACTATCTAGTACCTGCTAATTACCTGAGACGTTAGCATCAAGAAGATTACTTTTGTCTCATGTTTTCTAACACCTCTATGCCATTCATCTATAATCAGAAGTTACCAAAGATAACTTAGTTGCTAGCAAACTCATTACCTTAATATCACTATCACATAGAGATGCTAAATAGATTATTTACCTGGCGTATAACTTCCGCTACCACCTTGAGAATTACCACTTCCAGTAGCAATTGAGAAGCAACAAGTAGTACAGCAGCAACAGCAGCCTCCAGGAGCAACTTGAGTTGTTTCAGCTACACTAGTAGCTAAAATATTTGAAGTAAATTTTAACATAAGGTTTACCTCCTTATCTAATAAGTAACTGATAAGAACGCGAGTCGTTTATTTTTAACCTTATTTTAAAAATAAAGTTAACACAACAAGGACAAGGCTAGCTCAATTGTACTGTTGTAACACAACAACTATCTAGTTCTTATCACTTTTATTATAGTAAAAAATGATTAATATGTAAACCCTTTCTTTTTAATATTATCAAAAATGACAAAAAAAATAATAATTGATTAATATAGAAACAATTATGATCTAATATACTGAATTTTATAATAGATTCTATCAATAACTATGTGTAAACAATCAAGTAGAAATGTCTTTATTAAGCGAATCAATCAAGGTTGTAGAGTAAATACTGGACTAGATTTCATGTAGAAATTAGTAAAAGTTAGGAGATTTTTTGGTCGTTTCAAACGATAACATCATCTTCTTATAACAAGAACTTCACTCAGAGATAAACTATTCTAATACTTTAGTAGCCTCTTTTGAGCTTGTAGCACGAAAATTCGCTCGAACTGATTTAAAATAGGCATTTTATCTGCTCGCTTGATCCCTACTGCGCGACCAAGAAACCTTTTATTCACTAGAACAATTAACCCTTAAAACCAAGGAGGAAGTCCACTGGTGGAACTACCATCACCTTCACAGTAATCTTAATTATCAAACACCCATAACTAAATGAGTCATCGTTTGAACAAAAAACGCCTTATAAATTCTGTACAGAAAACTGTTGCCTTTTCAATTGAACTTTGAAATGTTTTCAATACACTCCGTTCTTGGGCCCTTACGATCCAAAAAACCAAGGTGATTTCAAAATCACCTTGGTTTGAAAATATAGTAGAAAGCAATTTGGATAAAGCCAGGTTCTTAGTCTTTACTTTCTTTTTTCTTGCTATAAAGCACCATACCTAAAAGAAGAGACATAACTCCTAAGCCAACAAGAACAATTGAGTTTGCATCACCTGATTTTGGAAGATGGTTCGCTGACGATGATTTTGCGACTGCCTTATTAGGCACATAGGCTGCACGGATAGCAGTAATACCTTTATCTTTTGCTTCTTTCACAGACGCAATAGATTGTGCTGAACGAACAGTCGCAATAGCCGTCTTAAGCGCTAATGATACATTTTCTGATTGTTCAGCTTTTTGAGCTTCAGTCAATTTAGCATCAGTTGTAATCTTAGCAAGTGTTTCTGCCGCAGCTTGTTTAAGAGCTTCAATAGCAGCTTGTTTCGCTTCGTTAAGAGCAGCTGTTGCTTGATCAGTATCTTTAGCTAAACCAGCAACATATGCTGAACGGATAGCTACAGTACCAAGGTTTTCTGCCAACTTAACAGCTTCAACTGTCTTAGCAGCCTCAACTTGACCAAGTGCTTTCGCAAGAGCTTGCTCAACAGCTTGTTTTTGGACTGCTTTTTCAGTTTCGCTCAAGTAACGGTCTCCTGAAATAAGAGCTTTAGTTTCTTTAGCTACTTTTTCAAGATTAGCTTTAGCAGCTTCTTTATGTGCTTCAACACCTTCACCTGGACGGTAAGCTTTGTTGATAGCTGTGATGCCTTTACCAAGTTCTTGGTTAATGCCTTCAGCTGTTGTCGCTTTATCAACCGCTGCGATAGCAGCTTTAAGAGCTTTAGCAACAGCTTCTGTTTGTTTAGCTTTATCAGCTTTTGTTAAGGTTGGGTCGTTAGCGATAGCTTCACGAACCTTAGCAGCTTCTCTTTCAAGATCAGCCTTAGCGGCTTCTTTACGTGCTTTAACACCTTCACCTGGACGGTAAGCTTTATTGATAGCTGTGATGCCTTTACCAAGTTCTTGGTTAATGCCTTCAGCTGTTGTCGCTTTATCAACCGCTGCGATAGCAGCTTTAAGGGCTTTAGCAACAGCTTCTGTTTGTTTAGCTTTATCAGCTTTTGTTAAGGTTGGGTCGTTAGTAATAAGAGCTTTCACTTTAGCAGCTTCTTTTTCAAGATCAGCTTTAGCGGCTTCTTTACGTGCTTTAACACCTTCACCTGGACGGTAAGCTTTATTGATAGCTGTGATGCCTTTACCAAGTTCTTGGTTAATGCCTTCAGCTGTTGTCGCTTTATCAACCGCTGCAATTGCTGTATTCTTAGCTGCGTCAACCGCTGCTGTTTGTTTGTCTTTATCAGCTTGAGTTAAGGTCGGATCCTTAGCAATAAGAGCTTTCACTTTAGCAGCTTCTTTTTCAAGATCGCCTTTGGCAGTCGCTTTACGAACATCAACGCCATCGCCATGTTGGTATTGGTTGTTGATGTTTTCAATACCCTTACCAAGAGCATCATTGATAGCATCAGCTGTTTGAGCATCATCAACAGACTTGATTGCGTCTAACTTAGCTTGTTCAACTTTGTTGATTTGATCAACTTTTTGGTCATGAGTCAAGGTTGGATCATCATTGATTAGTTTCGTCACTTTGTCTGCTTCTTTAAGAAGAAATTCTTTGGCAGCATTACGACGATCATTAAGGTTTTGACCTTCTTTGTACTGTGCCAGGATGTCACGAACACCGTCACTATATGCTTTATCAACACCTGCAGCATCCTTAGCTGCATCAATATTCTCGATACCTTTAGCATACTCTGTATCAACACCTAATAACTGTTCTTTACGTTGATCATCAGTAAGCGTTTTGTCTTCAATAATGAGAGCTTTTGTCTTAGCAGCAGCTTCAGCAAGGTCTTTCTTAGCAAGGTCTTTACGAGCTTCGATACCTTTACCAATAACGTGGGCATTTTCGATCGCTGTGACACCGTCACCGTAAGCTTTGTCTGCTTCATCTGCATCTTTAGCTTCAGCAATCTTATCAGTCGCAAGTTCAAGCTCTTTTTGAACCTCTGCTTTTTGTTGTTCTCTCACTTCTGGTGTTAAGGTTGGATCAGCCTCAATTTCAGCAGTGACACGTTTAGCAACAGCTTCAAGAGCTTTCTTGTGCTCATCTTTACGAACGTCAAGACCTTTACCTGACTTGTGTTGGTTCTTGATGCTGGTTACACCGTCACCGTACGCTTTGTCTAAAGCATCAGCATCTTTAGCCTTAGCAAGTTCTTCTTTAGCTTTAGTTGCTTCTTTATCAACATTGCCACGTTGTGTTTCTTTTTCAGCTTCAGTCAAAGTCGTATCTGCTGTGATAGCGTCCTTAGTTGCTTGCGCCACTTCGTCGATTGACTTGTTGTGTAATCCACGACGAGCGTCGACAGGGTCACCTGACTTGTGTTGGTTCTTGATGTCTGTAACACCTTCACCGTAAGCTTTGTCTAAAGCATCAGCATCTTTAGCTTCATTAAGCTTAGCCATGCCTCTTTCTTTAGCGGCATCTACGTCTTTAACTTGTTTAGCTTTTTCTTCAGTCGTCAAAGTAGGGTCTTTTTCAATCGCACCTTTAGTTTCTTGAGCGACTCTATCAAGTTCCTTACCATGAGCCTCACGACGAGCGTCGATAGAGTCACCTGACTTGTGTTGGTTCTTGATGTCTGTAACACCTTCACCAAGAGCATCGTCAACCTTGTCAGCTGTGTCAGCTGCGTTAACAGCTTCTATCGCTTTCTTAAGTTCAGCGTCAACAGCTTTAGATTGCTCTTCTTTTTCTTTGCTTGTCAAAGTTGGATCAGCTGAAATCTTGTCTTTCGTTGCTTTAGCTGCTTCTTCAAGTTTAGCGACTTGACCTGACTTACGAGCACCTAAGTCTTGACCTGCTTTATGGACGGCATCAATTGTTGCTACGCCTTTATCACGTGCGTCATTGATAGCGTCTGCTGTCTTAGCAGCTTTCACGTTATCTTTAGCTTTAGTAAGAGCTGTCTCAACTTCTTTCAGTTGTTTTGCTTTATCTTCTGTCGTTAGTGTAGCATCTTTATTGATTTCTCCACGTTCTTTTTCAGCTGCTTTGTCAAGAGCTGTGTTAGCATCTACTTGAGCTTTTTTAAGGTCACCAGTTTTATGTGCTGCTTTAATTTTTGGTGTGTGCTCTGTAACAGCTGTACTTACTTTATCAGCATCATCTGCTTTAGTGATCGCATCTTTACCTGCTGCCAAAGCTTTGTCAGCTTCTTTCACTTGAGCTTCTTTAGTAGCTTTGTCAAGGGTATCATCACCATTTATTTTAGCAACTGTTTCAGTATGAGCTTTTTTAAGATCTTCAATAGCCTTATTCTTAACACCTTCAAGATTACCTTTAACGTGAGTGTCTTCAATAGCTTTCTTAAGTTCTGGAACTTTTTTATCTAGTTCTTCACGTGTCTGAGTATTTTTAACATCAGTTTTAGCTTTTTCAAGTTCAGCTTTTGTTTTGACTTTTTGCTCTTTTTTCTCATCTTCTGTCAGAGTTTTATCAACATCAATAGCTTTTTCAGTATCATCTGCTTTTTGCTTCAATTCTGCAAGAAGTTTTTCTTTATCCTTGTTCAAATCACCTGGGATATGTGCTTGAGGAATATTCACTTTCCCTTCTTCAAATGCTTTTTTAATAGCATCAGCATTTTTAGCATCTTTAACTTTTTGCGTGTCAGATTTTAAGCGTTCCTTAGAGTCAGCAATTTGTTTCTCTTTTTCGTCTCTTGGTAATGTTTTATCACCCTCAATAGCTTTTTCAATTTCTTGCTGCTTCTTCTCTAATTCTGCAATAGCATCAGATTGTTGATCTTTAAGCGGCGTTCCTTGTTTATGAGGTAAATTAGATAAGAACTCATCTTTAATAGTAGTCAAATCTTCATAAGAATTGGCTTCCATAGCTGTTTGCTTAGCTACATCATAAGCGTCATTGACTTTTTTCTTAGCAGCTGCTTTCTCATCAGTTGTTAGAGTATTATCGTTATCAATTGACTCTAACTCTTTTTGAACCTCCTTATCTAAACTATCTAAAGCTTGTTTTCTAGCTTGATCAGCAGTTCCAGCTTTATGTTGATTTGGAATTGAATCTGGATTTTTTTCTTTATCAACGAAAGCTTCTTCTGTCACTTTAAGAATCTCTAAACTATCTGCAGCTTTAAGAGCTTTCAAGCCCTCATCTAGTCTTGCTTTGGCTTTTTCTTTTTGAGCTTTTTTCTGTTCCGGACTCAACCATGGATCTTTTTCAATTGCTTGTTTAGTAGCTTCGTGAGCTTCCTTAAGTTTAACTTCAGCCTTATTTACCAAATCATCTTTATTGCCAGATTTGTATTTATCGGGAATAGAATTTCCCTTACCTTCATTCTCAGAAACATAATCAGCTAAGTCTGTCTCAAGCTGAGTTAAAGTCTGAGCACTTTTAATTGCTTCTTGGCCTTTTTTAAAAGTAACTTCCGCTTGTTTTAACTGTTCAGCTTGTTGGTCTGGCGTCAACCATTTATCTTGATTGATTTTTTCAAGAGTTGTGTCATGTAATTTTTTAAGTTCTTCTTGTTTAGCAGCTTTAACTTCTTTTTCTTTCCCTGGAATATGCTGATTAGGAATTGACTCAGGATATTCTTTTTTCTCTGAATCTTTTTCAGAAGCTTTATACACTATTAACCGTTGCTTCAACTGTTCTAATGATACTGTTTGATTAACACTTTCTATACCAGTTTCAAAAGCTTTTAATGCTTCTTCTTTTTGAATTGTTTTCTCCTGCTCTGTTAGCCATTTGTCTTCTTGAATGGCTTTCAACGTCAGATCACGAGTCTGGATTAAATCTTGACGCCCTTTTTCTTGTTCATTTTCTTTATTACCTTGTTTATACTGACTAGGAAGAGAGTCTGGATCTGTTTGACTTGAATATTTATTATATGCTGCATCTATAGCTTCTTGTTTAGTTCCAGCCTCTGATATCGCTACTTTTCCAGAAATATATTGTTCTTCTAATTTTTGTTTTTGCAAATCCTTCGCATTTTCATCCAACCAAGCATCATTTGTGATTTTTTCACTAGTAGCTTCATAAACCGGCTTTAATTTGGCTATAACTTTTTCTTTATAGGAAGCTGGATCAAATGGTTTAGCTTCGACTTGTTTTGAAATTTTTTTACTAACGTTTTGAGATCTCGGATGCAAAATCTCAAAATCTAATTTTTCACCTGCAATAAGAGGCTTTGAAAGTTTAACATCCCACTTATTGCCTTTTATTACTGTTCTAGCAATGATTTTGCTATCTTTATAAACTCTTAGGATATCGCCATCAAACGATTTTCTTTTTTCTAATGTATCTCCAGAAGATATTGCAGTACCCGACAAGACGCTGGTTCCCTCTAAAACTTTCGAAGGAATAGCCGGCACTGATGCAGGACTAATGTTTTTTATATTTATGTTAGAAAATTCGTAAACAACATTCGAAGTTTGTCTTGGAGAAAATCTGAAAGCAACAGATAATTTTTTATCAAGACCAGTGAAGTCCACAGTATGAGTTCCATCAGAGATGTCTGGAAGCCAATCATGCTTAGTAGATACATTTTTATTATCCACCCTAATAACAAGCTCTTTCCCTAGTTTATTATTAGATTCAACGGGCTTAACTCTCGTTTTGAACTCTGAAGAATTTCCTGATAATTTTTTAGTTGTAAAAGAATATCGATAAACATCATTTAACTTCAATACCGGAGTTTGAGTTCTAAGACCACCTACATAATATCCACCCTGAAAATTTGATCTTTTAGTTACTTTAATGTTCATTTTACCTGAACCTTTGGGAGCAACAGCTACACTGATATTCTTTCCAGATGATGTCAAAATATTTTGATAGCCCGAACTATCTGGATCTTTAAATTTCCCCAAATTACCTGCTGTATCATTTTCAGCTTCCCATCCATTTAAATTTTCTAATTTAAATGAATCTACTGATAAGTTTTCTTTCTGCAATAAAGACGATTCATCTACCCTCTCCGAATCAGACGCCTGACGTGATAAATCTGTCGCCGGCACTTCCGCAGCCTTTACAACCATCACGCCATTAGATTGGCTGAATCCAGTAGGTACGGCAACTCCGAGGCCCACTGTTAAAAGCATACATGAACTAACAAAGACTTTTTTGACCTTACGCATTCTCCAATTTTTTTGTTTCACATCTTGGTGTTTTAAAAACATTCTGTATTCCCCCTTATTTTTTCATGCCTATCTTATTTGACGTTGTCAGCCAGTAGACACCCAGACTGACTGATGACGTGCTCTACTCTTGTAGAGAGTTTACGTTCCTATCACAGAATTTAAGGAATCCTCCTTAACTTATCTTAGTCACCGTAGAAACTTGTATTTTCTATGTTCAGACAGTTTAACACGCCCCGGAACGTTACAGCTGATTAGAATTTAAATGAATTGTTAATTTTTCTAATCAACTTATTATATCAACTTAAATTTACCCAATTCAATAGATTTTTTATCAATCCCGACGCTTTTTCATACCTAAAATTAAGAATATTCAGCTGCATTTTGCTTATATCTGACATTCTCAATACTCCTTAAACACGCGTCACCATTGAATTATTTGACTGTTTTATTTAATTATGTGATAATTAAATAAATACGAGTTTCTGCTATAAAAATGAAAGGAGTTCAGTTATGTTACACCTTCATCTAGAAACCAAATTACAAGATAAATTATCACTGCTCAACATTTTGTTAGACGTTTCCGAAGTCTCCATAGACCAGTTGTGTCAGGAAACCGAACTCAAAAAACAACGTGTCTACAACTTACTCTTTGAAATGATTAAGGATTTAGAAGACACCCTCACCTTAACCATTTGTGACGACACTGTTTCTATCCCCTATAAGACCTACCAACTTAAAATGCCTTATTTTAAGAAACTCTATCAAACCTCGATATTCTTAAAGATGTTATGTTTTTTAATTGAACCAGGAGAGCTGAGCCTACACGACTTCATTAAACGAGAGTATATTTCCCAAGCCACCGCTTACCGTATCAGGACCAATTGTCGGAAATACTTGAAAAAGGTAGGTTTAAACGTTCGGCAAAACCATGTTGTTGGACCAGAATACCGTATCCGCTTTCTGATCGCCTTGTTGCACTATCAGTTTGGTATGACCATTTATGATTTTGATAAAACATCAATGAATAAAGTGGTTTCGCTGATTATAAACTCCAATCAAGCCACCACACTTAATGATGCCAGTAAAGCCCCTTATGAATTTTCATACTTTGCCATTTTGATATCCCTTATATGGAAACGGCGACATGATAACTTGGGGACCCCTCAGACAGATGCATTCAAACACTTGAAAAAACTGTCTATCTATCGAGATATCAAAATGACCAGTCAGGAAATCATCGGAAAATGGTACCATCCTGAGTTAACTGATGAGGATTTGGATTATATTTTTTTATGTTTTTGCACCACCAATAATCCTTTCCATAAGGATAAATGGACACCTAAAAAAGTGAAAGAATTGTTTGAGTTGGTGATGACAAAACAAATGGAAAAACCTTGAAAGCATCCCTGCGTCCACTACTAGGCAATAATATCCTAAACTCCCTTCCTTTCAAACGGATTTTGGTTTCCTTCTCACGTCTATTTATCAGTAATCTTCAAGTTTTGTTACCTGACATACACTTGTTCCATTACCTCAGAAGACAGCAAAAACGAAACAAGAGCTTCTACAATACTCTAAAAACCATCGTTGAGGAATGGATGAGCGCAGAAGGCATCGTGGGGAAACTGCCGTCTTATCATTTATTGCTCTTCACGATACAGTTAGAGGAACTCCTAAAAACATATTTGCCACCGATACCTGTCTATCTTTTGACCAATAACACTGCTGCGCTGGATTTGATGACCAATGCACTCTCAATTTACTTCCCGCCAGCTATTGCAACGGTTATGCCTGTCAATGTCGAAATCATTCCTTTCAAAGATATTGTTAAGGAAAAGCAGAGTGTCATTATCGCAGATAGGCAATACCTGAACCTGATACAGCATTTGTACCAGAATCAAGGGCATTTGTTCTTGTATTTCTTGTTTAGTTTTAGAGACGTTTCTGAGGCTTACATTCATAAGGCATTTCTAGACTTCCGCCAAAAACGGTACGATGAGTTTATCGTGACCTTGTTGGACACTTACCACAAGAACCTGTCTTCTCCTTGAGTGATAAAGATGCTTTGTTCACATTACCAAAAGGCTCAGCAAGCTAATATTGTTCTAAACGGCATCCACAAGGTGAGGGAACTGAACGCAAGAGTCAACTGCAGTAATTTGAGAAATACCGTTCGACTGATGGATTGTTAGGGCATTGAGATTATTAATAAGAAACAGTATCAGACTTATTCTTCTGGAATAAAGGAAAAAATCATTAATAACATTTTGAAAAACGGCTATACTATTGTTTAAAAGGCAAAAGGGAGACCATCACAACAGGAGTCTATTCTCGTCGGCTTCAGTCCTTCCTTGAGAAAAATGGCTACGCTTATACACAACTCAATCCTTTAGAAAACTAGATAGTCTACGGGTGCGTAAAGCGGATAAGTTAGACACTGAAAAATTGGCTCAGTCTCAATTTATTCTAGTTAGAAAACCAACTTACGTTCAGGAAGAAGTTTATCAGCTGCTACGTGACTTGAGTCGCTTCTATCAAAACTTGACTGAGGATAATATTGTTCGAGAGTTAAGAATCGCCTTCACAAGATCTTACAAGTCACTTTTCCTGAACTGGAACACATCTTATTTGCACCAACTGGTGAGTAATACTGGAATGTGGTAACGGCTTTTTTCATGTAATAGCTTTGTACTGGAGCTAGCTGACAAAGCATTGTCAGCTATCATCCGTCAATCTACCTCTAAACGTATCTCTGACAAGCGTGGGATCTACTTAGTGGAAAAACTTGTCTCATTAGCCAAGCAGTCTTATTTTACTGTTACGAAAACCTCTCCGATGATAGAAGAGGTTCGCTACTATGCCAAAGAATTACTTAGACTTTCTGAACGTCGTCAAGCTATTTTTGATAAGATGGTGGCGTCGGCTCAACCTTTACCAGAAGACAAGATTCTACGCTCTATTCCAAGTATCGTAGAAACAACTGCAACAAGTATTATTGGCGAACTCGGTGCTATTCGTCGTTTTCAATCTGCTAATCAAATTAATGCTTTCATTGGGATTGACTTTAGACATTATGAGTCTGGCAACTATCTAGCTCAAGAGCACATTACCAAACGTGGGAATCCTTATGCTCCAAAGATTCTTTTCAAGTGTATCCATGACATTGCTTTTGCTAGTCATACCAATCCTTGTCATATCGCAGACTTCTATGAGAAACGAAAAAGGCAATCGCAAACAGCTTCAACCAAGCCACATACGATTGCCTCTAGACATTGCCTTGTCAGACAATGCTTTACCTCATAACGCATAACAAACTTTACAATTACGCTTCGACCCAAAATCATTAAAGTCGTTGTTGCTCTATCATTGTAACACCTTGATCTTAAAAATACTAGGCAAGGTTTTTTTCTTGTACACTTTTTTATGCTAATCAGAGCACAACAAGTAAGACAACAGCTAAACCTAGGCTATTGTCTAAAACATTTTTTCAGTTAAAACCTTGATGTGCTTGACAATTGGTATAAAAGGACTTAGTCCTGTATTTAAAATATAGTGTCCAACTTTTTAGAGGCAGTACAAATCCAAGTCTTCTTCAGTAACTTTACCTCGCTAATACATTAGCTCAGGATAAATTAGCCCACAGTAAATTTTTACTATTTAGAAAGCAAAAAGCTTGGGATTTTCCCAAGCTTTCTATTCTTTAATCTTTAACTTTTGCGTCGTAGCTGACTGGATGTTCACTCCTTTTGTCGTGACCAACCTAGTCAGCCTGACGGAGGTGCGACGACGAAATCGCATTCTACGAATGACCGATTTCTGTCTTACCGTCTATTTTTTTAAGTTATAGAATGATTTGATACCTTTGTATTGAGCAACTTCACCAAGTTGATCTTCGATACGAAGTAATTGGTTGTATTTAGCAATACGGTCTGTACGTGACAATGAACCTGTTTTGATTTGGCCAGCGTTTGTTGCAACTGCGATGTCAGCGATTGTTGAATCTTCAGTTTCACCTGAACGGTGTGATACAACGGCAGTATATCCAGCTTCTTTAGCCATTTCGATAGCTTCAAACGTTTCAGTCAAAGTACCGATTTGGTTAACTTTGATAAGGATTGAGTTAGCTGCATTTTCTTTGATACCACGAGCAAGGTATTCAGTGTTTGTAACGAAGAAGTCGTCACCAACCAATTGAACACGTTTGCCTAGGCGTTCAGTAAGAACTTTCCAACCATCCCAGTCGTTTTCATCCATACCATCTTCGATAGTAATAATTGGGTATTTGTTAACCAACTCTTCAAGGTAATCAACTTGTTCTGCAGATGTACGAACAGCAGCGCCTTCACCTTCAAATTTAGTATAGTCGTAAACTTTACGTTCTTTGTCGTAGAATTCTGATGATGCACAGTCAAAACCGATCATAATGCCGTTTTCACCAGCTTCGTAACCAGCTGCTTCAATAGCTTTAAGGATAGTTTCTACACCGTCTTCAGTTCCTTCAAATTTAGGAGCAAATCCACCTTCGTCACCTACAGCTGTAACAAGTCCGCGTTCTTTAAGAATTTTCTTAAGAGCGTGGAAAACTTCAGCACCCCAACGAAGACCTTCTTTGAAAGTAGGTGCACCAACTGGCATGATCATGAACTCTTGGAATGCAATTGGGGCATCTGAGTGTGATCCACCGTTGATGATGTTCATCATAGGAGTTGGAAGAACTTTAGTGTTGAATCCGCCAAGGTAAGTGTAAAGTGGCACTTCAAGATAGTCAGCAGCTGCACGAGCAACAGCGATAGAAACACCAAGAATAGCATTAGCACCAAGTTTGCCTTTGTTAGGAGTACCGTCAAGAGCGATCATTGCACGGTCGATAGCTTGTTGATCGCGAACATCGTAACCGATGATTGCCTCAGCGATAATGTTATTAACATTATCAACTGCTTTTTGAGTACCTAGACCAAGGTAACGAGATTTGTCACCATCACGAAGTTCAACGGCTTCATGTTCACCAGTTGAAGCTCCTGAAGGAACCATACCACGTCCGAATGCACCTGATTCTGTATAAACTTCTACTTCAAGTGTTGGGTTACCGCGTGAGTCAAGGACTTCGCGAGCGTATACATCAGTAATAATTGACATTGTAATACTCTCCTTATGAGTTTTAATATTTTACATGTTCATAATACCACAAACTAGGCCTTTAATCAACTTAAAAAGCAATCTCATGAAAAGCTTCCTTTGTTTTTTGCAAGAAAAATCACTTTCTTTCTTGTTTTTTAACACATTTACCGAAAATTTTCAAATTGGTATTTTATTGTAGAAATCGATATAATAAAGAAACTATTATAAAGAAGCGAGGGTATCTATGACTAATTTAGAAGATAAGCTATTAAAAGGAGCCTGGGGAGAAAGAAGATTAAATCCTGAGCAGCAACGCTACTATCTAGGAACGTATGCTGAACGAGTCGTTTTAAGTGCTTTATTAGACGAAGCTCAAACTAAAACAGTAAAAGACTATTTGAAAAGAGAATTACCGAGCCTTCAGTTAGTCTATCAACCTTTACACTTAAAAATCTCTTCCAAGCTGGCACCTCAACTTCAAATACTCTATATGAAATTAGCAAAAGAAAACCATTTACCTGTTACTATTATTACAGAAACGCATATGACTTCACCTTTTGCGTTTATCCTTCATACCGACCACGCAATAAATCTGAAGGAAACACGTTTAGAAGTCATCTTAAAGCAGACAAAAAACGATCAACTTAGCAAACAAACTCCTGAAAAAACCAAATCCTTTTGGAAAAGATTTTTGAAAAAATAACTATCCTCTCAATAGCAAAAAACACTGTTACTACTTCTTCGTTTGATCATTAAAAAGAAGATTCTAGTCAAAAACACGTATTGGTCCAAAAAGCTAATAAAAAGTCGTGAGAATATCACGACTTTCAAGTATCAAAAACGAATGTGCTCTCGTGTTTTTTCATAAGAGTTAACAAACCGACCTGTTACCCCAGGTTCAACTGTTTCAAGAGCATAAGAAATTTCATCAAAAGAAGCCTGATAATCATTTTCTACTTCGAAAAGTCTCAAAGCATGTTCAAAACTACTTTGAACTCCTGCTTCAAAAGAACGATAGCGATTAGAATATTGTAGTAATTGTTCAGTCAAGGTAGCATTTTGAACCACTTGATAGGTTAAATCTTCTAGATTAGCAATAGCAACCGTCGCAACTTCCGACAAACGTGACACTGCCTCAATATTGATCCGTCCTCTACTAAGCTCATCCATCAAAGCTTCCAATTGTGAACTCGTTGTAAAGAAAGCACTAAGAAAGTCTTGTGGAATTCCAGGCAAGTGACGTTTTTCCATATAACGTTTAATCATATGAAGCTGAGTAACATAAACATCAAGGTTATGGCGTGCCTGTGATTCAATTTTTTCAATATCTTTAACTGCTGCAAAAACATCCATTTGACCTGACTCGACATTAGTAAGCGTCTTTATACTGCGTTCAAAAGTCACTTGCAGTTCTGAAAATGGTTTTTCTTGTAAACCAAATTGTTCTGCAACAGCAAGTGTACTGTCTTCTATCTCTTTAATATCCTTCTCAAATGCCTTAACAGTCAGACTTTCCGTTTCACTTAGAATATATTTACGTGATAAACGTGCAATTTCATCTTTGAGTTGTTCATTATTACGTTTCACATGTTCTAGGTAACGAGGTAGCATCTTACTATTTTTAGCAGCTACCTTATAAGCGGCAATTTCGCGCTCAAAGACTTCATAAAGAGAATCAATGCGTTCTTGAATATGCGTGTTTTCTTCTCTAGCACGATCCAAGTCAAGTGTAACTAACTCTGATGAATTGGCACGAATAGACTCACGAATCTCCTGAAAACGTGCCTCAATGTTTTTTTCTGGAAAATGATAGTTTTCTTCAAGTAAACGGCGATATCCTGTTTCCAAATCATCTAACTGATCTGGAAAATCATCTTCCAACTTGGCCACAATAGCTGGAATCTGCTCTGTAATCTGCCCTAGAGCAATAGTATGCTCTTCTGCTCTATCCAGAACTTCAGAAGCTTCTACAGGATCACCTGATGAGTTGAGTGCGACAAACTGTGAAAATTCAGTTTCAATGTTTTTCATCTGTTTGTCAATTTCAGGCATAGTTGAACCAAAATTATCTTCATTCTCAGAAATAGAAGCTTGGAGCTTTTCATATAAATCAAGAGCATGGGTGACACGAGCACTATTTTTTTCTTCTTGCTCTTTTAAGATATTAAGTGCTTCACGAATAGAAGCGATATCTTCTTCAACAAGATTAAGCTGACTTTCAACGCTATTAATCTCATGCTTGGCGCGAATAAAATTAAACGTATCATTCAAATTTTCAGCTTCAAAAATATGATTTTCAATATCTGCAAACGAATTCACAGTTAAGTCTACCCATTTCTGATTCCATTCCCGAAAAGAGGTTTGGCTCTGTCCTATCAAATGAAGTGACTTTACTTCTTCAATTTCATCATTAACAGGCAAAGCAAACAAGGCCTGTTTTCGTTCTTCTAGACTGGTAATTAGGGAATCATTACGCTTTCGTATGATGACACCCACTAGATAGGCGATAATCACTAGTAGGACTATAGCCACAATCAGCAAGATAATTCCGCTTGACATCTGAATCTCCTTATTATTTAGACACGATTTATCAACATTGTTCCAGTAATAACTAAAAACTGAAATTCCTCAATCGCCTTTTATTAAAATTTTATTTAAAATACACTATAACATTACGATTATAACATACTTTAAAATGCATTTCAAAATATATTTGACTAATTCAACAATCTCGTACCAGCGACTCAAAAGGCTTTCTTAATAAGGACTAACATAGGTATTAAGGGGCGGTCTCAATACCTATGCATTAACGCTGTCCCTCAAGATGAAGACGTACTAACTAACAAAGCTGTTGGCATCATGCATCATGATTTTTAGTCAATTCGTCCTCTTTGGTAGCAGATTCCTTGTGAAACTAAAAAGGTGACTAAATATCCAGTGTACTATAAACCGCATTTTCCTCAATGAAATCACGTCTTGGTTCAACACGATCTCCCATTAACATATCAAATACTTTATCTGCTTCTGCGGCATCATCAACTGTCACACGCGCCATCAAACGATTTTCAGGATCCATAGTAGTTTCCCAAAGTTGATGGTCATCCATTTCCCCAAGACCTTTATAACGTTGAACAGTTGGTTTTGAACGACCAATACTATATTTTTCAAGAGCTGTTTTTAATTGGTCTTCTTGATCAATACCTGGCTGAATATACTCTTTAATCTCACTACCGACCTTAACACCATAAATAGGTGGCTGGGCGATGTAAACATAGCCAGCTTCTAGAACAGGTCTCATAAAGCGGTAAATCAAGGTTAAAAGTAAGGTTCTAATATGAGCGCCATCCACATCGGCATCGGTCATGATAACCAGCTTTTGGTAGCGAGCTTTTGACACGTCAAAATCTGCACCAAAACCTGTACCCATAGCGGTAAAGAGACTTCTAATTTCTTCGTTGGCAAGAATCTTATCCATAGTTGCTTTTTCCACGTTCAAAATTTTACCGCGAATAGGCAAGATAGCTTGAAACTCTCGGTTACGACCTGATTTGGCCGACCCACCCGCTGAATCTCCTTCGACGATGAAAAGTTCGTTTTGGTTAGCGTCATTTGACGAACAGTCTGCTAATTTTCCAGGTAAGTTTGAAATTTCTAAGCCTGATTTTTTGCGGGTGACTTCGCGGGCTCGCTTAGCTGCAATTCTAGCTTTAGAAGCCAAAATCCCTTTTTCCACAATCTTACGAGCAACTTGTGGGTTTTCCAAAAGAAAACGTTGAAAGGCCTCACTAAAGAGACGATTAGTGATCTTAACCACTTCTGAGTTGCCCAATTTTGTTTTGGTTTGACCTTCAAATTGAGGATTTGGATGCTTAACAGAAATTACCGCCGTCAAACCTTCACGAACATCTTCTCCTGTCAAATTGTCCTCATTTTCTTTAAGAATTTTATTTTTCTTAGCGTAGTCATTGATGACCCGAGTAAGAGCCGCTCTAAAGCCTTGTTCATGCGTTCCACCTTCATGAGTATGAATATTATTAGCAAAACTCATGACTGTTTCTTGATAGCTAGTCGTGTATTGCATGGCTACTTCAACTGCAATACCTTCTAATTCACCATCTGTATAGATGGGCGTTTCAAAGATAACATCTTTTTTATCATTTAAAAATTCAACATAAGAACCAATTCCACCTTCATAAAGGAAATGTTCTTCTTGTTCCATACCTGAGCGCTTATCTGTAATGGAAATTTTTAAACCACGATTCAAAAAGGCTAACTCTTGAATACGTTTTGCTAAAACACTGTAATCAAACTGAGTCGTTTCGGTAAAAATTTCTGGATCGGGTGTAAAGTGTACGGTCGTGCCAGTCACATCAGTGGTTCCAATGACCTCAAGATCTGCTACAACAGCCCCGCGTTTAAATTCTTGGTAATGAATTTGGCCGTTTTTATAAACACGTACATCTAATTGTGTTGATAAAGCATTAACAACAGATGACCCTACACCATGTAATCCTCCAGAAACCTTATAGCCGCCTCCACCAAATTTACCACCTGCGTGTAAGACTGTAAAAACTGTTTCAACGGCGGGACGTCCTGTCTTGGCTTGGATATCAACTGGAATTCCACGGCCATCATCTACTACTGTAATGGAATTATCTGCTTCAATAAAGACTTTAATATGAGAGGCAAAACCTGCTAATGCTTCGTCAATTGAGTTGTCAACAATTTCCCAGACTAAATGATGCAAACCCTCTTTAGCTGTCGAGCCAATATACATCCCTGGACGCATGCGGACAGCCTCCAGCCCTTCTAGAACCTGAATTTGACTGGCATCGTATTCTTGCATTTTTTTTTCAAAATGTTTATTTTCTTCAATCATCTACGTTACTATCTCCAATAGGTTTTTTCTACCGTCAACAAGCAAGGTATTAAAACCCGCTGCTTGTCCTGCTTGTTTATCAATTAGCCGATCTCCAATTACTAATCCACTATTAATATCATACTTTTCTTTTAAATAAAACAAACTTTCAGGATTTGGTTTCCGAGCAAAGCCATTTGAAGCTGTCACGACTTCTGTAAAATAGATTAGCAACCCAGCTTGCTCTAAAAGTTGGTTCACCTGACAATCTCGATGAGAAATTAAAAAATTTCGCGAACCTGAAGTCGCTATCTTTCCCAAAATTTCTTTAGCTCCCAAACACCAAATGGGTTGTGCCAATTTGTCTGCTTCTCTTAGCCTATACACATGCAAAAATTCTGGCTCATTAGGAGCAAACATTGCCACAGCGATAGCGGTTGATTCTTTTAATTTTTGGTAAACAGCATCGTGATCTCCTGGAAGGCTGAAAAAAGCTAGCGTTTGGACAAAAGCTTGGGTTGAAAGCTCGTAATTATCGAGTAAGGTACCTCCCAAATCCCATATATAATCTTGATAATTCATACCTTTCATTATATCACAAATTCACTTAATATTATAGTTATTTCACAAATAAAACAGGTATCGTAATGACTGAATAAACGAGTCTTGCGATGTTCTATTCCTCTAATGGTAACACATACACCTCTTTAGCTGTTCCTTTCCTTTTTGATCTCCAGAAAGTATGTACTGATAATTCATAAACAGTACCAAGCCCACTCTAATCAAGTTAGAAATCAAAGCTGATCTTCTTTAGGAGACAAAAGGCAGGGAAATTCCTGTCAATAGTAAAATGCCAATAGAAGCACCGCTATTTTCCAATATGATAAATCCTTTTGAAATATATGTATAAAAAATGATTTAATTTAAATGTCACTTTTAACATACGATAGATTAATCACAAGCAGAGTGCTAACAGCTTTCCATATTCAAAAGGTTTACCAATTTTAAACGCGTACATCAATAAGCGATTGAAAATTTACGGAGATTATCACACGCACTTATTTAGACACTCGCATATATCATTTTTAGCAGAAAAAGGGATACCGCTAAATGCGATAATGGATAGAGTTGGTCACAGCGATCCAAAAACAACATTATCTATTTACAGTCACACAACTGTAAACATGAAAGAAATTATAAATAAACAAACTGACCCTTTTAAAACCGGAATAAAACAAAAAGCCTTTGATGTAAAGGCTTTTTCAGTGACAATAATGACCCCTGCCGGAATCGAACCAGCAACTACTCCTTAGGAGGGAGTTGTTATATCCATTGAACTAAGGGGTCTATCTTATACTCACCTTGTCTTCTATTTTAACCTAGAAAATAAGGTAATGCAAGATGAAATATCAGATAACTGAAAGTTTATTTTGCTTCATTTTGTTATTACAATATACTAATTATAACTGCTAAGGAACTTTCAAAGTGTCCTACAAGCATAGCGTTAATCACCAATTGTCACATTGTCACGACGACATAAAAAGACTAGAGACTCTAGTCTTTTTATTCTATTACGTTACGTTTCGGTTCAAACTAACGACGAATTTCTTTGATACGAGCTGCTTTACCTTGTAATGCACGCAAGTAGTAAAGTTTCGCACGACGGACTTTACCGTGGCGGATAACTTCGATTTTGTCAACACGTGGTGTGTGGATTGGGAATGTACGCTCTACCCCGATACCACCTGAGATTTTACGAACAGTGTACATTTCTGAGATCCCTTGACCTTTACGTGAAATAACAACACCTTCAAAGATCTGGATACGTTCGCGAGTTCCTTCGACAACTTTTGCGTGAACGCGAACAGTGTCACCAGGACGGAAGTTAGGGATATCAGAGCGAAGTTGACCTTCTGTCAAACTTTGGATTAATGGATTCATTTTTATTCTCCTATCTTACTAATCTTAAGTACTTGTCTTAGCGGATTAGCCGTAATTTTCGTGTGTCCATTACACACGAGATTTATTCTAACAAAAAGCTTCTTTATTGTAAAGCTATTTTTTTAAATCCATCTGATTTACCGTCATGTCTTTTAAATTGATCATGACTACTTTTTGATAACTGTAAATGGAATGTCTGTGACTAACCATATAGGCTGCAGCCGAGGTGACAAAATATGCTAGGGCATTCTCTGGACCAAAGACCTCTATCCCAATAAAGATAGGGGCCCAAAAGGTATTTGTTGCACTTCCAAATACCGTGGTGTAACCAAGTGCAGCAACCAACAGTACAGGAAGACCTAAGTAAGGGGCCAAAACGATGCCTAAAGAAGCTCCAATAGCAAATAGAGGCGTCACTTCACCACCTTGAAAGCCTGCAGATAAGCTAATCACCGTCACGATCATTTTTAAAAGCCAGTCGTAAGTTAGGATAGTTTGGCCAGAAAAAGCTGCCGCAATCAAATTGGTTCCTAGACCACTATATCTTCCGACGTGACCAATCATCAGACAGATAGATAACAAAGCACCGATAAAAGCAATCCGGAAATAAGGATTTGGTAGCTTTTGACTGAGGTAAGGTTTAAACCAGCCAAGTAAATAGGCAAAACTATTTCCCACCAGACCAAAAATAAGGCCTAACCCAATTAATTTAACCAATGTTAAGGGAGTTATGGTCAATGTTTCTTCAAGAACAATCGTAAATTTCTCTAATCCCAAGGCATGGGAAGTCCAAGAAGCCACGTAAGCAGCAACTAAGGAAGGCAATAAAGCGGAATAACGAAGCGTTCCTACTAATAAAACCTCGAGGGCAAATACGACAGCAGCAATTGGCGTTTGAAAAAGCCCTGCAAAACCGGCTGCCATCCCCATAATCAAAAGATGTCGTGCGGCTTCTTGACTAGTCACAAATCTCCGACAATAATGAGAGATAGTAGCTCCTATTTGAACGGCTACCCCTTCTCTACCCGCACTCGCTCCAAATAAGTGGGTTACCCAAGTTGAGAACAAAATAAGAGGAATGAGAATAGGAGGAATCTGATTTTTTTGACCATGCCCTACCTGAAAAACCAATCCCATCCCTTGACGAACCTCTTTGCCTAACTTATCGTAAAGAAAAACGATAACAAGGCCTGCTAGGGCAAGAAATGGAAGAAGCAAGAAAAGGTGGTGATCGCGATATTCGGAAAGAAACAAAAGCCCTTTGCCAAAAATAACATCAACCACTCCAACCGCGCCCCCTATGGGAAGTGCTAATCCTACTAGTCCTAACACTTCTTTCAAGGAAGGTTTAGGCAGTGTTGCAATTGATTTAATCATTAATGTCACCACCTGTTAAGTGTTGCGTTTGATACTGCCGTGAAAGAGACATAATGGTTTTAAACGTCTCATGGATAGCTGGCTCAAATGCTTGGTCTTTAACGAGATAAGAAACCCTATCTAGGATCTGATTTTCCCTCGCCTGATCTAAGACAGGCAAGTGATTGGCTAGTTTATAAGCTGTTACTTGCTCTAC
Source organism: Streptococcus pyogenes (assembly GCF_002055535.1). Classification (NCBI taxonomy): domain Bacteria; kingdom Bacillati; phylum Bacillota; class Bacilli; order Lactobacillales; family Streptococcaceae; genus Streptococcus; species Streptococcus pyogenes. Next base: position 578,255 of record NZ_LN831034.1, on the reverse strand, counting down.
AAGTGCCATCCGCTTTTCTAATAAGGCAACCAAGTGGTGATCAATACCATTGATTTCTTGTCGTATCTTTTCTAAACGCATAACTTTCCTTTTCTAGATGTATTAGATTATCTTTTTATTATAGTTAATAAGAGGATCAGAAGCAAGGTGAAGCTGATTGTTTTTTTCAATTCCTACCCTGAAGTGACATTCCCTTTATTTTAGGTTAAAAATCTAAAAATGCCAAGGAAGTCCCTGACATTTTTACTAAATAGTTTTATAGATTATTAACAGCCTGTGAGAGTTGCTCTGCAAAGGCCTCTAAACGATCGATGTCTTCATCTTCTGCTGCCAAGTCTACTTTGACAGGCTCTGCACCTTTGATGGCACCAGTAAGCGCAAATTGCTCTGAAAAGTCATCAACAGATTTGCAAAAATAGTCATAAAAAGTGTCACCAGAGCCGACAACGCCATAGATTTTACCTTCTAAATCTAAATCTTGTAAATCTTCGTAAAAATCAACGATTTCATCTGGTAAGTCACCATCACCATAAGTATAAGTCGCAACGACAGCGATATCAGCATTCTCAAACTCTGAAGCGTCAACTGTTGTGCACTCATCAATGTCAACATCATGGCCCAATTCTTGCAATTTATTTGCAACGATATCAGCGATTTCTTCAGTATTTCCCGTCATGCTGGCATAAACGATTTTTGCTAATGCCATAAATTCCTCCCAAAATTACTAAACTATGTTTATTTTAGCACACTTTTTTAGGAAAAGCACTAATTGTTTAACGAGAAGGTTGATATGATTGCTTAAAACACTTAAAAACTATTTTTTCACTTGCATTTGCAAGACTAGCTTTGATAGTATCATAACTGATAACTAACCTCTTTTCTTCCTAGATTAATTTACCATTATCTAGAGCTTACTTTTATGCTATAATAAAATAGGATATGATTTTCAGATAAAATGTCAATTTATGGTCTTTGACAATCTTAAAAAATTCTAGCATTAGCCACTTAACATAACGCACACCTCCCTATGACACAAACCGTTTTTTGAAGACTATGTTAAACGGTTATTTTCCTCTTTTTGAAAAAGAAAGATTAAAGCATGATAACAACTTTTGAAACAATTTTAGATAAAATAAAAGCTCACCAAACTATTATTATCCATCGCCATCAAAATCCTGACCCTGATGCTCTTGGTAGTCAGGCCGGCTTGAAAGAAATTATTGCACAAAATTTCCCAGACAAAAAGGTTTTGATGACTGGTTTTGATGAGCCTAGTTTAGCTTGGATTAGCCAAATGGATCAGGTGACTGACAAAGACTATAAAGAGGCTTTGGTCATCATTACAGATACAGCGAATCGACCAAGGATTGATGATGAGCGCTACACACTGGGGAAGTGCTTAATTAAGATTGATCACCATCCCAACGATGATGTGTATGGTGACTTCTATTATGTGGACACAAGCGCTTCTAGCGCAAGTGAAATCATTGCAGACTTTGCCTTTAGTCAGAATCTTACTCTCTCTGACAAGGCTGCTAAGCTCTTATACACCGGTATCGTTGGTGATACAGGGCGATTTCTTTATGCCTCAACCACTAGTAAAACCCTTTCCATTGCTAGCCAACTCAGACATTTCGAGTTCGACTTTGCTGCGATTTCAAGGCAAATGGATTCGTTTCCTTTGAAAATAGCAAAGCTGCAAAGCTACGTCTTTGAGCATTTAACAATTGATGAGAGTGGGGCTGCTTATGTCCTTGTCAGCCAAGAAACCTTAAAACATTTTGACGTGACCCTAGCAGAAAGCTCTGCCATTGTCTGTGCTCCTGGTAAAATTGATAACGTTCAAGCTTGGGCTATTTTTGTTGAGTTAACTGACGGCAACTACCGTGTGCGTATGCGCAGTAAAGAAAAGATTATTAATGGCATTGCTAAGCGTCACGGTGGAGGGGGGCATCCCCTTGCTAGCGGAGCCAACTCAGCTAATTTAGAAGAAAATCAAGCTATTTTCCGAGAACTCATCGCTGTTTGCCAAGAGATTTAGGATTTTTAAAAAATAAGGAAAGAAAAGCCTTGTCAAGTCATTCAAGTTTTGTTACACTAGAATGGTTAATAACTATGATGCATTAAGTGTCATGGCAGAAAGGAATTTTTTAAGATGAGAAAAGACATTCATCCAGATTATCGTCCAGTTGTTTTCCTAGATACAACTACAGGTTACCAGTTCCTTAGCGGCTCAACAAAAGCTTCTAAAGAAACTGTTGAGTTTGAAGGTGAAACTTACCCACTTATCCGTGTGGAAATTTCATCAGATTCACACCCATTCTACACAGGACGTCAAAAGTTCACTCAAGCAGATGGACGTGTGGACCGCTTCAACAAAAAATACGGTCTCAAAGACGCAAACGCAGCAAAATAAGCAAGACAATACAAAAAACCTTCCTGTATCAGGAGGGTTTTTCTTTTGACCTACTAGCACAAAATCATTTCGTTTTACGGCTTCTACACAAAAGCTTTAAGCTTTGTTGCATTGACGACTACTAGTCGGGTAAGGGTGAATCGTTACTCCTTTGACCACACGATTAACCGTTCCTGTCGCAGATGGGGTGTCAGGGGAATTTCCTAATGTAACGGCCGTTAAGAGGGCCAAGGTCTGCGCGACTAAAATCATGGGAAAAGCTAAGTAAGCGTCTGGCAATAAGTGACGGGTGTCTAGTCGAAATTGGTCCTCTGAAAAGTTGATATCCCCTCCTTGCAATAGAGCCAAGATTTTAAGGGCAATGCCATCTGCTTGGATTTCCTCTAACATGTCCAAATCGTACTGTCTGACGTAAGCATCATTATTGACAAATCCAATGACTAAGGTACGGTCATTAATAAAAGATTTCGGACCATGCCTAAAGCCCATAGAGGACTCGTAGAGGGTCGCAACTTGTCCAGCTGTCAATTCTAACATTTTTAATTGAGCTTCTTGGGTTAACTTGGCTAAACCAGCAGAACCTAGATAAACTAAACGTTCAAATCCTAAATCAGCTAGCTCTTGTAGCCGTCTTTCTTGGTCAATAACAGCTTGCCCAGCAAGAATCATATCAGTCACATAAGCTTCTTTCTGAGCTATACTGTTAGCATCATCAAAAATCAAAAGAGCCGCTAGCATCATACAGGTAAAACTACCAGTCATGGCAAAACCAGCATCATTAGCGTCTTCAGGCATCAAATAAAGGTAAGAACGCTCATCTTGCTGTGCTTTTTTCGCCAGTTCTCCATCTTTGGCGCAGGTAATGGTTAAATGATAACTATTTGGCACTAGTTGATTGACCAGGTTAACAGCCGCTACACTTTCTGGACTATTACCACTCCTAGCAAAGGAGACTAATAGTACCGTCTCTTCCTCAACAAGATAATAATCTGGCGCCGCAACCAAATCGGTTGAAGCAACGCTCTCAAAGAGATAGCGCTGCCGATTCCCCACCTTCTTCAAGTAAGGGCAAATGGTATTACCGATGTACTCAGATGTACCCGCACCTGTAAAGATGACATGAACGTTATTTCTGTTAGCGCTGTTACAAACTCTCTTTAAAAAAGAATCCAGAGAATCTCTTGTTTCTTCAAAAAACGTCATGGTTTCTTGCCATAAACGGGGTTCTTGTTTAATTTCCTTGGTAGTGATAGCTGCACCAAGAGCCTCCAAAGCTTCCTGCGTTTTTGTAAACATGTCCTAACCTCCAATTCCTTAACCATTAGGGTGATGTTGCACCCGGTACCTAAACTGATCCGCCCTTGCAATGCTGAAAGTCAATTCAATTAAGATATTTTTATCATTATAAGTTTTACGAATAATATGTAAGACAGGATCTCCCTTTTTAATGCCTAAGAGACCTGCTTCATAGTCCAAGGCAATGCTGGCATAAAACTCTTCTTCTGCAAGACGGATTGTTTCTTGATAGTCCTTTGCAAAGATATCGTACAAAGCTTTACGCTTTAAGTCCGCAATGCTTAACCCCTGAAAAGGCTGAGCAGGAATATAGGATCGTTCAAACATCAAGGGCATATCATCTGCAATCCTTAGGCGTTCTAATTCAAAAACTTCTGTATCGGGATCAAGCTCTAAGAGACCAGACAAGTAAGGTGTTACCTGATACTGTTCAAAAGAAAGAATCTCTGTTTTAGGAGTTTTCCCCATTTTTTTCATCTGCTCTGTAAAGCTGTAAGTACTTGATAAATCAGTGGCAGGTTCTTTGATTCCTGAAACATAAGTCCCCTTGCCCTGCTTTTTATAAATTAAGTCTCGTAATTCCAATTCCTTAAGAGTCAGTCTAATCGTGATACGACTAACACCGTAAAGGTCACTTAATTCTCGTTCTGACAACAACTTATCGTTTTCTGTCATGCTTTTTTTGATTTTCACTTCCAAGTCATCAACAATCTGTAGATAGAGTGGTTGTTCTTTTGGCATCTTATTCACCTCTAACTTGTTATAACCACTTAAAGTATATTATAATCATAAGTGTCCGTCAAATTAATGTTGAGAATTATTAAATTTTTTTACTCCACAAAGAAAAAGCAAACCTCCTTAAAAGAAGATTTGCTTAGTGAGTTAAGATTAATGAGCATTGATTTCTTGGGCGATTTCACGACCAGATAAGTCTGAACCGTAGTAAGTTGGCCAATGTTCTAACTCTTTATGTAATTTTTCTTGGCTGTCACCACCCCAGTACAGGTGGAAATGCTTTGCTTTTTCAGGAGCAATGGCATGGTCACTGAATTGAACGTATTTGAATTCGCCAGCATCTGCTTCTTTAGCTTCAAACATGAAACGAACCCCGCGATTTCCTTTTGGATAGGTCAAGATTTCTTTGCCGGCGTATGTGTAAGTGAAGGTTTTCTTTTCACCATTACGAACAAAGGTCATGGTCTTTTTCTTACCATTGATTTTGATTTGTTCCACGTCAGTTTTATAACCAGTAGTGTAGTAATCTTTGTACTCGGCTGCTGTCATTTTACCTTTAGATTTTTTAGCCTTGTAGTCCCAAACTTGGTCTAAAGTACCATCTTGTAGATAGGGGTAAACAGATTGCCAGCTACCTGACCAGTCAGATAATTGACGATCTTTGACTTCTTTGTCTTTGAAATAACCATTGTAAACTGTCTTAGTCGTGTCTTTTTCTGGAAGAATTTCTTTACCAGCCACATCAGTGGTTAAGCGTAAGGTTTCAAGGTTTTTACGCATGACCGTAAAGTAATCTTGGCCAGCTTTCATCTCTTTTTCAGTCAAACCTTCAAGCGGACTAAGCACAGCCGCTTTAACTCCTGCTTCTTTAGCTAGGGTTTTTGCGACTTTACTTGACGCATTTTCCTCAAAATAAATGTATTTGATGCCATATTTTTTAACGTATTTTGACAAAGTAGCAATACGTTTTGCTGATGGTTCTGCATCTGGTGTGACACCATTAATAGAAATTTGGTTCAAGCCATAGTCAAGTGCCATATAACCAAAAGCTGCGTGTTGTGTCACAAAGCTCTTTTGCTTAGCATCTGAAAGTGCTGCCGTATAGTCTTTGTCAAGCTCTTTTAATTTTTCAATATAAGTAGCGGCATTGGCTTTGAAGTTCTCTGCTTTTTCTGGGTAAGCTTTTGAAAGACTGTCGCGAATATTTTCAACGACTGTAATGCTACGGTATGGTGACAACCACACGTGTGGGTCAAAAGCATGGTTGTGTCCTTCTTCGCTATGTTTATTATGCTCATGCTTTTTGTCAGCATCCTCATGGTGATGGTCATGTCCAGCTCCTGCTACCAAGAGCATGTTACCAGTTCCCTTGACGATGGTCACTTTTTTAGATGTCAATGATTTTTTCACATCAGAAACCCAAGTTTCCATATTGTCATCCATATAAACAAATGCATCTGCATCTTGGATTTTTTTAATGTCTTTTGTAGAAGGCTCAAAATCATGAGGTTCCGTTCCTGCTTTCATAAGCATGAAAACATCGCCATCATTACCAATAACCCCTTTTGTAAATTCATAAACAGGATAGAAAGTTGTCACCACCTTCACTTTACCCTCTGCTAAGACTTGTTTTGCCTGAGTAAGTTGCCAAGCAAAAAAGACACTGATTAAACTCATCATTAAAAGAATTTTCTTTTTCATGATTCCTCCTTTGTTATTAACTGGTTAAAAATTGACCAGTTAAGTATAGCATACTTTGATTTTTTTTCCAAGTTTTTGTCTTTTTGCGATTACTTTTCCTAAAAAGTTATCGTAAAAAAGGCTAAGCAGTTGCTCAGCCTTAGCTTCACTATTAATCGCTCAAACTGAAACGATTGGTCATTAGATTGCTAGCGTCAAAGAGAATCTTGTTCAACAGCGTCTGCGTTTCTCCTTGCACATAGTCACTCATTTTTTGATTTTCCTCTTCCAAATCGACTGTTTCACCAGCCAATAACTGTGCTTCCACAGCATGTAACATGGCATGACCTTTTGCCATGGTTTCTTCCAAGTAATTGTCCAAATCAGTTTCATGATGATTGTAGTGAGGATCTGCCAAAGCCGCAATCAGACGGTTGGTCCAATAGAAATTGTCGGTAAACACATTTTCGTAAGTGTTGGCAAAATAATCTGGAATAGTCTTCACCTGTGTGAAAAAAGGCACCATGGTATTAAATGGCATTGACCCATAAGCCATCCATTGAATAGCGGCAATTTCTTGAGGTTTATTAGGACGAATGTGTAAGATAGCGGTTTGGCTGGTACGGTTAATGCCAATAGGGCGAAAGACTTTCTTACTAACAGGAGTTCCTTCTGAACCGTAAGGGTCATAACCCGTGTCCTGATAGTGACTACTCAATACATATTTGACATCTTCTACTGTTATTTTACGGTAAGGTTTTTGACACCAAGCAAGGGCAAAGCTGCGCGGGTCTTGCACAATTTCTGGGTTTAAGAATTTTTGCATGATCCAAGCACGTGGCGTATTATACTGACGGTCTTTGTCACGTTGACTACCAAAGGCATAGCGCGGATTAAAATGCTCATGGCTATAGGTTAAATCTAAGTGATACGTGTCAATAAAGTCCTTTAAATCAGCTGAGCAAAGGTAATCTTCAGGATTGTTAAATTCAAAATGATCAATGCCAAATTGATTGGGATTGGTGACATAAGCATCATCTGGCACCCGTCTTGCAATCCAGTGATGACCACCAATCGTTTCCAGCCACCAAATGTCATGTTCATCTGAAAAAGCCACACCATTTGACTCGTAAGTGCCATAGTCTTCTAAAATGGCACCAAGGCGCAAAACCCCTTCACGCGCAGAACGGATATAAGGGAGCACTAAGGTCACCATGTCCTCCTCACCAATACCAGAAGCTACTAGAGGATCTGCCCCTAAAACACGAGAATTGGTAGTGATGGTTTCAGTTGCTGACATGGCCACATTAGCCTCGTTCACGCCTGCTTCTGCCCAGATACCATCTTTACCAAGCGCATCGGGAACAGACGTGTAAGTCATGGGATTGTCCGGTAAGTCCATTTCAAAGGAAGATTGCACCGAACGGTAATGTCTCGGTTGATCTTCTGGTTTCACCACAATCATTTTTTTAGGCGTGAAATCACCATTTTGAGAATCTTCTGTTCGAGCAACCATGGTTGAGCCATCATAAGATGCCTTTTTACCGACGAGTATAGTTGTACATGAAAAACGCTGTATTTTTTTATCCATTTCACGACCTCCTTTTTAAGACGATTATATCAAATATCCATTGAACTGGATGCAAAAATTTTCATAATTCCAGCAGCACCTCCTTATCTTATTATTCGTAAAAAGTCTTATAAAAAAGACTTTTTTGTTTTGGTCTTGTTTAATGGAATATTTTTTAAAAAAGTTTAAAAAAGGTATTGACTTAGGTGCTACCTAATGTTATAATAAGTATGTAAGTAAGACAAAGGCTTACAAAAAAAATAAATCGCAAGGCCTGAAAGAGGCCGAGGAGGAAAATATGAAATACTTTACAACTGACATCGAAAATATTGAAAACATCACAATCTTTGAAGAGTTTGGTTTTGACTTTGAAGAATCAGAAGACGGAACTTGGTATACAGAAGATAAAGCGATGTTTGACTGGTGGAATGAACTTGCTCAAGCAATCGAATTTTTAAACGATAACCGGATTGATGCAGAAACTAATGAACTAGCGGACTACGTAACAGTTGCTAAAGAAAACGGATTTGAATTTTAATTAAGAGGGGCTGCCGCTCCTCTTTGTTGGTAAAAAACCATGAGAAAATTAGATTTGACAGGGAAAACATTTAATCGCTTAACTGTTATTAAAGAGGTGTCGAACTCGAAAAAGGGCACGTACTGGTTATGTCATTGTTCATGCGGAAAATTTGTTGAAATTAAAGGGACTGCTATTAAAAGTGGAACAACAAAATCATGCGGCTGCTTGGCCCTAGAAATTGCTCAAAACCTAGCTAAAGAAACCGAAGCCGCAGAAAATGCACATGATGGATATAACCAAAAACGTGTTGATGGCATTGCTACTTTTTTAATTAACGATAAGATACAAAAAAATAACAAGACTGGTTATAAAGGTGTTTTGCAATATAGATTAGCTGACGGATCGATAAGATATCAAAGCTATTTAACTGTTGGCGGTAAAAATTACAGTAAAAAAGGCTTTAATGCACCAGAAGAAGCTTATAATTATCGTCTAAAACTAGTCGAAAAATACGTACCGAAGGAGAGATAAAATGACAAAAACAACAGCACAACGCAAAAAATCAATTTATATTAACGGCGCACTGGAAAAGGTTTATGATGAGTGCTGCAACGGTATGCGCAATCGTACGTTTAGCGGTCGTGTCATGGATATTGCAGAGCGTTATGATGTTCTGATGGGGCTAACAGAGATTCCAGAGTTGACACCACAACAGCAAATGATTTTAGGTGAGGCTGTTCTCGGTGCTTTTATGGACCGCAACAAAATCAGATATTTACATGACGCTATTGCCGATACAGAGATTGACGGATGTCTTGATTTAGCAAAAATTGTTAGAGACTTAGACTACACACAGCGCCTAAAATTGATAGAGTCGATTAATATTTGAGCAGCTAATATTGCTGCTTTTTTAAACGCACAAAAAACCGCCCAGAAATTATCTGAGCGGTTGGTTTTTTATTTAAGGAGACAGTGACTAACTACAGTTGTTAAAACAAGTAAGAACATTAAAGAAAAATAAAATGAATGTCTCATGAGAAAATGACGCCATTTATGCCGACACCCATTATCACATTTTGACGAATAGCAGTTACCAAAATTTTTACCTGTAATTCTAGCTACCCACAGCAACAAAGAATACATCAATGTCAATACACCGATTAGCATTAGACTTGAGACAGTAATCATCCTTGATAAATCAAGAGTCTGAAGATCATTACCAATGTCAAATATCGCCCTTGCTACATCTATACCACCAAACATAACAAAAACAAAAGCTGAAAACACTCCTAAGATAGCAATAAAGTCTGTGTAGATTGAAGATTTTGTATTCCGAACATCATCCACTCCTTGCTTAACTTTTTGCAAAACACCGTCAGTCTCTGCGGATTGTTTTTTTAATTCGTCATTTGTAGCTGCAAGGTTAGAAGTTTCTTTTGCTAATGTGTTTAGCTCAGGGATAATCTTCTCCAGAACATCTTTAGCTTCTTGAGAGTTTTTAAGTATAAATTTTTTCTGAGTTTGAGCTAATGAATAATTGCTTTTTATTTTATCGAGGTTTTTTATCAAAATATCTTTTTGTGTATCAGTCCCTGAAAATTCCGAAATAATAAAGTCGATATTTGAGTTTAATTTCTCATTTTCTTCAACGCTATCTTCGTGACTATACACATATTCAGCAATTATTTCATAAGGAATTGTGACATTATCTTTAGCCATTTCCCTATGATAAACCTTTAATAAAGTGTCTTGATTATTTACTGGTGCTTTGCAAAAATTAGCATCTAGTAATAATTCCATAAACGCTGGAGCTATTGTACCCATATTTTAGCCCCTGGATTATGTCCAAAAAAGTCTTTTATTTCTTCGATTGTATATTTAATTCCTTGGACACCGTCCATTATTCTATCCTCATACTTTTTCCAAGGTGTATGGTCGTGAGTAATATCAACAAGTTCGAACGGACCGAACCCATGCAGAGCATCAACTGTATTCTCAATCAATTGAGTATTCTCTACTTTTTGTGAGTCATATTCAGTTATCTCTAAGTCAGATAACTCCCCGAATGGGCTGACGCTGAATTCAACATATTCCATAATCATCTCGTCTGTAGAAATGGAAAAAGCTCCAAAACGTTTATATTCATGATAGACATCAGGAACAACCGGTCCATACTTCCACTTTTCCATACTCTCTTCAAAAAGCGGAGCTCCATTTTCAAGAATGTTTCTTACATTAACGAAGTATAATAATTTTTGCAATTTAAGGTTATTAATTTTGTAGCCTTTTTTATTTGAATACTCAATTATATAATTTGCAACAAATAACGCATGCATCTCAATTACACCTCCTTTTTCTTAATTATAACATATTTGTCAAGTACTATATCTTGTTAGCTAAAAAGTTAGCTAACACTACATCTTGATTAGGATACCAAAAAACAGCCCCCGCAAAAAGCGAGGGCATTTGTCTTATCTAATTTAATTTACCCCAAATACTGATGCGGTTCCCGTCTTTATCAGTCTGTCCAATAGCTAGGTAGTCACGCATACCTGAACCTCCAACATAGCTAATCCAGTAATAGCCATTAGCGTAGCCCTCACTATCAAAGCTAACGGTATCGCCTTGCTTATAGCTACCTACTACTTCACTGGCTAGGCTTGGCCAACGTCTAATATTAATCTCTGCGACATCTAGGGTAAAAGTACCTGTTTTTGGTATCTCTACGATAGTGTCAGACGTTTGCGGCTCGGTTCTGACTGGTTGCGTGACTGTATCCCCTTGATATGGGGGGTAAAACCAACCTATCACGCCAGTAAAGTCACGAGTGTTAAAACGAGCTGGTGCACCGACATACAAAGCATCAGGATTGCCATCAATGTTTTGCTCGACAGTGCGCATGGTGTAACCGTCACTATCCTCGATAACAATTCCCGTATGTCCAAATTGATGATACGGCACTGATTGGACAAATGTAGCGCCTGCTTTTGGGTTTGCCTCTGTTGGCATACGATGGACTTCCCAGCCTTGCGCACTTGCGCTGTCTAATAAATCAATCGCATTGCCCCAAAGATCAACACCAAACCAATTTTTAGCGACAAAACAAGGCAAGTCACAGCATTGCGTCCCGTGAGCACCGTCTTTGTCAACACCCATGCCTGAATTAGCAAGGTTAACACAGTATTGTACAATTTCGTTTGCGGTTGTCATCGTTTCCTCCTTATTATTTTTAAGAGCTTCTCTATCCCAACTTTGTAAGTCGTTTTCCTCAATCAGTTGGATTAAAAGTTCGACATAGCTACTTGCCGTAGCGTATCCAGCTGCTTTAATAGCGTAACAAGCTTTTTTATAGTCAGTCTCACCGATAACTGCTTTGTAGCGTGGATTATCGTTTAAAAATTTGCCATGATCAATAATACTGTCAGTCCAACTATCATAGGCCCTAAATCGGTCCACAATATCCGTGACGATACCAGGCTGGTACTCCTCCTGAGTTTTTGTATTAAATGACTTACCAGTCCAAGAGCTATCTGCCTTGATACCAAACAAAGCATTATGTGGAGCATACTTGCCCCACCCGCTCTCTAAAATGGCTTGAGCAGCTGTCAGAGATGGCAAAATCTTATGAGTGTGCCACTCTGCGATAACTGCGCTTTTTATTTTGTCTAAAAATGCCATCTATCATCCTCTCCTATAAATGGAGCCAAAATCAAAGCAATCACGGCCAGTGGAAAATATAGCACTATGATAGCTATGATGACGGCTAGTTGTGTGATTGCTTTTCTCATGGTTACTCCTCTTCTTTAATTTGTGACACATTCATCAGGACACAAGTTAGTCCTGATAGTAATACCGCTGACAACATCGTTGGCCAGTTAATATCCGTAATCAACACGCTTGACCCGATAAGACCAACAGCTGTTTGTGCCATTGTTTTGATTGTTTTGATTGCTACTTTTTTAAACCATTTATTCATTTTTCTTCTCCTTTTTTAAATAGCGTAATAATACGTTCTTTGTTGATAATAACTTCGTCTTCGACACGCCCTAAACGCTCTTCGTGGCGATCGATAATTTTTTTGGTAATCTCACGGTCACGATCAAGGTTTTTAAGCTCATAAGCTAACTCCTTAATTGAGTCCTTGAGCTGAGCCATGGCAAACTCATTAGCTTCCATGGCTTTTTTAAAGGGGTTGACGATAAATCCCCAAACACCCAAGATAGACAAGAGAGCGGTACACGCAGCTCCTATCTGCAATAAATCAAAGTGCATCTAACCACCCCTAATCTTGTTTAACTAATTCCGCATATTTGATGACTGTTACTTTGTCCTCTGACTCAAGCTCCTCTAAGGTCTGTGCCTCATAAGTAAATGGCTCGTTAACATGTACAAAGACTAAGTTCCCTTCGCCTGCTTCACCATCTTCCTCTTTAGTACTGTCAACCACCGTAAACACGTCATAAGCTTGATACTCACCTTTTTTGGCTGGCTCGATTAGCTCTAACATACCTTTGTAGATATCAGGTTCAACTTTCCCACCACTTGTCAATACGTGGATGGTTTGCAAGTTAATCATCCGCTGTGTACGCTCTGCGGACACCTTAGCTAGTCCAGCGGCTGTTTGGGCTGTTTTAGCAGTCTTAGCGGTTTCTTGTGAGATTTTTTCCAAGTCATCAACTTTTTGGACTGCTTCGCCCATAGCGATTTCGACATATTCGGATTTTTTAAATTCTTCCAAAGCGGCTTTGATAATCTCTGTGTCATTAGTTGAGGTTAAGTCTTGCTTGATCAGTTGTGGGATAACAGCGCCATCTTCTGCTGTGATAATGATGTGTGTGCTTGCGACTGCTCCTGTGCTGTCATATTGTGGATATTTCCCTGTTACTTTCCAATTGCGCATAATTATTCTCCTTTACTTTCTTCAAATTGTTCCAAAATATTATCAATTAAGACGATTTCCTCTGATGTAAATTCATCTTCTGATTCGGCTAGATATTCCAAGAAATCGATAAAGCGTTTTGAATACTCATGGCCTTTGATAGTGATGTCCTCATTACCAAGCTCTGTCAGTAAGTCGTTGAGCTCGTCGATTTTTTTTGGGTCCTCAATCTTGATATTTTTATGCTCGTCGATGACAAACTTGCCGTCTTTATTTTTTAGAGCGTACAAGTCAATAATGTCAGCCTCATCCTTGGCGTACTCGTTGATTTTATCGACCACTTTTGCCAGTAGCTTGGCACGTCCACGGTTGGCACGCATATTAGTGATTTTGATTTTGTCAAGTACGCTATAAAACGTGTTTAAGTCTTTATTTTTTAGTGTTAAATCCATGTTGTCTCCTTTTAAATAATATCAATGTAATTACTCAACTCTCTAGTGACAGCAGCTATAAAATTGCTGCGAGCGGTATCCCACCCGGCATTCCTCAGATGTCCCCAGCAACGTCCGAGTGCAACAACAGCATCATACAAGTTGTTCATATCAAGGATTTTTTTCGTCTTGTCTGGTCTAAACTTAAAGCCTCTATTGATGTTAAAGTCATCTGCAATAAGTACACTATCACCATAAATTTCTGTCTGGTCGACTGCCGCAGTGTGGTTGTAGCCTGTAGCGTGCCTAAAGCAACGCATACCCGCAAAACGTCCAGATGACGCACTGTTGACCCCATCACCAGATGAGGTGATACCAATAGAGGCATATAGTGCCGAACCTGTATAACCTTTTGGTGTGGCATTACTAAAGTGTACAAAGGCAGTGTGTGTACCGTCTTTACGCACTAGAGCGTTATCTCGGCTGTTAAAGTTGATGGTCGCGTTACTGTTAAAATCAAGCTTAGCGCTGTTAAGGTCGATAAGCATAGCGCCATTACGAGCTTTGATGACTTTGCCCTCGAGCAAATCAGTGATAGCATAGCCAATTTTAGCTTTGATAAAGTTAGCGTCTAAACCAACGATACTACTTGCGTTAAGGTTAATCACTCTAATCTTAGCAGCGTCAATCGTGCCTGCAATAATCTGATCAGCTCTGATTTTGATAGCCTCTGCTATCTTTGTGGTAAAGGTGCCGTTGACAGTCGTATTGCCATCGAGAGCGATGTGTTTACCTGCGATTGTTACTCCGTAGGAGTTTAAGTTAATCGCTGAGATAATATCATTACCAGACATTTTGGCATTAATGCCGCCAGCCTTTTGGATAGCTAATTTAATGCTGTCTCCAGCGCCACTAATAATACTCATGACACCATCTCTAGTAACCCGCTGCTCAATTTGTCCTGCTAGTTGAGTAAGGCGTGATTGGATTTTACCAGTCGGGGACCCCACATCACTCTGCAAACCTCTAATTGTATGGGTTAAGCTACTGTAATTATCTTCCGCATCCTGCAAACGCCTTTGGTAACTCTCCAAACTCTGCTGCACACGACTGACTGCTCCTGTCCTGTCTCTAATCTCTTGTGAGATTTGGCTAGCTGTTGACTGCTGTACAGCTCTTAGTCCGCTGATTTGAGACTCGAGCTCTATCCTCATGCCTTGATTACTACGAGTAAACTCAGCACGTAAGCCCGCAAGCTTACTCTCGTAGGCCTCTGTAGTGCCGCTTGAGGTTGTTGTGATCTTAGCCGATAACTGTCTTAGCTCGTTATCATACTTTTGTGATAATCCTTGAGCGGTTGCTTGTATCTCAGCTTGTAAACCGATTTTATCATTGGCTAGTTGAGCTTTTAGGCCGTTAATGCCAGACTGGTAACTTGAGGATAAGCGCCTATCAGCATCTCGATACTCACGCCTGATACCATCAATGGTATCATTGATGAGCGCTAGCTTTTTATCAGTATCCTCGCTGATACGTGTAGCGACACCTCTGGCGGAGTTGACTATCTCGGTCTTGATCTTACCGTCGTAGTATTCCTGCAACATACCACGGTTAGTCAGCTTAATTTTTGACCAAAGCTGGGAATTAGCAGTATCTGTCAGCTCTAAGCTAATCTCTTTGAGGTCTTTAAATAGTCCAGTCGGATTACCTGTACCCTCAACTACTACTGGCGCAACATAGCTAGTAGCTTGGTCTCCTCGCTCAATCATGAGCTGATTAAAATGCGCTGTGCCTAGACACTTGCTAGCTAGTCTGACTTTTGGGTTGTCGTCCTCTGCGGTAAATGTGTAATGCACACGTCCATCCTTACCAATAACGAGATTTGACTCGTCTAATGTCAACGTTGGATCTCTACTCATATTTCCTCCTCTTTACACTTGCTTATCCATTAAGAGTGCTTTTAATTTTTTGACTTCACTATCAACATAAGCTTTAGTTGCCGCATGATCATTCGCTGTGGGGTCCTTGAGTTTCAGGTTGCCATCAATCTGCGAAGTTTCCTTGGCATAAAAACCACCGTCAGACTTGACGTAGAACTTATCATCACTAAGGTTTCTAATCCTAAGCAACTTCCCTGTCGTGCCTGAGGTTGAGTTAATGTAGATTCCCTGAGCGGCTGTTCCTGCACCGTTTGTCTTTTTGACAATATCAATGGATAACGCTGCCGCATTTTTATCATAATCCGCTCCAATACTTGGGTTCTCATGAGTAATTTTTAGCGTTCCTAGCGCTTTTTCTGACCCTCGTAGCTGCATTGCACTACCATTTTCATTGCCGCTAGTAATATTAAGCGCCGATGAAAAATTGGGGGTGGTTGGCTGACGCATCGCAATATTAACGGCATTTGTTGTCCCCTTATAATCGACAAAAAGCGCCGATTGATTAAAGGTCTCTTTACCCGTCCGCAAGCTCATTAACGGCCCATCACTGGTATCATTGTCAGAATAGACAACAACACCAGCACCTCTGGTAGACGACAAGTCAATATTGACCGCTCCACCCGTTGACGAGGAATAAGCAACAGTGGCGGCTGGCTTAAATTTTAGTTGACCTGTCATAACGCCACCTTTGAGATTTAATTTCTTGTCAAGCTCTTGCTTCGATTCAGCTTTTGTATAGACGGTCTCTTTATCTGCTTTTTGTTGTAGTTTCTGAGCGGTCTCGACTTTTGTCGCTAATTCATCGATATTTGGTTTGTTAGTCAGTAGATTGTAATCGAGTGGGCTAATGTATCCAAGTTCACTAAATCGATTGTGGCCATCACCTGCTCTGGCAAAACCTGTGTCTGTCTCAAAGCCTATCTCACTCTCCAGTAAGATGACATCACTACGAGCCCACTCGCTAGCAGTCATCCGCTTAAATTGGACTCGCAGCGGTATATTTTCACTCATTTTTTACCTCCGTCTAATATAATTTGTGGACTGTCTGACCATGCCCCTGTGATAGTTGCACCTTTGGCATCTGCAATCTCTTTATAATCCATCTCCAGAGCCAATTCCTTCACCTCCGACGCGTTTAAATCTATCTGCTTAGATTTATACCAGTCGCTGGTTACAAGCACTGTGTAGCTAAACGGATAAACACTGATAACCTCTTTATCTTTAGTGAGGTCAAAGGTCTGCGACTCCATTTTTGCTTTAGTTGGTGTCAGCACTAACTTAACTCCCTTGTTGTTAGCCTGTGTCAGCGTGACAGCCACTTTTTGGAGCAGCTCACAAGTCTGACTAAAGCTTATCGTGTATGTCTCACCGCGTTTAAAACCACCGTCATTGGCCTCTATCTCGATAAAATCCTCATCAATTTTTTTAACACGGTTAGGGTCGCCAACCAAGAGGTTTTTGTTGTAGCGGGTCTTACCGTTATTCCCTAAAATTTCGGCAGTTAAACGAGATTCTTCGCTTGTCTCACTCACTCTATTTTTTAGGTCATCAAAGCTTTGTTTAATTGATGGGATGTCATCAACTTTGATAGTTTCGGTTATTTTCTTGATGGCTTCCTCTGGCAAAGCTAGGTTTTTGAGAGTTTCACGAAATTCATCGAGTTCTTTGTCAGTGCGCTGGTTGATTTCTTCTTGCGCTTTTTTGGCTTTTTCGATTTCAGCCATTGCCTCGTCAAAGGCCCGTTGGTTAGGGTTTAAATCCTCTGTATCTAGTACCTTGACCCATTGATGGCCATCCCAAATCCAAGTGCGCTGATACTTACCATTTTTTTCGAACCAGTAATCACCTATCTTGTGCTCAATATTGTCATCTGGTTTTTCGTACCAAACGCGTTTACCATTGATGTCATTGAGGTATTTAGGCAGATTGAGTTCAAATTGTTTTTGGTTGTTAGTAATTACCTTTTGATTATTTTCCAACGCATTAATACGTTCAGAAACACCACCAGTCAAACTTTTAGAGATTGATTGACCAATCGTACCTAATTTGATAGTGTGATTGCTATCTGTATAGACGTCATAGACAATCTCAACGACTTTTTCAGACTCAGTTGTGATGCCAAACTTTGGATAATAAAGTGGTACAATGTCGCAAAGCTCAACCTCTTCCATGACTCTAAAATCTTGATAGTCAAGCGTTTGTGACAAGTCAATATAATCAACCTCAATGCTGACTTTTGGTGCACCAACGTTATTATCCTTAAGGTATTTCTGAGCCAGCTTTCGGATTTCTTCGATCGTTGGCTCTTTTTTATTTTTGTCATCGTTAAAATGACTTGATAAATCAACCATTTGGATTCTGCGCTGAGCATATAAGCTGAGATACTGACCATCTAGGATAAACTCGGGCAGCGTCACCAACTGTTCTTCGGGTTGTTTATGCTCGCCTACATGCGGCTTACCAGGGGTTTCCTCTTGCGGTTTTGGTTGTGGCGTATATCTTACGTAAGGATAGATAGAGGTGTAATTGCCATCTAGCAAGCGCTCCTCCTCTACGCTGACGATATTACGGCCATACTCCAATACCGTGGGAGCTTTACGCCCCATTTGCTTGCGTAAGATGATTGTACGGTTGTCAAACTCGTACTCACCACCGTAAACATCTAGGATAGAGCCAGCGACACCTCCTAGAGCACCACGGGCATTGCCGATTTTATCAGCTTCCCAGTTAAAGCTGCCAAGCGTTAAGATGTCGCTTTTAACATCAAAAGTATCATCACCGACAAGGTTTTTCTTCCAGATTTCTAAAGCTGATTCGGCTCCTACGCTCGCACCGTTTACAAACGGTTTTAAAGCAATATCCTGTGTGCGCATAGAGATATGACGCGCAAAAATCTCGATGTGGTCTTTACTATTTCGTAGTACCCGATTAATCTCAAAAGTCTGCCATTTGGTTCTACGACCAGCGTCAGACTTAATCTTCATTTCCTCTTTAAAAACTGAGGCAAAGACACCATCTAGCGGATATTTGATGTACAGTGAGTAATTACCATTGCGCTCACGAGTGGCTTTAACCTCATAAGCATCCGCAATCTCACCGAGACCAAAAGTCCTAAACTTGGTTTCCTTAGACTCATACAAAACTGGTATCATACTTTAACCCCCCAGTTTGGCACTGCGGTAATTGTAAAGCTACCAGTCCACGAGATTTTATTTTGTCCAACGTCAAATAACGGCATGCGGTGGCGCTCTGTCCGCACGATATTATCCCAAGCCGACAAGACATCTTTATAGACCAGATGCCTCTCCATATCTATGACGAGTTCTCCTTGCACATTTTCCAGCCCTGTCTTAAAGCCATTAATGGTTAAAACCCCATTGCCTATACCTTTGATTTTTAAGATAGGTTTAGCCTGAACATTGCCGGGATTTTGTAGAGTACTACCATTAACGAGAGACACCTCTTGCTTACCCGTTTTTAAGTATTTGATAGGGTGGATTAAGAAGTTGATTTTCAGTCTGCCGAATTGTTTTAGAATCTCGTCTATCTCAAAAAGATTGACAACACTAGCCCGATAGATATAGTCCTTGTCCCAAGACAAAGCTAAGTCATGCCAACCTTTGACGTGCAACCATTCACTTATTTTTTGTTGATTGGCAGTCACGTCACCAACCAGCGAAAAAGGAAAGTCTTGCTCAACCGCTTTTAAGCGTTCGTTGTCTTTAATAAGTACACCGTCACGACCATCGACTTCTATTAAATTGACATCGTTGCTCGTTGACTTAATAGACCGCTCGCGTTCTAGTAACAAACCTAGACTATCGCTTTTAGTGCCGTTAAACTCAATGTATCTCACTAAGCTAACCTCCCTTCTTCACCTTTTGTGTAGTAAGCTAATTCTCTGAGTAGCCGTCTCATGTTTTCTTGACTAAACATATCTTCTGAACTACTGCTATTAGTAGCGTTTAGTGTATAGTTGTTTGTGACATTTCTGTCATCTCTGTCTTTAAGCAGCTTAATCAACTCGGCAAGTTGTGGATCAGCGTTAACGACTACAGTTCCTTTATCTTGCACAGATTTAAGACGAGTTGTTAAGCTAGCGATTTTTGTATCATCAAAACCTATTCCATTTGCATAGTGCGGGAATAACTGTTTTGTTCGGCTGGCCTTTAAAACTTTTGACCCTCTCGGTAGAGGGAGGATAACGTTTCGACCAGTTGGGATAAATGATTCTCCAGTCGGTAAGGTAACTAACTCTCTATATAGCGCCCCTTTTTGGTCATTGACCATAGCTAGACCGCCGGGGTGGAAATCAGTTCCTTTTTCATGTCCGAAAATCTTACGGACAAACGTTGTAATGGTTGTTGTAACACTTCTTGGGATTCTAGCCAGTGACCATATAACATTTTCTGCAACGCCGCTTGCGTTATCTTGTGCTCTGATAACAGCTGGACTATTTTGTTTAGGACTATTGACTGCCCTATTGGCGCTTGCAACATCTGGTCCAGTCTTATCCGATGCCTTCACATCGGCTGGCGCTTTCTGCTTGACATTATCAATCTTACTTTGCGCCGACTGAGTATCACCAGCTGTTTTATCCGTAGCATTCACATCAGCAGGTACTGTTTGTTTAACGCTATCAAGAGCTTGTTGAGCGGACATAGTTGGTTCTTGTGTTAAGTTTTTCGCTAACAGAACTTTTTCTTCCGGTGTCAACGCTTGCCATTGTGCTAGTAATTCTTTGCTATCAAAGATTTCAAGCATAGCCTGTTGACCATCCACAACCAATTTTTTCTGTTCTAACGTCATGTTTTGCCATTGGCCACCAGCTACTAGCATTTCAGCAAGTGCGGCTCTCCCCGTCGGTTCAACATCAGCGTTCTTAACCATGATTTCAAAACTGTTCCAACCTTCTGCCGTTGATAACAATTCATTTAAACTTTGTTGTGGGTTGTCGCTCGTAAACAAACTATCCCATTGAGCGTTAGCAGCTGCAACCTCTGCCGTGGCATTAGCGGTATTACGTGATAAAACTTTCAACGTTTCGCCAGATTTTTCGGTGTAATAGGCTAGTTTACGATAAGCATCATCGTAGCTAATACCAAGCTTTTGTGCCATATCTGATGCCATTTGGCTTATCCCTTGGTGGATTTCTTCTTGACTTTTGCCAGATTCTTTTAACCGTTGGACACGCTCCCTCTGAATAGCAAGATACTGATCATTCAAAGCTTTGGTTTTTAGGTTGTGCTGCATATTAAGTTCGGTAAGTCTATTCAAAACTTCCTGTCTAGCAGCCAACTCTTCAGCACTCAATTTACTAGTGTCGCTGCCAAATTGCTTCAAAATCTCTTTTAACTCTGCTTTTTTTGTTTTATATGCAGAATTTTCTTTATCGAGCATCTTAACAGTGTTTTCAGATACTTTTTCCAACTGCCTTGCATTTAGCGCATCTAACTCGTTATTCAAAGCTGCTGTTAAAGCTTTCTTTTCTGATGCAGAAAACTTCATTAAATCAAGTTGAGCAATAATCATTTCTCTCTGATTTCGCAAAACAAGTTCTTTTTCAGCGCTTGACAACTGGCTCATGTCACCATTGTGCTTCTCCATGATTGCTTTAATCTGGGTGTTCATGCTTTTAACATTGTTAACTACTGATTCAGTTTTGGATTTCAAAGCATTTATGGTTTCTTCTGACAATCCTAATTTTTTAGCTAAGTTTATATTCTTATCTAATTTTGATTGAGCTAACTTTTCAATACTTCCGACCAAATCATCAAAAGCTTCAGTCACTTTCTTAACGCTACCTGCGCCTGCCTCGAACATTTGCAAAGAAGTGTTAGTTTCGTCAACTTTTTTCTTAAAGTTACTTAGTGCAGTTGCTTCTGTCGCGGAAACAGCGGTTCCCCACTCTTCCGTGCGTTTTTGGGCTTTATACATGCTATCAGCAATTAAACCAATACCAATAACAGCTGCGCCACCTAGCAAAACACCCCACGTTACCGGGTTGCTTAATAAGGCAACCG
This sequence comes from Streptococcus pyogenes, assembly GCF_002055535.1. Taxonomy (NCBI): domain Bacteria; kingdom Bacillati; phylum Bacillota; class Bacilli; order Lactobacillales; family Streptococcaceae; genus Streptococcus; species Streptococcus pyogenes. Next base: position 556,765 of record NZ_LN831034.1, on the reverse strand, counting down.
CGCCAGTCAAACTGCCCATAGAAGCTGTGGCAGCTTCAGCTCCAACACTTGCTGCTACTGCACCGGCTTTAAACGTGCGTAGCCAACCAGATAAAGCACCAATTCCTTTGCTCATCTTGCCGATAGCTTGAATGGTTCCGCCGATAACACCAATACCCTTACCCAAAATAGATAAAGCCGGCCCAGCGGCGGCTGCAATAAGTCCCCACTTGATAATTTGCTGTTGTTGCTCTTTGTCGAGCGAGTTAAATTGTTTAGCTAAGTCAGCCGCCATTTGGATGATTGGCTTCCCTGCTTCGAGCCCGTTTCTCAGAGCGTCAACCAAAGGACCACCAAATTCTATGGCTACATCATTGACTTCGTTTTTAAGCATTTTCAGCTTAGACTCTGTTGTCTCGTAACGTTTGTTAGCTTCGTCAGTCAACGCCGTGTTTTCTTTCCAAGCCTTATTGGAAATTCCAAGTGCCTTGCCTAATGTTTCAGATGCTAAACCTAATGATTTCAACATGTTAGACTGGCGAATACCGCTTAATCCTAACTCATCAAGTACTTTTGTGGCACTTTCGCCTTTTTTATCAAGTTGACCAAGCCCCTTAATAAACTCTTGCAATGCGACAATTGGCTTTTCTTTCCACGCTCTAGCAAAATCGGCTGAGGACATGTTAGCTATCTGAGCAAATTTATTTAAATTATCGCCTCCAGATGCGACTGCACGTTCAATAGCTGATAATGATTGAGTCATTGCTGTACCACCAGCTTCCGCCTCGATACCAACGCTTGACATAGCAGTTGCTAAGGCAAGCATTTCTTGGTTTGTTAAGCCTGCAAGCTTACCAGACGCGGCGATACGGTTTGTCATCGCTACGATGTCTCGTTCAGTTGTTGCGAAGTTATTACCCAACGCGACAACAGCACTACCAAAGCGAGAATACTCCGATGAAGCCAGACCTGTAATGTTTGCAATTTTAGCAATAGACGTCGCCGCTTCTTCTGCGGATAAATTGGTAGATTCTCCTAAATCAATCATTGTACGAGAGAAACTAAGAATATCTCCTGTCTTAACTCCTAATTGACCTGCTGCTTCTGCAACGTGAGCGATTTCAACAGCACTGGCTGGCAACTCTTTGGCCATTTGTCTAATGCCTTGCGACAACTTAGCATAGGATACCGTCGCCGTTTCATCCACGGTTTTCTTGACACCGGCAAAAGCAGATTCATAATCGACAGCCGCTTTAATAGCATAACCAGCTCCTGCAACAATCGGAGCTGTAACTCCTCTTGTAAATGCAGCACCTACACCGGCGACAGAATCGCCGAATGACTTCATCTTCCCGCCAATTCTTTCAGCAGCTTTACCAAATCTTGTAAAGACGCTAGTTTCAGTGGCTAAAGCTCGTAATCTGTTTTGCAATTCCGCCACTTGCGCTGCTGTTTCTAGCATGGCTGATTTAGCGCCAATTAATTTTTGTTTTTGCTCAGCAGTAGCGTTATTAACATCACCTATCTCTTTTTTTAGGTCGCTATATTTTTGTGACTGAGTTTTTAGTAATTCTTGGTAACCTTTTAATGCACTACCTGTTTCAGCATAGACCGCTTTAAGACCTTTAATCCGCCCGCCATGCCCTTGAAAGCTCTTTTCAACTGCTTTTAACGAGTTATCTAAGCCTTTCATGTAGGTTTTTAGGTTTCTTGTGTTTGACATAAAGGGCGATATGTCTAATGTAGCTGTTGCTACCAAATCACCTATATTCCCCATTTAGTCTCCTTTCTAGCCGAAAAGGAATGGGAATGCCTTATCCAAGGTCGTTTCAATCACTTCTTCTTTTTCGACAGTTTCAATTTCTAGTGCTTGTACCATCAATTCGATGTCTGATAAGCGCATTTTTTTAATATCTAAAATCGTATAGCCATTCTTTAATAGACTTTGTACCCACATCAGCAAATTATCTTTGGCTTCTTGAGGGGTTATTGTTCCTTTTTTTCGGTTTCACCTTCCTCTTCTTCTCCTCCGAGCGCGGCAATATAAAGGTCGTTAAGCGTGTCTAAAACACTCATGTCGGATAGCTTAAGATCATCGACTGTAAATTGACCTGCGTACATATCAACAAACATTTGCAAGTAAGATTCGTTAAGTTTTCTATGCGCTTTAGAATCTAAGCGTCTTTTCTCATCGCTAAACACAGCGCTTTGTCTAACTTGATGCTCAACAGCCAACAAATTATCTTCGACGTTGATGAAGTCTTTTTTAAATTCCTTATCAACACCGCCTTTTTTTAAGGTAATTTCGTACATATCTACTCCTTATCAAAAATAAAAGGTCACATTTAAGCTGCGACCTTAAAAATTACATAACCTCACCTGCTTGTTTCGCAATTGGTATTTTTTTGATTTCTGTATCAACGCAGCCGACAAATACACATTTTAAAAATTCATTCAAATCAAAACCGCTATTACCCTCGCGTCCAACTAAAAGCACTTCTTCTTTTGGTCCGCGGGCAACAAAGTTACCCGTTGTAGTATCTGGTTTCGGATCAGGTGCGCCTTCTTTTGTTTGTGCCTCCATTCCCGGAAGATTAAATTTCCCTTTAAGCAACGCAATCCAAATCGCCTTACCGTTTTCATCGCTAGTCCTAAATAAACAAACAATGTCATTTGGCGTTAGGTTTTTGTTGTACTTCTCAACACCTTTTTCTACTGTGATTCCAAAGAAATCTTTGCGTGCATCTGATGTTAAATCTAACAACTCGATTTCAAGTTTTGTCTCGCTGATTCCACCTGATAATACAACGTAAGGTCCATCGTCTGCTGGCACAGTGACCAATTCATTGGTAATATCAAGTTTTGCGGATTTCATTCCCGGCAAATGCTTTATACTCTCTGCTTTTGTAACCTTGTCATTTCCGTCTAGTACTCCATAGTAAAAATCACGTAGTCCAAATTTTACTTTTCCCATTTTGTCCTCTTTCTTTTTAATAAAAATCAAAATAGCGGTATTTCCTTACATTCATGAGTAAGTCAATATCGCTATCTTTATACCTTGGTTTTTCGTTTGCGGTGTATCTTTCAAAACCGCCTTTTTTTAAAATATCATCTATACATTTGCTAATTTGGTCAGCTTCTGAAGCTGTTTTGCACCAAAAATTGATGGTGATACGTTGCTCATTACAAAGTATCTCGTCATCAGCATAATCGGTAGGACCATCTAACGTTGTTTTGATACGCATAAACGGTGCTAGTTCTACCTTTCGCAAGTCAACTGGATTATCTGGGATATCATATGTAAATATTCCTTGTTTAAATCCATTTTTAAAAGTACCGCCTCTGAGCCTATCCAACAGCTCATTTAGCGTCTTATCGTTACTTAATAATTTATAAGCTGCTGTTTCAGCAATCAAAGTCCTAGTCCCTCCTTGACTTTTTCAGCATAGATTTGTCTAGCCCTTGATGTCATCTGATTAATCGTCTTTTCCTTAAAGTCTTGTCCTTGTTGGTAAATCGTACCATCATTTGGATAATGCGCACGCCAACCTGTGGCTTTACCGTAACCGATTTCCTTAGATACAATCCCAGCATTAGCGCCTTTAAAACCGCTGATAACTGTATCTTCTTGTAGCCGCTCATCTGTTTCAATCTCATAAACAGGGGTATTTGATTTGAGGGTCTTCTCAAATTCTTTCGCAACCTTAGTCACGGCAGCTTTTGCGGTTTTTGGGGCTTTTACTTCAAGCTTTGTCAGATTAGCTAATATTTCATCTAAACCCTTTGTCATGACATGCTTACTCCACTTATCATGGTGATATCTTTGCCAGATTCGTCAGATTCGATTTTATCTATCTTATAAATGCGCTTGTCAAACTCAACAAACATCGTGTTATCTATGGATAATTCAGGGTTATACCTAATTAAAAAAACTTTTGTATCCTTATTTGTCGGCAGATTGCTAGCGTTTTGAAACTTTGATTGGTAATTAAAGTCTCTTAACTGCGTTTTCAATACTTCTGCCCAACAGGTATATAAGTCTTTTCTGATAGCAGATACAACTTCGCCATCGTCATTCTGACCACCCGACTGGCTGAAAATCGTTATCCTTGTGTTCATTTTGCGTGTAATCATGAATCATCACCCCGCAATCGTAATTGATGGATGATATTTAAAACGCCATTTGCCAACGGATAGCGAAAACTATCCGCAGACAAACCGCGATGGTCGTACTCCTCCTTGACTTGCTTTTTGACAGCTAAAGCAAATTTAGCGTGACCTTCAAACATTTTAGGAGTTGACTCATCTTCTATTGCAAAACAGATTTGTTCTTGAGCAGATTCAATCATTTCTTTGATGATGTCGTCTTCAAAATCAAAGTCAATTTTACAATAGAGTTTTACACTGTCTAATAGCTCTTTCGATACAGCCATAGCTATACCTCTTCAACGCCTGCTAATGCAAGCAAATCTGATTTCAAGGTCTTGCCACTAAAGTCAATTCCCTTGCTTGTTAAATAGCGCTTAATGTCCTCGACAGTGCTCTTACTAGTTGGTTTCGCCACTTCTTCAGTGGCCTTATAAGGGCAATTGTTCTGGCTTGAATGTCACATAGTAGCCAGCTTTGTCATCTACCTTAGCGACACCAAATCGAAGTACTGCTTGCAAGAATTGACCGTAAATGTCATTATCGACCCAACGCAAACCTAAGTCTTTGCGATCTGCGAATAATACACCACGCTTAAAATCTCCAATAAAGGCTGTGTCTTTACCTAAAACTTCATCAGCTAGTACAAAAACAGGTTTTCCAAGGAATACTTTCCCAGAAACAGAAGTGATTGAGTCTTGGAGTAGATAACGACCATTCTTATCTTTTAGTGTATCCATTGTTTGATAAAAGCTTTGAGATACAATAAATGACACATTGTAAGCAGGATCTAATTCAACGTTGAGAAGCTTCTTGATTTCATCCAAGTTTTTTACTGTCTTAGCTTCAAATTTTTTGAGAACTGTTGCGATAGCGTCGTTTGTTGTATTAACTTTCATTTGACCGATTGTCTCGGCAACAATTCCAACTAAATCAACATCTGCATCGTCAATTGACTCTTGAGACAACGGGATAGCTCCGCGGTAAGTCTCGACTTTCCACTCTACGTCTTTAAATTTTGGTTTAGCAAGCTTTGGATTTTTTTCCAATTCTTCAACGCTAATCATTTTTTCAGTCGCACGTTGTAACACTGGCCATTTACCTGATGCTTTTTTAGCTAGGTGAATGCTAGTAAATTGCTTCAAATCAACGACTGTTTTAATCTCACGAGCTGGTGTGTATAAGATTTCTTCACTAGAAACAGGTTTCACATCTGTTTTCTTAACACCGTCCGTTTTAGGATTTACAGGAGTCGTTTGGTTAAGTGGGATAAGAACCTCGTCTTTCCCTTCGAAACGCAAAGCTTCGTTAGTTACTGTTCCTTTTGAACGGATAAACTCATTAACGCTTTCGCGGTATGTTTTAGTTTCTTGTGGCACTTCTTTTCCTCCAGTATTTTCTGCACCGCCTTTTTCAATGCTAGCTTCATACAATTTCAAGTCATTTTCTGCTTCTGCTAGGTTTGCTTTAGCTTCTTCAATTTCTGCTTTAATTGAGCGAGCAGTTTCAAGGTCATCTGATTCCAAAGCATTTTTTACTTCTGTTGTTTTCGTAGCAATCGCTTGGTTTAAACTAGCGATAGTCGCTTTAATTTCTTTGATTTTTTCTTCGAACATAAATTCCTCCAATAAAAAAGAGCTCATAGCCCTTGTAAAATTTCTTCTTTTTCAATTTCTAGCAACATATTGCCAATCTCTTGCTTGCGCTTACTTCTGTTTGCGTAATAGTCGTCAATAACAGCTTGTGGCAACATTTGGTTATCGATGCTGGCCACCGCTTCAAAAGACATCACTTCATCAGCAAAACCTTTTTCAACAGCGTCTTGAGCCGACATAAAGGTTTCATTTTTCATTAGTTCCATGATTTCGTCTTCTGGTAAGCCTGTTTTCGCAACGTAAGCATTAACAATAGCTTTATCGCTTGATTTCAAAGCATTAGAAGCCTTATCTAAGTCATCGCTATTACCAGCTACCCAATTAAACAATGCCTTGTGTACCATCATCTGTGCTGTTGGACTCATGACAACTTTATCTGCTCCCATAACTGCAACGGATGCTGCACTTGCAGCCATGCCAGTAATTTCTGCAGTTACTTTTCCTTTGTAATTTCGCAAAGCGGTATAGACTTCACTCCCTACTGTAACAAGACCACCGTTTGAATTAACTTCCAAAATAATATCACTGCTATCTTCTGGCAATTGGTTAATAATGCTTTTGGCACTAGTCGCTTCCATTCCATAGTAGTCATAAACTTCTTGCGAATTATTTGCAATAAGTGGGCCTTTAAGATTTATCCTCTTTGGCATTTACCTCACCTCCTTTCCCTTTGATACCAACCTTGTCCTGATATTCTTCTTTTTTATCCAAAAAGACATAGTTTAGACTCGATTGGTACCTATCCATATTAGGATCTGTAGATTTCTGCTTACCTAACTCAATAAGGCCTTGGTTAGGTGTCAGTATTTGATTGTTAACCAATTTGACAATCTCATCAACATTACGGCCTGTAACGCTACGTGTATCAAATTCAATACGATAGAGACGTCTATCTTTATCATTTAACGTTTTAAGACCTAATTCGCTTGTAATCGCGTCAAAATAAAAAGGCAAGTCGTTTGTGACATAGTCCTCCATCAGTTGAGCTACAGATTGATTAGGGCTATTAACACCAAGCTTGTAACTAGGAACCCGCAAAGCTTTTGCGATTTGGGCCGTGGAAAAATTGTTACTAGTGATTAATTGCAATACGTTAGTATCAATTTCAAGCGGCGTGTATTCCATGGTACTATCAAACACCAATGGACTGCCACCGACCGAACCCTCGCGCATTTTCTCAAACTCTTGACGTGCTCGCTGCCGTGCGTCTCCGCTTAATTGAGCACCTTTCATAGTTAAGATACCGCTAGAAAATCCATCTTTAAAGAATTTAATTAAGGTATTGATACCACCTGTTTGCAAATCAATCTCATCTCCTAAAGACAATAGCGGAGACCTGCCAAGGATTGTGTCGTGGCTAAAAAACTTCCAGTGTACAACATCATGAGCAAAGCATTTAACCTGTTTTGCTGTTAACGTATCAGTAAAAGTGTAGATGATTTCGTGACTATCCGTTTCCTCTACTGTTGTTTCTGATGGCCTGTAAAATTGGAATTGCAAAGCTTGATTAGTCTTTGGATCTCTCAAAATACGCGAAAAAGAATTACCAGTCAAAATGGCATTTACTGCCATAGCAAATTTCCATGTCCTGGCGCTCGCATTTTTTGTAGATTTAACATTTAAAAGATAATTAATATCCTCATCATGGATAATGTCCCCATTAACATCCTTTTTAACAAGCGGGAACCTAGCAATATCCCCAGCTATAATAGACGTTGCTGTTAAAATATCGCTATTCTTCAAAGCCGACACCCCTAAGTATTTTTGAGAGACATCACCAGCTAAAACAGATGATATATAGTCATCGTAGGACACCTTTGAACTGCCCAAAGGTCGGAAAAAACTCATCGATTTCTCACCTCCTTTCTAAACCATTAACATCTATTTCCGCCACTTGCGCTTATAATTTTGCTTGATGTGACCAACCTCATCACCAATTGACTTGATGGCTACTTGATTGTCTAGTATCGCTGATTTAACTGCTGCAAGCTCGTTATTTGTAGCTTTGGCATTTGCTGACACGATGGATCGTAATTCGGCGACTTCTTTAATTAGCAACACAATAGCTGTTTCCAATTTTCGTTTTTTCTTAATGCGTTTATTCACGTTTTCCTCCTACGCTATCTACATAGATAGCTAAAACAATTAAAATAAGACCACTGGCAATAAAACCGACTTTATCACCAAACAAAAACAACCCATACATCAATAAACCTAGTCCAGCTAACAAGATTAATGTGTGTATGTTTTTTAAAATAAAATCAATCAAAACAGCGATTCTCCTCCTATTATTTTTTCATTTGTCCAGTAGCCAGAACCATCGAACGGTTCTAAGTAACAAACAGCGTAGCCATCAAGAGCAGCATCAAGCGGGTCAATCTTATTGCTATTCTTATTCTTATCAATCCTCATACCATTATTATCAGTTTTAATATAAGCATTGTTAACAGCCATGGTTAGCAAAGGGTTACCAGAGTGCTTTATTTTGCCTTTTTTGAGGTCGTCACGAAATTGTTTTGTCGGCATGTTCAAAACCATTGTCGTCTGCGAAACCTCAATCAGAGGCCACTCTGGATGCCTTTTTTCAATCATTGTAAGTAATGTTCCAAATTGATAAGGGTCAAAACAAATTCCACTAATTTCCCAGTCGTTTGAGTAGACCATCTCTTCAATTTTTTCGAGTACACGTTCATCATCGATGACACCACTTTCTAGGGTGGTTATCTCGCAATAACCTTGGCGTTCAAGATTGCTATAAGATACGCCATCCCGCTTTTCTTTAGCAGTTAAACCATATTTGGTAGCCACAAAAGAAAAGCTGTCGATATACCAAAAATCATCCATCATAACAACTGGTGTGATAGCAAATAAGTCGCTAACACGACCAACGTCAACACCTAACCAAACTCTCCGCTTATTAGTATCTGGCTTATCAATCCGAGCAAGTTCCCAAGTCGTTTTATCAATGTAAGATTCCTCGCTAGACTGACGCCACATGTTAAAGTTTTTGATTAATACTTTATTGATTTCACCAGTTTCAAGGGACACTCTACGGCGCGTTCTCAGGTAATCCATTAGCTTATCATGTAAAGCTTCAACCTCAAGGATTGGATTTGATTTTATCCAGTTTGATTCGTCTTTAATTTCCTCTTCGTTGTCCTGTTCTGCAACATATCCAAAATAACCCTCGTCTGTGATTTCTCCGTCTAGTATTTTAGTGATGTATGGATACTCAATTGTGTGCATAGGGACATTCAAATCCATCCCTGCCGTCGAAATAATCAAGATAAACGGGTTATCAAGCTGACCTTGACCAGATTCTAAAAGTTCTAACATTTCATTCGTCTTCGATGCTGCAAATTCATCCAAAACGCCAACATAAGGCTCAAATCCATCTACAGCCCCAGTATCTCGACTAAGTGCTCTGATATATGATTCGTCATGTAAGTTTTTAAGCTCATCACGGACAATTTTTGTAGCCTTTCTGACATCAGCGTCCTTCGCTCTGAGAGATGATAACTGCTTCTTTGCCATATCCCAAGCGATTTTAGCCTGCGTTCTATCATTTGCAGTACAAAACAATTGTCTGCTCATAGATGGGTTATGGCCAAACAAAAATTCGTAAAGCAAGATACCAGCTATCAGAATTGTTTTACCGTTTTTACGAGCAACAGAAATCATAGCTTTTCTAAAACGTCTCAAGGAATGATCTGTTTTCTTTCGCCATCCATATAAATTCCCAATAATAAACTTCTGGAACATCGCCAACGGGTAAGGTTTCCCCGTTTTTACATCTGGCAAAATCTCAATAAAGTTAATCGGATCAGCTGCTTTTTCTGGTAAATAGATGAATTTAAAATTATCACCATCTATTTTTTTGAGGTCATTCAAATGTCTTAAACAAGCTCTAAATACCTTCTTACTTGATTTTATCTGTTCGTCAACGACCATTTTTGCATAATAAAAAGCGTCATCTTTATAGATGTCGCTGATTGCTGAATAATCGTATTCCACTTTTATCACCTACAAACCTATACGGAATGATTGGCCTATCGTTTGCATATAATACCGACCACCTTCTTCGCTAATATACTCCACTAAAAAACCATTATCCAACGGATTGTTTTGGGCGTCATCTGAATCATACTTAACAATTAATTTAGTGATACCATTTATTTTCTCACCGTTGATTTCAACAATTGGAAACTTACCATTTTCTAATAGCTTAACAGAAAATTCTTTAACTCGTTCCATTTTTATCCTCCAAATTTATCAAAAATACTCTTAGGCTTTTCCTCTTCTTTAGGAATAAACATTTTCATCCGACTATCCACAGTCAACCCAAGCTGACTTGCGCTACTTCTAATATTCGCTGTGGCTTTTTCTAGTGTTAAAATAAGCGGACTAGGAATAATGCCCTTGTCTGGATCATTCGTAAAATAACCAACCTCATCTAGTTTTCTACTTGTTTCTTTGTAGATAGCATACCATGTGCAATATAACTCTAATAGCCCTCTATCGAGATTTCTTAGGGGTAGGTTTTGGAGGTCTTCTATGATTCTCCTATACTCGTACTTAGCTACATTATTAAAGTGTTCAGGAGGTGTCTTTTGCAACTTTTTAAGACCGTCAGACGCCTTATTTTGCGCGGTTTCTCGCACTATTTTTTCTTCTTTCGTAAGATGCTTTTTTGTCGTTTCGACTAGCTTTAAATTTCTTCCCATAAGACCTCCTTTACACGAACTTTACAGTTTTAAAAATTTCAAAAAGGGAATTTTTTGCACGGAAAAGGGCGCGTTCTTAAGTTTCCGAACAATATAGCCCCGTTTAAAAATGAAGGGGGTATTTTCCGAATATTAACGTGCTGTTGTTAATTTTTACACCCGTTTTTCTAGTAATTGTTTTTACGTCTTTCCCTTATCGCTTTGCTATCATTACATGCTTTACAGCTTGCTTGCAAGTTATTCAAATCTAATCTTTTGTTCCAATCTTGTTTGACTGATACAATGTGGTCAGTCATAGTCGCTTCGCCACCACACATAGCACAGATGTAATCGTTCTGAAGTAATACTTGCTTACTTGTCTCTCTCCATATCCTTGAGTTATAAAACTGTTTGGCTTGTTTATCGTACTTCCAGCGATTACGATTATAGTCACGATACTCTGCTGATCTGTCATCGTAGTCAACTGTTGTACGTCTACCACCTGCGATAGTTAACTTCTGTGGCCTCATACCCTGACCTCACCAGTTAGCCTATTAATATAATGAACTAATGTTGTGTATGGAATAGTGTAGCCGTTATCAACGTATATATTACTTACTTCTTTTTCCCATTGTGGTTTACTATACGGATACTTATTTGGTCTCATTTGTTATCTCCTAATTTTTGCGTATTTTATGCGTATTTTGCATTGACATCTACATTGTTTATGTGTATAATATAAGTATAGAAAGTGAGGTAAGCAATATGCCAATGACCCCAAAGCAGATGATAAAACTGCTAAAAAAGAATGGGTTCTACGAAGTCAGTCAAAACGGAAGTCACAAAAAATTCCGAGACAATAACGGACATCAAACCATTGTTCCAATGCACAATAAAGACCTCGGAAAAGGTCTTGAAGATACCATTCTAAAGCAGGCGGGTTTAAAATAATCCGCTTGCCAGATGGTGTGCTTATCTCACAGTAATCAAAGGAGGATCATTATGTTAATTTATCCAGCTACATTTACACAAGACACAGACTATATCATGGTTACATTTCCAGATGTACCTGAAGCAATTACTCAAGGTGAAGACTTTCAAGAGGCTTATGAAATGGCTGTCGAAGTCTTAGGTTTTGCCCTTGAAGACTATACTGACTATCCAAAGGCTAGCGCCGTTTCTGATTTAAAAGAACAGTATCCTGATTCCGACATTGCTTTAATTGGCATCGATATGGTTGCCTATATGAAAAAATATCACTCCAAAAAAGTCCGCAAAAACGTGACTATCCCTGAATGGTTAAACGACGCAGCAGAAGATAAAAACCTCAACTTTTCTCAAGTTCTTACTGAAGCGCTTGAATTAAAATTACAAGCATAAGAGCCACTGTTGTGGTTCTTTTTTACATAATAAAAAACCACGACGTTGACCTATCGAAACATTGTAATTTCAACGTTTGTAACTAATAAGTAACCATGTCGCGGACCATAACAAAAAAATCACCACTATGTGATGACTGCCATAAACAGTTTTTCAGTTCTCTTACCCGCTCCGCCACCTTGCATGGTGCTTCTTGCAGTCTTAAACTCATATACGCATTCAAAACGTTCATCTGATATATCGTAACTAGAAATTAAAACAATGTTGTTTTTAGACATCCCAAACGCCCAATCATAAAATGCTTGACTGTTAAAATCACCTTTATAACTTTTTTGCGTGGTATTTTCGTATGGAGGATCAAGATAAAAAATAGCGCCTTCAATATCTGAAAATGCTTCGTAACTATAATTTGTTGGTTCTAACTGTTGTAACCGTCCTAACTGTTGTAACTGTTCTAACTGTTGTAACCGTCCTAACTGTTGTAACTGTTCTAACTGTGTTAGTTTTTTATTTTTTTCAAGCTCTCCTTCATCGTAAGGCTTGTCAGCTTTTTTATACGTTTCGGTTTGTTTGTACCCGCTAAACACATCGTGCTTATTAATTATTTCAACCGCTAAGTCATACTTCGTATCAGACCAGTCTGCGCCGTATAAATAACTGCTTAATTCATTCCCAAAACTATTTACTAACAATTTTAAATTATCATCAACTGACTTAGGTTCTTTTTGCCTAATTTTGTTAAATTCATCACGACTGATAATGAGTGTTTTTATCCATTCTCTATCTTGACTAATCACACGCTGAAACATATCTGTTATATCGTTGTCTAAGTCGTTATAATGCACTTCTAAACCATTTAGCACACACTCAGCAGTAATCGCTCCGCCTCCGCCGAAAACGTCGTATATGGGTTTATCTGCATCAAAGTTTTGTTTAATAATTTCGACTATTTTCTTACTAATTTTCTTTTTACTACCTTGATACGGAAGTCCAACTGGTTTCCCTTTTCGTATTTTCTTTTCGTCTAATTTAAGCATTTTCACCCCACAATAAAAAGCCACCACAATGTGATGACTAATTGGTTAGCCATAGATAAATAGCAAATGAATGCTAAGCCTATTGCCTAGCCCATTCTGGGACACTTCTATTTATCAAACAGGAACAGTCGGAATCGAACCGACTTACAACCGTTGTCCCTACTAACCACAAGCAAGGTTGCGACCCTTGTTTTACTTGTGGTTAATCAAATGAGTCAATCTGTTGTGAATACGTACACGTAGACTATACAGCCGATCTATGTATCTTTTTTACCAATCGTCATTGGTAGGAATATGACTATCAACCAAGTAAAAACCAGTATATCAGTGCGTGACTGCCTTTCGGGATACTGGGTCGCGCCTCTTCTGGGCGCTGATTGAGACGGCAGGATTCGAACCTGCACGTCCCACATACCATAAAATAACAAGTTTGATCGTAGTTAAAGTTGGCGACTAAATGAATAGCCAGTGGTTAAAAGGTTATCTCTTCTTGTTATTTTGATAGTACTATAATAACATGAATAATTATATATAAAGTACATAATTATTCCATATTAATTCCAGCTTTTTTCCAATTTCTCGACAAGCAACATTCCCTCTTTATATAGCTCTGAGAACGACAATAAAGCATTATCTAGCATGTTGTAATACTGGCTTTTTTCATAACCAAGTTTTGTATAAATATCACAATCAGTCTTTGGATATGTGAGCAAATACTTGTCAATCAGTATCAATCTATACTCTGGATCAAATATCCCGTTGACTGCTCTCTCAATCGCATCCAGCTCTTGTTCTGCTGACACACGATTTAGCGCTAGTCTCTCAACTGGTTTGCTAGGAACTCCATGCGGTTGTCTTGGCTCAAATGAGTAAGTAGCTGTAACTTTTTGAGTATCTACGTCATTAGCTATCCTTCGCCAGCGTGGATACTCTCTCAATTTACGCTTGGCATTGGATTTTGTTTTTTGGATATCAATCTCAGGAAAAAACGTCATGAAAGCCCCCAATATGGTATAATTTATTTAAGCTTAAATTTAACCAAGGGGGCGTTCCGTGTGGACGTCTTTTTGTTTTGTGGAGAAAAGCCCTCTCTTCCTTTTTTTATTTTGACACAGGCGTACGATGTCAGTATTAGCACCTTAAATAATAGCCAGTGACCGATAACCAGCGTTAGATTTTGTTTTGGTGTAAGGAGGTCCTCGTTTCTATTTTTCAATTTCGGTCAATACCAACCGCACGAGTCGAACGTGCGTGATACCGTTATTGGTTATATCCATTCAATTAGTGGATTTTCAATGTGTTCTATCCCATCACCAATCCACTCTTTGACATTAAATTCTCGCTCAATATCTTGAGTCCTTGGCATAACGTTAATATCACTAAAACTCAGCATGTCGTCTTTTGTATTTTGCAAAAAATAAATGTTTTTAACTTGTCTTGTTAAAGAGTCGCCATGCACCACCACACCATTTATCCCTCTTATAGACATATTAAAGAGTAAAAACGGTAATGCTCTATCAGATAACTCCTCTACTTGATACCAATAATCGCTTGGTTTATAGGTAAAAGGATTTGATGATATCCTATGTCTTTGCCATGCTTGTATGAGGATTCCTCCTGTGCCTACTGCACTCTCATGGTATGTGTGCCCGCTTACCAATCCAGTCAGTAACTTAGATACACTTAGCGGAGTAAAGTCTTGCTTTTTATTTTTGCGGTCAGCTTGTTCTTCCTCAAAATATTGCATAAACCAGTCGTAAGATACATCTGTTTCATATTTCAAAAACTGTCTGAATAAGTCCTCGCGCTTTTCCTTGTCTAAAATTATTTTTATCAACGTGTCAGGCGCTTTGTAGACTTCTTTTACTCCCAGCAGTTTGTGTATTTGATTTGTAGTTAGCATTAGTCCTCCAATTCAGATTCTATTAGATCACCAGGATTCTTAACAGTAACCCAGAAACCATATCCATAACATCCGTTGCCAACACCATCACATCCGTAAATCTCAATAACAGAATTGTCTGTCATGTAGACAAAAATTTTAAATTCATCATCGCTTGCACGATATTTTTCTGTGTATTCAACGCCCATTACAGCTGATTCCAAGTTGGGATTTTCTGTCGTGATGTTTAATTCTGACCAACCGCTATCACAACCTCAGCAACCCTCGTTTAATTCAATTTTAATTACTGTCCCATCGGCAAGTACAATCTTTTCGTCGTCTATTGATTTAAGTCGTTTCCCTACTAATTTTTCTTCTAATAGTTCAGCTAGATCATAACCTAAAAAATTTTCGTTTTTCATTTTGTACCTACCTCACTTATTTTTTTAGCTATTTTATCAACGTCACCGATGCCGTGAATGATATAATCGTAAGCACTGTCAATCAAGCTATCATCCGCAGATAAAGGAGCTTCGCTTGTCGTTAAGGAACACTTGCTAATTGCGTCTGACACTAGGTTTCTGCCATCATTAAGCAGATTTTTAATTTCTTGCTCTGTCATTTTGTACCTCTGTTAACACTATTGTGTTTCTGCATTTATAAAAAACTTATTTGGATGCTTATTCCAAGTCATCACGTTTTTGGCTTTGGTGATAACACCTTCATCTTTTTCATTTATCCAAATTTCAAGCTCAGGGTCAACTTTAGCTAACGCTTTATGTAAATCCTTAACTTTCATCCTTATCCCCCATTTCCAGTAAGTGCAATGTACTTCTTCCAGCATTTCTTGCAGCATTCATTTTCATCGTCGACTTCTACATCATTAAAATAGTCAACATCTTGAAGGTATCTTTTGCAAGCCGAAGTGCCATATTCAAAAAACAGATGAACTTTAGCATTGCCGTGGATATAACCTGTGCTGTTATTTTCGTAGCTTTCCATCGGGTTCTGCCAGTGTAATTCATCCATACCCTACCCTCCGTTATTCGTTAAATCCGCAATCCGCTTTGTCTGTCTCTGATTTTGCTCACTCGCACGTTTAAGCTGCTTTTGTGTCCTGCTTAGCTGTGTACGTAGTCCTGTGATTTGCGACTCGTAATATTGTCGTGCGTCGCGATAGCTAAAATACGACACGGTTACCATCATCCCAAATATTGCGATTGCAAGAAACAATAGTGCTTTCCAATCGTTTTTTAGGACATTAATTATTTTATTCAAGTCATCACGTAAATTTTGCAATAATTCATCTGTTGTCATTCTTCCACACTTTCTATCAGGTCGCTGTTCTGATATATATTCCCGATAACTTCGCAGTCCTCGTTTCTTAACCACAAATCTGATCCGCGTCGTCTATTGTCAATGCGCCAAGAACCACCTCTGAATTGATTCACTTTAAAAAATTCTAAATCACTAGTAATTGTATATTGTAATTTCACGACGTCTCCCTCAAAAATCTCCACGCCGTTTTTATCAAACAGTCCTGTTGATTGCCTGAGAATATAATCATCAAGGTTATCCTCGACAAAATGAAACGTCTCTAAGCGACCAGAGCGAAACTCATCATCTGCTAAGCTGCATCTGTATATTTTGCGTTCACTTGATTTAAAGCCATCAATGCTATACATTTTTTTAGTTTTTTTGTTAAACCCTCTAAAATTTGGTATCATTTCTCTACCTCTCTCAAATAATATTCTGTCGCTCGCTTATCATTAGCTAACTCTAGCTGTCTAATAAACCGCATCGCTTCGTTTTTGGTTGCGAACTCGTGCTCCTTAAACAGTTTTTTGTCATAGATCGCGTAAGTCGCTGTAATACCTTTGTTGTAAACTCTCACAACGTGTTTTTTAGTAGTAGTCATGTGTCTCCAATTCATCAAGATAGCCTTGATTGACATAGTATGAGCCAATCAAAATAGCATCCGCTTCATCATCTTTTACTGTTTTTCCGCAATATTCGAGAGCTTTTTCTTTCGATTGTGCTTTCATCGCTTTTTTAGAGCGGTCTTTGTAGCTAAACTTCCAGTGCTTACGCCACGTTGATACATTTATAAAGGCGACGTTATCAGCTATTAATCTTCCTAAGATAATTCCTGTAACAATACCGATTTTAAGCATGGATTGCTGGTTAGGTCCCATAACTGAATTTTTTTCGACTGCGATTGTACTAAAACAGCAATCGTATTTTTTTAATGCTCGTGACTGAATTAGCCTTAATTGACTAGCCATATAGCGGCCGCGCTCAAAGTAGGATTTACTCTTATGTTTTAAGACACCACTCTGGATAAGATCTGAGCCTTTAAATAAGGCCCACCCTGTTCCAGATGTTGAGATGTCTAACGATAAAACTAGATTGCTCATTCAAGCACCCCGCGAATGCCAAGGGTTTCAAAGATATTTCTCTTGTTATCTTCGATAAATGAGAATACTTTTATGATTTCGTCTATGTCTTTCTTGTGCTCTTTAGCAAAGTATGAAGATGTTAGATTGATTTTAGTTTTGGGTTTAGCTGCAAGAATGAGGTCGTAGGCTGTTTCGAATAACTCTCCATCTTCATCAAGTGACGGTTCGTCGTCAATCTTTTTAAAATCACTAATAAAATCCCATTGCATAGTCAAACTGCCAGAGATGGCAAAGATTCGGTTTACTCTATCTAAAATTAGTGCTGTTCCTGTTCCTGTAATTTTGATTTGTTCCATATTTTTCACCTTTTTAAAATCCACACTCGCCCTAAAATTGTGTGTGAGCATTGGCAAGGACGAGTGTAGCAATTCTTCATATCATCAATCCTGTTGACTTGACGATATTCCAACTTTCCTTTCTCGCTCGGAAAATTTAAACTTGCAAAGGCCGAGCTTCACTTTGCAATAGGTTATTAAAAAATCTCTACCCTTACAGACAATTTATTTTGTCTGCAATATTCGCATTTTCCACAAGGCTTAGGCTTTTCTATGCCTTTTTTAACGTCATCTAATCGCTTAATGCTTTGTGCTAGGCTATCTAACTCTATCTGCATAGCATCTACATTTTGGATCCTGATGGCTCTTGTATCTGGTGGTGTCTCTTTAGTAACTGCGTAAATAATCGGTTCAAACGGTTTATTGTATTTGGCTTCTAACATGGTTTTGTAAGCGGCCATCTGCAAGATATATCCGTAGGCCTCGAACCATCTGACACGCTCTTCGCCATTCCAAATCGTGTCGTCAATCGGCCCTTTTGTTGTTTTGATATCTACAAAATAGCCACGCTTGACGTTTAGGCAGTCGATTTTACCTTTAAATTCCACACCGCCAAGAAATCCTGTGATTGCCGCCTCCTTTTCCCCTTGGTAGATAGCCATAAAGTTACTGTCACTTTTAAGAGCGCCAATCATTTGTTCAGCGACTAAGTAGTCCTTTTTTAATTGACCTTTTGTCGTTCCTCTGGTCGAAATCATTTCAGAGCCGTTTTGGGCTTTGAATTCTTCATGAGCTTCTTTACTCTCAAAGTAAGAGTGGACATAGTTCCCGACGAGCAGCGCAGTGTTATCTCTGGTATCTGTCCAATTCCCTTGTAATTCAGCAAGCCCCCTCGCTTCGCACTCTCTAAAACGCTTGTACTGACTAATAGACCAGTATCTGATAGCTGATTCACGACTATAATAATCCTTTCCGAGTAAATCTAAACTAGTCATCTAGCAACCTCTTAATTACTTCATCAATAGGTGTATCGCAAAAGACAAACTCTTCTCTTTCCCTATCTCCAACGAATTGAACAACCACTACTTTTTCATCTAAATTGTCAAAATTTAAAGCAGATCTTTCCCAAACGCCAACAACATATTCTGGATTAATATAATATCCTTCGATTTTTACAAGTTTAATCATATTAAGTCTCCGAGGTTATCAAATAAGTTGCCTTCGCTAGCTTTAATTTCCCCTGTTTCTTGGTCAAAATCAGGAATCTCATCTGCTGGATAAGAGGTGTCTTCTAAAACCGTCTTATTTTCGTCTGTGAGCGTTTTTTCTGGTTCTGAATGTAAATCTTTAATTACATCTTTTAAATTGCTAGGAGCGTCCTTTTTTTCGTTCTGCGTGCCGATTAAGTCATCAAGGCTGTTTGTTTCTTGTGGTGTGACATCTTTTGGAATGACAATCGTTGAATCTGCGTTATCCGCTTCTAGAGCATCCTGCATTTCAACAGAAAGAGGGGCATACTTGCTCAGTAATTCCTTGAGTAATGTCTTGATAGCCATTGGATCAAATTCTGTCGCCCAAGGCGTTCCTGGTTTAAAATCTCCTGTTTTCTTATCAAAAGTTTTAGAATACTTTTTGGCATGTTCGTACACTTTTTCTTTCGGCCAGAAAATCATCTTGTAAAAGCCGCTGATTAGTTCTAAACTTGCAAAGTAGCCTTTTACAACACCAGAGTCAACGTAGTCGCCCGTTAGCTTCAACTGCCCTCTAATCTTGTCATAACCAAGGAATTCCTCTTCGTATATGATTCCGTGTTCAATATTTCGGACTTGTCCACTTCTTTGAGCTAGCTGTATAAGTCCTCTATATCCGATTTGAAATTGCGCTTCGTTTACTGTGATCCAACGATTTCCATCCTTGTAATTTCGGTTGTACGGCACCACGTAAGCAAAACCAAGACTAGGCTCGATTGGTAAATTAAGCACTGCTGCTTTCATAGCCGCTCCCATAATTGACTCAGATGTTGCTTTGGCTAGAAGGTTATTATTGCTGATGATTGATAATAAGCTAGTTGTAAATTGTTCGGCTCGTGCGCCGACAACCTGCTCAATCCTGTTTTTTACTGCTGGCGATTTAAAAAAGCTGTTGTGGTTGTTTTGTGCTAATTGATTTGTCATTAGATACTACCTCTTAAAATTTCGTCAAACATTCCGTTTACCATACTTTTAACTTTTTGCTCTTTTGTTAACTCTGGAACATCCTCGCCATCAATAAATTTTAGGTCATATGATGCTTCGATAACTACAACATCACACCCAAGCGTTTCTGCCAAATTATCAATTTTTTCTTTTTGTATGTTGTAAGCTTCTTCTGGTAAAAATGATGCCAGTTGAATGCTATCTGTAAGTTCCACATTATAAGCAAGTACATCTTTTTTGTTTTTGAAACTCTTTAAAAAACTTCCGTCTTCAGTGTTTCTTAGCACTACAATTTTTTCTTTGATGTTCATTTCATTTCCTCTTTTTGTGTTTTAGTTGCTCTCCCAGTCTTCACTAAATTTAAAATCATTGGATTTGCTCACATAATCCCTCGACTGCAGCATGTATATCTGTCTGACCTGCGCCAAGATATGTTATTCCCGCTGCTAAAAAGACTTCTCGTGAAGTTAGAACTCCACCGAGATCATCAATTGCCTGATCAAGGTATATGCTAAACGTTTCAAGTTCTTGTTTAGCTCTGATTTTTGCTTTTTCTGCTTGTTCTGGTGTCATATTTCCTCCTAAATCGCATATTTCTTACGCAATTGCCGCAATAGTGTCACGTACCGTGCTTTATCAACTAGTCCAAAATCAAGCAATCTCTCACGCTCTTGATGACTTGCTCGGTACCAGATAAGCGTTTCTCTATGTTGTTTTGTCATAACGCATTCTCCTGTTTATATCGCTCTATTCTCAACCGGTCTGCTTCTGCTGTTGTCATACCAGTTCCAAAAGCGTATAGGTTTATCCAATTAAAAATTGGCTTAACTCCATTTTTTTCGATTCCTTCGGCGCAGTAACTAGCAAACTTAGCAAAAGTCTCTTTACTCGCCGTTTTACCAAAATCTTTTTTGATTTGTTTGTTAAAAAAATTAAAAATCTCCTGATCCATCTTCTATACCGTCCATGCTTCCTAGAGCAAATTCTTCTAAATCTGGTTCTTTGTAGTCTGGATTCGACCAGCTTGGGACGTTTGAGGTAGTTACACTTCGTTGTTTTTTACTATCGTCAAACCGTTGCAACCTGTCTCTGACCTTTTCTACTGTCGTATCTCCAGATTTATACCAATCAACTAAGATTTTATTGATATACTTCCAACTGATTTTGTTGTTTTCTACCGCTTCTCTTAATGCAAGGTTGACAACTTCAATTGGCATGTTATCTTCGTGAATCCACTTTTGAATATCTTCGATTTCAAATGGCGATATCATCCGTCCAAAAGTTAATTGGAAATTTTCAAAAAGCTTTTTTTCGTCCATAGCTCCTCCTGATGTTGATGATGATGCTTATTATCTGTTAGTATTTATTGTTATTTAGTATTTATTTATAAGTTAGTAATTATTAGTGTTACGTTTTACAACTTTGTAAAATACAACTTTGTAAAATACAACTTTGTAAAACGTTAAGTTGTAAAATCACTAATCATTTTTTTAAATGCTTGTTCGGATATCTTTTTATCTGAGCAAAATCTATAATATTGTATGCCTTTCCCTCGCCCTAAAGATTTTCTGTAAGTTCTCACATATCCGACCCTCTCTAATTCTTCTAAGCAAGTCCTTACAACTCTCACGCTATCTCTGGACCTTCTAGCCAATTCCTCTGGATATACTCTCCAATCTTCTTTATTTCTAAGAATTACCATAAGCAGGCCTTTTGATTTTAGGGATAATTCACAATCATCTATAAATTCGTTGCTAACGGATGTATAGCTACTTGTCGTATTTTTGAAAAATGTACTGCATTAGCTGACCACCTCTCCTCTAGAGCGCTTCTCGCCCCATCCTTTGCTGTTTTCCATAGCCACTTCCCTAAAAATTCTGCGTTTATTCTCTGGCGAATTGTGTTCTTTGATGACTTCGTGTTGCACCTTAGCAATGACCGCTAAGACGACGGTTGTTACTAATAAAAATAGTTCTAATTTGTTCATGTTATGCCCCTACTTCTAATAAAATTTGATAGTAACCTGCAAAAGAAATTGGCACTGTTATATTTTCTGGCTCACATTGTGAACCATCTTTCCTAAAACAGCGAACCTTTGGGGTCCATTGTTCTTTTTGTCGTTTCATGGTATAATTCCTTTGTAATATTTTTGTTCAGAGTCCGATTGCCGTCGGACTTTTTTGTTATAATCATCTCGAAGGGAGGTGATTATATGGCTAAAGATTTGTTGGAAGTAACATCAGAAATTATCATCGGAAATCACGAAAGTTTTTATCGTGAATTTAGAGCTGCAAAAAACGAAGGTAAAATTAAGGATGCTACTTTTGCGGAATACTTAGGTCTTGAGTATAAGAAACTTTATCAATACGTTTCTAACGTCAATTCTATTGACTAGTAAAACTCAGACTTAATGTTTACATTGAATTGAAGTCTATCCTTTGGATGGGCTTCTTTTAGTTTCTTTACTTCCGTGATTGCTTCTTCAGATGTTGTGCAATATAGGGTAAATGTTATTTCGTTCATGCTATCTCCTTTTTAAACTGGTAGATATTCCTGATTAAGGAATTTATTAATAAAGTATTGTTGACCTTTTCCGGTTACAAGGGGTGTCTTGCTTACTGTAATATGGCCATCAGAATGGGTGATGCTAGTTTCCTTGACCCTTATAAGTCCAAGCTCTACGCTTTTCTGAGTAGGCATATTCCAATCTCGGCCATTACGCTTGATAAGATAGCCGTGTTTACGAAGCCAAGTGAAGAGACGAGTCGCTCCAATATTTACCCCATTCTGCTTGAGTAACTTTGCAAGTTCTCCGACTAAGATAGAGGTATGGCTAGCACTTACGGCATCAGCAAATAGTACTTTGGGACGGTCCGCCTCAATCTGAGACTCTAGCAACTTCTTAGCCTCACGCTCCTCTTTTAGCTTTTGTAGCGTAGCAATGGCAAAATCTGGATTGTCAAGTAGTTCATCAGTTGCATACATGCCGTGTTTACGTATTGTTGGTAATACTTCTGATGTGACCCACCGTTTAAACTCTTTGGCTTGTGGCAACTTGCTAGATAAGATGAGAGAGTAGAGACCTGACTCGTTGATGATGGTCATCGTTTGAGTTCCGCCGAGGGTGCCCTGAATTGGGGCGTCCTTTTTGTCTTCATCGTCAACATGACTAGCAATTGCATTTCTTGCTTTTGCATACCCCAAAATCTCTGCGACATCTTTCCCTACAAAGTAAGGTTCATCGTCAATGGTTACTGTTCGGACTTCTTGTCCTTTAAAGTTAAAAATCTCTTGCATACTGTCCTTTCTAGTTTTGTGTTATTTTTATTTCACGTTTCGTGAAGTTCAAGGTGTAAAAATTTCGCCTAAATCTTTGTTGAAAAAGCTGGCGATTTTGAACATTTCGCTTTGAGTAAAGTCTCTTTTACCTAATTCTTTATCTCGGTAAGTGTTAGAAGACTTATTAATAACTTTGGACATCTCTTCTTGTGAAATTCCTTTTTCTTTTCGCAATTTATACAGAAGAATCTGCATTCCCCCACCTCCTTTCTGTGGTATAATTTAAATAAAAATTGTGAGGTTGAAATGAATTTTTTTAATTTTTTATTGTGTGTTTTTAAGTTTACAAGTGAATATCTAATAAAAAATTGGATAGCTTTAATAGCTCTGTTTCTATCTTATTCAAACTACCGAAGAAATAACTTACAAGTCGAGTTAATTGCTGCTCCTGTTTCAGATTGGATTTTGAGCGTTATTTTAGACAACGGTGAAAGCATATATAATCCAAATGGTACATTAAGAGCTAACATTAAAATCATCAATCCTTCTAATGTTGATGTAAGCTACTTCGACTTGATTGTTTTTGATAAAAACAGAAAATATCAGCATTATTACCAAAAGCAAAATAATATAATTAACGATTTAACAGGTAGAGAGGCTATAGCCGCAGTACAGCCTGATGGCAATACAATCCTTATCGAGGTTCCAGAGGCAGATTGTGGAGTATTAAAAGCCCACAGTATGACAAGGATGGATTTAATCATACAAACGTCTGAAATCACAGATAGACTCTTTGTTGCTTTTAAAGTAGCTAAAAAGAAAAAACTATTTAAAGCTAATAAAGCAGGATATGTTAATTCACCTTATCAATCATTTTCTGCGTCATTCCCTGTGGAATTATCAAAAAAACCGCACTACGAGGATATCCTAAAAGATTTGCATGAGTGAGAGCAGATTTTCTTGTGTGAAATATCTTGGAAGAACCTAGTACACCGTATTTAATTTTTTCCATGCCTTCCCTCCTTTCCACTCCTTTTGGGGAGTTTTTATTTTGTAATAAACCAAGCAATCAGCCAAGTGATACCGCATAGCACTAACAGCGCTGGTAATACGCCGCCTTCAAATTCGATGCTTGTTTTTTCTTTGCCGTCACGACTGGCAAACGTGTATTCTAGATCGCCAAACATTAGTTTTTTCCAATTCATGCAACCTCTCCTTTCATTCTTGCGGAGATACAGCCAATGTGCTAAACTAAACTTACCCCGTTAGGGGAGAGGGCTTCTTAGCCCTCTTGATATTGTCACCACTCTATTGTAGTGAACCCTAAGCTTAAACCAAAGAATCTTGATTTCGACTTCTAGTTCTTTGTGTTTAGGCTTTTTGTTTAGCCTAGACTCCACCGGCTGCACCTACTTTCATTTTTGCTTAATTCCTTAAGCTTGATTATAGTATACTTCACTTTTCGTGAAGTGTCAACTATTTTTTTGTTGTTTGACAAAAAAACTTTTCAAAACGTGAATTTATGTGTTATACTCTTATTAGATAAAAAGAAAGAAGAAATCTGATGAATGATAAAGAGCTAGCTTTATATATTGGTTCTAAAATTAAGGAATTGCGAAAAAATAAAGGGCTAACTCAGAAAGAGTTAGCGATCCTAGTTAATATGGGAGATACTACAATTGCTAATTACGAAAAGGGGTTCAGAACACCTAAGAAAAATACTCTATTTAAGTTAGCAAACGCATTATCTGTTACTATCGATGATCTTTTCCCACCTATTAAAAAAAGTGACAAAACTAGTCACGAACTCAAAATCCCTACTTCTCCACTTGTCAAAAAAATAACCACAACAGTCGTAGAATTAAATGTTCCTCGTAAGCAAAAAGTTTTAGACTTTGCAACAGAACAATTGAAAGAGCAAAAAAATAAAATTACTTCAATAGAGAAAAAACTATATGAATACAAAGTCTATGAGAAACTTTCCGCAGGTACAGGTTATGGATATTTTGGTGATGGGAACTATGATACTGTTTTTTACGACGAAGAATTAGATTACGACTTCGCCTCTTGGGTTTTTGGTGATTCTATGGAACCAACTTATCTGAATGGTGAGGTTGTGCTTATCAAACAAACTGGCTTTGATTATGAAGGTGGTATCTATGCCGTAGAATGGGACGGACAAACCTATATTAAGAAAGTTTACAGAGAAAAGGATGGCTTGCGCCTTGTGTCTTTAAATAAAAAATACAATGACAAGTTTGCTCCTTTTAGTGAAGGCCCTCGTATAATAGGGGAAATTGTCGGTAACTTTATGCCTAAAGAGTACTGAGGTAGATAAATGAATTTAGAAAATACAAAACTAAGAACAAAATGTCCGAGTTGCGGCAAGTCTATTATTCTTACTTTTCACACTAGAAGATGCCCTAAATGTTTTTTAGATTTTAAAGAAGATTATGTGAAGCGAATTTTTTATGATTATGAATCAAACGTAGCAAATTCTACTTTTACAAAAGTTGGAGAAAAAATGACAAGTGCAGGCGAGGGGATGGAAAAGACAGGTAACACAATACAACAAATAGGTTGCATTATCATGCTTATTCCTATAGTGTACATTTTGTTCCAGCTTATTTCGGCGTTTAACTAAAAAAACCCCACGCTCTCAAAGTTTGGCGACTCTGAGCGTGAGGCGAATCTAGTATAGTAAAAACCTGCTTTGCCGTAGGTCTCTTTACTATACCTATTTTAACAGAAAATGAGGTAAAAAACAATGAGGAAAGTAGCTATTTACTCTAGAGTATCAACAATAAATCAAGCCGAAGAAGGATATTCTATTCAAGGACAGATTGAAGCTTTGACAAAGTATTGTGAGGCAATGGAATGGAAAATTTATAAGAATTACTCTGATGCAGGATTTTCAGGCGGAAAACTTGAACGACCAGCAATAACAGAATTGATTGAAGATGGTAAAAACAATAAATTTGATACTATTTTAGTCTATAAACTAGACAGGCTATCAAGAAATGTAAAAGACACGCTTTACTTAGTCAAAGATGTATTTACTGCTAACAATATCCACTTTGTCAGCTTAAAAGAAAATATCGACACTTCTTCAGCAATGGGAAATCTCTTTCTCACTCTCTTATCAGCTATTGCAGAGTTTGAAAGAGAACAGATTAAAGAGAGAATGCAGTTTGGTGTTATGAATAGAGCAAAATCTGGAAAAACAACGGCTTGGAAAACACCACCTTATGGTTATAGATACAATAAAGATGAAAAAACATTGTCAGTCAATGAGTTAGAGGCTGCCAATGTCAGACAAATGTTTAATATGATAATCTCTGGCTGCTCAATCATGTCAATTACAAATTACGCGAGAGACAATTTCGTCGGGAATACGTGGACACATGTAAAAGTAAAAAGAATATTAGAAAATGAAACATATAAAGGATTAGTGAAGTATAGGGAACAAACTTTCTCAGGTGATCATCAAGCCATTATCGACGAAAAAACATATAATAAAGCGCAAATAGCTTTAGCACATAGGACAGATACGAAAACAAATACTAGACCTTTTCAAGGGAAATATATGCTTTCTCACATAGCAAAATGCGGTTATTGTGGTGCCCCTTTAAAAGTATGCACAGGAAGAGCTAAGAACGATGGTACGAGAAGGCAAACTTACGTTTGTGTTAATAAAACAGAAAGTTTGGCTAGACGAAGTGTTAATAATTATAATAACCAAAAGATTTGTAACACTGGTCGATATGAAAAAAAACACATCGAAAAATATGTTATTGATGTTCTTTATAAACTTCAACACGATAAAGAATATCTTAAAAAAATAAAAAAAGATGACAATATAATTGATATTACACCTTTAAAAAAAGAAATAGAGATAATCGATAAAAAAATCAATCGTCTAAACGATTTATATATTAATGATTTGATTGACCTACCAAAACTAAAAAAAGACATCGAAGAACTCAATCATTTAAAAGATGATTATAACAAAGCAATTAAATTGAATTATTTAGACAAGAAAAACGAAGACTCTCTTGGAATGCTGATGGATAACCTTGACATTAGAAAATCTTCGTATGATGTTCAATCTAGGATAGTTAAGCAATTGATAGATAGAGTCGAGGTTACTATGGATAACATCGATATTATTTTTAAGTTTTAAAAGCATTATTTAGGCACTACAACTAGTATAGTTGTACATGCCATTATCAGTCTCCTTTACAAACGTTATTATCCCTTTTATCATATCACAGAACATCAGACACTTCAAAAAAACAATGGAAAACGACTTTTAGACAAAAAAATCGTATGAACAAAGGCTCATACGATAAAAATGTTCTATAAGTCATCTGCAATTTTATTGATTTTACGCAAGCGATGGTTGACCCCGCTCTTGGTGATTGGGAACTCAAGAGCATCAGCAACTTGTTGAATGGAATAGTCTGGATGCTTAACCCGAAGCTGGGCTACCTGTTGCAATTCAATCGGTAAACTTTCTAAACCAATTGTGTCCATGATTTTAATAATATTATTAATGGTTTTCATGCTAGCACTGATAGTTTTGGCAATATTAGCTGTTTCTGCATTATTGGCACGGTTAATATCATTTCGAGCTTCTCGAAGTAATTTGATGGCTTCAAAGTCTTCTTTGCAGGACATGGCACCAATTATAATTAAAAAGTCCATGATATCTTCTGCCTTTTGCAAATAAGTAACTGCACCGCTTTTATGCTCGATGGTTTTGGCATCTAGCATAAATTTTTGCATGAGTTGAGCTAAATCTTGAGCATGATCAAGATAAACTGAATAGATTTCTAACTGATACTTGCCTGACTCAGGATCTCTGATGCTACCTGCCGCTAGAAAAGCCCCTTTAAGATAAGAACGGCCAGCATTATCGTCTGATAAAACCTGAGGTTCGATGCCTGTTTCCAGACCAAAAAAGGAGTCCGCTAATTTCAAATCGGCTAAAATGGTTTCCACACCTTGCTCAACATAGACGGTGTAAACACGGTTTTTGCGCAGGTTCGTCTTTTGATGATACCTGATTTCTGGCACGATAACATAGGCGTCTTCAATAAGAGAATAAATGTAGCGGGCAATTTTAGCATTTTCAGTGGTAATGGATAAATGAAGGCTTTGGTGAGCTAAGCCCAAGCTGCCTGATAATTTGATAATGGCGGCCAATTCATTGTTGTCACCTGTGGACAAGTGAATTAATTCCTCTTTGACCTTGGTTGTAAAACTCATTGCTTGACTATCCTCACTAAATTCATTAATTCTTCCACCACTAAGTTACCATCGTGAAAAGCTCCGCCATTCTCCAACCGTAAAAAATAAGACGAAATCACACGCTTAGCAGCCCTGCAAAGGCCAGCAAAGTCGTGATCAACCTGAACGAGGTATTCATCAAATTTGTTAGAATTCATGTAAGCCTGCGGCACCTTAGCCACATTTACCAAAACCGTATCAATCAAATCTCTTCCTAAGTGCTGATTTAAAACAGCCACATGGTCTGCATCTGAAAATTGTTCTGTTTCACCATACTGGGTCATGATATTACAAATATACACCACTTCTGCTTTAGTCTGGCGCAAAGCTTCTTTAATTTCTGGAATGACCAAATTAGGTAAAATAGAGGTAAACAGTGAGCCTGGTCCCAAGACAATCATGTCACTTTCTAGAATAGCCTCAACCACCTTACGACTGGCCTGAGGCTTTTGGTCGTTGTAGGTGTTGGTCACATAGACATGGTCAATCATGCCTGGGTATTTGGCAATAGAACTTTCTCCTGCTACTTCATGCCCATCTTTAAAAACAGCATGAAGGGTCAAGGCCTGCTCGCTAGAGGGGTAAATTTTACCTGTAATATGGAAAAATTTGGTTAAAATTTGAATGGCATTGTAGGTTGAGCCTTGCATTTCAGAGATACCAGCAATAATGAGATTGCCTAGAGGGTGACCAGCCAAGGCTCCATCACTCTCGTTAAAACGGTATTGGAAAACCCGCTCATAAAATTTTGGCATGTCACTCATCGCTAACAAGACATTCCGTAAGTCTCCTGGCGGAGCTAATTGCATGGCATTACGAAGTTCTCCTGAGGAACCACCATCATCTGCAACAGTGACCACAGCAGTAATATCAACTGCTTCATTACGAAGGCTTTTTAGGATAATGGAGATGCCAGTACCCCCACCTATAACAGTCATTTTAGGATTTTTCATGAACGATTCACCGTTTCCTTACGACGATTTTGATCACGATGGCTTTCATTAACCGACCAATCTGTTGCCAGACTTTCTGCCAAGCAATGGGCAAAGGCAACGCTGCGGTGTTGGCCTCCTGTGCAGCCAATAGCCACCGTCAAGACAGACTTCCCTTCTTTTTGGTAAGCCGGTAAGATAGGGACAATAAGGTTTAACAAATGCTTGTAAAACACCTCTGATTCTGGGTGAGACATCACATAATTAAAAACGTCCTCATCTAGTCCTGTTTTTTCACGAAGCTCTACCTGATAATAAGGATTGGGTAGAAAACGCACATCAAAAACCAAATCCGCATCCAAAGGAAGACCATATTTGAACCCAAAGCTCATCACTTCAATACGGAAAGAGGCTTGATTAGACCCTTCAGAAAACTGGTCTGAAATGGTTTTACGCAATTGTCTAGGGGTCAATTTTGTTGTATCCACCACATGTTGGCTCATGCTTTTCAAAGGAGATAGGAGTTCTCTTTCCAATCGAATACCATCAAGCACACGACCGTCCGCAGCCAAAGGGTGGCTCCGTCTGGTTTCTTTATAGCGTGACACCAATTCTCCATCCGTTGCATCCAAAAAAAGAATCCGAAAATCAATGCTAGGATTGCTTTCAATACTATCTAAGGTAGAATTAATTTCCTTGAAAAACAAACGACTTCTCATATCGACAACCAAAGCCACCCTACGATTTTCATTGGTTTGTTCAATTAATTCTAAAAATTTTGGAACCAAGGCTGGGGGCATATTATCAATGGTAAAGTAGCCTAGATCCTCAAAAGACTGAATGGCAACTGTTTTTCCAGCGCCGCTCATTCCTGTCACAATAACTAAATTAATGTGTTTGTCTGACATTTACAATTTCCCTTTCTCTATCGAACCGTCCACCTTCATTATACCACATACATAAGAAAGCTAAGAAGTGAAAAAGTGGTAACACATTTTGAACTGTAAAAATCAGCTAATTTTAATAATAACTCCCGTAGCTCTCCTATTATATGAATAGACGAGACCTTTTTAGTATCAAATGAGAGTGTCTATTTGATAATCGTAGTCCAAATACTTGTCTATAAAATATCCCTTGAGCAAAGCTATATTGTCTTATCTGCTAACTGATCTACTAAACTTCCAAAATTTATCTTCACAAAGGATGTAGGTTCAAACTCTACTATTTCTTATCTCTCCTTTAGGACATATTGATGTTTTTATAACACACTCACTTCTTACCAATACAAAAAGTTCATAGATGACATGAACTTTTTGTATTATTAGGGTCTAATCCGATGTAACATACGTGGGAATGGAATAGCTTCGCGAATATGTTTGGTACCAGCAACAAAAGTTACCATACGTTCAATACCTATACCAAAACCGCCATGAGGAACAGAGCCATATTTACGAAGGTCAAGGTAAAAGTCATATTCTGATTTATCCATACCTAGTTCATCCATTTTAGCCACAAGAGCATCGTAGTTGTCTTCACGCATTGAGCCGCCAATGATCTCTCCATAACCTTCTGGAGCTAAAAGATCAGCACAAAGAACGCGTTCTGGATTTCCAGGAACTGGTTTCATATAAAATGCTTTAAAGCTTGCTGGGTAATTCACTACAAATGTCGGTACTCCAAAGTAATTAGAAATCCAAGTTTCATGTGGGGAACCAAAGTCATCACCATGCTCTAAATGTTCATAATCTGTATCTTCATCTGCTTCATGCTCTTGAAGAAGTGTAATAGCATCATCATAAGAAACACGCTTGAATGGCTCTGTGATATAACGTTTGAGAGCCTCAACATCACGTTCTAAAATATCAAGTGCTTGAGGCGCACGATCTAGAACGCCTTGGATCAATGCTTTAACATAAGCTTCTTGAAGGTCAAGTGATTCCTCATGTGATAAGAAAGAATACTCAGCATCCATCATCCAAAATTCTGTTAAATGGCGACGTGTTTTAGATTTTTCAGCACGAAAGACTGGACCAAAGTCGAAAACTCGGCCTAGAGCCATTGCTCCAGCTTCAAGGTATAATTGACCAGATTGGCTAAGAAATGCTGGTTTCCCAAAATAGTCTGTTTCGAATAACTCTGTTGAATCTTCTGCTGCATTTTCTGATAAAATTGGGCTATCAAATTTGATAAAACCATTTTGGTCAAAGAATTCATAAGTTGCATAAATAATAGCGTTACGAATTTGCATAACAGCCATTTGTTTACGAGAACGCAACCAAAGATGACGGTTGTCCATCAAGAAGTCTGTCCCATGCTCTTTAGGAGTTATAGGATATTCATGTGACTCTCCAATGATTTCAAGGTCAGTAATATCAAGTTCATAGCCAAATTTAGAACGCTCATCCTCTTTAACAATCCCTGTTACATAAACAGATGTTTCTTGGTTGAGACGTTTAATAACGTCAAATTTTTCAAGACCTGATTCTTCACCATATTTTTCAATGAAGTTTGGTTTAAAAGCGACACCTTGGAAAAAAGCAGAACCATCGCGTAACTGTACAAACGCAATCTTACCTTTACCTGATTTGTTAGCAACCCAAGCACCAATAGTAACTTCTTGACCAACATAATCTTTAACATCAACAATTGAAATAAGTTTTTTTGACATAAGTTTCTCTCTATTTTTATTTAATTAATTTCATTACTTTCCATAAAGACATGCAGTCTACGAACAGCTTCTTTAAGGGTTTCGATATCTGTAGCATAACTCAGACGAACATTTTCCGGTGCGCCAAAGCCTGCTCCACTCACAACAGCTAATCCGACTTCCTCTAAAATAGCATTAGCAAAGCTTGTCACATCGGAAAAACCTGTCATTTCCATGGCTTTCTTAACGTTTGGAAAGAAGTAAAAAGCTCCTTGTGGTTTAACAACCTCAAACCCAGGGACCTGACACAACAATGGATAAGTGATATTAAGGCGCTCTTCAAATGCTAATCGCATCTCTTCAAGTGATGACTGACTACCACAGAAAGCCTCGATAGCAGCATATTGTGAAACGGTTGTCAGGTTAGAGGTAGTCTGCCCGATGATCTTACTCATTGCCGAAATGATCTCTGGTTCACCTGCTGCAAAACCAACCCGCCAGCCTGTCATGGCATAACTTTTAGCCACGCCATTGACCGTAATGGTTTGACGCCGAATCGCTTCTGAGAGTGTTGAAATAGGAACAAACTGATTGCCGTTATAGACTAAGGACCCGTAAATATCATCTGCCAGAATAAGAATATCGTTGTGCACCGCCCATTCTCCAATGGCCCTTAATTCCTCAGCACCATAAATCATGCCTGTTGGATTGGAAGGAGAATTGATAAGGACAACTTTAGTCTTACTTGTCCTTGCTCTTTCCAGCTGGTCAACAGTTACCTTGAATTGATTTTCTTCTAGTCCTTGAACGAAGATCGGCTGACCTTCTGCCATTTTTACTTGGTCAGAATAAGATACCCAATATGGTGTTGGAATGAGAACTTGGTCACCAGGATTTAAAACAGCCATAAAAAAGGCATAAAGGATGAACTTGGCACCTGTTCCTGCCACAATCTGATCAGGAGACAAGTGATACCCATACTGATTTTTCAGGTATGTGGCAATCGCAGCTTTTAATTCTGGAAGCCCAGAAGCATTTGTATAAAAGCTAGCCGTACCATTTTGAATAGATTCAATCGCCTTGTCTTGAATGTGCTTAGGTGTAAAAAAATCTGGTTCTCCTAAAGTTAAATTCAGTACATCGCGGCCCTGCGCTTTCAAAGCCTTAGCTCTAGCACCTGCAGCCAGAGTAACACTCTCTTTCATTTCTAAAACTCGCTTTGATAGTTTGGGCATCGTATCTCCTTTTTATCGACTTCTTATCTTCAGATTAATTAATGCTCAACAGATCATTTTTTCATAATCTACGGTTTCAGTTTTACCAATACTCGCTACTGATCGCACGAACTATGACAAGCTGTTTTGATAGCAACTGACACTAATGAAAAGAACAGTAATTGGGTTTACTAAAACCAAAAATTTGTTCATTTATTGTCCTTATCAAAAAAACAATTCGAAAACATTTGAACAGTTGTCTAAAAGAGCATAATAAAAGTTCAAACTAATTTAAATGTTAGTTGATTGTGCTTAACGCCATTAAAAATTTTTCTGATATAATAGATCCTTTCCATTATATCAGAAAACAGTCCGTTTCTACTAGACAATCGTGAAAATTTTGTTGAGAAATCAAAAATTCCTGACCGAGACCTTCCAAAATAACTTGTCCATAGGACTTTGTAAGGAGACGACGATCCAAAATAATAACCACTGACTTTTGATCTTGTCGACGCATCGTGCGACCAATAGCCTGTTTTAATCGCAAAATAGTCATTGGCAAGAAGTAATCTCTGAAAGGATTTTTACCTTTTTCCAATAGATAATGACTCATTTTCTTAACAAAGAAATCCTCTGGGTTATCAAAGGGCAATCGTGCGATAAGGGTAATCATACGATCCGCTTGAATAAAATCAACTCCTTCCCAAAAAGAACCTAAACCAAGCAAAATAGTTTGCTCTCCTTGATCAAACCGTTTTTTAATATTATAAGCTGTTCCATTCTTTTCCTGCGCTAAGTGAGGCACCTGCCATTGGTCTAGATAGTCTGAAACCAACAGCAAGTGTTTTTTAGAATTAAAAAGCACTAAAATAGGATAACCCTCTTGCTTCAAGCTTTCGATTCGTTTTGCAATTGCTTCCACATAGATTTGGTCACTGACTTCTGTCACGATAGGCGCCTCTTGATCAACAAGCACCAACTGGTCTTGCTTTTTATCCTTTTCAATGACATGATAGAGATACTCTTCAAAACCTAATAGGTCTGCCAAGGTTACTTCTGAGCTGATGGTTAAAGTGGCAGAAACAAAATAAGTTTTCACCGTTTCTGGTAAGAGCTGTTGGAAATGAATAAATGCCTTACTAGCACTGTTTAGATAAGTCACTCGCTTCTCCTCTTGCTTTTCGCTACTAAGCCAGTAGTCACCATCTGAGGTAGCAAAAAAGGCTTGTAACTCTTGATAATCTGCTCCTGTTAATTCTTTGGCGTAGCCAGCTATACGAGACCAATCATGAGCAAGCTGGTGCTCTTTATTTTGATAGTAATCACTTGACACTTGTCCCAGTTCAAACGACAAGCTTTCCAATAAGCGTTTTTCTAAAAGAGGTAAAGGGTTGCTTAACTTGGCCTGTATTGTTTGTAAAAAAACCGTCAGGTTAAGCTGATGACGTGATAATTGATCTAATTGGAGCATCAGCTTTTGGGCCTCATCAAAGACCAAGACCTTGTTTCTAGCAAAGTCCTTGTCATCTTGAACACGGTGTAAAAAATAAGCATGGTTGGTAATCAGGAGACGGGCTGTTTTGGCTTTTTCATAACTAACTCTCCAAAAATCGTAATCGTAAAATTCAGAAGACTGCTTAATGTCTCCATCGTGCTTAAGCTGCTCAAAATAAGCTGCAAAGCGCTGCTTTTGTTTGATTTCGTCAAGGTCTCCTGTCTTAGTTTCTAAGAGCCAAACCAATAATTGCATTTTATAACGATTCACCAAACGGTTCTGGTCATTTTGGTCCAAACTATCTGCAAAGCTATCTAGCTTTAGGTAATTGGCGGGCCCTTTTAAACTATGGCAGGCGATGTGAAATTGTTCTTGAATAGCAGCTACTTCACCAGCCATTAATTGGTCTTGAAGAAGTTTGGTGGGCACACTGACAATGATTTGGTTTTGATCTTCTTTTGCCAAAAGGGGTAGCAGGTAGCCGTAGGTTTTTCCAATACCTGTCTGAGCTTCAATAAAACTAGCTACTCCCTGATGGTAATCTTCGTCAATTAACTGAGCAAATTGAGTCTGTTTAGGCCTTTCTTCCAGACCTAATAGTGCCATATTAATAGGGAAGCTTTTTGATATTTGATAAGGCTTGAGAGCTTTTGAGCCCTTTGGTAAGAGAATCTGTCTGATTTTAATGTATTTGTTGGGATCATAAGGTTTGGCTTTGGCTAATCCTTCTTGAATGACCATTGCTGTTTCAAATAGCAGGCTATCTGAATAGACTAATAAGCTTTCTAAGCACTCAATTGGAAGGCTCTCAATTTTTTGTAAAAGTCTTAAAAACAGTATAGCTGTAGCTCTTGCATCTGCAATAGCAGTATGAGCTTCTGCCAAATCAATATTGAGCTGCCTAGATAGGTGACTAAGGTTATACTTTTCAAAGCGAGGGAAAAATAGTTGGGCTAATTCAACAGTATCAACACGTGGTATTGTTAACTCATATCCTTCTAAAAAAAGAGCTTCTGCCAATAAATTTGCATCGAACTTTACATTGTGGGCAACAAAAATACAATCTTCAATCAATTGATAAATGTGATGCGCCACTTGACCAAAATCCGGAGCTTTAGCCAACTGCTTATCCGTAATACCTGTCAAATGAACAATATGCTCATCCAAAGATTCATGAGGATTAACATCTGTTTCATAACTATCAATAATTTTATTTCCTTGGATAATAACAATCCCAACCTGAATAATAGAAGCATTGGGACCTGCTCCAGTAGCCTCCAAGTCAACTACTGCATATTTTCTAAGTTTTTTCTGGGTCATAGTAAGTCTATTATAGCACGCTATATCTATAAAACAAAACATGACTATACCTCAAAGGTGCCATCACTCCAATAACCAAGATAGGATAATTTTTTATACTTCTTAAAAAACACTGTGAGTGAAACCCACAGTGTCAGTATTAATCATTTTTAATGGAATACCATACCACCATCGACAACTATTGTTTGTCCAGTGATATAATTTGAATCATCTCCCGCTAAGAAGCCTACTGCATTAGCAATATCTTCTGGTTCAGACAAGCGTTTCAAAGTGATATCTTTTGCAAATTGCTCCATACCTCATTCATCATCTTTGCCTGCATTTTTACCAACTTCATGGGCAATAGCAAACATCATAGGTGTCTTAACAATACCTGGTGCGTAAGCATTGACTGTGATTCCTTCTGATGCCAAATCCTTTGCCAAAGTCTGTGTAATACCACGAACTGCAAATTTTGTACCACCATAAACAGTCAAATTAGGATTTCCTTCACATCCTGCTTGTGATGTTGCATTTATAATTTTTCCGCCATGACCTAATTCTCTAAAATGTTTTTGAGCTGCTTGGCTTCCCCAAATCGTTCCTCCGACATTGATTGCAAAAGCCTTTTCAAACTGCTCTTCAGTAATCGTGTCAAGAGGGGTTGTTGGGGCAACGCCTGCATTGTTAACAACAACATTCAAATCACCAAAAGTATCTACAACTTTTTGGAAAGCATCAAAAACTTGGTCACGTTTTGAAACATCTGCTACAACTGCAACAGCATCCTCAGGTGATAGTTTATCAACCGCAGCCTGAGCAGTCTCTTCATTATAGTCTAAAATGCCTATTTTAAAGCCGTCTGCATGAAGACGTTTCGCAATAGCAAATCCAATTCCTTGACCAGCACCAGTAACAATAGCAACTTTTGACATATCTTCCACCTCATATTTTTTAGTCAACCGATTAGGTTGCTCTCAAAAAGTCAGTGTTCTTAAACTAAGTTCAGCTTTAGGCTTGGCTTATTGATTACTTTTATGATACACCTTTATGAAAACGGTGTCAAGAAATTGCTGTGAGATCTCATATTTTCTGAAACTAATTGCCATTTATTTTCCGCTACTCTTTTTTTAACAAAGTCTTGATTTTTTGGTACACTATCCTTATGAAAATCTATAAAACAATAAACCACATTGCTGGTGAAAATACTTATTACCTCGTTAATGATCAAGCTGTTATCCTCATTGATCCAGGAAGTAACGGCCAAGAAATCATTGCTAAAATTAAATCCTTTGAAAAACCTTTAGTGGCTATCCTCTTAACGCATACTCACTATGATCATATTTTTAGTTTAGATTTGGTCAGAGATGCTTTTGATCATCCACCTGTTTATGTTTCAGAAAAAGAAGCCGCTTGGCTATCTTCCCCAGATGATAATTTATCTGGCTTAGGCCGTCATGATGATATCATTACTGTTATAGCAAGACCGGCAGAGAACTTTTTTAAATTAAAGCAACCCTATCAACTAAATGGTTTTGAATTCACAGTTTTACCAACATCTGGTCATTCTTGGGGAGGAGTCTCATTTGTTTTCCACTCAGATGAATTAGTCGTTACTGGCGATGCTCTATTTCGTGAAACTATCGGTCGTACTGACTTACCTACCAGTAACTTTGAGGACCTCATTACTGGTATTCGCCAAGAACTATTCACCTTACCTAATCATTACCGAGTTTATCCTGGGCATGGTCCTTCTACTACCATTTGTCACGAAAAAAATGCTAACCCCTTTTTTCATTGACATAGCTATTTTAGATACTGTTTGAGGTTATCCTAAAACTGAAATCATAGTATTTTACTAAAAAAGAGCCACTAAATTTTGAATGACACCCCAAAAGTTAGATACATCAAACATCTAACTTTTGGGGTGCTTTTCTTCTCTTGAAACCTTAGAAACTGCTATTTTAAACTGTATTGCCTATTACAAATAAACAAATGAATCAAAACAAAATGAAAAGGACCAGTCCTGTGCAATACAAAACGAGGTCCTTGGAATAACATAAGAGGTCCAACTTTTGAGGGTCGCTACGTTTCGTCAGCAGCGCTTTTTTTAGAATTTTAAATAACGTCTCATAGAAAGCACTGAACCAAGCGAACCAATCATAATACCTATGACAAACAAAGCACCAATCAGGTAATATACATAAGGATCAAGCGGATACATCGAGAGATTATTACGTTGTAATTCTTGTGCAAAATGCTTATAAACAAGATCATATCCATAATAAATCAGAAGAGATGGTAAAACAGCTCCTAACAAGCCAACCCAAGCCCCTTCAAAAAAGAAAGGCCCTCGAATATAAGAATTTTTAGCACCAACTAACCGCATAATTTCAATGTCACGTTTACGAGACATAATAGTCATACGAATAGTGTTTGAAATGAGAAAGACAGCTACAAATAATAGCATTGCTGTTCCGATCAGCCCCCAAGTTTGAATTAATGTTGAAAACTTAAATAGTTTATCGGAGTTAATCCCTCCATAATCTGCGGCTTCTACGCCTTCAATCGTTCTGATCTTTTTAGTGATCGCCTTAACTTGTTTAGGCGTCTGGGTCTCAATAAGATAGATATCTTGGAGCGGATTAGTGTCTTGGTCATACATATTCCAAACATCACCTAAGGTTTCTTGCAATTTTTTCAATTGTTCATCCTTGCTAGAAAATGTAATCTTTTTGACACCTTTTATCTGAGCAATTTTGTCGTAAACACTGTGGTAGTTATCGTTATTAACAGGTTCACCGGCAGTATTTTGAATAACTTTTGCAGCATCAGTTGAATCAACTTGTAAGTAGGTATTGATATGGACATTATTTTCAACACCCGAAGCAACACGCTGTATATTCAACAATGTCGCCGCAAAAACACCAACTAAAGTCAATGTAACAGCCACCATACTAACTGAAGCAAATGTCATCCAAAAGTTGCGTTTAAGATTTTTAATGGATTCCCAAATATGACGGAAAAAGTATCTAATCATCGTAACCATAATCTCCTTTTTCTTCATCACGTACTATGCGACCATCTTCAATAGCAACAACACGATGACGGAATGTATTCACAATATGACTGTTGTGTGTCGCCATTAAGATAGTTGTTCCCTGAACATTAATACGTTCAAGTAACTGCATAATTTCCCATGAAATCTCAGGATCTAAATTCCCTGTCGGTTCATCTGCAATCAATAATTTAGGGTTGTTAACAATCGCACGCGCAATGGCCACACGTTGCTGC
This sequence comes from Streptococcus pyogenes, assembly GCF_002055535.1. Lineage (NCBI taxonomy): Bacteria > Bacillati > Bacillota > Bacilli > Lactobacillales > Streptococcaceae > Streptococcus > Streptococcus pyogenes. Next base: position 517,602 of record NZ_LN831034.1, on the reverse strand, counting down.
TCCCCTCCTGATAGCTGACTTGGAAAAGAACGCATCTTATGTTTCAAGCCAACTAAATCGAGTACCTCTGGCACGCGTTTTTTAATGTGGCGGCGCTTTTCACCAATAACTTCCATGGCGTAAGCTACATTTTCAAAGACTGTTTTTCTTGGTAGCAGTTTGTAATCTTGAAAAACTACTCCGATGTGACGACGAAGAATCGGAACATCACGTGCTTTTAGCTTAGTTAAATTGAATTCACCCACATATAGCTTACCAGTTGTCAGTTGTTCTTCACGGTAAAGGAGTTTGATAAAAGTTGATTTACCAGCACCTGATGGGCCTACGAGATAAACAAACTCACCTTGGTTAACAGAAACATTGACGTCTCTGAGGGCGGTCGTTGAGCGGCGGTATTTTTTAGTAACACCAGACATTTCTATTAGTGCCATGTTTCTCCTTTATTATTTTTAGTCTTCAATGCGCCACTTAAGGTAGGCATCAATAAAGCCATTGATCTCTCCATCCATAACCTTATCTACCTGAGCAAGCTCAAAGTTAGTACGATGATCCTTCACCATCGTATAAGGGGTGAAAACATAAGAACGAATCTGACTTCCCCAAGTGATTTCTTTTTTATCACCCTTGAGAGCATCTACTTCTTGTGCTTTCTTTTCTTGTTCTAACTGATATAGCTTAGCCTGCAACATCTTCATAGCGCGATCGCGGTTTCCATATTGAGTACGGTCAACGGTAGACGATACCACAATTCCAGTTGGAATATGCGTCAAACGAACACCTGTTGATACTTTATTGACATTCTGACCACCAGCTCCTCCGGAACGGAAAGTATCCATTTTAATGTCATCATCACGTACTTCTACTTCAATCGTATCATCTAACTCTGGCATCACTTCAACTGAAGCAAATGAGGTATGACGACGTTTAGCCGAATCAAAAGGTGATATACGAACGAGGCGATGAACTCCCATTTCTGATTTCAACAAACCATAAGCATTGGGGCCTTCAAAAGAGAGGGTAACCGATTTAATACCAGCTTCATCTCCTGCTTGATAATCCAATACTTCTATTTTGAAACCATTAGCATTGCCAAAACGGGTATACATTCGTAAGAGTAAATCTCCCCAATCTTGCGCTTCAGTTCCTCCTGAACCAGGATGGATTTCTAAGATAGCATTATTGTGGTCATAGGGTTCAGATAAGAGAAGCGTCATTTCATAAGCACCCATTATCTTATCTAGCTGCATTAGATTTTCTTCTAATTCTTCTTTCAAAGAATCATCTTCGTCAAGCATCTCAAGTAAGAGTTCTGTTTCGTCAGATAATTCTTGCATATTATGGAAAGTATCATACTTACCTTTTAACTCATTTAGTTCTTGAGATGTCTTTTGCGCTGCAATATTGTCATTCCAAAAGTCTGGCTCAGTCATGTGATTTTCAAGAAGAGCAATCTCCTCTTCCAAACGATCTAAGTCAAAGAGACCTCCTGAAGCTAGTCAACTTCTCTTTATTTTCTACTATTTTTTGGCGAATTTCAGCCACTTCCATGAGATTTCTCCAATCTTTGTTAATCTGTTTTATTTTATCATAAGGTTCTTAAAAATACCATAAAAGGCTTAAAATTGCCATTTATGACGGATTAATTCCAACTCTTTTCGGCTATCTTCATCTTTTAAGGTTAAATGACTCATAAACGCCAGTATCTCATCGTTTGGTTTTTTGACAATTTCTCCCAATGCCCATATAGCTGTTGCAGTATGAATAGGGTTATTATTTTTATCAATAATCTCTATTAATTTGACCACTGCAGTTTTATCATGAGCATTTGCTAGCGCAATAATGGCATTACGCTGTAAAATATTTTTACCTCGCCAACTTCCAGCAATCATACCAAATTTTTCTTTAAATTTTCCATTTGATAAACTCAAAAATGGTATTAATTCTGGTTGAGCCAACTCAGGATCAATCTCTGTAGCTGGTGAATTGTTTATACCCTTGTTATAAGGACAGCAAATTTGGCAAATATCACAACCATAGATAACTGTTTTAATCTTTTTTCGAAACTCTATGTCCATCATTCCCTTATCTTGGGTTTGAAATGATAGACAACGCTTGGCATTCATTGAGCCATCACCAATTAAACAAGAAGTTGGACAGGCATCTAGACAACGACGACAGTCACCACAATCATAATCGACAGGCTTGTCTGGCTCGATCTCTAAATTGGTAATTAATTCTCCCAAAAACATATAAGAGCCATATTCTTTAGAAATAACTAGACCATTTTTTCCTATAAAACCAATACCCGCTCTTTGGGCAACTGCAGTATCAACTAAAGCTCCAGTATCGACCATTGCTTTTTGTTGCAAAGGAAAATCTCGACACAGCTCTTCAATGCCTTTTGATAGTCTGTCTAACTTTTCGCCGACCACATAATGATAATCAAGCCCCCACGAACTAGGTGTAATTTTTCCACGTTTATAAGGTGTTTTTTGAGGTTGCTGAGGAAGTTTGTGAGGATAAGCAACGCCAATTGAAATAATCGTTTTAGCCGATTCTAAAAGCCTTTCAGTGTAGATACGATCCTCTATGACTTTATGTTCAAATCCTGAATTGCGCCCCTCTTCCACAGAAGCACGCAATGACTTTTCCAAATAATCAAAGTTATCTGCCGTCGTAAAACCAATTTTAGAGATACCAATTTCTTTGGCGAGCGCCTTAATTTCTGCCTTAATAGTCATACTACTATCATAATCAAAATAAGTTAAGACTTCAAGGAAAAAGAAGGACAATTCTAATCAAACATAACCATTTTACTTCCTGATTTATCTGGGTTTTCTCTCTTAACATGCACAAGAATGCAACAAGTAAATTCAATTCCATCGTAAAAGTCCCTTTTCTGGTTACCTCTACTTGGTCAGAAATCACATCTCCATCACGTCTTGTCTAGACAGTCAGCTCAGCTCTAAAGTAAGTCTGACTATAATCAATGGACCTACGAAGACAAGCAGCATAACACTTCCAAATATTATTATACCTAACCAAAACCGAGTCACATTACCCGTGCAACTCATGGACTCAGATACTGCCTTTGTCAAAGCAGTATTATGATCCTTCTATATTTACTCACTAGCCAATCTAAAAACAAATCCAAATAATGACCACGGTTAAACATACCTCCTGCCAAATGAAGATGGTCGACGACTAATGATCGCATCCAAATCACAAAAATCATAATCCTTTTCTAGGTGATCTTATGCGACGTTTTTTTTGATAATAACTTAAACATAGTACTCTTTTCAGTGTCATATTGTAAATAGGTAGCTAAAAAACAGTAAAAACACATAAACATATTCTTGTTATTGGTCTGTAGAAAGTCCTAGACGTATTCTTAACTGTCTTGAAGTATCATGATCAGTTAGTTGCGTTACTTCACGATCCAAAACAACCGATTTTTACACACAGTTGTCCTAAATGATCTATCTTGTGATCAGCTTGACTCTGATCAATGCCATATCGGTAGTCGGTAATGGCAAAAACTGTCAGATTGGCTGCTTTGGCGGCAGCAATGCCTTTTTGGCTGTCCTCTACTACAAGCAGTTGTTTTTTTTGTAATCCTAGTTTTTGTACTGCTTTATTATAAATATCTGGATAAGGTTTGCCTCTAGAAACATCTTCACGCGCTAGGATTATTTCAAAATAATCTTTTATTTGCGTTGTCTCCAACGCCAACAAAACATCCTGACGCTTCGAGTTTGATGCCACAGCCAGTTTAATACCTTGTTTTTCCAACTGTTCAAGACAAGAGTTCACTTCTGTAATCAACAGTTTTTGATAAGGAGGCTTATGCGCTTGTTTGTAAGCGTCATAGTCAGTTGTAATTGCCTTAACGATAGCATCATCCCTATTTTTACCTAACAACTCTTTCCATAATTCTTGAAGATTGCCCCCAATAAAATCTTTAGAGTTCAAATGATCAATGGGAATTCCCTTTGTCTTAAAAAAATCTTCTCGTCGCCTCAGATAAAAAGGTTCTGTATCAAATAAAACACCGTCCATATCAAAAATAATTCCTTTAATCATCAACATTTCTCCTTTTTTCTATTTTAGCATAAGTTGCTGTAAAAGCTGTACAGCTAGTCCATTCTAAGTGATATCACTTTAGATCAGATCAATACTAACGAATTCAAAAGGTATTACTTTTGTTTGATCATAAAAAGTTTATATCCTATATATCAAACGACAGGCTCATCTTGTTAAATTAGCTGCTCTTATATCTATACTATCTGGAAAAACATGAGCAGAAGCATATTAATTGAATGAATGATAAAAAAACGTTTTTACTAGCACTAAAGCCAAGGTAAAAACGTTTTTTAGATTATTGTCGCAAACTTTTGATATAATGAGCGGCTTTCTTAGTGATTAGGTTATATTGTTTTTGGCTCGCTAACTGATTAAACTCGCCTCCTATGCCTAGAACATCTACTCCAGCAGCTAGCCAGTCTTTGAGATTATCTGAAGAAACTCCGCCTGTAACCATAACCTCTACTTGTGGCAAAGGAGATTTGATTGCCCGAATAAAGGATATCCCTACAGTAGAACCAGGAAAAATTTTGACCATATCAACCCCTGATTCTAATGCTGTAACCACTTCATTAACCGTCATACAACCTGGTAAATAAGGTATGCTATAACGATGACAAATCAAAGCCACTGCTCGATTGAAATTAGGACCAACAATAAACTGTGCTCCTGCTAAAATAGCTTGGCGGGCAGTGACATCATCCAAAACTGTCCCAGCACCTATCAATACCTCAGGATCTTCTTTGAAGCGTTCAGCTAATTGACCGATAACCTCACTAGCAAAGGGGTTAGTATAGGTGACTTCAATTGTCTTAATGCCACCTTCAATACTGGCCAGGCTGCAAGCTAAAGCTTCCTCACTAGACTCTCCTCGTACAACTAGGACAAGCCGATTAGCCTTAAGTTTGGTTAAGATTTCTATTTTTCCCATATCATCACCTCTGGATATCTCGTTGATTAGCTAAGACTGCTTCTACTTGTTGGACACTGTGATAGAGCTGATCTTCAGCTACTGTACATTTTAGGCTAGCTGTTGCCACAGCAAAATCAAGGTTGCGCTGCTTTTCGTTACCTTCTAACAACTGATAAAGTAAACCCGCCACAAAAGCATCTCCACTTCCAACCCGTTGCAAGACTGGGGTCGTCACTTCACAGGATTCGTAAAACTGCCTATCATAGGCATAAGCTTTGAAATGATTACTGCCTTGGGCATCATTTGAACGCTCCGTATGGTAAATAGCTTGTAACTGATAGCGCTGATAAAGTCCTGCCAGACGTTCTCTAATCGTCGTAGTATCTGCCTTTTTTCTATCAAACATGTCAAAATCGTCACTGTCTAACAGCAAAGGTTCCATGCCAAAAATAATATCCGCGTATTGAGCAAAGTGAGAAAAGAGTCGTTTAGCATCAGCTACGGCAATCATACTAGATCTAAAGTTAAGGTCAAAGGAAATACAAATATCCCTTTTCTTAGCTTCTCTCACAAGTACCTCAATCAGGTCCTGAGTTTTTTTGCCCAACGCCAAACTGATCCCACTAAAATGAAAGTGACTAATGCCTTCAAAAATGGCAGCTAAATCAAGACTATCCTTATCTAAGGCCGAAAAGCTAGAGCCACAGCGGTCATAATAAACCTGACTAGCCCGACAGCCAAAGCCATTTTCAAGGTAATATAGCCCAACGCGATGACCTTGCCAAGCCGTCAAGGACATATCCACGCCGCTTTGCTTCAAAAACTGATGAAAAGCGTGACCAACAGGATTATCTGGTAGGGCCGTAAATAGCCTTGCTTCTAAGCCAAAACCGCCTAGAGTTCTTGCAATATTAACTTCTGAACCGCCGAAAAAAAGCTGAGCCTCGCAGGCATTGGTCAAAGGCTGAAACTGATTGGGGCTAACGCGAATCAGCGGTTCACCAACCAATAATAACTTAGACATGTGACCTCCTTTCCTCGTCAAAATGGAATTACTGTTCAAGTACTGATTTCAAATAAGTGACTAATTCTGACGGCTCCGCATTGGCAAAGAAGTACTCTTGGAAATGAGCGCCAGAAATCGTTTCTTTGAGGAAATCTTGGTCGATGTCTTTGACAATTGCCAACAAATCTCTGTAAGTAATTTTTTTCAGATCACTTAAAATACGTGCATTCCGCTGTTCAGGAATAGCTCGCTCTTTAGGGTAACCACCACCCATTGGTTCTGCAAAGAGGCGTTCAAATATTAAGGTCAAATTCAACTCTGCTCCCCAACCAAAACCTTTGGCAAAAGGAATGGACAAGGCATTACCACCATTGATTTGAGAAAAGAGATAAGCTTCTGTTGGCTCACTCGCAAAACCACAGGTAACACCTGGGAAGCTGTTCAAGGCCAACATAGCTCCAACACCTGTCCCACAACCAGTCACCACAAAATCAGCCGCCTTAGTGGTCAATAAAATAGAAGCTAAGAGTCCATTTTGAACATAGGTCAACTGGCTTTCACCTTCTGTGCCATACATACCATAGTTAAAGACTTGGTAGCCGTGTTTATCTGTCACTGTGGTAAGGGCATCGTAAATGATACCATTTTTAGCCGCTTGGCTATTTTCATTAATTAATGCAATTTTCATATAAAATCTCTTTCTAGTGTGTGATTAAGGTTGTTTTCCAATATAAGCTAAAATGCCACCGTCGACATAAAGAATATGGCCGTTGACAAAATTACTGGCATCGCTAGCTAGAAAAACAGCTGGACCAGCTAAGTCTTCTGTTGTCCCCCAACGTGCTGCTGGTGTTTTAGCAATGATAAATTGATCAAAAGGATGACGACTACCATCTGCTTGTCGCTCTCTCAACGGAGCTGTTTGGGGCGTCGCAATGTAGCCAGGACCAATCCCATTACATTGAATGTTGGCTTCTCCAAACTCAGAGGCTATATTTTTGGTTAACATTTTCAAGCCACCTTTAGCCGCCGCGTAGGCACTAACTGTTTCACGCCCCAATTCGCTCATCATAGAACAGATATTTATAATTTTACCATGTCCCTTTGCAATCATTGATGGTAATACAGCTTTTGACACAATAAAAGGAGCATTTAAATCAATATCAATAACTTGACGAAAATCTTCTGCGGCCATTTCAAGCATCGGCGTACGCCTAATAATACCTGCATTGTTGACCAAAATATCAATAGCACCTACTTCATCTTCAATTTGACTAACCATCTGTTGGATACCAGCTTCATCAGTCACGTCACAAACATAGCCATGCGCTTCTATCCCTAACTCTCGATAGGCAGCCAACCCCTTATCAACTAACTCTTGTTTGATGTCATTAAACACAATAGTTGCACCCGCTTGAGCATAGGCTTTGGCAATTTCAAAACCAATACCGTAAGATGCTCCGGTAATCAAGGCAATCTTACCTTGTAACGAAAACATATTTTCCATAGGATTCTCCTTTTTGTTATTAAATTAAGTAAACCTGTTTACCAAGACTATAACAAAGTAAACTAGTTTTGTCAATCATTTTAATGAAAACGGTTCAAAATTTAAAAGAGTGCTCTTATCCAAACTGCCATTCTTGTTTAGTCTTCTCCTATACTTAATAGCCATTAAGACTTTTCTACATTAAATAGTGACAAAAAAAGACCATTTTTGATTCTTTTTTAGCACAACCGTTCACTTTTTCTTTTTCAAAAATCTTTTTAAAAAAGTATTGACAAAGAATTTTGAAAGCGCTACAATATTTTTTGAGTAAACCGGTAAACCGAAGGAGATTTATTTATGATTGCTATTATCGTTATGGGACATGGACATTTTGCGAGTGGTATTGTTTCAGCCTTAGAATTGATCGCAGGCAAACAAGAAAAGGTAACTGCAATTGATTTTACTACTGAGATGACCGCCGCTGATGTGCAGGACCAATTATCTCGTGCTTTAATCCCAGAAGAGGAAACCTTAGTTCTTTGTGACCTTCTAGGAGGTACCCCTTTTAAAGTCGCTGCAACCTTAATGGAATCTCTTCCAAACACGACGTGTAATGTTCTTTCTGGCCTTAACTTAGCCATGCTGATTGAAGCTAGTTTTGCAAGACAAACAGCAGCTTCTTTTGACGACTTAGTATCAGGACTTATAACATGTTCTAAAGAAGGCATTGTTGACTGGAAAACTCTTTCTCAGCAAGAAGACGGTGCGACAGACGATGAGTTAGGAGGCATTTAATGGCACGACCTTTAAAAACCATTGCTCTTGAACCTATCAAGCAGCCTGAACGATTTACCAAAGAAGATTTCCTAAGCCAAGAAGACATTACTCAGGCCCTTGACTTAGCCCTCAAACAAGTTCGGCTTAATATGGACTATTTTAAAGAAGACTTTCCAACGCCAGCTACCAAAGATAACCAATATGCCATTATGGATAATACAGAATGGACCAATGCCTTTTGGACAGGTTGCCTTTGGTTAGCTTACGAATACAGTGGGGATGATGCTATTAAAGCTCTGGCTCAAGCAAATGACCTTTCTTTCCTAGATCGAGTAACAAGAGACATTGAGCTAGATCACCATGATTTGGGCTTTCTTTACACCCCTTCTTGCATGGCTGAGTGGAAACTTTTAAAAACACCTGAGTCTAGAGAAGCTGCTTTGAAAGCAGCCGACAAATTAGTCCAACGCTATCAAGACAAAGGCGGCTTTATTCAGGCCTGGGGAGAACTGGGTAAAAAAGAAGATTACCGTTTAATCATTGATTGTCTCCTAAACATCCAATTACTCTTTTTTGCTAGCCAAGAAACTGGAGACAACCGTTACCGTGACATGGCGATCAATCATTTCTACGCCTCAGCCAATCATGTCATCCGAGATGACGCCTCTGCTTACCACACCTTCTACTTTGATCCAGAAACAGGTGATCCTGTTAAAGGGGTCACCCGACAAGGTTATAGCGATGATTCTGCTTGGGCCAGAGGGCAAGCTTGGGGCATTTATGGTATTCCTTTGACCTATCGTTTCCTAAAAGAACCTGAACTCATTCAACTCTTCAAGGGCATGACCCATTATTTCTTGAACCGTCTTCCTAAAGACCAGGTGTCCTACTGGGATTTAATTTTTGGAGATGGTAGCGAGCAGTCTCGTGATAGTTCAGCAACCGCCATTGCTGTGTGTGGTATTCATGAAATGTTAAAAACCTTACCAGATCATGATCCTGATAAAAAAACATATGAAGCTGCCATGCACAGCATGCTAAGAGCCTTGATTAAGGATTATGCTAACAAAGATCTCAAGCCTGGTGCTCCTCTACTGCTTCACGGAGTCTATTCTTGGCACTCTGGAAAAGGGGTTGACGAGGGAAATATCTGGGGAGACTATTACTATCTTGAAGCTCTGCTTCGTTTCTACAAAGACTGGAACCCTTACTGGTAACAAACACCGATACCTACATTTAAAAAGGAGATTTTATGACACAACCAAACATTATCATGACGCGAGTTGATGAGCGTTTGATTCACGGACAGGGGCAATTATGGGTCAAATTCCTCAACTGCAACACCGTTATCGTCGCTAACGATGCGGTTTCTGAAGATAAGATTCAACAATCCCTCATGAAAACAGTTATTCCATCCAGTATTGCCATTCGTTTTTTCTCCATTCAAAAAGTGATTGACATCATTCATAAAGCAAGTCCTGCTCAAAGTATCTTCATCGTGGTCAAAGATTTGCAAGATGCCAAACTCCTAGTTGAAGGGGGTGTTCCCATCACAGAAATCAATATCGGTAATATTCATAAAACTGATGATAAGGTTGCGATTACCCAGTTTATTTCGCTGGGAGAAACAGACAAGTCTGCTATTCGTTGCTTAGCCCATGACCACCACGTGGTTTTTAACACCAAAACAACTCCAGCTGGCAATAGCGCCTCTGACGTTGACATCTTAGATTATATTTAATGAATAAAGGAGATTGATATGGATATCAATTTGTTACAGGCACTTTTAATTGGTCTTTGGACAGCCTTTTGTTTCAGCGGAATGTTACTTGGCATCTACACCAACCGTTGTATTATTCTGTCTTTTGGTGTAGGGATTATCTTAGGTGACTTGCCAACTGCACTTAGCATGGGAGCTATCTCCGAATTAGCTTATATGGGATTTGGAGTGGGTGCCGGTGGTACCGTTCCTCCTAATCCTATCGGCCCTGGTATCTTTGGTACCTTGATGGCTATTACCAGTGCTGGTAAAGTCACCCCAGAAGCGGCACTAGCCTTATCAACACCAATCGCAGTTGCCATCCAATTCCTTCAAACATTCGCCTATACAGCTTTTGCTGGCGCTCCCGAAACCGCTAAAAAACAATTGCAAAAAGGCAATATTAGAGGCTTCAAATTCGCTGCCAACGGCACTATCTGGGCTTTCGCTTTTATCGGATTAGGCCTTGGTTTATTAGGTGCCTTGTCAATGGATACTCTCCTTCACTTGGTTGATTATATCCCACCTGTCTTGCTCAATGGATTGACTGTCGCTGGTAAAATGTTACCTGCTATCGGATTTGCCATGATCTTATCTGTTATGGCCAAGAAAGAATTGATTCCTTTTGTACTAATTGGTTATGTTTGTGCAGCCTACCTCCAAATTCCAACCATTGGTATCGCCATTATTGGTATCATTTTCGCCTTGAATGAATTTTACAACAAACCTAAACAAGTCGATGCAACAACTGTCCAAGGAGGCCAACAAGATGACTGGATCTAATAAATTAACCAAGAAAGATTACCTCAAAACAGCTCTGAGAGCTTTCTTCCTACAAAATGGGTTTAATTACAATAATTACCAAGGTATCGGATACGCCAATGTCATCTATCCTGCCTTGAAAAAACATTTTGGCAGTGATAAAAAGGGCTTATATCAAGCTTTAGAAGATAACTGTGAGTTTTACAATACTAATCCTCACTTCCTTCCTTTCATCACCAGTCTGCACTTGGTCATGTTAGAAAATAATCGCCCTGAAGAAGAAACCCGAAACATCAAAATGGCACTTATGGGGCCTTTAGCTGGTATCGGTGACTCCTTATCACAATTTTGCTTGGCGCCACTCTTTTCAACGATTGCAGCTTCCTTAGCTAGTGATGGTCTGGTTTTGGGACCAATCCTCTTCTTCCTAGCCATGAATATTATCCTAACCGCTATTAAAATTGGTTCTGGACTCTATGGCTACAAGGTCGGCACAAGCTTTATTGATAAATTAAGTGAACAAATGGCGGTTGTGTCGCGCATGGCAAATATTGTCGGCGTTACCGTTATCGCTGGACTAGCAGCTACTTCTGTTAAAATTACTGTTCCCATTACTTTTGCCGCTGGCAAGGTGGATGCGGCCAATACAGCACAAAAATTTGTGACTATTCAAGGAATGCTTGATAAGATTGCCCCTGCACTTTTACCAGCTCTCTTTACCTTACTCATGTATTACCTTATTAAAAACAAAAAATGGACAACCTACAAATTGGTCATTTTAACTGTTATCATTGGTGTTATTGGCAGTTGGTTGGGTATTTTAGCTTAATGGTTCATAGAGACCTGTTATGAGCATAGGGAAATAGTTCCTAAGCACATGATGAGGTCTCTTTTCTTTTGGAAAGGAAATGTCCTATGTTTTTTGCCTTCGCACGCTTTAAAGAAACAGTCAATCCAGACTTTTGCAGGAATTACCTGCTAGACTATCAGACTGACAGCTATGCTGATCAAAAAAGAATAGCTGACCTACTCTTAACCAATACCTTTTTATTTGAAGATAATTGGGATATGGAGCCCTGCCACATCCCTTACCACTTAGATCCCATTACTTGGCAAGAGGCTGTCATAGATGATCCTGAGTGGAACTTTATGTTAAATCGACAGACCTATCTCCAAAAATTAATCCTCGTCTACCTTGTTGAAAGAGATGAACGGTATCTCTTAACAGCTAAAGGTTTCATCCTCAATTGGATTGAATCAGCTATTCCTTTAGACCCTAAGGGGTTAGCTACTAGAACCTTAGATACTGGCATCCGTTGTTTTGCTTGGGTCAAATGTTTGATTTACCTTAATCTTTTTAACGCCTTAACCAAGCAAGAGGAAAGCCTCATCCTAGCTTCCCTGGAAAAACAACTTCAATTTCTCCATGCCAACTACCTTGATAAATACAGCCTCAGCAATTGGGGAATCTTGCAAACCACTGCGATTTTATTAGCTGATGCCTACTTTGGTTCTGACCTTGATATTGCTGCAGCAACAGCTTTCGCTAGAAAAGAATTGACGCAACAAATCGCACTACAAATTCTCGAAGACGGCAGTCAATTTGAACAATCAACCATGTATCATGTGGAAGTACTCAAAGCCCTTCTGGAATTAACTGCTCTAGTCCCTGATTATCTTCCACAGCTTAGACCTACTTTGCTTGCCATGAGTGATTATCTCCTCAAAATGACTGGTCCAGATCATAAACAAATCCCTCTTGGTGATAGCGATGTTACAGATACCAGAGATATTCTAACGCTTGCAGCCACTATCCTTGAAGAACCACACTTAAAAGCTGCTGCTTTTCCCACACTTGATATCGATAGTCTTCTCCTTCTAGGAGAAAAAGGTGTCCACACTTTTGAACAGTTACCCGTCCAAACCTTACCAACTTTTGCGCATCACTTTGAACATTCCGGGCACATTACCATCAATCAAGAAAATTATTATCTTTTTTTCAAAAATGGGCCCATCGGTAGTTCCCATACCCATAGCGACCAAAATAGTCTCTGTCTCTATTATAAAGGACAACCACTTTTCTGTGATGCTGGGCGATACACTTACAAAGAAGAACCATTACGCTATGCCCTAAAAAGCGCTAGCCATCATTCTACCGCCTTCTTAGAAGAACAATTACCTGAGCAGATTGATAGCTCCTGGGCTTACCTTTCTTACCCCAAATCCAATTATTGTCACCTTCGACAAAATGGACACGTTTACTTTATTGAAGGTAGCTACCAGACGCAATTCTCTGATAGGAACAACTACCAACATGACCGACAAATTCTCATCTTACCACCAGGAATTTTTCTTATCATTGATACGATACAGGCTCAAGGCAACCACTGTCTTGTCAGTCAATTTATTCTTGATAATCACTTAGACGTAAAGACAGATCACCTTAGTGACCTCAGACTAATCAGTGACTGCCCTTTCACTATCGAAGAAACGATTTTGTCAAAAAAATACAACCAATACCTGACTAGTCACAAACTCATCAAACGAAAACCCTTTAAAGACAAGGGTTGCACCAGTACCCTATTAGTCCCTGACGATACCAAAGTTACTCCCTTAACACCACTTCAAACAGGCAAACGCAACCCAATTGAGACTGCCCTTTCCTGGCATTTAAAAGGAAAGCAGTTTGACTACAGTATCTGTGTTCTCCAAGAGGATTTAATTAAAGGAGAAAAACTAGTTCTCCTAAATAGTCATAAAATCAGAGGAAAGGTGGTTGTTATCAACCATATCACGAATGAGATTATTCGATTGAAACACTAAATCTTTTACGAGTCCTTATGTTATAATATGACTAACCATTACTATTTTAAAGGAGTGTATGCAATGCAGCGCAAAGTAACCATCAAAGATATTGCTGAATTAGCGAAAACTTCAAAAACAACAGTTTCTTTCTACTTAAATGGCAGGTTTGACAAGATGTCTGAAGAAACTAAAAACCGCATCAGCGAGAGTATCAAAGCTACTAATTATAAACCGAGCATTGCTGCTAGAAGTCTCAATGCAAAATCAACTAAACTCATTGGTGTTGTTATAGGTGACATCACAAACAGTTTTTCAAACCAAATTGTCAAAGGAATTGAAAGCAAAGCCCAGGAATTTGGTTACCAAATTATCATCGGAAACAGCAACTACGACCCTTCTCGCGAAGATGAACTCATTGAAAAGATGCTCAATCTTGGTGTTGATGGTTTTATTATTCAACCAACTTCTAACTTTAGAAAATATTCACGTATTATCGATATTAAAAAAAAGAAGGTTGTCTTTTTTGATAGCCAACTTTACGAACATCGCACAAACTGGGTCAAAACTAATAATTATGATGCTGTTTATGATACCATTCAACAATGTATCGATAAAGGTTATGAACATTTTATCATGATCACGGGTAACCCCAATTTACTTAGCACTCGTATTGAACGCGCTTCAGGCTTCATTGATGTGTTAGAAGCTAATCATCTTACTCATCAAGAAATGATTATTGATGAAAATCAGACTTCTTCAGAGGCAATTGCTCAGTTTTTGCAAGGATCACTGACTAAAAAGAGTTTGGTTTTTGTCCCCAATTGTTGGGCTCTTCCAAAAGTATTTACAGCTATGAAGTCTCTTAAATTTAATATACCAGAGATTGGACTAGTAGGATTTGATAACATTGAGTGGACAAAATTTTCTTCACCAACACTAACAACTATTATCCAACCCGCCTATGAAGAAGGCGAACAGGCTACTAAGATTTTAATCGATGATATTGAAGGTCACAGTCAAGAAGCCAAACAACAAATTTTTGACTGTCAAGTCAATTGGCAAGAATCAACTTTTTAATGTCAGGCATACCAATAGTCCTTATCATTGTAACGATTATAAAAAAAGGTTTGAGACAATTGTCTCAAACCTTTTAGCGTCTATTAAATTGCTTTTTCATCTTGACCAAGTGATCGTTGAACAGCTTTCACCAATTCAACAAGAACAACCATCAAGAGACTTCCGATAATAACCACTAACCATTGTGTGATCGTCAAGTGTGTCACATGAAAGAATTGATTAAATCCAGGAACAACAACTGTTGCCATTAATGCTACAAAGGCCACTGGAATAGAATAGTTGAACAATTTGTTTTTGAACAATCCAACAGTAAAGATGGATTGGTAAACAGATTTCACGTTGTAGGCATGTACCAACTGAATCAAACCGAGGGTCACATAAGCCATGGTCAAAGCATCTGCATGGACATCATGATAGCTTGTGTGTTCTGGGAACATCAAGGCAAAACCATAAACCCCAAGCACCAAAATGGTTTGGAAGGCACCTTGGTAAAGAATGGCTTCCTTCACCCCACCATCAAAGAAGCTTGACTTACGTCCACGAGGTTTGTGTTTCATCACACCAGGCTCAGCAGGTTCAACACCAAGAGCAATAGCTGGTAGGGTATCAGTTACCAAGTTAATCCAAAGCAAGTGAACTGGTTGAAGCACATCCCAACCAAACAAGGTTGCAAGGAAGATGGTAAAGACTTCTGCCATGTTAGCAGAAAGTAAGTATTGAATTGTTTTTTGAATGTTTGAGAAGACCTTACGTCCTTCTTCAACCGCAACGATAATGGTTGCAAAGTTATCATCGGCAAGAACCATGTCAGAAGCTCCCTTAGAAACCTCTGTACCTGTAATTCCCATACCAATACCAATATCTGCCGTTTTAAGAGATGGTGCATCGTTAACCCCATCGCCAGTCATGGCAACAACTTTGCCTTCATTTTGCCAAGCCTTAACGATACGAACTTTATGCTCAGGAGATACACGGGCATACACGGAGTATTGTTTAAAGACTTTTTGGAACTCTTCATCTGATAATTCGTTGAGTTCAGCACCTGTAAAGACATGATCAACGCCATCTTCTTCGATAATACCAAGACGTTTCGCAATAGCTTTTGCTGTATCTTGGTGGTCACCAGTAATCATGATTGGACGAATGCCAGCTTCCTTAGCTACTTTAACAGCCTGTGCTGCTTCAGGACGTTCAGGGTCAATCATCCCTACCAAACCAGAGAAGACAAGATTAGCCTCAACAATTTCTGTTTCCAGTGTTGGAAGGGCATCAGAATATTTGTAAGCCATCATCAAGACACGAAGAGCTTGTTTGGCAAGACTCTTATTGGTATCAAGAATGGTTTTTTTATCAGCATCCGTAATAGGACGAATTTGTCCATTTTCTTCAATCTGTGTGACACGTTTCAATAACTGATCTGGTGCACCTTTAACAGCGATGAAATATTTGCCATCAGCTTGTTTATGAATGGTTGACATCAACTTACGGTCAGAATCAAATGGCAGTTCTGCCACACGAGGTTCTGCCACCATAGCCTCACGTACGTCAAAATTGTGGTCTAACCCAAACTCTACCAAAGCTGTTTCTGTTGGGTCACCAATTAACTTCCCTGAAGGATCAACTTTAGTATCATTAGCAAAGTTCATTACACGAAGTGTCGTATTGTCAAAAGCAATATCAGCTGATGAACTTTGGAGTGTCCCGTTGGTATAAACTTTTTCAACGGTCATTTGATTCATTGTCAAGGTACCCGTTTTATCAGAAGCAATGATTTCAGTTGATCCTAGCGTTTCAACAGCTGGTAATTTACGGATAATGGCGTTACGTTTAGCAAGTACTTGAGTTCCAAGAGAAAGCACAACAGTAACAATCGCAGGAAGTCCCTCTGGAATAGCTGCAACAGCAAGCGCTACTGAAGTCATCAAGCCTTCAAGCGGGTGTTGACCACGCAAGAAGACTCCAACAGCAAAAGTCACCGCTGCAATCACAAGGATCGCATAAGTCAAAATCTTAGAAAGGTTGTCAAGGTTTTGCTTCAATGGTGTATCTGTCTCATCAGCATTAGCAAGCATACCAGCAATATGCCCAACCTCGGTGTACATGCCAGTGTTAGTGATAACCCCAATCCCACGACCATATGTCACATTTGAGTTTTGATATCCCATATTGACGCGATCACCAATACCGGCATCTTCTGAAACAGCCGTTGACAAGTCTTTTTCAACCGGTACAGATTCTCCAGTAAGCGCTGCTTCTTCGATTTTTAAGGAGTTAGCTTCCAAAAGACGCAGATCAGCAGGGACAACATCTCCCGCTTCTAGCAAGACAATATCTCCAGGGACCAATTCTTTAGAGTCTATCTCAGTCACATGCCCATCGCGGCGAATACGAGCCAGTGGACTTGACATTGATTTCAAGGCTTCAATAGCAGCTTCAGCTTGTCCTTCTTGGTAAACACCAAAAGCAGCATTTAGGATAACAACAGCCAAGATAATAATGGCGTCTGTCAAACCTTCCATCCCCTCTGTAAGAACTGAAAGAAGGGCTGCCACAATCAAAATAATAATCATCAAATCCTTAAATTGATCAAGGAATTTCATAAATAAACTTCGTTTTTCGCCTTCATCAAGCTCATTACGACCATACTCTGCTAAGCGCTCTTTTGCTTGGGCAGACGTAAGACCTTCGCGACTGGTCTCTAATTGAGCCAGTACGGTCTCTTCACTTTGCGTGTAAAATGCTTCATGTCTTTGTTCTTTAGACAAATTAGTACCTCCTTGGTCTTTTTATTTTAGTTGTTCAAATAAAAAGACCTGTTTATTTTTCTTAAACAAGTCTCGCTGTTTAAGATTGTACCGGAAACCGAAATTCCGTATTGACGATACAATCACGGCTAGCCGTCTGCTACTCCCTTGATATAATAACCATTATAGTAAAAACCTGACTAAAAAACAAGAATAATCCCTAATCAGATGATTTACTGCTATCTTTTTAGTTAATCCCAACTCAGCTCAAGATGATAGCTTGCAAATAGCATTTCTGTTTGAGCTTGAAGCAAATGATAATGAAGGTCCAATTTTTGACAAGAACAATCTAAGTGGTAATGACTGGTATCTGTCAAAAATTGTTGAACCCCCATCGGCGTAGGTAGAGCAATCAGGACCTTCTTGCCCGCAAAAAATTTCATGATTGACTGAGGGTTGGAAAAACGGCTCATGGTCAGTTCTGTCTCATTGTACTTGATGACAACCTTTTCCTTGTCAGTGTTTTGATAGATGAGGTACTGATAGCCCCCTTTTTCTCGCCACTCACAATCATGAATTTCTTGAATAATCTCTGTCTCATCTCCAAAGCGAATATGGTTGGTTAACTGTAATTTCATAACTCTTCTTTCTATTCTAAGCTCGTCTGTTTATTCTATCAATTTCTCCTTATTTTATCAATTTTTGATATAATAAAAATTATGAATGAAAAAGTATTTCGTGACCCTGTTCACAACTATATCCACATTGATAATCCATTAATTTATGACCTTATCAATACCAAAGAATTCCAACGCTTACGACGCATCAAACAAGTCCCTACAACAGCTTTCACCTTCCACGGCGCAGAACATAGCCGTTTTTCTCACTGCCTAGGTGTTTACGAAATTGCCCGTCGGGTGACAGCTATTTTTGAAGAGAAATACGCTGATATCTGGAATAAAGATGAAAGTCTGGTCACTATGACGGCTGCCCTCTTACATGACATTGGTCATGGAGCCTATTCTCATACCTTTGAGGTTCTTTTTCATACGGATCACGAGGCCTTTACTCAGGAGATAATTACCAATCCTGAGACAGAAATCAATGCCATTTTGGTGCGTCATGCTCCTGATTTTCCAGACAAAGTTGCCAGCGTGATTAATCATACTTATCCTAACAAGCAAGTTGTGCAACTGATTTCCAGCCAGATTGACTGCGACCGTATGGATTACCTTTTAAGAGATTCTTATTTTTCTGCTGCCAATTACGGTCAGTTTGATTTAATGCGCATCCTACGTGTGATTCGACCTGTTGAAGATGGCATTGTCTTTGAACATAGTGGTATGCATGCTGTCGAGGACTATATTGTCAGTCGTTTTCAAATGTACATGCAGGTCTATTTTCATCCCGCCAGCCGTGCTGTTGAGCTCATCTTACAAAATCTCCTCAAAAGAGCCCAACACTTATATCCTGAGCAACAGGCTTATTTCCAAAAAACAGCTCCTGGACTCATCCCCTTCTTTGAAAAGAAGGCTAATTTAGCAGATTATATAGCCCTAGATGACGGAGTCATGAATACTTACTTCCAAGTCTGGATGGCAAGCGAAGACCATATCTTATCAGATTTGGCCAGTCGCTTTATTAATCGAAAAATTCTGAAGTCTGTTACCTTTGACCAAGATTCCCAAGGAGAGTTAGAACGCTTGCGCCAATTGGTCGAATCAGTTGGCTTTGATCCAGATTATTACACCGGTATCCATATCAACTTCGACCTGCCTTATGATATTTATCGACCAGAGCTCGAAAATCCAAGAACTCAGATTGAAATGATGCAAAAAGACGGGAGCCTTGCTGAATTATCTCAGTTATCTCCTATTGTCAAAGCATTAACAGGGACAACCTACGGAGACCGTCGCTTTTATTTTCCAAAGGAAATGTTAGAGCTCGATGACCTCTTTGCTCCTAGCAAGGAAACTTTTATGAGTTATATTTCCAATGGGCATTTTCACTTTAGTCAGTAAAGCCCTTTAAGATTGCAGAAAAAGTCTTTTTTGATACTTTTCTTAGGTGATGCTTATGGCAGCGACTTCCTTTGGAATTCTATGCTTTATTTTTGAGCCTAGGGTCTCAAAAATTCCGCGTAACGTCACTGCCAGTATTGACACCACTTTTGCCACAGCAAAAAGCAGCTGTTTTGGCTCACGTCACACGCAGAAATAAGAAATCAGTTGTCAAATCAGCAGAGCAGTTCATGCTTTTTGAGCATCAAACTGGGTTTGTCTCCATTCTAAGATTGAAGAAAGAGTACTTTCTTCAATCTTTTTAGTTACTACAGAGGCGATTGAGCTAAACTAAAACGTTTTCTCTCGTTTTTCCTTAAGTTTCCTTTCCCATCCCATGACAAAAGCACCTATTTTTAGTAAGATAGGAGGGAGAACATTTTTAAGATAAACCACAAAAAAACAAGGAGGATGCCATGTCTATCAAACTGGTTGCTGTCGATATTGATGGCACATTACTCACTGATGACCGTCGAATTACAGATGATGTTTTTCAAGCTGTCCAAGAGGCTAAAGCCCAAGGGGTTCATGTGGTGATTGCTACTGGCAGACCTATTGCCGGAGTGATTTCATTACTCGAACAATTAGAACTCAACCACAAAGGAAACCACGTTATCACTTTTAATGGTGGCTTGGTGCAAGATGCCGAGACCGGCGAAGAAATTGTTAAAGAATTGATGACTTACGACGATTATCTGGAAACGGAATTTTTGAGCCGAAAATTAGGAGTTCACATGCATGCCATTACCAAAGAAGGTATTTACACTGCCAATCGGAATATTGGAAAATACACAGTTCATGAATCGACTTTGGTAAACATGCCTATTTTCTATCGCACTCCCGAAGAAATGACCAATAAAGAAATCATCAAAATGATGATGATTGATGAACCTGACCTTTTGGACGCGGCCATCAAGCAAATTCCTCAACATTTCTTTGATAAGTACACCATCGTCAAGTCAACCCCTTTTTATTTAGAGTTCATGCCAAAAACCGTCAGCAAGGGTAATGCCATCAAACACTTAGCTAAAAAACTCGGGCTAGATATGTCACAAACCATGGCCATCGGGGATGCTGAAAATGATCGTGCTATGTTAGAAGTCGTTGCCAACCCTGTTGTCATGGAAAATGGGGTTCCTGAATTGAAAAAAATAGCCAAATACATCACCAAATCCAACAATGACAGTGGTGTGGCACATGCTATTCGCAAGTGGGTATTAAACTAATGTATACATATAAAATCGGAATATCTCCTGAAGAACATGATCAGTTTGTCTTAGCACAGCCACAAGCTGGCTTACTTCAAAGTTCAAAGTGGGGAAAAGTCAAAGATAACTGGAAACACGAACGCATCAGCTTTTATGAAAATGGGGTACAAGTTGCTGCTGCTGCTTGTTTAATCAGAAAACTTCCTCTTGGTTTCACTATGATTTATATCCCACGTGGGCCAATCATGGACTACGCCAATTTTGAACTCCTTGATTTCGTCATTAAAACGCTCAAAACTTTCGGAAAAAGCAAACGAGCGCTTTTTATCAAAATTGATCCAAGTTTAGTCATCAAACAAACTTTAGAAGGAAAAGAGAGCAAAGAAAATGATGTGACACTCTCTATTATTGCTTTTCTAAAAAAACTCGGTGTCGAATGGTCTGGCAGAACAAAAGAACTCGAAGACACTATTCAACCAAGAATACAAGCCAACATCTACGCCAAGGATTTTGACTTTGACAGCCTGCCCAAAAAAGCCAAGCAATCCATTCGTACCGCTACCAATAAAGGTGTTAATGTCACGATTGGTGGCAGTGAATTGCTAGACGACTTTTCAGCCTTGATGAAAAAAACCGAGAATCGAAAAGGCATTATCCTTCGAGGCAAATCCTATTATCAAAAATTACTAGGTATTTATGCTGGTCAGTCCTACATTACTATGGCTAGTTTAGACTTACCTGAACAAAAAAAACTCTTGATCCAACAGTTGGACAAGGCCTTAGCAGAACAAGCACGATTAACAGATAAGAGTAAACCTAGCAAAGTAGCAGAAAATCAAAAAACCATTGCACGGCTACAAAAAGATTTAACCATTTTAAGCGAGCAGCTCGCTACAGGCCAAACCCGCATCCCATTAGCCGCCACCCTAACCTTGATTTATGGCGAGACTTCTGAAAATCTTTATGCGGGAATGGACGATGATTATCGCAATTATCAAGCTCCTCTTTTAACCTGGTATGAAACGGCTAAAGAAGCTTTTAAAAGAGGCTGCCGCTGGCATAATTTAGGAGGTGTGGAAAATCAACAAGATGGTGGACTCTATCATTTCAAAGCTAGACTCAACCCCACTATCGAAGAATTTGCAGGTGAATTCAACATTCCTGTCGGCCTTGTTTCAAGCTTAGCCATCTTAACCTATAACTTAAGAAAAAAATTAAGGAGCACAACTAATGGCACTAATTGAAATTTCACAAGAACAATTTGACCATTACTGCCACAGTCTCGTCCATCATTCCTTTATCCAAACCTCAGAAATGGCCAGCTTGATGGCTAAAAGAGGGGCAAAACCACAATTTCTTGGACTTGAAAAAGATGGTGAACTAAAGGTTGCTGCTATGGTCTTTAGCCAAAAAGTGGCTGGAGGTTGGCGTATGGAACTCAATGCAGGCCCTAATACCAATCATCCCGAAGAATTAGAACATTTTTACACTCAACTTAAAGACTATGCCAAACAAAAAGACGTTATCGAACTCATTTTAAAACCTTACGACAATTATCAGTCATTTGATACTGATGGCATCCCTATTTCTCGTCCAAACACTGACCTTATTAGCCTTTTAACGGCGTTAGGATATAAACATGACGGTTTAAAAACAGGCTATCCTGAGGGTGAACCTGTTTGGCATTACGTTAAAAAGTTAGAAGGAATTGATTCCTCACGTTTAACCCGTTCCTTCAGCAAAAAAGGAAAAGCTTTAATAAAAAAAGCTAATACTTTTGGTATTAAATTACGTCAACTGAAACGAGATGAGTTACACCATTTCAAAGAAATTACTGAAGCAACCTCTGATCGTAGAGATTACCTTGACAAATCATTATCTTACTATCAGGACTTTTATGATAGTTTTGGAGACTCTTGTGAATTTATGGTTGCGACTCTTAATTTTGAAGATTACCTTAATAACCTTAAACAAAGACAACTACAACTAGCAACCAGCATCAACAAAGTTAAAGGAGACCTTGGCAAAAATCCTCATTCTGAAAAAAAGCAAAATAGATTAAAAGAACTATCCAGCCAGTTCGAAACCTTTCAGGTAAGAATTTCTGAAGCTCTCCATTTTCTTGAAGAGTATGGAACTAAAGATGTGTTCCTTGCGGGAAGTCTTTTTATCTATACCGAACAAGAGGCCGTCTACCTCTTTTCAGGATCTTACCCCAAATTTAATAAATTTTATAGCCCAGCTCTATTACAAGAGCATGCTATGCTCAAGGCAATTCACAAGGGCATCAAACAATATAATTTTCTTGGTATTACTGGAAAGTTTGATGGTTCAGACGGTGTCTTGCGCTTTAAACAGAATTTCAATGGCTTTATTTTGCAAAAACCAGGGACATTTAGATGTTATCCATTTCCAATCAAATATCATTTCATTAGATTGGCAAAAAAGCTATTAAACCGCTATTAGGCTAATGCATTTGCCTGTAGAATCACCTTTATTCTCTTATAGTAAGAGTTAAGTCATCTAAAAAAGAAAAGGATTTAACCTTTTCTTTTTTAGATGACTTAGTTAAGGAAATCAAGCAAAGCAAGGAAGCTATCAGCTTCAAGTGATGCACCACCTACAAGGGCACCGTCAACATCTGGACAAGCCATGTAATCTTTAACGTTTTCAGGTTTTACAGAACCACCGTATTGAACGCGAACTTTATCAGCAACTTCTTGCCCAAAGTCTGCTGCTACCACATCACGAACAGCTTTACACATGTTTTGAGCATCATCTTGAGTAGCTGATTTACCAGTACCGATAGCCCAGATTGGCTCATAAGCTAAAACAAGTGAAGCTACTTGCTCTGCTGAAAGACCTGCAAGTGCTGCTGAAACTTGTGCACCTACAAACTCAACGGCTTTACCAGCTTCATAAGTTTCAAGAGACTCACCACAACAAACAATTGGAGTTAAACCGTTAGCAAAGATTGCTTTGGCTTTTTTATTAATGTCTTCATCTGTTTCATGGAAGTAATCACGGCGTTCTGAGTGACCAATCACAACATAGTCAGCTCCCATTTCAGCAAGCACTTTTGGTGATGTTTCACCAGTGAATGCCCCTGTGTTTTCAAAGTAGCAGTTTTGTGCAGCAACTTTAAGAACTGAATCTTTAGCAGCTTCAATAGTGGTTACCAAATCAACAGCTGGGGCTGCTACGGCAACATCAACAAGGTCAGTTGAAGGTAATTTGCTTGCTACAGCCTCAACGAATGCTTTTGCTTCTTGAGGGTTTTTGTTCATTTTCCAGTTACCAGCAATAATTGGTTTACGTGACATATCACATACCTCTTCTTTTTTTATTTATATCTTCTATTTTAGCACAAATGACCGACGATTAAAAGGAATTGCTTATATTTTAGGAATATTTTCACAAATAAAAACCCTTTTTCTGAAAGCTTTTCATTCTTATTTATCAGCATTTTATGGAGTTTAAGATAGCAAAAAGCCCCCGAATTGGGGGCTTCTTCAAACTTAAGTTGTCTGACTTAAATTGCTATTCTGGGAACTTAATTAAAATTAAGCTTCGATTTCTGAAACGATACCTGAACCAACAGTACGTCCACCTTCACGGATTGAGAAAGTAGTACCTTGTTCTACGGCGATTGGGTGGATCAACTCAACGTTGATTGTCACGTTATCACCAGGCATAACCATTTCTGTACCTGCTGGAAGTTCGATTGAACCTGTTACGTCAGTTGTACGGAAGTAGAATTGTGGACGGTAGTTGTTGAAGAATGGAGTGTGACGTCCACCTTCGTCTTTAGAAAGGATATATACTTCACCTTTGAATTTAGTGTGTGGGTTGATTGAACTTGGTTTAGCAATAACTTGACCACGTTCGATTTCGTCACGTTGAACACCACGAAGAAGGATACCTACGTTGTCTCCTGCAAGACCTTCGTCAAGTTGTTTACGGAACATTTCAACACCAGTAACAACAGCTTTTTTAGTTTCTTCTTTGATACCAACGATTTCGATTTCGTCGTTGACACGAACAGTACCACGGTCGATACGTCCTGAAGCAACTGTACCACGACCTGTAATTGAGAATACGTCTTCGACTGGAAGAAGCAATGGTTTGTCAGTGTCGCGTTCTGGTTCTGGAATGTATGAATCAACAGTATCCATCAATTCCATGATGATGTCTTCAAATTTAGTGTCGCCTTCAAGAGCTTTAAGAGCTGAACCTTGGATAACTGGAAGGTCATCACCTGGGAAATCGTATTCTGAAAGAAGGTCACGAATTTCCATCTCAACTAATTCAAGCAACTCTTCGTCATCAACAAGGTCAACTTTGTTCATGAACACGATAAGGTGTTTAACACCAACCTGACGTGAAAGAAGGATGTGCTCACGAGTTTGTGGCATTGGTCCATCAGTTGAAGCAACTACAAGGATAGCTCCGTCCATTTGAGCGGCACCAGTGATCATGTTTTTAACGTAGTCCGCGTGTCCTGGAGCGTCGATGTGCGCATAGTGACGAGTTGCAGTTTCGTACTCAACGTGTGCAGTGTTGATAGTGATTCCGCGTTCGCGTTCTTCTGGAGCAGCATCGATAGAAGCGTAATCTTTTGGTTGGTTAACTGATGAAGGCAAGCGACGTGCCAATACAGTTGTGATTGCAGCTGTTAAAGTAGTTTTACCATGGTCAACGTGTCCGATTGTACCAATGTTAACGTGGGGTTTACTACGATCGTATTTTTCTTTTGCCATTTTAGGAAAAGCCTCCAATAAAATATATTTTATAGATAGACGGTAGGCCATACAGTCTAACTTTACCTTACTATTGTAGCAAATTACAATGAAAATGCAAGTATTTTATGTTTTTTGCCATTTCTTTATTTTTTAAATAGATGAAAAAGTCTTTTTTGATACTCTCCTTAGGTGGTGCTTATAGCAGCGACTTCCTTTGGAATTCCACGCTTTATTTTTGCCACAGCAAAAAGCAGCTGTTTGGGCTCATGTCACACGCAAAAATAAGAAATCAGCAGAGCAGTTCAAGTTTTTTGAGCATCAAACTGGGATTGTCTATATTCTAAAATCTCCTTAAAGGAGATTTTAGAATATTATTGAAATTGCTTGATATTTACAACTTTACTATTTTCTTTTCGAGTGTCCTTTCGATAAGATAATTCAGCTTCTTTAAATATATCATCTCGCTTTTCGCTAGCATCAATATTTAGTACAAAACCCACTGCAACAGATAAGACAAGTAAGCTATTTCCACCTTGAGACAAAAAAGGGAAGGTAACACCAGTAGATGGAATTAAGCCTGAGATACCACCAATATTAACAAAGACTTGCATGAGCATCATACCGCCTACTCCTAAAGCCATCATGGCATTAAAAGGATTTTTTGCTTTAATACCAACATTCATAATACGTAAAATTAAGAAGAAAACAAGTGCCAAAATAAACCCTGCTCCTATTAGACCTAACTCTTCAATGACAACTGAAAAGACAAAGTCTGTCTGTGCTTCGGGCAAATAGCCACGCTTTTCAATGGAATTTCCTAACCCTTGGCCAAACCACCCACCATTACTCATAGCATAGTAAGAATTGGCTAATTGGTGACCTGAATCGGTCAAGTCATGAAAAGGATTAAAAAAGGCACTAAAACGTTTAGCGACATAGCCAAAAACAGGAATCTTAGCAACTCTTTCTACCCCAATAACGGCAATAGTCCCAAGAAAGACCGTGGATAGACCGGTAATCATGACTAGGATAGCCGAAAACCATCGGTAACCAATGCCACTGATAGAAAACATAATAATGGCTGTCAATACAATAATGGAAGCATTTCCCAAGTCAGGCTGAGCAGCAACCAAAAGTACCATCAACAAAGAATAAACACGCCAGTCCCGTAAATCGTTCCATTGTGTTGGCCACCATTTTCGACGAGTTAGTGCTTGATAATCATAAAGGCTAATGTTTTTTTGGATCTTAGCAAAGGTCAATGCCAAATACCATACCATAATGATCTTTAAATACTCAGCAGGCTGAAAGCTGACTGGTCCGATCACAATCCAACCATGCGCTCCTTTGATAGCAGTTGTAAAGAAGCGGGCAATGATTAAAAGAAAGGCCTCTCCTAACATAACCACAGTTAATACCCTTGTATTCGTTAAAAAATTTAATTTTAATTTATAGATAAATGTAATAGCCACTAGACTTATTATCCAAAAAACTCCCTGGTTAATCACCGATTTAAATGGATTAGCATGTGCTTGAATCAAGCTGACACTTGTGGTTGAGTAAACCATTATTAAGCCTATCACCGATAAAATTAAATAAGGCAATAATATAGAATAATTTAAGAGGTGCCTTTTATCAATCTTCATAGTTTTCCCTCTACTTCTTGAGATAATCATTTAGCATTATAACATCTTTCTATATCAAACAAAAGAAAAAGTCAAGAATCCTCAAAAAAAGAAGCTCCAAGGGCTAACCTTTAAAATTCTGATTAGTCACTTGAAAACTTCTATAAATACCAATTAATACTCAAGAGCATTAGCCTGAATTACGTAAACCAGTCGCTATGCCATTGATAGTTGTATGGATCAATTTTTCATCATTTTCGTCAAGTTGATTATTACGCCAACGTTTAATCAATTCAATTTGAATATAGTTCAACACATTAAAATACGGCAAGCGTGATTTCAAGCTATGCTTAAGGGAAGGATTATCCTCCAATAGATCATCATGGTCTTGGATAGCAAGAATAACATTTTTTGTCAATTGCCACTCATCCAAAATCTCATAAAAAACATCTCGAACATCCTGCCTTTCAGCTAGTTGTGCATACTGAAAGGCAATATTCATGTTTGATTTAGATAATACCATATCAACATTTGATAACAAGGAATGGAAAAAAGGCCACGTCTGATACATATGTTGGAGGCGTTCAAGGTTACCTTGTGCTCGGTCAATATAACGTTTAAAGGCTGAACCTACCCCATACCAACCTGGAAACATGATGCGATTTTGTGACCATGAAAAGACCCAAGGAATGGCACGCAAGCCTGTAATTTCCGTAATCGTTTTACGGGCCGCTGGTCTTGACCCAATGTTGAGACTGGAAACTTCCTTAATCGGACTTGCCTCAAAGAAATAATCATAGAAATGGGGATTGTCAAAAACCAATTTTCGATAAATGATATTGCTATCAGCAACAATGCTATCCATGATTTCTCGAAAACTATCAATCTCATTAGGATCTGTTATCATTTGAGTCACCATACGATTGATAGAAGCTGAAATCAACATTTCTAAATGGTAATAAGCCACATCTTTATTGCCGTATTTGTTTTCAATAATTTCCCCTTGCTCTGTCAGACGAATCCGATCTTTGATGGAACCAAAAGGTTGTGAAGTAATGGCATCATAAGAAGGGCCACCTCCTCGACCAACTGCTCCTCCACGACCATGGAAGAAGGTGATCTTCACTCCATGTTCCTCACCAATAGCCGTTAATTCATTCTGAGCTTTATAAAGAGTCCAACCCGATGCCAAGTAGCCACCATCTTTATTACTGTCAGAATAACCTAACATGATTTCTTGGTAATTACGATTCGTTGCAATCCAAGATTTGACAATGTCATGGCTTAAATAGGCTGCCATGATGTCACGGGCATTATCTAAATCCTCAATGGTTTCAAAGAGGGGAACAATTTGCACACGAGCCCGCTGCTGGTCAACCAATCCCACTTCTTTAAGCATGATGGCCAACTCAAACATATCAGAGACACTTTCTGTATGTGAAATAATATGTTGTTTAATAACCTCTTCTCCAAGCTTATCTTTCAATTCTCGTGCCGTAGTATAGATAGCCAGTTCTTTTTCCAATAGGTCTGATTTAGCAACTGCCGCTGAGGATAAAGTCCTTGGCTCCTCCATTAATTGTTGTAAGAGAACATCGCATTTTTCAGTTTCTGAAAGAGAGCTATAATCGTCAACAATATTGGCTCCTTTTAATAACTCTGCCACACAAGCTTCTTGGACACTGGAGTCTTGCCTCATGTCAATGCTTGCTAAGAAGAAGCCAAAAATATCAACAGCTTGCATGACTTCTCGCAAATCCCCCTCAATCAAAGCGGAGTTGCCATTATCAAGTAGCGACTGCTCAATAGCCTTTAAATCAGCTTTAAAATCAACAGGAGAGTCATAGGCTAAGATGGGATTTTCTAAACTAGCTGGTGAGGACCAAGCAGATGTGTTTAGTCCCACACTACTACTCATACGAGCTGCTGGCTGATTAGTTAGTTGAATTTGTGTTTGTTTAAGACGCGATTGAATATAATGAAAAGCTCTGCGATAAGGTTCATTTCCACGGTAAATCGATTGGTCCTGAGACAAACTGGCTAAACGTTCCACTTCCGAGTTGGGTTGTACCAAGGTTGACGACAGTGAAAATGTTCGGTAAAGGGCTGCTAATTCGTCAATGTAGTAATTGAGGATAACCTCACTTTGAACCGTAGCTGACAAGCACAAGGTTTCAGCTGTGACAAAGGGGTTCCCATCACGGTCCCCACCAATCCACATCCCCATGGTAATGGGTTTGGGATTGTCTAACTCTAGACCGTGTTTTTGGGCTAAGTTTTTGTACTCTGTTGTCAACTTGGTCACTGCTTGAATGAGAGAACCATCGTAATACTGCATGACATTTTTTATCTCGTTTTTCACCTGAAGCTTTTTCTCGCGAATAATATCTGTCTGCATGATCATTTCAATATAACGATATAGCTCCTGACGCCATTTCTCAAGATTAATCACACCAGCCTTAGCATCACGGTATTTGCGCAGAAGTTTATGAATGTGAGTTGTCAATTCCAGAATCGTTTTACGTTGTACTTGCGTCGGATGTGCTGTTAAAACAGGAACCACATTAACCTGCTCCAAAATGTCTTTACCATTATCTTTTCCAGCAAGATCCTTGATGGTTAGGGCTAATTTTCCTAAATAATCAGTATCCGTATTATTTTGATAATTGATTTCATAGGCTAAATCGACATCTTCTGAAATATTGATTAGCAAGGGTAAAATAGAAAAATACCTGGAAATCACTTCCATTTCTTGATTTGAAATATTGGCGACAACTTTTTCTAATTCTATGTAATCTTGTTTTTCAGATAACACCATAATAGACTCGATAACTGTAAACGCATCATCTCCAATCATCCGTCGTGTGATATTTTCCAACATTTCTTTCAAAAGAGCAACTTCTTCAGCAATGATATCTTGATTGTTACTACTCTCTAACTTTTTAAGTGGCAAATGACCATCTCCTTCTTTGCTAGTTTCTTCTATCATACCACTTTTTACCAAAAATAAAAGTGATCATGTTCATAACGTTTGTTTTTTAACAAAAGTAAGCGCTTTATTTTAAAGAATGTTTGGATAGGTTTAGTCTCCATATTCCACTAAAATTCTGTTATACTAGTCTTGACTATATTGTTAAGGAGACAACTATGGAATTGAAAAAACGTTCAGAATTCCCTGAAAATGAACTTTGGGATCTAACAGCGCTCTACAAAGACCGCCAAGATTTTTTACTCGCTATTGAAAAAGCCTTACAAGATATTGACCTGTTTAAGCGCAATTATGAAGGCCGCTTAACGTCGGTGGACGATTTCACTCAGGCCTTAATAGAAATTGAGCATATTTATATTCAAATGAGTCATATTGGCACTTATGCCTTTATGCCTCAAACCACTGACTTTTCAGATGAAAGTTTTGCTCAAATTGCTCAGGCTGGCGATGATTTCATGACTAAAGCTAGCGTTGCCCTTAGCTTCTTTGACACCGCCTTAGCCAATGCCGACCTTGACGTGTTAGATACATTAGAAAAGAACCCTTATTTCAGCGCAGCTATTCGCATGGCAAAAATTCAAAAAGAACACCTCTTAAGTCCTGATGTGGAAAAAGCTTTGGCTAACTTACGCGAGGTTATCAATGCGCCCTATGATATTTACACCAAAATGCGGGCTGGTGACTTTGACATGGATGATTTTGAGGTGGATGGTAAAACCTATAAAAATAGCTTTGTTTCTTACGAAAATTTCTATCAAAATCACGAAAATGCTGAGATTCGTGAAAAAGCCTTCCGCTCTTTTTCAAAAGGTCTCCGTAAACACCAAAATACAGCTGCAGCGGCTTACTTAGCCAAGGTTAAATCTGAAAAATTGTTAGCGGATATGAAAGGCTACGCTTCTGTCTTTGATTACCTCCTAGCTGAACAGGAAGTGGATCGTAGCTTGTTCGACCGCCAAATTGACCTCATCATGACTGAATTTGGACCGGTTGCTCAGAAATTCTTAAAACATGTCGCCCAAGTCAATGGTCTTGAGAAAATGACTTTTGCTGACTGGAAGCTAGATATTGACAATGATCTCAATCCAGAGGTCAGCATTGATGGTGCCTATGACCTCGTGATGAAATCTCTAGCCCCATTAGGGCAAGAATACACGAAAGAAATCGAACGTTATCAGACAGAACGCTGGGTTGACTTTGCTGCTAACGCCAATAAGGATTCTGGTGGTTATGCCGCTGATCCCTACAAGGTTCATCCGTATGTCTTAATGAGTTGGACTGGAAGAATGTCTGATGTTTATACCCTTATTCATGAAATCGGTCACTCTGGCCAATTCATTTTTTCAGATAATCACCAAAGTTACTTCAACACCCATATGTCAACTTATTACGTCGAAGCGCCATCGACCTTTAATGAATTGATGCTTAGTGATTACTTGGAACATCAGTTTGATGACCCTCGTCAAAAACGTTTTGCCCTTGCTCACCGTTTAACAGATACTTACTTTCATAACTTCATCACTCACCTATTGGAAGCGGCTTTCCAACGTAAGGTTTACACCCTTATTGAAGAAGGCGGTACCTTTGGAGCTGACCAATTAAATGCGATGATGAAAGAGGTCTTAACAGACTTCTGGGGAGATGCCGTTGACATTGACGATGACGCAGCTCTTACCTGGATGCGCCAAGCACATTACTACATGGGCTTATATAGTTATACCTATTCTGCTGGGCTTGTTATTTCAACAGCTGGTTACCTCAACCTTAAACATAATCCAAATGGTGCCAAGGAGTGGCTTGACTTCCTAAAATCAGGTGGCAGCCGTACGCCTCTTGATACTGCAATGCTCATTGGGGCAGACATTGCCACTGAAAAGCCTCTTCGAGATACCATTCAATTCTTGAGTGATACCGTTGACCAAATTATCAGTTACACCGAGGATATGTCACATGCCTAATCTCTATGATTTTACGGTTAAGGCTCAGGACGGCAGTGACATCTCACTAGTTGACTACAAAGAAAAAGTGGTTTTGGTCGTGAATACAGCTACCAAATGTGGGCTAACCCCACAATACCAGGCCTTGCAAGCACTATATGACACATACCATGACAAGGGATTTGAGGTCTTAGATTTTCCTTGCAACCAATTTTTAAATCAAGCTCCAGGAGATGCTGAGGAGATTAATCACTTTTGCAGTCTGACCTATCACACTACTTTCCCTCGCTTTGCAAAAATCAAAGTGAATGGTAAAGACGCTGATCCTTTGTTCACCTGGTTAAAAGAAGAAAAAAGTGGTCCCCTTGGGAAACGCATCGAATGGAATTTCACTAAATTTCTCATTGACCAAAATGGTCAAGTCATTAAACGCTATTCCTCAAAGACAGATCCTAAACTAATTGAAGAAGACCTTAAAGCACTTCTTGGTTAATATAAAATAGACTTGGCGTGCCAAGTCTATTTTATATTATAGTTACTAATTAAAAACTTCTTGATAAAATTCAATGCTATCACCATCTTTAACGGTAATTTGATCGGCACCCTTATCTGCCATCTTTCCATTCACCTTAAAAAGCCAGTATTTGTTAGCTTTCGTGTCTTGCTCGATACCATCAATTGCTGTGATAAAACCATCTTTTTCTTTAACCTCATAATTATCTTTGAGAACCTCAAGCACCGTATCTCCTTTTCCAAAAGAAACTTTTTCGTCAACAGTATTGGTATCTTCTTTGACAACTAAGCGAACGTGATGGTCTGCTTTTGGAACGCTTGGAGTCGTCTGTATTTGTTTTGTTCCTTGCGAGCAAGCAACAAGTAGCATAGCAACAAGCGCTAGAAATCCTGTTTTAAATCTTTTGTTCACCGATTAACCTCCTAAATAACATCATCACAACTGGAAAAAAGACGAGAGTTGATAAAGCATGCGCTATATTAAAAGGCATCCCAGCTAGAACATAGCTCCACCAAGGCATACTATACAAATACGCAAAACAAGTATCTATCAACACCCCATAAAGGAGGCCACATAAGGCGACCAAGAAAGCCTGACAGCCAAGCTGATATTTGGGGAATTGCTGAGACAAAGGGTACAAGACAAAACGCCATAATAAAAGAACAAGCACAAAACAAGTAACTTGCCAAAAGACCCAAGGGCCAAATCCCAGCAAAAAGGCTGATAAAAACAAGCACAACATCATAACTAATACAGCCTCGGCTAACCCAAAGTAAAGAAGATAACTGAGTAAAAATGCCGTCACAGGCTGCACGTTAGGCAGGCTGCTAAAAACCATTCTCAACACAACACATAGGGCTGACATGATAGCAATGCGACTCATAAGCTTAGCTGACATAAACTTCTTCCTCGTTTTTTTCTCTATTATGACAGATTTACAGAGCGTTTACCAGTTTGGAGCTCACTTATTTATCAAATGATAATAACATGAGAATTAAATAACAAAACAGTACTTGCTGACTGTCATGATATAGTCAAAGACTAAACTAATATTGTAAAGAATATAGCTACCAACTATAAGAGATAGTGACATAAACTTGACATAGTTAGAGAGGATCTCATTTGTAACTTCTCAAAGAGAATACCTTAAAATGCAAGATAATATAAGAAAACAGTTAGGATATTTTGATTTTTTTTAGTAATTAGGGTACAATAACAGTTAATGAGAAGAAAAATAAAACCTATTGTTGTGCTAGTCTTCTTTATTTTACTGGCAATGGTATTGATTATCGGAAAAAGACAAGCTAATCATGCGAAACAAAAAGAAGTTGAAGACGCTAAGAGTCATATTCCTATTGCAACCAGTAATCCTAGTAAAGCAAAAACTAGCACTTCTGAAACCGAAGACTTTATTTTAAATCCTATTGTTGATGTTTCCGGCTGGCAACTCCCTGAAGAAATTGATTATGACACATTGTCACGTCACATCTCTGGCGCAATTGTACGTGTCTATGGAGGATCGCAAATTACAGCTCATAACAACGCTGCTTTTACAACTGGAATTGACAAATCTTTTAAAACGCATATCAAAGAATTTCAAAAACGAAATGTTCCTGTAGCTGTTTACAGTTACGCACTTGGTCGTAGTACTAAAGAGATGAAAGAAGAGGCCCGAGCTTTCTACAAAAACGCTGCTCCCTATAATCCAACTTACTACTGGATTGATGTCGAAGAAGCCACTATGAAAGATATGAATAAAGGCGTAACAGCCTTCCGAGAAGAGCTTAAAAAACTTGGTGCTGAAAATGTTGGTCTCTATATTGGAACTTATTTTATGGCAGAACAAGATATTTCAACAAAAGGTTTCGATTCTGTATGGATTCCGACTTATGGTAGTGATTCTGGCTATTATGAGGCTGCTCCTAATACAACCTTAGATTACGATTTACACCAATACACCTCACAAGGTTATCTCAGTGGTTTTAACAATGCTTTAGATTTAAATCAAATTGCCGTAACAAAAGACACTAAAAAAACGTTTGAGAAGTTATTTGGCAACTCCAACAATTAAGAGGTTAGCATCATGGCTAATCTTTTTTTATAGTTTACATCTTACCAGGAAAAACTCTAGGTCAATAATTTAAAACCCCTTATCCTTGACAAGGAGATTATCTCATCATATAATGAAAGCACTATAATATTTCACAAAGGAGTGCTTTGGCTGAGATCGCAATTGCGAAATCCTGAGGACCTGATCTTGTTAGTACAAGCGTAGGGATTGTGACCAATAATCAATGATTGGAAAGCGATACTCTTTTTGTGCACAAAAGGAGTTTTTTATGTCACCAAACACCAATGTCAAATACCTTATCGAAGCTGCTATTTTTGCTGCATTGGCGATGACCCTTTCATTTATTCCAGATTTTGCTGGCTGGTTTAGTCCTTCTTATGGTGCTATTGCACTGGTTATTTTCTCTTTGCGCCGTGGGTTAAAGTACGGCATGTTGGCGGGTCTCATTTGGGGGCTACTTCACTTTGTACTTGGAAAAGTTTACTATCTCAGCATGTCCCAAGTCTTTATTGAATATATCTTAGCCTTTACCTCTATGGGATTAGCCGGTAGTTTCTCTGATAGTTTGATTAAAACTTTAAGAAGACAACAAACCTTTTTTGCCGTTTTTCTTGCAATAATGGCTAGTTTACTAGCCGTTACAGTACGTTACTTGTGGCACTTCCTTGCAGGAATCATTTTCTGGGGCAGTTACGCCCCTAAAGGCATGTCCGCTGTCTGGTATTCTTTTAGCGTTAATGGTACAGCTGGTGTCCTAACTTTTTTAATAACATGTTTAGCGTTAATGATTGCTTTACCAATTCATCCTCAATTATTTGATCCCAAAGACTAATTTTTAGTCATTTGAATCTTACATTAAAAAAATGGTATAATAATGTTGTTATACCATTTTTTTATGTTTAGATAAAGGTAAGGACTTGATATGGCTAAAAAAACAAAACTCAAAAAAACCTTAGTAGAACAAATCCTCGATAAGGCTAATATTGCTCATCAAGGACTCAAGCTTAATGCTTTAGAAGGCGACTTTCCAGATGATCTTCAACCATCAGATATTTACAAGACACTTGCTCTGACTGGTGATCAAACAGGTCCTCTAATTGGCATTATTCCATTAACAGAACACTTATCAGAAAAACAATTGGCAAAAGTATCAGGTAACAAAAAAGTGTCCATGGTTCCTCAAAAAGACTTGCAAAAGACAACAGGCTATATTCACGGTGCCAATAATCCTGTTGGGATTCGTCAAAAACATTCATATCCTATTTTTATTGACCAAACTGCACTGGAAAAAGGTCAAATAATCGTTTCAGCTGGTGAAGTTGGGCGTTCTATAAAGATTTCTAGCCAGGCTCTAGCTGATTTCGTTGGCGCAAGCTTTGCTGATTTAAAGAAGAGAAAATGAACACTACTGCCAACTTTATCTGGTTTCTTTTTTAAGTTTTTCGCCTTGATTAAGCTAGTCTTTGTTTAGTATTATTTTGATCTCAACTGCTTTAACATTGATCCTGTTAATCTTTTTCTTTTGTAGAGACTTGATATCACGACAAATTCAGGTCGATTTGTCTTAGATCTAATATGGGCTTTACACTTTAATCAGAACCTAGCTATTATACACTTATACTACGCTTTTTTACTTTATCTTTTCACTATAGGTATTATTTTTGCTTGGTGATGCCTAAACTTTTTCTGGTTACTTTTTTATTTTTAGCGCTCGCATCAGTTATCTCTAAAAGGAGGCTTAAATGAAATTATATTTTGTAAGACATGGGAAAACCCTTTGGAATTTAGAAGGTCGCTTTCAAGGCGCTGGGGGCGATTCGCCATTACTTGAAGAGGCAAAAGACGAAATTCACTTACTTGGCAAAGAGTTAGCTAAGGTGGCTTTTGATGCCGTTTATACTAGCGACCTTCAAAGAGCTATGGCAACAGCAGCTATTATCTTAGATGCTTTTGACCAACAGCCAAAACTTTACCACACCGACCAGCTTCGGGAGTGGAGATTAGGTAAATTGGAAGGGGCTAAAATAGCAACAATGGCAGCTATATATCCCCAACAAATGCTGGCTTTTCGAGAGAATCTAGCCCAGTTCAAACCAGATCAGTTCGAGGCTGAATCAATTTACCAAACGACTCAACGTGTCTGCCATCTTATCCAATCGTTTAAAGATAAACATTATCAAAACGTTCTTATTGTAGGACACGGCGCTAACTTAACAGCAACTATTCGCTCATTATTAGGTTTTGAACCTGCTCTTTTACTCGCTAAAGGTGGCTTAGATAATGCCAGTCTTACTATTCTTGAAACTAAAGATTATTTAACTTATGACTGTTTAATTTGGAATGATAAATCTTTTCTAGAGGTGTAAAACCACTAGAAAATAATAAAAAAAGCTAACACATTGATCTCTTACTGACAAGACACTCACTTTGCTAGCTTTTTTTATTATTATCTAGTGGGCTATTATGGTTTCATCTATCTGGCATATTTTAAGCGCAAAACTTTTTCTTGTTGCTTGGTTAACCGAAGCAAGATAACCACCTTGTCAATGCTCATGTTGCTTTCAAGTAAACGCTCTGCTGCCATCATCAAGCCATTATTGATTCCCATCTGTAAAATTGGATTTTTCTTGTCATTGACATCAAAAATAAATTTATTATCAGGTAAATCAAAGAGTACTTTAACGGCACCAAAGAGCTGTTCAAAGTTATCAATAGCCACATCATAAACAGGCTTAGTGCCTGGTTTTAGCTGACGACCTCTATGATTAAACCACATGGAATGCCAACCACCATTAAAGGCACCCATGATATCATTGTCATAAGAGTCCCCAACATATAGTGTGGTTTGTGGGTTCATGTCAAATTGTTCTGCTGCCAGGTTAAAAATTTCTTTTTCTGGTTTTTGAAAGCCTGTTGCTTGGCTCACAATGACACGCTTAGGATCAATATAATCATAAAGCCCTAATTTACGAACTTTTTTCAGCTGATGTTCTGTTGGCCCATTGGTAATAATCCCCATAGGAACATTCTTTGATTTTAAAAAGTCAAGGGTCATGCGCATCTCATCTAACATGGTAATGTTCTCAAGTTCGTGCTCATAGACTTCTTGAAAATGTACTCCCGCAGCTTCGTCGATTTCTCGATAGCCAAACTCAAGCAGTGTTTCCTTGCAACGCCAGAATCGGAAATATTCTGTGGTCCACTCCCCTGCCATTACTCTTGGGAATCCAACATCTGAATAGTGACGAAAGCGAATATAAGCTTGATTCATTACTGACATATCAAAATCTGGGAAGCACTTTTCCATGGCGATTCGATAAGGCGCTTGCTGGTCGTAAATTGTGTCATCCACATCAAAAACAATAGCAGTAATCATGAGTCTCTTTTCTTTTCTAGTTTAATATCCCAATCATTATACTATTTTCCATTAGGCTTTTCAATTTCATTTTCAAAAAAATGCCCCGCTGCAGTCGCATTTTCCAACGAAATATAGGTGTATTCTAGCCCCTTTTATGATACAATGGAAAGGAAATCGTATTGGAGGAAAATATGTCTAATCAACACATCGAAGAATTAAATGACCAACAGATTGTCCGTCGTGAAAAAATGACGGCGCTGGCTGAACAAGGAATTGATCCTTTCGGTAAACGCTTTGACCGCACAGCCAATTCTGCTGAATTAAAAGAAAAGTATGCTGATAAAACAAAAGAAGAATTACATGAGTTAAACGAAACAGCTATTGTTGCTGGCCGCTTGATGACAAAACGTGGCAAAGGTAAGGTTGGTTTTGCTCATCTTCAAGACCGTGAAGGCCAAATCCAACTTTATGTTCGCAAGGACTCTGTTGGCGAAGACAACTATGAAATCTTCAAAAAAGCCGATTTAGGCGACTTTATCGGCGTTGAAGGCGAAGTCATGCGTACAGACATGGGCGAGTTGTCAATCAAGGCAACCAAGTTGACTCACCTTTCTAAATCACTTCGTCCTCTTCCTGAAAAATTCCACGGATTAACTGATATTGAAACCATTTACCGTAAGCGTCACCTTGATTTAATTTCAAATCGTGAAAGCTTTGACCGCTTCGTGACCCGTTCCAAAATGATTTCAGAAATCCGTCGTTATTTAGACGGTCTTGATTTCCTAGAAGTAGAAACGCCTGTGCTTCATAACGAGGCTGGTGGTGCTGCTGCTCGTCCTTTCGTTACTCACCATAATGCTCAAAACATTGATATGGTGCTTCGTATCGCAACAGAACTTCATTTGAAACGTTTGATTGTTGGTGGTATGGAACGTGTCTATGAAATTGGTCGTATCTTCCGTAACGAGGGAATGGATGCTACTCATAATCCTGAGTTCACTTCTATTGAGGTTTACCAAGCCTATGCAGACTATCTTGATATCATGAACCTGACAGAAGGCATTATCCAACATGCTGCTAAAGCTGTTAGAGGTGATGGCCCTATTGATTATCAAGGAACTGAAATCCGTATCAATGAACCTTTCAAACGTGTTCACATGGTAGATGCTATCAAGGAAGTGACAGGTGCTGATTTCTGGCCTGAAATGACTGTCGAAGAAGCTATTGCACTTGCCAAAGAAAAACAGGTCCCACTCGAAAAACACTTCACAAGTGTCGGACATATCATCAACGCTTTCTTCGAGGAATTTGTTGAAGAAACCTTGGTCCAACCAACCTTTGTGTTTGGTCATCCTGTTGAAGTATCGCCTTTGGCTAAGAAGAATCCAGAAGATACCCGCTTCACCGACCGCTTCGAACTTTTCATCATGACCAAAGAATACGCCAATGCTTTCACAGAGTTGAATGATCCCATTGACCAATTATCTCGTTTTGAAGCACAAGCACAAGCTAAAGAACTTGGTGATGACGAAGCAACTGGCATTGACTACGACTTCGTTGAAGCTCTTGAATATGGTATGCCGCCAACCGGTGGACTCGGAATCGGGATTGATCGTCTTTGCATGTTATTAACAAACACAACAACAATCAGAGATGTGCTTTTATTCCCAACGATGAAACCTTAACTTTTTTAAGATTTGTATTCATATCTTAAAACCGATAAGTGGCAATATAACATAACGTTTTATTATCTCTAACCAGTCTTCATTACCATGAAGACTGGTTTATTAACAGTAGCTTATAGAAAGTGACTTAACAAGATGACCAAAGAATATATCTCCTACATTAGTGCTGCTATCTTCTTGCTTTATGGCCTTTTAGCTGCCAAATGGATTTTTCTTGGGCTAGGCTTAATTTTGGTACTTGTCGGCCTTGCTGATCGCCTCAATTCAAAAAAATAATCCTTCTATTCGCCCCTGTCCTTTTAACCTAGCGATGTCATCACCAGGTTAAAAGGACAGGGGCGAACGAGGGATTATGTTTCGATTAAGGTAACATTACTTACGAAAAGCGTCTAAGATGGTTTTAAATTCTTCATTAGTAAGAGTAATGCCTTTCCCCATTTTCGTATGGTCTGGACTCCACGTGCGGATATCCCATTTCGCTTCTGCGCCATTAAAGCTGACGCGGTTCAATTCTTTCGTCCAACCTTTATCATTTTCTGATAAGGTGAGTAAATGTTCCTCAATGTTGAATGTAAATTCTGCCATTAGTTTTCCTCCTCATCTATACTATTCGAAATTAAAGTGGAAAAAATCATCTTTTTTTCACTTTTTTTATGACTCATTCTCCTATTATTCTATCAAGTTTTGAGAAAATAAGCTATTGTGATATCCAATTTTCAAAAAAAACAGGCTCTCTTTTCCCAACTATGGTCGTATACCATTTGGAAAAAGAGGGCCTCTAGTATTTCTTGTTACTATGTTCTAACAGTTTTACTGGTGCCATCTTTTTGATAGAGGTTAACCAGACCTTCCTTGCAAGCCCTAATCATATCCCCTGGCTTAACTTC
Organism: Streptococcus pyogenes; assembly: GCF_002055535.1. Taxonomy (NCBI): domain Bacteria; kingdom Bacillati; phylum Bacillota; class Bacilli; order Lactobacillales; family Streptococcaceae; genus Streptococcus; species Streptococcus pyogenes. Next base: position 477,114 of record NZ_LN831034.1, on the reverse strand, counting down.
TCTCGGTAAAGAGATGGTTAAGAGTTCCATTGGATTTGGGGCACGGTCAATCTTTTGGCCATCCGCATCATGTAAGTCCTTAACAACCGTTTCAAAATGACGGAAACCTGGTCCATAACATTCAATCCGATCGCCTTCCATGATGACATTACGCTGACGAATGGTCGCTGTCATGCTAGCTGAGTCAAAGGCAACTACTTCTCCGACAAATTTATATTGTGGAATTTTGCGGCGAGCACCAAATAATTGTTCATTTTCAGTTGGGATACCATAGTAAAAACCTGTAGCCAACTCGCGCTGGGCAACCTTCCACAACTCGTCAATCAATTCCTCTTTGATAGCATAAAAAGCTTCTGGGCTTTCCATGTAAGCATCTACAGCCGCCTTGTAACAGTTGGTTACGGTTGAGACGTAGTGGATAGATTTCATTCGGCCTTCAATTTTTAAGCTATCAACCCCATTTTCAATCAGGTCAGGAATATGGTCAATCATACACATGTCAACAGAGGACATAGAATAGTCTTCTGGAATTTCCCCTTTTAAGGAGCGGCGCTCTCCTCCAAATGGCATGTCATACAAATCATACTTCCAGCGGCAAGACTGTGAGCAGCCGCCCCTGTTGGCATCACGGTGACTCATGTGGTTTGACAAAACACAGCGGCCTGAATAAGAGATACACATGGCTCCATGGACAAAGGCTTCAATTTCCACATCTGTCCGCTTGCGGATTTCTGCTAACTCGGCCATATTAACCTCGCGAGCTAAAACAACTCGGGTCAAGCCCATGGCTTTCCAAAATTCAAAGGTCTCGTAATTGGTAGATGAAGCTTGCGTTGACAAATGAATTTCCAAACCTGGGGCTTCTGTTGAACAAATAACAATCAAGGCTGGATCTGAAACAATGACCGCATCAAGCCCCATATCACGCAGTTGACGAAACCACTCGCCCGCACCAATTTCGTTCCCTTCGTGGGTAACCATGTTAGCAGCAACATAGACCTTAGCTCCACGCGCATGTGCATAATCAATGCCTTCTTGCAATTCTTCCATAGAGAAGTTACCAGCGCGGCTTCTTAGGCCATAGGCCTGCCCTCCAACAAAAACAGCATCTGCGCCATAGTCAATCGCAACTTTTAATTTTTCAAGTGTTCCAGCAGGTGATAAGACCTCGGGACGTTTTTTCATATGTGACATGTGATATTCTTTCTATTTTCAAGATAGGTAGATTACCTGTGTAATGGTGTCATAACCCTGTCTTGCCCACTCACTCAAGACAAGGATTACTTATTTAACGGTTTTTGGATCGAACTCATAAAAGCCAGTATCTAATCCACGGCCAGCTGGATGATGGGCATGCACTGCTTGATCAAGCTTTTCAGCTTCTTCTTGGGTAAATTGCCCAGCTTCTAATAAGGTTTTAGCCTGAATAAACAATTTAGTAATAGCGACAAAATCATCACCTGGACAGTAAATGCCATCTAGCTTCCAATGAGTTAAGCCATGCGCATACAGCTCACCCAATTTAGACATCATGTCGATATCGTTATTAATGAAAATATGAGTGCCATGATTGTCTTCATAAATGGAGTAATGGCTGCTAGCATCTCCTGGTTCTGCCAAGAAAAGTCCTCGTTCACGACTAACCTCATCATCAATCTTTGTAAAATGGTAATAATTTTCTAGCAAGGGACGTTTCGAGTGATGAATCACCGAGGCGCCGTAAACTAGCACCTCTGCTGGAAATTCCAAATTTTCAGCTAAGGTGAATAACTCTGCTGATGGGATTTCCCTTGCTAAAACACTTTCAACAGCACCATGTTGCCCCCAGAAATTTACCTGACGGCTAGAAGTCACAAAAACAGAGGTATCATAAATCAGTTTAAAGTTATAGCCATCCCTTTTATTGACATAAAACACACCTGCATCACCAACCACAAGATAATCAACAGCAATCTCTATCATTAAGTCTAAAAAGGGTTTGATCTGATCCATCATATCTTGATGCATCAAAGCATTGCAAGCTACTGTCAACTCTTTGCCTGCATCATGCACTAGTTTGGCAATTTGTCTCAATTCATCATAAGAAAAATTATGGGGAAGACGTAACCCGTAATTGGCTTCACCAACATAAATACGATCAACACCAGCAGCTAATAAAGCTTTGACTTGCTCAATGCTTTCAGCTGTGGCTGTAATAATTATTTTTTCCATATAAGCTTTATTATACCAAAAATTTTAAGACCTTAAGCATATTTCTTGCAAAAGCCCAAACGTTAAGCTAGTCCCCTTACTGTTATAGCATGATAAGTCACTTGTCATTAGTAAATCTTTTCAAATCTTTTAAAAAAAGATGACAAGAAGAGACTTTTATGATAGAATTACTTAGTATGTTAAGGAAAGGAGAGGACTATGCCTGCACCGTTAAAGAAGCATAATTCGGTTGAACAGGATGATTCTTACCAAGAATCTCAAAGTAAATTTCGAGATTTTCAAGAGTTCAATGGCCAAAGTGCAAAGCTAAAAGAATTAGTCTTCTTTGCTCGTATCGCTAGTTTCAGCCTTATTACCGTTTTATTTGCATTTGTCCTGCTCGTAATGAATTTAGCGCCAATGTTTGCTTTCTTATTTGCAAGCATCATCAGCTTAGGCATTACTTCCTTATTCGCCAAGGTTATCAAATCATTACTGATGTAACTTCCAGAGTCCGTTTTACGTGACTCTTTTTTTTGTGTCAAAAACAAAAAAAGATTGAAGCCACAATCCCCCCCTTCTTCAGTTAGCCTAAAACTAACCATCGGGACTAGTGATCAGATCCTTCAATCTTTTCTTCTTCTATGTTTTAGGTCGTTTTAGTTAGTGTTTATCTAGTGTATCACTAACAGGCTCATCTTGTTCAGTATAGTCAATGATGATGTCTTCTTCATTTAAATCAATGATAACATCATCTTGCTTTTCTTTCGCTTCAACTTCGGCAAGGGTTTCTTTTGTTTTTTGCACGAAAGCTGTTGTTTTATCTTTGAGCAAGTCTAACATGTCCTCTTTAGTTAAGTCACCAGAAGCCAACTTATCTTTCACATCATAGAAAGTGTCACGTGCTAAATGGCTGTATTCACTACCTTTTTCTTTAGCAAATTGGTGGTAATCATCTGGACTTTCTTTGTAGGCTTGATAAGCTTTTTCAGCACGATTTTTCAAAGCCTTGCCTTTTTCTGTTGATAAGAAGTAAGCTGCCGCTACTCCTGAAACAGCTCCAATCACTAAGTTTTTGAAACTTTTATTCATGCTTTTCTCCTTTTTTTCCAAATACTTTTGAGGCTACTTTACCAACTAATGCTAATTTTCCAGCTTTTGAAACATTACCTGTAGCATTAGTTGCTTTTTGCCCAAAATGCCTTGCTTGACTATTTAAATCTGAAAGACTTTCTGACAAATCAGCAATAGCAACAAACAGTGGATCGATGGTTGCTACTTTACCATTAACATCTTCAACAAGGATATTAGCTTTTGCTAAAATATCATTAGTTTGATGAAGTGTCACATTAACATCACTTGTCAATACAGAAATCGTTTTTTTGGCTTCATCAATTGTTTCTGAGACTTTCTTTAATACAATAATCAAGAAAATCACCAAAGCAACAAATGCGAGTGCAATAATCATCAGTGAGATTCCAACTAAGTCCATAAGTTTCTCCTTTTTCTATCCTTATTCTTGATAATAAGAAATTCCTTTTTGACGACGTCTTTTTATAACAAAGATTAAGCCAATAATAATTAATAAGGCAGACACATATTGGGAGATGCGAATACCTAAAAACATAAGACTATCTGTTCGCATACCTTCAATGACTAGTCTTCCACTACCATACCAAATTAAGTAAAATGCAAAGATTTCTCCATCTAATAGACTTTTTGGCTTACGACGCCACATCATAATAATGACAAAGCCCAAAAGATTCCAAAGTGATTCATAGAGAAAGGTCGGAATGCGGTAACTTCCCTCTATAAACATTTGCTTTTGAATAAAGCTTGGTAAGTAATTTAACTGGCTCACAGCTTTACCATAGGCTTCTTGGTTGATAAAATTTCCCCAGCGACCGATAGCTTGAGCGACCATGACACTTGGTGCGGCAATATCTAAAAAATGAATGGGATTGAGCACCTTGTTATAACAGTAAGCCAAAAGTACAAGAGCTCCTGTAATGAGACCGCCATAAATAGCAATACCGCCATTCCAAATGGCTATGATTTCATCTAAATGCTTGACATAATAAGACCATTCAAAAATAACATAGTAAATTCTTGCACCAACAATAGCAAGTGGAAAAGCAATCAGAATAAAATCGAAAATAGCATCAGATGATATTCCTTTTTTGGGTGCTTCTTTTGATGCTAAGTAAACCGCCAAAACAAGTCCTGACAAGATACATAGAGCATACCAGTGGATGGCTAGTGGACCACATTTTAAGGCAATGGGATTGATCATTGACTCACCTCATTTTTGGTGATTAGTTGAGTTAAACGATCTTCAAAAGTTTTTGTAGCATCAAAGCCCATTTCTTTAGCCCGATGATTCATCGCAGCGGCTTCAATAACCACTGAAACATTTCGACCTGTTTTTACCGGAATACGAATACGAGGGATTCTCACTCCTGAGAAAGTTATCTCCTCATTACCGTTTCCGAGACGATCAAAAACTTTACCAGCCTCAAAGTTTTCAAGGTAAATGGCCAATTGAACTTGTGATGAGTCCTTCACAGCACTAGCTCCATAAAGCGACATCACATCAATAATACCTACCCCACGAATTTCAAGCAAGTGGCGCAAGATCTCTGCTGGCTCTCCCCAAAGGGTTTCTTCATCTTTGGCATAGACATCCACACGGTCATCTGCAACCAAACGATGCCCTCGCTTAACTAATTCTAAACCAGTCTCACTTTTACCAATTCCAGAATCCCCTTGGATAAGAACCCCCATACCATAAATATCCATTAAAACGCCGTGAACACTAGTACGTTCAGCTAAAGAAGCGTCAAGAAAATAAGACATTTCTCCAGCTAAGCGGCTAGTTGAAACACGGCTACTTAAAAGTGAAATACCTTCTTCTTTTGCAGCTTGAACCATTTCTTTTGGAATGGCTAAATTTCTAGAGACAACCACTGCAGGAGTGTCCTTTTTGAACATCTCTTTTAAAACAGAATAACGGTTGTGAGAAGTCATCTGTGTAAGATAAGACCACTCTTTCATTCCAAATAGCTGCAACCTTTCTGGAGCATAATAATCAAAATAACCAGTCATTTCAAGACCTGGACGTGAAATATCTGATGTTGTTATCTCTTTTGACAGCAAGTTATCTGTAGCATAAACCACATCAAGTTTAACTTTTTGCACTAGCATCTTTACAGTAACGGTCATAATTTCTCCTTTTTCAATATTATAACACAAATCGACCGTTAGACCCTTGCAAATACTCATTTTTTCACTACTAAATGAGAACAACGACACCAAAAATGGTCTTAGCTCTATTAAAAACTAGGTTTTATCATTTAGAGATATGAGTCAAAAATAAGACAATGGCAAACAAATACTTTACTAGTATCATTGAGCAATTAGTGCTTATTATGGTGTTTAAAAAGGTATCATCTTACTAAGTCAAAAAGCAAAAAGCCTCATCATAGTTGATAAGACCCTTCGCTTACTTACATATCAAAACATTTTATTATCATCAGTTAATCACATGGTTGCTCTTACGTGATGAATTATCATTTTAACTGATTATTTACCAGAACCAACCATCTTCTTCTTCATTTAAGACATCAGCGTCTTTACGACGACGAGGACCTCGGCCATAACGTTCTTCAAGCAAGTCTTCCTTGTAAGGTAAGAAGATGGCCAACAAAATATAAAGCAAAACTCCAAAACCAGTTCCGTAAATAAGAAGAGCCGCTAAGACACGCGCTAGAGCAAGATCCCAACCATACTTATCTGCTAAACCAGCAATAACACCTGCAACCAAGCGATTTTTTCGCTGTTTATAGAATTTAGTTTCCACGTTTCTTTACCTCCTCATTCTATGATACTAGTTTACATTGTTTTTCGCAAAATAAAACCAGTCTTACGACTGATTTTTTTCCATAAGTTTCCCGTGGCAATTTCCACAAACATATTTAGCCAGATTGATACGCCTTTTTCGTTGATAAACCTGCCCACAGGTTTGGCAACTATAATGATGATTAGTCTTTGATTTAGAGCTAGTTGGGACATAACGAAGCCCGTTTACTTGAGCTAGCAGATCTTTGAAATCCCTATCTTTATGATGGTACCCTCTTCCTTCAAAATAAAGATGGTAATGGCAGAGCTCATGGCGAACAATTTTCCGAAAAATAAGCTCACCGTGCTCCTCAAGCATCCTAGGGTTAAAATCCAAATGACCATCTTTTGGAAAAAAGCGACCGCCAGTTGTTTTTAGGCGCTTGTTCCAATAAGCCTTGTGGTGAAGTGGTTTGCCAAAATCAGCCAGGGAAACTTCTTGGACATAATTAGTGAGTGTCACGCGGTGGCAATAGGCTGAGATTGACCTTGTGGCGGTCCAAGTCAATCTTAGAGACCCAAACAGTTACCAAGTCACCCACTGAAACAACTTGACTAGGGTGGTTGACAAAGGTTTTGCTCATTTCAGAAATGTGAATAAGCCCATCTTCATGAACACCAATGTCTACAAAAGCACCAAAGTCAACGACGTTTCTCACAGTTCCTTCAAGCTTCTGGCCAATTTCCAAATCTTTCAAATCAAGGATATCTTGACGTAAGATTGGTGCTTCAAAGTCATCACGAAGGTCACGACCCGGTTTAAGGAGATCAGCAATGATATCTTTAAGGGTTTCCTGCCCAATAGCCAATGTTTCTGCCATTTGGGGAACTTGAACTGCTGCTAAAGTTGCCTTGGCAGCGTCGTCCAAGTCCTGAATACCAAGTACCTTAAAGAGTTCTTTGACTGCTGGGTAGGACTCGGGGTGAACTCCTGTGTTGTCTAAAATATTTTTGGCTCCTGGAATTCTGAGAAAACCTGCTGCTTGCTCAAACGCCTTGGCTCCTAAACGCGGCACTTTTTTGATGTCAGCGCGTGATGTCAGTGCTCCATTTTCTTCGCGGTATTTGACAATATTTTCTGAAATCGTTTTGTTCAAACCTGACACATGTGCTAATAAAGATGGACTAGCCGTGTTCACATTAACACCGACTTGGTTAACCACAGTATCCACAACAAAACCAAGATTCTCACTCAACTTTTTCTGACTCACATCGTGCTGGTACTGACCGACGCCAATAGATTTAGGATCAATTTTAACCAATTCTGCGAGTGGGTCTTGCAAGCGACGAGCAATAGAAATAGCAGAGCGCTTCTCCACTGTGAGGTCTGGAAACTCATGGCGGGCTAACTCTGACGCTGAATAAACAGAAGCACCGCTTTCGTTAACGATGACATAGGACGTATTTGGGAAATCTTTCAAAACGTCTGCTACAAAGGCTTCACTTTCCCGACTGGCTGTTCCGTTTCCAATGGCAATAATATCAATCTGGTAAGTCTCAATGAGCTGAGTCAGTGTTTCTTTAGCTGCTTGAATCTTCGTTTGGCTAGCTGGTGCTACGGGATAAATAACCTGAGTAGTCAACAATTTTCCAGTCTGATCAACGATAGCCAATTTTGCACCTGTTCGAAAGGCAGGGTCAAACCCAAGAACCATTTTCCCTTTTAAAGGAGACACTAACAAAAGATGACGGAGATTTTCAGAAAAGAGGTGGATAGCCCCATCTTCTGCGGCATCACTGAGTTCTGAACGAACCCGTCTTTCCATAGCTGGAACAATTTTCTTTTTGATGGTCTGATTGATGACCTCTTCAATATAAGGGTTGGTTTCTTTGAACCGCACACTGAAAAAGCGTTGCATTTTCTCCAAGTTATGCTCAAAAGACACTTTTAAGATGCCTAACTTTTCGCCACGGTTAAGGGCTAAAGTACGATATCCTTGCATGTTAGACACTTGGTCAGAAAAATCGTAATAGATTTGGAAAACCTTTTTCTCATCCAACTGCTCATCTTTAAGCGTTGATACTAAGCGGCTGTACTGCCAAATCTCATTGTAGGTCCAAGAGCGTAATTTAGCATCTTCTGACATGGCCTCCACAAGGATGTCCACAGCTCCTGCTAGAGCTTCTTGTGGGCTGGCAAATCCTTCTGTGACAAAGGGTTCTGCTGCTGTTTCAAGGTTTTGCGCATTTTGTAAAATCAAACGTGCTAATGGGAACAAGCCTGCTTCACGCGCAATCGTCGCTTTTGTACGGCGTTTTTCCTTATAAGGCAGGTACAACTCTTCCAAATCAGCGAGTTTCTCGGTTGCTTCAATACTCGTTCGTAACTGATCTGTCAGTTTTCCCTGTTCCTCAATTTTAGCGAGAATGGTTGCTTTGCGCTCATTCAGGGTAGTGAGAGACTTATCCATATCAATAATGGACTTAATCACCACTTCATCTAGATTTCCTGTTACTTCTTTACGGTAACGTGCAATAAAGGGAATGGTATTGCCTTGTGCTGTTAGGGCAAGCACCTGTTCAATTTGATGGAGACTAACTGACAAAGCCTCTGCAATGTTGTGATTATTGTTATTTTCCATAATATTGCTATTATAACACAAACCATGTTAATGCAAAAAATGATAGCGAAACATTGTCCTAATATAAAGTTGCGTAAAGAATCAAAAAAAGCTACTTTTAGTAAATAACTGACGAAACCCTAAATAACAATACCTAATTTTAAAAAAGAAAGAAGTAAACAACACTTCCGCTTTGGCATTGTTCTCAAATGATAGTATAATAGACTTATCTTGAATGAAAGAAGGTCATAGATATGGCAATTACCCATAAAAAAAATGATGAACTTGAAAAAATGCTAGCAGGCTTTGCATCAATCCCTAGTTTTGATAAGCCTTTGGAAGTCAATACTGATGGTAAACTAGCGACCAAAGAAAAAACGACAGAACAAACAAAACCAAGCAAACCATAGCTAGTTTGTCTCATTCTCTTAACATATCGTCCATTCGTTTAAACTGAGTTGAGAGATTTTTAGCGATCAGGCTAACAAAACGTATCAGTCGAGGCTGAACATTCGTGTTTCAGCCTCCTCTTTTATCATCTAGAAAGGATATGGTGAATGTCACTCTTTTCCAACCTTCCTCCCAGTGTCTTGCAATGGTTTGCGATTTTTATGTCCATTATCATTGAAGCTCTTCCTTTTGTGCTCCTAGGAACTATTTTATCTGGTTGTATTGAAGTCTTTGTAACGCCAGAATTGGTTCAAAAATACCTACCTAAGCAAAAATGCTTGCGCATTCTGTTTGGAACCTTTGTTGGATTTGTTTTTCCTTCTTGTGAATGCGGGATTATTCCCATCATCAACCGCTTTTTGGAAAAAAAGGTGCCTAGTTATACGGCCGTCCCTTTTCTGGCAACAGCGCCTATCATTAATCCTATTGTTTTGTTCGCTACTTATTCTGCTTTTGGGAATTCTTTGCGCTTTCTGATACTTCGCTTGGTCGGTGCTGCACTAGTAGCCATTACACTTGGGGTAATGTTAGCTTTTATTGTAGATGATAACATTCTCAAGGATAATGCTCAACCCGTGCATTTTCATGATTATTCTCATGAAAGCTTGCCAAAACGCATTTATCTAGCACTGGTACATGCTATTGATGAATTCTTCGACACCGGTAGGTATCTCGTATTTGGAACCTTGATTGCCTCTGCCATGCAAATATATGTCCCAACTCGTGTGTTGACAACGATTGGGCACAATCCCTTGACAGCCATTTTGATCATGATGCTGATGGCTTTCATTCTATCATTATGTAGTGAAGCCGATGCCTTTATCGGAGCTTCCTTATTATCCACCTTTGGAGTGGCTCCAGTTCTTGCCTTTCTTTTAATTGGTCCTATGGTGGATATTAAAAACCTTATGATGATGGTAAAGGCTTTTAAAGGACGCTTCATTGTCCAATTTATCGGCGTATCCGTTCTTATGATTGCCGTTTATTGTTTACTTGTGGGGGTGCTCTAATGATTCGCTTTTTAATTTTAGCTGGCTATTTTGAACTAACCATGTATCTCCAGCTGTCTGGCAAACTGGATCAGTACATCAATGTTCGGTATTCTTACCTTGCTTATATTTCCATGATTTTATCTTTCATTTTAGCTCTTGTTCAACTCTATACCTGGATGAAAAACATTAAGGTACATAGCCATTTAACAGGAAAAATCGCAAGGCTGACGAGTCCTTTTATCTTGGTCTTTCCTGTTTTGATTGGTCTCCTTGTGCCGACCGTGACCTTAGATTCCACCACGGTTTCTGCTAAAGGCTATACTTTCCCATTGGCTGCGGGAGCCTCTAAAACGGGAGTCAGTGATGACGGTACCACCATTCAATACCTCAAACCTGATACCAGCCTTTACTTTACAAAGTCTGCCTACCAAAAGGAGATGCGTCAAGAACTCCATAAATATAAAGGCAAGAAACCGGTCACCATTACCACTGAAAATTATATGGAAGTGATGGAATTGATCTATCTCTACCCAGATGAGTTTCTTGATCGTGACATCCAATACACTGGCTTTGTTTATAACGAACCGGGCCATGACAACTACCAATTCCTTTTCCGCTTCGGCATTATTCACTGTATTGCCGACTCAGGAGTGTACGGACTTTTGACCACAGGTAATCAAACCAGCTACCCTAACAACACATGGCTAACAGTTAAAGGTCGCCTTCATATGGAATATGATAAAAACTTAGAACAACATCTACCTGTCCTTCAACTTGCTGAGGTTCATCAAACCAAAGAACCTAATAATCCTTATGTTTACCGCGTTTTTTAAAGACTAATAAAAAAGCACTTGTTTTTTATCAAAACAAATGCTTTTTGAGTTTTATCAGTTAGCATAGGAACAGAGTCACCATCTTAAACAAGACCTATTTAGGAAAAATTATCCTCAAGGTAACGTCCATTGGTTTGAATGACTTGTCGGTACCAATCAAATGATTTTTTCTTATAGCGTGTGAGTTGACCAGTACCATCATCATTTCGGTCAACATAAATAAAACCGTAGCGTTTACTTAATTGGGCTGTTGACATAGAGACACAATCAATACAGCCCCAAGAAGTGTAACCCATGACCTCAACGCCATCTTCAATCGCTTTGGCAACTTGTACGAGATGCTGACTCATGTAGTCAATGCGATAATCATCGTGAACCGTCATGCTGCCATCTGCGGTTTGCACCAGCTGATCCTTTGCACCTAAGCCATTTTCAACAATAAACAAAGGAATCTGGTAGCGGTCATAGTACTGATTCAAGACCAATCGCAGACCAATTGGGTCTATCTGCCAACCCCACTCCGAAGATTCTAAATATGGATTGGACAAACCACCTAGAATATTTCCCTGACCAGATGTGTAAGCTTCAGGATTGTGGGCTTGTGTGACACTCATGTAATAGCTAAAGGATAGAAAATCAACCGTATGTTCCGCTAATAATTCCTTGTCTCCGTCTTCAAAAACAATCTCAATCCCATTTTCTTTAAAATACGACTTAATATATGAAGGATACTTGCCTCTCACATGAATATCTGAAAATAAGAGATTAAGATTTTCAAATGCATGCGCAGCAAGTATATCACGAGGATCAGAGGTCATTGGGTAAGCAGGCATCGCCAAAATCATACACCCAACTTTAACATCAGGATTGATTTCATGCGCTAGCTTTGTGACACTAGCAGATGCTACCAATTCATGATGAATAGCTTGGTATAAATCTTGCAGGCTCAGCTTTTCTTTTTCTGTCATGATGCCACCACTGGTAAAGGGCATGTGTAAAATCGAGTTGACTTCGTTAAAGGTCAACCAGTATTTGACTTTGTCCTTATAGCGTTCCATGACTGTCTGAGCAAAGCGCTCAAAAAAGCCAATCAGACGTCTATCTGTCCAACCATTATAGGCTTTGGCCAAATGCAGAGGTGTCTCATAATGCGACAAGGTCACTAAGGGTTCGATGCCATAGTTCAACAATTCATCGAATAAGTCATCATAAAATTGCAAACCTGCTTCATTGGGCTGGTCATCGTCACCATTTGGAAAAATACGAGACCAAGCAATAGACGTTCGAAAGACTTTAAAGCCCATCTCGGCAAAAAGAGCAATGTCTTCTTTGTAGCGGTGGTAAAAATCAATCGCCTCTAAAGTTAAATTATCGCTGGTAGGACTATCTGTCCATTCTCCTAGTCCACCATTTGGTAGAACATCTTGTACGGACAAACCTTTTGCGTCTGCCTCAAATGCTCCTTCCACTTGGTTGGCAGCTACTGCGCCGCCCCATAAGAAATCTTTTGGAAAAATTCCCATTCTCCCTCTCCTTTTAGGTTATAAAATGACTAACAAAGCGTCCTCTTTAGTCACCATTTTTTTGTCATCTTGAATAATAATCTCCAACTGCTCAGCCGAATTGGTCACGACCACAGGACTGATGAGTGAATAGCCTTTTGAAGTAATGAAATCAATATCCATTTTTAGAAGTGCCTGGCCTCGTTTCACGACATCGCCAACAGACACTAACTGCTCGAAACCTTGCCCTTTTAACTCAACCGTATCAATACCGACATGAATCAAGACTTCCACACCACGTGTGTTTTTTAAGGCAACAGCATGCTTGGTTGGAAAGAAAGTGATGACTTCACCATCAAAGGGGGCATAGACCTCACCTTCGCTTGGTAATATGGCAAATCCTTCTCCTAATAACTTGGAAGAAAAGGTTTCATCAGGAACTTCTGATAGAAAAAGCATCTCACCTGTCATTGGAGCATACAACGTTTGTTTGGTTGACAAGCCGCTCTTAACTTGTGACATATCTGCTGCAACACTCACTTGCTTTGGGGACTCTTCATCAATTCCCATGAACCAAGTCAAACTGAAGGCTAACACAATCGTCGCAGTTCCGGCAATCAAAGCATTTGTAAAATTAGCTCCGCCTGATGGGTTGATGTACTGTGGTAAACCAATAATAGAAGGTACGACAAAGGTATAAGAAGCAATATTGACAAAACCAATAAAGGCTCCAACCAGACCACCTGAAATCATGGCTGCATAGAGTGGCTTTTTAAATTTCAGTGTGACCCCATAAAGTGCCGGTTCCGTGATACCTGCCAGCAAAGCTGAAATCCCCGCGGCAAGGGCAACTTGACGTGTTTGTTTCTGCTTTGTTTTAAAGGCAACAGCCAAAGATGCGGCTCCTTGAGCCAAATTAGAAGCCAACATTGCTGGTAAAATCAAGACATCTGGTGTTGCGACCGAAGCGGCCAAAAAGATTGGTGCAAAAGCCCAGTGCATCCCCGTCATGACAACAAGCGGCATAATCGCTCCCAAAATAGCAAGTGCTAGCCACGGAGCCACATGATAAATAGCGAGCATGGTATTAGATAACCCTTGACCAATAATCACACCAAGAGGACCTACAACCACTAAAGCCAAAAAGCCAGAAATCAAAATGATTAAGGTTGGCTGTAAGAAGCTTTTCATCACGCTTGGCACCAAGCGATTGACCCATTTTTCAATGTATTGCATCAAGTAAACCATCATCAAAATGGGAATAACAGATGAGCCATAGCTAGCAGGAGTGACTGGTGCTCCAAATAAAGTCAATGGTTTACCTTCTGCTACCATTGCAACAAAGGCAGGATGCAATAAAATCCCTGCGATCGTCGCTGCTAAAACAGGTGTCACCTTAAAGCGCGCCGCTGCTGAATAGGCAATCATGACAGGCATAAAATAATAAGCCGCATCGCCAAAGAAGTTAATAAAGGCAACGGTTTGAGAGTCCGCACTCGCTAAGCCAAGCATAGGAAGCAAGATTCCCACCACTTTGAGCATTCCACCACCAAGAAGGGCTGGAATCAGCGGTGTAATCACGCCAGCAATGGTTTCAATCAAGCGCTCAAGGATACTTCCTTTCGCTTTTGAAGAATGATCTTCATCTTGATTGTCAAAATGCCCTAGGCTTAAAAAGGCTTGGTAATAATTATTGACATCATTGCCCAAGATAATTTGGTACTGGCCGTTTTTGCGCATCACGCCAATCACATTTGAAATGGCTTTGACTTGCTGATCTTTAACTTTCTCATCATTTTTCAGTACTAAGCGTAGACGTGTTACACAGTGTGTCACACGTTGAATATTTGTTTTGCCACCAACCGCCGCTAAAATAGCCTTGGCAGTTTCTTGATACGTCATATTAAGTCTCCTTTAAATGTTTCACTAAACGTTTAACATGAACCGTCAAATACAAAAGTTCGCTTGAATTAAGGTGGTAGTTGTACCGCTTTTTTATCTCCTCACTAATATCTAAGACGCACCGATATTCTTTAGGGTATTTCGTTTTCACCACTAAAAGCAGTTCCGCATCATCATCATCGTAAGACATCTGTGATAACACACGTTGAGCAAATAATTTAATATGGGTCATAAAGCGGTAATAATCGATGGATGTGTCATCCAATTCTGTTTTGAAGTCTGTTTTGATTTTTTGCTCAATATAAGAAACAATCTCCGTCAGGCGATGTGGCTCCTTAAAAGGAGTGTCCAAACTAGCATTGACAAAATGCATGGCAATAAAAGCTGCTTCATCAATAGCTAGAGTGACTCCTAGATTACGCTCAATTAGCTCTAAGGCTTTTACCCCTAGACTATATTCATCAGGATAATAGCGTTGAATTTCCCACCGTAGTGGGTTATGAATCAACATTCCTTGCTCATGCCTTTCAATAGCAGAGTGAATATGATCCGTTAAATTAATATAGAGAATTTCATCTAAGGTTTTGCCTAATTTAATTTTACCTAGATTGATAATTCTCTCTGAGCAAGCAACAACTTCTTGTGGCACCGTAATAAATAACTCTGTGAAGCGATTCATATTGTCACTATTTTTTAAAACAAATGATGTTTCGATAGCATTAAGCTCAATACTATCTCCAACTTTTTTTCCAAAGGCAATCCCTTTTCCCATCAATAAAATATCTAATCCTTGATGGTTGGTCGAAATCGCCGCATTATGGTTTAAAACGCGTTTAATCAACATAAAAGTCCTAGTCCTTTAGTATCACAATAAAAAATGACCTATCCAAAAGCTCGCTAAAAAGCACTTTTCAAATAGGTCCCTGCTCACAAAACTGTGATAACATCCTTTAATATTCTGATTGTTATGTCTCTAGCCTGCTTACCTGAAGTAATCACATCTGAGAACGCTTTAATGTTATCATCTCTTTAAGATTCTGTCAAGCGTTTTCAAAAAATTCTCTGAAAGAGCAACTATTGTTATTCGTATCTATTGATTTAGCAAAAAAGAGTTTCTGACAATTTTAAGATTATATGATACAATAACAATCGATTAGATAAAGGAGTTATCATGTCACATCATCAACAAACCGTTTCAAAACAAACAATTATGGCGATTATCGCCATAGCACTCATTGGTTTTTCAGGAATTTTGTCTGAAACCAGTATGAATGTCACCTTCCCGACACTGATGTCAGTCTATCAGTTACCCTTAAATAGCTTGCAATGGATGACGACCATTTATTTACTAGCAGTGGCGATTATGATGACCACTTCGGCTACACTGAAAAAAAATGTGCGGGAAAGACCCCTCTTTTTTATGGCCACAGGTCTTTTTACATTTGGCACCATCTTGGCCGTTCTGACCCAGTCCTTTGCGATCATGTTGCTAGCCCGCATTTTTCAAGGCATTGGTACTGGTCTGGTAATGCCTCAGATGTTTAATATTATTTTAGAGCGTGTCCCAATGCATAAGGTAGGTCTATTTATGGGATTTGCTGGTCTTATTATTAGCTTAGCACCTGCTTTTGGGCCTACTTATGGGGGCTTTATGATTAGCCATTTTAGTTGGCAATGGATTTTTATCTGTATACTCCCTGTACCACTGATTGCAGGTATTCTAGCTTATTATTACCTCGAAGATTCTCCAGTAAGCGAAAAAGTACCCTTTGACTGGTTGGCATTTATTGCACTATCGATTAGCTTAACTTCTGCCTTATTAGCTATTACTAGTCTAGAAAACGGCAGTGTTAATTTGTATTACTTAGGGCTTTTTATTCTCAGCTTTATCCTCTTCCTCTACAAGAATCTCACAGCTAAGCAACCCTTTCTTGATATTCGCATTCTCAAAATTCCCTCTCTAACCTTTGGCCTGATTCCCTTTTTTGTCTTCCAGCTGATTAATTTAGGCATAAATTTTCTAACGCCAAACTTTATTGTCATGGAAAAGATTGCTAATAGTTCTCAAGCTGGTATGGTGTTACTACCTGGTACCTTACTCGGAGCTCTACTAGCACCTGCTTTTGGTAAACTTTATGATCAAAAAGGAGCAAGACTTTCGCTTTATTTAGGAAATGCCTTATTTAGTTTATCATTGATTATTATGACACTTCAAACAAGACATTTTATGCTTTTACCATTCACTCTTTTATATATTTTATTCACGTTTGGGCGTAACATGGGCTTTAATAATAGCTTAGCCACGGCTATTCGAGAATTGCCTGCCGAGAAAAATGCCGATGCCACGGCCATTTTTCAGATGATGCAGCAATTTGCTGGCGCTCTAGGAACTGCTATGGCATCACTGATAGCAAATAGTCAAGCAGAATTCACAAGCGGTGTCCAGTCTGTCTACCTTCTCTTTACTATTTTTGCTCTACTTGATTTTATCTTTTTCTTTGCTATGTTTTACCATTTAGGGAAAAAAGGATTAGCCTAAGATGACATACTAAAAACCAGTCTCGTTCAATAAAACGAGACTGGTTTTTGCTGTTATAAGATACCTTCCAAAAGGCCTTTCATAAAGTCTTCTGAGTGGAATTCTCCAATATCATCCACTTTTTCACCAAATCCGATAAACTTGACTGGAATGTCTAATTCTTGACGGATGGCTAGGACTACACCACCTTTGGCCGTGCCATCAATTTTCGTTAAAATCAAACCTGTTAATGGTGTTATTTTTGAAAATTCCTTGGCTTGGCTAAGCGCATTTTGTCCTGTTGACGCATCTAAGGCCAAAAGCGTTTCATGAGGGGCATCTGGTAGCACGCGCTTAATGATACGACCCATTTTTTCCAGCTCTGCCATGAGATTTTCTTTGTTTTGCAGGCGACCAGCCGTGTCAATCAGGAGAATATCTACACCTTTTGCCACAGCTTTTTCCATCCCGTCAAAAACAACAGACGCTGGATCAGCCTTTTCAGGGCCAGTAATGACTGGCACATCTACTCGGCGTCCCCATTCGACTAGCTGAGCCACAGCCCCTGCTCGGAAGGTATCTGCTGCCACCAACATGACTTTTTTACCTTCTTGTTTGTAACGGTAAGCCAGCTTCCCGATTGAAGTCGTTTTACCAACCCCGTTAACACCTACAAAAAGCATAACCGTCAAGCCATCTTGATAATTAATGGCTTCATTATAACGCCCATCTTTTTCATAGATATCTACCAATTTTTCCACAATCACACGTTTCAAGGCATCTGGTTTTTTCGCATTTTCCAGTTTGGCTTCATAACGCAACTCCTCTGTCAAAGTTGTCGCCACATGTACACCGACATCTGATAAGATCAGCATTTCTTCCAAGTCTTCAAAGAATTCTTCATCCACTCGCCTGAAATTGGCAAAGAAACTGTTCAGACGAGCTGAGAAGCCAGTCCGCGTTTTTTTCAAGCTACGCTTGTATTTTTCTTGATCTGTCTCAGGAATGGTATCGTGGGTTGCCTTGTTTTGAGAAGCTTCTGCTGAGGTAGAGGCCTGATTTTCTTGTGGAACTTCTTCTGGCATCACTGGAACCGTTGCCGCTGCTTTTTCTTGAAGGCTTTTTTCAAGAGCAGCCTTACGACGGTAGTAGTCTTCCATAACCTGTTGGCTACTGGATTGCTCTTTTGAAGTGTCTACTGCTTCTTCATTCGCCGAATCATTTGAGGCATCAGCTTGGGCTTGTTTTGTTGGAAACTGTTCCACAACTGGCTGGTCAACAAGGTCTTTTGGTTCTGATGCCGTAGATTGACTAAGTTCACTTACCTTAAGGTCTGTTTTGTCGGCAGCAAACTCATTGGTATCTTCTGATGGATGATTACTATTGTCACCTGTTTCTTCCTCAACCAGTGCGTTTACTGAAGCTGCTTCGGGACCATTTTCCACCGAACCTGCGCCCTCTGAAGAAACGTCCTCTTGTTGAACCGCCTCAATCTTGTCTTGCTCATTGGCTTTTTCAGAAAGCTCCTCTTTCTGAGTTGTTTCTGTCAAAAGATTTTCTTCTAACTTTTCCTCAGCTACCTTCGGGGTTTCTTTTTTCCCAAATAAACGATCAAATAATCCCATTAACTCTCCTCTTCTAAAATAAATGTCTTCACAGCTTCTGCAACTCCAGACTCATCATTGGTCAAGGTGGTCACGGCATCGGCATCGGCTTTAGCTCCTGAAACACCATTAGCCATAGCTACTCCAAGTCCTGCCCATTCTAACATCGCAAAGTCGTTAGCTTCGTCTCCCATAGCCATGACATGTCTAGCGTCAAGGCCAAGGTGCTGACAAAGCAAGTTTAATCCAAAAGCTTTATCAATGCCTTTTGGCATGATTTCAAAAATAATATCTCGTGATTTAAAGGCTTCAAAATCCTCAAATAAGCTTGGGGATAGCTTTATAATCTGCTGATCCAAAAAGTCTGGATCGGTGACTGTCACAATTTTGTTATAGGTAATGTCTTTTGGTAGTTCCGCTACAGATGTCACCTCAATAAAGGTCAACAGTGGGTTAGCTAGATGGTACTGCGAATGCCTACCGTCCTTACTTGGAATGCTATACACATCCCCACCACTGATAATATCTGTTGGTAAGCCAACCGCCTCTAAAGCTTGCTGAATCTGGCAAACCTGGTCAAAACTGAGAGAACTCTTATCCAAAACCTCCCCTGTATTTCGCTGAACCAACCCCCCATTAAAGGTAATACTGTAGTCATCGTGGTCAAGCAAGTCCAACTCTTCTAGCAAGTTACCGATGGCCTTTAGAGGGCGACCTGTGGTAATAACCACCTTAACCCCTTTTTCTCTAGCCGCTGCTAAGGCTTTTTTATTGGCATCTGTGACAATTTTTTCAGTGTTGTAGAGGGTACCGTCTAAATCAAGCGCCAAAATTCTAATATTCATGAGTTACACTAGTCCTTTTAAATACGTTAGTACTGCTCCGTCATTACAGTGGCCAATGACTTGGTCTGAAATCACTTTGATTTCAGGTCTTGCATTTTCCGTAGCAATAGCCCTACCAGCAAACTCCAACATCTGGTAATCATTAAAATTATCCCCAAAAGCAATCGTTTCTGCTTTCTTAATGCCCAAGGCTTGACAAAGATGCTCCATACCAAAGCCCTTATTCACCTCTTTTAAGATAATATCAATGGAATCAAAGCCGGTGGTCACTGCAGTGGCATAAGGGAGGGCTTGATTCAACCAATCGCTTCCTTCTAAGACGGTATGGCCTGTGAAGTTGGTAGAAACTTTAAAAATGGCGTCATTCTCCATATCTTCAAAACCATTAATAACCTTAACATTAGCATAGTAATGTTTTGTTTTTTGAATGTACTCTTCTGATGCGCCTTTTAAAATATAGGCTGCCTTTTGCCCAGAAAAAACCATACCTGTTTCTACATAGTGAGGATTGGCTAAAATCTTTTTTGCAACTTCGGTATACTGCTCTTTGGTCATCATATCTGCAAATAGAATCTCACCACGGTATTGAACCACGGAACCATTTTCTGCAATAACAGCAATCTGATCCAAAAAGGGCTCAAAGAGCTGATCAATGGCTAAGAGCGAGCGGCCACTCGAAACCGCAAATAAAATGCCTTTTTCGGCTAACTTTGGCAAGAGCGCAGCTAGTTGCTCTTGATTATAAGTACCATCTTCAGCTAGGAAAGTACCATCCATATCTGTTGCTATTAGTTTTATCATACAATGTCTCCTTTTTTTACTCTAGGGGGGTGCAAACGCCATTTAGGGTGTGCACTTTTTAACGATTTAAATAAGCCCCATCATTTCTGCATTCTGTTCAATTTTTCTTATTATATCATAAAAAGCAGCTTTCATTCCATTCGTAAAAAACAGCCAGATTATATTTCGATAACCTGACCGTTTTTGAAGTGAACTGCTACTTTTTTTATTTTTATAAATGACCACTGGATGTATACTATAAAAGTAGACAAAACTTTGTGTGTTACAATCTGTTTTAAAAGACACAAAAACGAAAGGACAGCCTATGTCAACAGTTAAACGCTATGATGAAGAATTCAAACAATCTCTTGTTAACCTTTATCAAACTGGAAAAACTCGGTCTGAACTCTGTAAAGACTATGGGGTATCCGCTTCTGCGCTTGCAAAATGGATCAAACAGTATTCCCAAGTCAAACTCGAAGATAATTCTGTACTTACTGCCAAGCAAATACAAGAGCTACAAAAACGTAATGCGCAGCTTGAAGAGGAGAACCTTATCCTAAAAAAAGCAAGTGCCATATTCATGCAAAACTTAAAGTAAGACTCCTCGCTGTTTATCGGTTACGCTTTGAACACGTCACAACAACCTTGTATCGTGTTTTACGTGTCAATCGCTCCACTTACTATAAATTTCTAAAACATAAGCCCTCAAAAAGAGAATTGGATAATCAAATTTATAGAAAACAAATACTTGAGATTTATACCAAAGCAAACAAAAGACTTGGTGTGAAGTCTATCAAAGTCATTCTTCAAAGAGACTACGACACAAAAATCTCTGAAGGAAGAATTTACCGTCTAATGAAGAATATGGCGCTCCCTAAAATGGCTACCGTTAAGCCAAAAACAGCTCTTAAAAGGACTCAAAAAACGTATCCTCAAAACTTACTCAACCAGAAATTTAATCCTGACAAACCTAATCAAGTATGGTCTACTGACTTCACCTATATTTCTATTGGATATAAGAAATATGTCTATCTCTGCGCAATACTTGATCTCTATTCTAGAAAATGTATTGCTTGGAAACTGAGTCACCGTATGGATGCAAAGTTAGCATGTGACACTCTAGAATTAGCTCTTAATAAAAGAAAGATTGAAGGAACACTTCTCTTTCATTCCGACCAAGGGTCACAATTTAAGGCCAGGGAATTGAGAAAAATAATTGATGACAACACTATCATGCATTCTTTTTCTAAACCTGGATATCCTTATGATAATGCCGTAACTGAAGCATTTTTCAAGTATTTAAAGCATAGACAAATCAACCAAAAAAAGTATCAAACAGGTTCAATTAGACTGCTTTGAATACATTGAGAATTTTTATAACAATTACAACCCACATACGGCTAATCTAGGACTAACCCCTAATCAGAAAGAAGAAAATTAGTTTAACGTAATAAAATAACACGGTTTTCTGTCTACTTATTTGACATTAGTCCAAAATACATCCTAATGGTGTCGCTTTTTTTATTTCACTAGACATTCGTTCTAGTTTAGGATATAAGAAGGTCTCAAATTTTTTTCAGGATGTTTATTCCAAACATCCAATCACCTTTCTATATAACTGTTCATTTAGTGGTATAGACAAACAGAAATACTCCGTTTCTAGTTTCATAGAAGACGGAGTATTTTTTAGTAGAGACGTCTGGATTGATAGATAGTTGGTATATAGCTCATCCCTACTAGGCTTTCATTATAGACTATGGTGGGTTTCGTTGACAACAATATGTGATTATTATTCTAAATGACAGTATACATCAACTATCAAGTATGCTTTTAATTTTATTTTTTAAAGCTACAGATGAAAATCTGTATTCCATACTTCCATCTAATCGAACAATAATATAATGATGTCTCGAATATAATTCATGTTTAAAAAACTTTTTGATTTTTTTATAAGGAAACTCAAAAACGGAACAATGATACCCACTTAATTTATTTGCTAATTCAAGACAATTCTTATAGATTTTCACATCTATTTTTTCAACTAATATCATTATTCTATCTTCAATTTCATACTCAATCTCTTGTGATAAAACAGTGGTTCCTATTCCCATGCAAACTCCTAATACGTTTACTTTATTAAATTTAGAAACCATATCATCAATTCTACCACCATCAGCAATATCAAATATGTCACCTGACTTAGTTCGTATGAAGATTTTATAGTTCATACTTGAATAATGTCCTGTTCCATATAAATTAGATAATGAAAAGTAAATGCAATCTACTGGTAAAAAGTTTTTTACATACTCATACAAGACTAAAACTTTTATAAATTCCTGTTTCACCAGTTTGTTACTTATTTTTGAAATAAGACTAATTAAGAGTTCCATATTTATTTTATCTTTTTCATAAAGACATTTTATGATTTCTATGTCATTATTACACAAATATTTACCCAATATTGCTTCAATTGAAATATCTTCAAATCTTAACTTTTTAGATAAATCTTTCTCCAAAACATCAAATATATTTTTGTTAGACAGTTGAATAAATTCTACTTTAATTCCTTTAAATCGTTGCAAGCCTCGCCAAGTTGCAACTATTATTTCTGCATCCACATAAGCTGATTCTATTCCCCATGCACCTAATAATATTTGATTAAATTGTCTTCTATAACCTTTATATGTAGGAATTCTATCTCTAAATAACACTCTGTCTTGAATCCACTTTACAGGTATTTGTTGTGGTAAGTTAGCTATACAACGGCGACATACTAAGTGCCAAATCTGATTGGAGGGCGTATACTGACTCTTCTTTTACTCTATGAACTTCAAATATTTTTGTATTTTGTATAATGAACATCGGTTGCATCTAAGTATTTTTTTCTATGCTCTACCATAGCAATCTTCATCTGTTGAAAGCCAAATTTTTCTGACTCCTCTACAAAAACATTATGAATATGATTTATTTTTTCTACTTCTTCCTCAAAAACATCATAGAAACCCGTTAATTTACTTTCTCTATTGTTCATATACCACCTCTTTTAGCTTAAACTCAACGTAATTTTACCACCAATAGGCATTAAACAGCTAGGATGGGTATGACCACAATCAAAATTCAATAAAATAGGAATCTTTCTATGCCCTACAAATTCATTAATGATATCATTAATAACATCGCTATTTTCCCCTATTGTTTCAAATTTTGAAATAATAAGTCCTCCTATTTTATCAAAAATACCATGTAAGGCAAGCGTTGTGAAATTCCTATATAGTCTTCCTAGATCCGTATATACATCTTCTAACAAGAGTATGGTATCCTCTGTTATTTTTGGCATATACTCAGTTCCTATTATTCCTACAATGGTATCGAGATTTCCTCCGATCAAAGTACCATTAAATTCACCTTTGTTAAAAATAATCCACTCATTTTTATTTGTTTTTTTGGTTCTTTCATAGGTTTCCCAATTTATCCACTCATCCGTCCAAACATCTGGTATTTGTACCATTAAGGTTTCGCACTTACTCTGAAGCATGAAGTCAAAATAGAAATAATTTAATTCATTAAACGGTTCAAACTCTCCAAAATTAGAGATAACGCTCTGAGACAGGTAAGTTATACATCCAGTCTTTTTATATAAGGCTAAAGCAAGAGCTGTTGTGTCAGAATATCCAATAAAGATAGGAGATTTCTGTTTAAATAGATCGTAGTCTATATACTTTAATACAGAATTAGAATTGTAGCCACCTATGGAAGTCATGATGACATCCACACGCGGAATAAGTTGATTTAATTCTTCAGCTCTGTCTTGAACTCCTCCTGAAATTTCCCCTCTATAACCTTCTTTTCCTGTTAAATTTCCCTCTACTATAGTAAATCCTTTATTTTGTAAAAATTCTACTCCTCTCTTATATCGTTTCTGATAATGAAATGTCCCCGGATAGGAGGGTGAACAAATACCTATAGATTTGATGTTTCTTTCACTATTTACTCTATTGACAATGATTTTAATATTTCTTTCATCTCCTTTTCTAGCACAGCGTATTCCTTGTTTTCCAAACAGACATATCCTACTCTCTCATTACTCCAATTAAT
Organism: Streptococcus pyogenes; assembly: GCF_002055535.1. Classification (NCBI taxonomy): domain Bacteria; kingdom Bacillati; phylum Bacillota; class Bacilli; order Lactobacillales; family Streptococcaceae; genus Streptococcus; species Streptococcus pyogenes. Next base: position 452,942 of record NZ_LN831034.1, on the reverse strand, counting down.
CGGATTTGGCAATACAGTTCCTTCCTTTTTATATATCTTTTCTTCAAATATTAGTGAAGTTTTAGGTGCATCGTAACTCACTCCATTAAATATTTTTCCGTAATTCTCTGGATTGAGTCTGAAAAATACAATTCCTGAAAACTTATTAGTGTCTGTATTTAACTCTTCTTGTAAACCTAGTCTAGCTTTTAAATAAGTATTATAAAAATCAAATCCCTTGACTATAAAGCTGTTTTTCATTAAGTTTGGAATACAATCTCCACCGATTCTTGCTCCAATTTCTATTAAAATAATATCTCCATTTCTTCCAATTCTAAATTCTGTATGAGTCGTAATATGATTTAATTGCAAAATTTGATGTAATTTTTCTGCCCAAGAATATACTCTACTTTTTTCTTCTTTGTTTAAATTTGAAGGGAAAATATGGCCTATTTCATCCATAAATAATTTTTCATCCACTATTTTTTTAGTTATCCCTAGAGGTGTATAGATTCCATTTCTTACCACGCTCTCTAAGCTATATTCTTCTCCATCAATAAACTCTTCCACCAAAACTCTAGGTTCTAAATTATATAATTCCCCCAATTCATATACCCCTGAAGCTATGTAAACCGGAAATTTTACATTAAGCATTTGAGAAACTGCTTGTTGTAATTCTGAAAAATTATAAACTTTTTTCACTCCTATACTTGCTAAAAAAGAGGTTGGTTTCACTATTAATGGATATTTCCAATTGATTATTTTATTTGTATCTGAAAATTGATTGATAATTTTATATTTGGGCATTTTTAGTCCACCAGCTTCACATACCATTCTCATTCGATCTTTAAACCTGAATGATTGAGAATCTAGCGATGAAATAGGGTTCAATCCTAATTCTTTTGAAATATCATCAGCTATATGCGTTAAAGCTTCATCCCAACAAGCAACAGCATCAATAGAATATTTGAGCTCTTTAATTTGTTCAATCGTCTTTCCAAAATTTCTAAAGCTGGTTTCAATTGTTTCTACAAACAACTCTGGATACATCGTAGGAATTTCTGATACTGAAAAGAAATTATACTCCGTACTATTGTTAATTAAATCATAACATATAGTTATCTCTGGACCTCCACCTACAATTAAAATATTCTTTTTCATTTTTCTTCCTCCTTTATGGTAAATAATCAATCCCATTTTCTCTACTGATTAATTGAACTTTTCGAACATCATCGCACTTCAATATCCACGCTATTAAACGCTCTACTCCTAAACCAAATCCTGAAGATTTCATAGGTCTTGTTTTTTTCATTTCTAAATACCAACTATATTCAGAAGCATCTACTTGTAAATAATTCATATTTTCTACAACTTCTTCATATGTTTCGCATCTTTCTCCACAACCTACAGTTTCGCCTATTCCTAACAACAAATCTGCATTATAGGCAAATAGATGATCTGTTGAGAACCTTTGATAAAAAAGGACACTTTTACAGGGATAATTTTTTACCCAAACTACTCCCTCAAAATGTTCCATTAATTTCTTTTCCCCAACATCTGTTAACACATAAAAATGATGTTCATCATTATATTCCAATGAATCTATTTCATTTTCCAATATAGTACAAGCCTCTTCAAACGTAATAATTGGTATCTTTCGATCAATAAAACTTTCCAAATGACTTACATCTTTTGTTATAGCAAAAATACTATCTCGACACTCTCTAAGAATTTCACTAACCAGAAACTTAATATATCTATCCACTAAATTCATCACATAGTGTAAATCTCCCTCTATCTCACACTCACTATGATAAAATTGCGATAAATGTCGATGATCTACTGCTTCTCCTCTAAAAGTAGGCATTAAGTAATGAACTCCTGACTTTGGAAAAAGTCTAAGTATATACTCTAAGTGAAACTGCATCGAATCTGCAAGATAGGTATCAACATCAAATAAGGAAATTTTTACAGGTAGCGAATCACTCCCCAACCCCATAGGACTTGTGATTGACGATGTTGTTATCGGTAAATGTACTGTTGAAATTTCTTCATTTTAAAAAAATGTGATTCATCATAGGGAGTTAGCGTTAAAATTTCTTCATAAGCTTCATAAGCGTTTTTTACTTCTCTTATCTCACGGGGGTTCCCTAACACTCTTTTCCCATCAATAATGGCTGTTATTTGTTCTACTGTTAAAGAATTTTGTTCAATAGCGAGTGATGAGTGAATAGACTGAATACGATTTTCTTTTCTTAATTTTAAATCTTTCTGTACTTGTAATTCTAAATTACCAATAATTTTAGAAATCTCTACTACCTTATTTAACATGGTATTCGTAACTGTAAAAGGTGGTTTCATCATTTTCTCCTTACAATCTTTTTTCTTATTTATACCATAAAAATAAATTTATCGCTCGTTCTTCAAGCGATAAAACAAGCGATAAACTATTACAATTTATTTTAAATTCTTTAACGATTACTAACTTTTTAACGTTATTATTTTCAAACACTCTACATAAAATTACCCTAGAGTATTAAAATTCCCACTCAAACTCCTAGTCCCTTTGTTTCAAGCTATTTAGAACTTTTATTGTATTATCCACTTTATTCCTATTTCTGTTGCTATTAGTTTTATCATACAATCTAACCTTTACCCTTTTTAGGGAGTGCAAAATTCAAATGAATCGTGCATCTCAACTCCCAATATAACTTCTTTCATTATACCACAGATAAACTAAAAAAGGACGTGCCGAATTGATACGCCCTTGCCTTTTATCAATCAATCCGTACGCCATTTTTGAAGGTTAGGCTGATGTGCTTGTCTACTTTTATATCCAACCTTTCAACACTTGTCTGCCAGAGTTCTCCCTTTGGACCAGGAGTTAAAGAGATGGTTGTAAGGTCAGCTTGTGTCGCTAGACTTTCCCCTCTCACCTTTAGGAGCGGTGTGTCAATGGAAAGATTCCCATTCCCATCCCTATCCCAACTAAAGACTGGAGTATTCTGTCCTGGAATAACGACCTTATCAGCTTCAACTTCTAGGCTCTTCACATACTCTGATAGAATCTGTTGGGAGATAAGCCTTGGCATCCATGCTGAACTAGAGACGGTCAACTCATCAATCTTAGCTTTGTGAAGTGCTGCAATTCGTGCTTCTAAGGCATCCGTTGCCAGATAATCAAGAGCAGCTTTCTTATCAGAACGCTCGCCTTCTGCTTTAGCAGTAGCGATACCATACCACTTTTATCTCGTATAATCTGTACATAGGCATTTCCCCATATCAAAAGATGGCTCATGATTGTCTCTCGAAAGATAAAGGAGGACATCTCTGGATTGGGTTCATCATGAAGAAGAAAGTACAGTGGGTGGTCCAGCTTTTTCTCCTTCCCATTTTCTGTCCGTTCATAGATGTGAATAGGAAGTGACGCCACCGCTTCAGCAAGAACACGCACACAGGCATAGACTGCCGTCGTCTGCATAGTCTTAAACTCATCCACATTCTCGCCACTAGTCGTGCGACCAAAGAGGTAGGAAAAGTCCTGACCTTCATAACTGTTTTGGGGCTTATCTCTAGCCCTTTTTCTTCCAATTAAATCAAGTAGTCCCATAAGCCCTCCTTATTTTGGGGTACAAAAAAAGCACCTCCTTTGAAGTGCTTTCGGTATATTTCTTTCAAAGTAATCAACAGTCTTTCTTACAAAACCTAGTATTCTCATTCTGTCAATTCCTTAAATGCGTCAAGATGTCGTGATAATACTGAAGTCGCAATCTCATCTAACCTTGCTTGTTCAACAGCTGTTGTCATCTGCTCATCACTGCTTATACTTTGGTGATCCGCTGATAGTTTGCTATCAGATGGACTTAACACCAAAGTTCCATCAGTTGATTTATAAAGGTTAAACTCCTGATTCTCTTGAATGCCAAATAGGTCAGGTATCGGAGGATAGATGTCATCACCAATTTGTATCGTCTTTACGAGTTCCATACATCACTCTCCCTTACTTTACCAATTATTCATATGACGTGATCCATAGACGACCGCAACAATTATAACTTCATCTTCCAGAACATGATATACAATGCGATATTTTTTGACAATCAGTTGTCTGAAGGTATAGCCTTTTCCAATCAGATCCTCAATGATGGCACAACGTTCAGGAAAAATGGATAGTGATAACATTCCTTGGGATAACCTCTCAAGAAGATCATCCGCTGCCTGTGGTGCACAGAGTTCATCACGAACATAGTGATAGATGCTCAGCAAATCTGCTTTAGCATCATCCGACATGGTGACCTGATATTCTTTCATTAAGCATTTTCCTTCAATTGAAATAGAAATTCTCTGACATCCTGACGGTTGCCAGTTTTCGCATCTTCAAAGCTGGTGATAAGCTTATCATAAAACTTCTCCTGACTCATGTAATCAACATTAACTCGTTGAGGCGCTTCAGGTAGAGAAACATCAAATGGGATACCCCCAGTCAAAATAATCTGATTCAAAAACATATCAATCGCAGTTGACATAGGAATACCTAAGCGTTTCAAAATATCATCTGCCGCACTTTTTACTGAATCATCAACTCGTAAATTCAAAGTTCCCGTTTTAGCCATGGTTATCCTCCTTTTTTGTAACGACATTGTATCACGTTTTTAGAGTTGACTCAACTAAAAACTCAATATCCCTCGCTCATCATAGACGCTAGCTTCATCACCTTGGCGGCAAATGCAACGGTCAAGCCCCAGGATAAGACCTACAATACCGTCAATCTTCTCAACAGATTTTTCCTTATCTGGCTTGATGTTGCCTCCAGGGGCTTGTCGCATCACCACGTTTTGTCCCATCCATTTAAGGACTGGATGACCAACATGTTAGATTTTCCCTACCATCATGAGTTTATAGAGTTCCTTGGACGGTGGACTCATATCCTTATAGCCCTGCCCAAAAGGCACCATGGTCAAGTCGACACCGCAATTCCAAGGTATCTTCTGGTAACCATCAGAGAGAAGACAGGGATTGTAAAATTAACCACTGTGCAAAATACAGCGTTCACTACCCAGTCGAATCAACTCAAAAAACAATACGGGCAGTTCTTGTTAACAGAATCTAATAACTGTTGTGCATGCCCAGGCTGTGATAGACCACTCATTCTAACCAGTGGCAACTTAGCAGCAGAAAATTACGAGGTTTCAGCCATTGAAAAAGATAAGGACGCTGAAGCACTGAATCTGATAGCCCTCTGCCCAGATGGTTTTTTAACCTATCAAGCAGATAGGCGCAAAAAAATTGTAACAACTCTAAAAAATGTTAAAAAGATTCTAGTCTCTGCACATAACAGCCAACAAGCGATTTCTGATATGAAGTTAGACAGTGGAATTGTTTCAGTTTTGACTAGTCTCAATAAACTAAAATGTGATGAATATAATATCTCCTATGACTCGAAGCAATTGACTGATAAGATATCACCTGAGAACAATCGTACGCTTTATCAATTGGTTAAAAACCAAGTTATTGATAACTACTTAACCATTCAAAAAATCATCGTAAATTTGGACAAACAAGGAAAAATTGATTACGAGAAAATCCAATATCAAACGCGATCGATGTATAAAAAGTTAAAAGCAGCCAAGCATAATAATCTGGCTATTTTCAATACTATTTCGGAAAAACTCCATCTGGCTACACTACAGGACATCTACTTCTGTCAGATGATTGTCTCTTACTTTATCCAAAAATGCGAGGTACTTGAATAATGCAATTACCAAATAAACTTTACTCCTATCAAAAAAGCACCCTTGCTTATTTGCCTAGAGTGCTAAATGAAATCAAAAGTAGAAACTCAAACGTCAAAGATATCTTTCACGCTATCTCAGAAGAGTTGGATGATCCTACAGATTTTCTATCCATAATGGATTGCTTGTATGCATTGAACGCTATTGAAATGTCTAATGAAGGAGAAGTAAAATTATGCTTATAGAAATGTGGTCTCCAGTATTTAAGAAACACGGAGAAATTCGGGAACCAATCTGCTTCCACCATGGGTTAAACGTGATTATGGGGATGGATTTAGCTGATAACTCTATCGGCAAATCCTCCTCACTATTAGCCATTGATTTCATCTTTGGAGGTAATAGCTATCTAAAATCAATTGCGGTTAAAAAATTAGGTGATCATCCTATCTACTTCTGCTTTCAATTTGAGAAAAAGTTTTATTTTTCAAGAGATACGGCCAACCCAGATATCATTCTAGTGTGTGACAAGAGCTACTCTCCAACCGGTGAAACAATGGACCTAGGAATTTTTCTTAACAAACTTAAGAAACGATATCATTTAGATTCTCCAGAGCTATCATTCCGATTAGCTATGAGTGGCTTCTTTAGGATTGCAGGAAAAAGTAATCAAAATACCGATTTCCCCTTACAAGTTTATTCGAGCCAAAAATCTTCTGAATCTATTACTACTCTCATCCAACTGTTTAATTTGTATGATAACATTGCACGATACAAAGAACGTCTGAAAGATAAGAGCGACCAGTTAACAACTTTTCGTAATGCTCGCAGGTATGCCTTCATCTCCAACCTGGTTGGCGGTAAAAAGCAATTTGAAGCAAATGTCTCAGAAATAAAAAGATTGGAATATGATTTAGCACATCTCCAAGATACTCATCAAGATAAAATTGACTCTGATGATATTTAAAAAAATCAACAAAAACTCCAACTTAGAAATACTAAGCTGGAGTTAGAAAGCAGTCTTCGGGACAAGCAAAGACGTCTTAAGCTATTGGACATCAGTATCGAATTTGGCTTATATCCTACTGAATCTGACTTAACAGAGCTTCAACAATACTTCCCAGATACTAATCTCAAAAAATTATATGAAGTTGAAGCTTACCACAAAAAATTGGAAACTATTTTAGATTCCGAATTCTCAACTGAACGTGAATCCCTAATAGCTGAGATCGACGAATTAGAGAGTCAATTAACAACTCTAAACCAAGAACTTCAAGAACTAGGAAACATCCCAAATCTTTCAAGTGAGTACTTAGAAAACTACTCTAAACTAACAGCTACAATCAATGCACTAAAAGAACAAAACGAGGCCTACTTAAAGGAGTCTGGTCTATCCAAAGAAAAATCAGAAACGGACGCTGACTTGAAACGCAGTACAGAAGATATCCTTCTAGATCTAGAAGTAAAAATCAACAGTAAGATGCGTGAAGTCAATAACATTCTATATCCAGATATTCGCAAAGCTCCTCAAATTAACCTAAATGCTCACAATAGCTACTCCTTCTATACACCAGATGATGATGGTACAGGAACTAAGTTTAAAGGGATGATTGTATTCGACTTAGTAATGCTCTACCTTACTAATCTGCCAGCACTCGCACACGATTCATTACTCTTGAGTAATGTTAGCTACCAAGCGACTGAAGCACTTTTGAAGCTATATGACCAGTCAAGGTCATTGAACAAACAAGTCTTTTTAGTCTTCGATAAAGCCAGCTCTTATTCTCCAGATGCTAATCAACTCTTGTCAGAAAATACGGTATTGAGACTCTCTAGTAACGGAAATGAACTCTACGGTATTTCATGGAACAAAGGAGAAAACTCAGATGAGATTTAGTTACAATAAATTATGGAAACTTCTTATTGATAAAGGTTGGACCAAAACAAAGCTCAGGCAAGAAGCTGGGATTAGTTCTTCCACGATCGCAAAATTGGGAAAAGGGGAAAATATCACTACTGATATTTTATTGGAAATTTGTATTGCACTTGATTGTAAGATTGAAGATATAGTAGAAATTGTAGATAATAATATCTAGAAATAAAAAAAGCACTAAGTTGATAAGATGTGTAAGTCAGATCAACTTAGTGCCTTTACTTTGAAAAAAAATAATTTTCTCAATAATACTTAGTACTAACTGTTAACGAATATTATACTTTTTAAATAATATTCTAAATACTAATGACAATGTAGTAATGCACGAACCAATAATAAAAAGATTAAAGCTATTGTTAGGATTTAATGCCACCGAGAAAAAGCCAGTCCCAATAGGCATAAAAAGAATAGTTATTGTAAAGATAATACCAAACACTCTCCCTAAAAAATCGTTATCAACATCTTTCTGGACAAGAGAAAAAAATTGAATATTAAAGATGGAAAGAAATAAACTGAATAAAGCTGGTGACAAAGCTAAAATAATTGCATTATGAAACATAATATAAAATGGGGGAGCTAACATTAACATCAGTCCTGATAAAGATAGAAACAATATCAATCTCATACTTGATAATTCTTTATTCACAAAACCACTTAATATTGCCCCAATAAATCCACCAATTGCTTCTGCTGTTAAAAAAGTGCCATAAAGTCCAGTTGAAATTTCTCCAAACATTTGATTACTATAGGGCAACAATAAATTATAAGCGGCTAGAAAAAAATTAACAAGTGCAGAAAGAACGGTAATAATAAAGATGGACTTATGGCTGTAAACATATTTAAATCCTATTTTTAAATCGTTAAATATTTCTCTGATTGTCACCTTCTCCTTTATCACCACTTCGTCATTAACAGGTAAAATAAAGGAAATTAGTAAAGCAGCTATTAGAAATGATAGTCCATCCAATAGTAATACACCGTGTATACCAAGTAGCTTATATAAGAAAATTGCTACCATAGGAACTGTTACTTTGATTACAGTACTTGTTGTCTCTAGCAATGAATTAAGTTGTGATATACTATCTTTTTTAACAATTTCTTTTGTAAATGCTTTATAGGATGGACTAGAAAAAGCACTCATAAATGCCAAGATAACATTAGTTAGTACAATGGCATAAACCAACCATTGCTCTTTTGTTAGGAACGAGAGTACTAAGCAAGCTGTGCCACATAAGATATTTGTAGTAATAATAATTTTTTTCCGCTTGAAACTGTCTGCAATGACTCCACCAAATAAATTAAATAGAACACCTATGACACTTTCTAGAGACTGATATACTGCAACTAATGATAGAGACGCTGGATTAAGCCCAGCAAGAAAAGTATTGTTAGCAAAATCAAACATAACATCGCCAATTCGATATATAACTTTACTATACACTAAATATTGAATATTTTTTTTCCTATTGTTCATTTTAAAGACCTTTAAAATTTTCAGATATAATAACTTTTAACTGAATTTATTACTTAAAAATATTTTTTCGCAAAAATGTTTTTGTTAATCATACTGAAAAATATCACGTGTAAAAACTTTTGAATTACATTTTCTCAGAGCATCATCTATTCTATTGGCAACTATAATATCCGAATATTTAATAAATTCATTAAAATCATTAATTAAAGGGCACCCCAAAAACTTTTTTTGGTTAATTAAGGGCTCAAAGATGATAACATCCTTACCACTGCTTTTTAGAAGTTTAGCAACATCAATTGTAGAAGATTCCCTACAATTATCCGAATCTTTTTTGGAATTAATTCTATAAATTCCTATTGTTTTAGCTGAGCTGTTCAAAATCATTTTTGCTATATGAATTTTTCTTAATAAATTAGATTCACTTATACTGGTAATAATTGGTGCTGGAATTTCTTTAAAATGATACTCTAATTGCTTAATATCCTTAGGAAGACAGTACCCACCAAAACCGAAAGAAGGATTATTGTGCGAATTTCCTATTCTCTGGTCATATCCCATAGCCTCAATAATTTTTTTTGAGTCCAAATTTTGCATTTCAGCAAACGTATCCAACTCATTAAAAAAAGCAATTTTTTGTGCCAAGTATGCATTCGAAAATAACTTTATCGCTTCTGCTTCAGAAGAGCCAACTAATAAAGATGGCGAGTCTTTTTCAACCGATATATCTGTTAGTATGTCTAAGAATAATTGAGAATTTCTAGATTCATTTCCAACTATAGTTCTCGAAGGATACAATTGATCATGAATAGTTGATCCTTCCCTAAGGAACTCAGGTGAAAAAATGATATCGTTGTAGTGAAATCGATTCCTTAAATATTCTGTAAAACCAATTGGAACTGTCGACTTTATTACAATTGTAGCCTTTTTGTTTATCTTTAAAATATTACTTACAGAAATTTCGATAATGGAAGTATCAAGCTTATTAAATTTTAGGTTGGTTGGCAAAGACAAGATTATGAAAGTCGCATCCTTATATGCTAATTCTTCAGAAGAAGTTGCATTAATATTTTTTGCCTTACATAAAAGTTTGTTTATAGCTGCTTCTTTAAGAGGGGATTGCCTTTTATTTATTAAATCAATTTTTTTATTATCAATATCAAAAAAGGTGACGTCGTGTTCCTTTGCAAGTAGGAGCCCTATCGATAATCCAACGTATCCAATGCCTACAACTGTAATTTTCATGTTAACCTCTATTCTAAAACTTTTTATAAATCAATTTTTTTGTTAGAAAGAATATAAAATTGATTTTTATACCTAAATGAGATGATATAAATTTTTGGATGTCTACTTAAGAATTCAGATGTATCAGAAAAAGAACCTAGATATTCCCCCCTTTTTTTGTTCGTCAACAACACCAATAAAATGTAAAGAAATTAAAGAAATACTAGTAAGCTTAGTCTTTAGTTCTTGTCTCCAGCCTGAAATATTGGGATAGAATTCATTAAAAATGAACCCTGGTCTATAATAGATCACACTATCATCTTCACTGACAAAGATTGGTAGATTTCTCTTTTTATATTCCTCAAAGTCATCTTCGATTGCAGTCCTACTAGGATTTTTTTCTAACCATTTCCAACGTACTCATTAGCGTCTCAATCATACTGGTCCCCTTTCTAAGAAAAAACAGATTTTCATTAAGTGTTTTTATCTTTTAAACTCAACACAAATATCAAAAATCCAAACTGGCATCTAACCCACTAAAGTCAATTAAAATAATCCATCAAAAAATTAAATATTATCGTTACTACTCAAAGTATCAAAAATATTATAAATAAATTTACTTACATACTGTATTTATTATTTAGATAAGCTAAACATATTGAAACATATTCCACCAATCACACTCCTTCTCAAGATTAATAAAAATTGAAAACTTAGTTGTACTTTAGATAATTGTATACTCTCAATAAATAAAGTGGTAATAAATATAACGAATGTTCCTCACTACTATATCTATAAATATTGTTAATTGTATTAGACAAAATTCCGTCCCATTCTACCTCTGACAGCCCATGTAGATACTGTTTTTCTTCCTGTAATAAAAACAACGCTCTTAACTTTAAATTCTCGATATCATTGCTGGATAGGATATCACTGGACTTAATAAACTGTCTTGAATGACTTTCAAAATTTATATTTAAACGTAACTTATCTTGATTCAAAGAATTATCATTAATAGTTTCGAAGAAACTTTGTGAAACTTCTAAAAAAATTTTTTCAATTTTCTCAAAGCTTTTTTTATGAATCTTTGATTGTAAATCGATTTCCTTAATTTTGTATGACTTTAATATAGCTGTTAAGGTTAAAAAAATATCTATCCCGTAACCTAATGTATATTTGTGCCAATTACATTTCAAAGTTAAATCTTTTATCAATCCTCTTGAAAATCCAAAATCACCAGAGATGCATTGATAAGGCATATCACGTTTGAAAATTTTCACTAACATGGGATAAATAAAATGGTTTGTCGCATTTCCTTCAAAAGATTTTCTAGCATAATTTGGGATTATAAGATCATTTCCAGATTCAATTGCTATAAACATCTTTTCTAACCACATTTTTTTCATTGAGACAACGTCTCCATCAATCAAAATTAAACCGGAGAAATTCGGCACATGATTTATTGCATATTCGAAAATATTTCTCACATTATAACCTTTTCCTTTAGCTTCTGATACTATCGAAACTTTGGTGTTATAAGTTTTGGTTTCTAAAAAAATCTGCGGAGTTCCATCTGTACTTTTACTATCCGAATTAATAATAATAATTTCTTTCCCTAAATTTACAGCATACTCATCAATTTGTTTAACTAATCTACTGATATTATCTGCCTCATTTAAAGTTGGAATGCCTATCACAAACATAATTACTCTTACTCCTTTTTCAATACTTCATATTAATCCCCAAATTCACCCACACTATGAGTTTTTCTTAACATTTTCTATAATCGCTTCTGCAATCTTAGCTGGCGTAGCTGCTGTAATTTTAAATAATTTTTGTTTAGCGAAAATACCCTTCACTATCTGTTCTCGTACCCGATTATTTTTTTCATAATTTATCAAAGGCATTGTAGAAAAATATTTTCCATTATCTGATTGAAAACATGCAACCTGTCCAGAAATATGCCTTCCCAATAGCTCATTTAGATATAGACTTGCTAAACTATCACTCCAAATTGAATGATAAATTTGCTTTTCTTTCTTGTCTGTCTTTATATAATAAATTTTTGAGATTTCAGTAGAAAAATTACAAGTTCGTATTCCCAACTCCTTTGGGAAAATTGAAATTTTATCATCCCAACTTGCCTTATTAAATTGTAATGAACGATTAAAAAATTTGCTAAATAATTTAAACAGTAAATTGTCCGACAAAACAGCTGTCCTTCTTATTTTAAAGAAAGATGTCCCTGCATAAGTTAGTAGTATTCCAGAGTTCGAACCAAATATTACTTGGTCATTACCAATAAGGTGATACCCATGTTCTATACAAAGCCTTATTGCAACCGTAGTTTTTCCAGCACCTTTATCTCCTAATAGTAAAATTGAATGGCCAGATAAAGGATTATAAACTGCTGCTGCATGAATTAATAAGGTGTCACTATGTTCAATCAAGAGACATTCAGCTAAGTACTCTCCAATGTAGTATAATGAAATTCCTTCTTTAAAATACTTTAATCTTCCATAAACTAAAATATTTCCATTGCCATCATATTCTATAAATTGCTGATTGCTGTTAATAAATTTTACACTACCTAATATATTTATTGATTTGCTATAATATCTAATTTTATTATTCTGCTCTTTTATTTTTTGAAATATAAAGTCAGGCACATCAAAAGAAATTTCAACCAACCCAAAATATAAAACAGTTTTATCCATCATAGACATTGGTTTTAGGAATAAAATGTTGAGTTGACAAGATTAAATTAGTATTTTGTTTACCATTATTTAAATGCCTGTTAACAATTTCTAATACTCTTTCTTGATCAACACTTTCTTCTGTCTGAATAAATAAATGGGTTGGTCTATACAATTTTGATCCAATATTTAATTGCATAATGATTTGACAGGGAGTATTGAATGCTTCATAAATTTCTTTGGCAATAGTATCAGACAAAAATCCCCAAACCTTTCCTACAAAATAAGTACAATTTTTTCCAGCTGGTGCTTCCATAGTATTTGGCCTAAAACTTGATATGATACCATGAGTTTTATTACCTCGACCAACTGCACCTTCTTCTCCAAAATCAATACAAGAACCTGTAGTAGTTAAATAATAATGGTAATCAATAGAAAAGCTTATGTTTTTATACTTTTGTTCAATATATTTCTTAATTTTTTCTACGTGTTTATCAACATACAACTGACTTTCAATATCATTGTTAAAAAATTTACTTATTAAAGGAAAATTTATTCTAATAGAATATTCTAAATCGTTCCTTACGACCATTACTTTAATATCACCACCCATTTTAGTAAATCTTGGCGTTGGTAATTCATTCTTATCTAATTTATAAAAATACCCTTCAATCATTAATGCTAATTCTTCAGAAATTGTTAATGGCCAATAACTTATCATTGTAGCTGTATCATTTGCCTTTGGTACATCTAGATACTCCGGTAAATCTTCTATTGCTTCAGGCGAGAACCAATTAGTTTTTGTAGTAAAATCTGAGGTCAATGTCTCAAATTCTACATAATTTTCAACATCTAAATTAGGTAAAATTCTATTTAAATATTTAGTTGCAGCCTTTTTCTGAATTTTAAAAAGTGGAATTGAACTATTAAAACATTTTTTGCTCGCCCTACCTAGAAAAATAATTTTAATTGGTTCAATAAAGTCACTTCCACCAAAATCCTGAACTGAATGTCCCCCTCGGATAATAATCTTATCAAAATTATGATGTGGAATAACACCAAACTTGTCCAAACAATAAAGTGAGTAATCAATTTCAATTTGCTCAGCAATTCCATCTGCTAAGGTATCAGGGTGACCTAAGCCTTTGCGTTCTACTACTTCGTATGATAAATGACTTGGGTCATAAAAGCCGTTTGTAATTTTTAAATCCATAGTTACACCTCATAAATAAATTTTTTCACATTCTGAATATAAGTTAATTAATAATTTTGTTATCTCAATTGCATTATTGATATAGCAATCTTCAGGAATAGCATTTCCTTCTAACAAACTGATATACGTGTCCATCATATCATCGTGTATTTGAAACGTATTTGTCCCAGTTACCAATTCACTCTTATACCTCTCGAGTTTAGGATGTGGATCAAATAGTATTGTTTTGTCATCAATGGTAACTCTTCTTACTGTTTTAGCATCACCTCCTTCAATCTTGCCCTCTCTTATTGCAAAACTTCCCAAATTACTAATAATTTTAATCACTGTTTGATTAATACAAGATAAGATTTCTATTGAATAATCGTGTTTCTCTAAGTCTTTTATATAAATAGCATTCACAAAGATTCCTTTTTTGAATTCTTCTAATGAAATTCCTAAATAAGAAATGACAGCAATGATATGAGGAATCTCTATTCCATAGCCCAATATCTCTTTATCTAAAAATCTCCCATTCTCGTTATCCTCAATCCTATCTTTAGAAAAATCAACTGTTATTTCCTTGATTTTATCTAGAGAGAAACAATCTACTTGTAACAGTTTTTCCAAAATTTTCGAAAAGAAGTATTGTTCACTGGCAAAAATTTTTTTTGCTAGATGTGGGTGACTTTCTACTAGCGACTTCATTTCTTCTAAATCTTCTAACCTATTACACAGTGGTTTTTCAATGCTAATATAAGAATAGACATACCTTGTTATAACGGTTTTCAATAGCGTAAGGTGGTGATTTGTCGGAGTACAAATCTCAATAGTAAAATATTGTCGTGATAAATCATCCAACACATCACTATTTGTATTAAGGTATTTCATGCTGGAGAATTTCAAATCTTTGACATATACCTCATATCCGCGTGATAGCCACTTGTACGCTTTAATTTTCCCAATTTTTCCAAAACCAATGATTAGAATATTCTTACAGTCCTGATTTCTACTCATTTAATGCTTCCTTAATACTAGTATTTTCAGACCATTTATAATCCAAGCCCCTAATGAGGACAGCTGGAATTCCAGTTCCACGTTGCCCCATTACTAAGCCAGCACAAGCTGCAATCATATCACACAAAGTCTCTTCTTGGAATTTTATTGTCTCTCCTTGTGAATCTATTACTTCTGTTTTTCTCAAAGGATGAATACCATAAATACCAATTGCTACTTGAGTAGCACCTCTTTTATCCTCTCTACCATCACTATCTGTTATAACAACTGCAACATTTTTTCCAAGTGATTTTTTAAGATATTCCGAAATTCTTTTTGCAGAAGCATCCGGATTATTAGGTAAAAGAAATACTTCATCTACTGATTTTCTATCGATTCCACCACTTGTCAACTTTAAACCATTTTCCAAGCGACAACCAATGTAATTTTTTTTGATATCTAAACGTGACAGATCTCTATTGACTAAATTTAGCATAATTTCAATTATTCTAGGATCTTTACGAGGAATATTCCTGTGGATTTCTTTTGCTACATCACTCACTTGTATCTCGTTTAAAGACATCACCTGGCCTTCTGCGATAGATACAACTTTAGAAGCTATGCAAAGCACATCATTGTCTTCGATAAAAAATTCTGAAGTTTTAATGCTTTCTTCAATAAGCTTTTCTATACTATCCCCTTCTTTCAAATAAGGAATATTCTTTAAACCAAATATACTCAAATTCATTTTAGCCTCCATTAATATACTCATTTAGTGTCAGATAAGACTTCCTCACTACTTCTGCCTTTTTGTCTATTTCTTTTTCATGTACTTCTAAACTAAAAATTAAGTCTATAAAATGTTCATGGATTTCATGAATGATTGTTTTATAATCGATAATTCCTTTACCTAGTTCTACATAATGTATTCCTAAATCATTGTTAACATAGTTCTTACAGTGAATATAGTAAATATATTTTTTCAATTTTGGAATAACCTTGTCTACCTGAGGTTCAACTATGTAATAATTTGCAATATCAAACCAGATTTTTAGATTTTTTATAGATTTTTCATCTATAAAATGTCCTATTTTTAACAAATCGTCTGCAGTGCTCACTGAAGTTCCTAACTCGTTCTCAATTAAAAAGATAATTTCAGTCTCTTTTAACAAATTCAAAAATAGTTCATTATTCAAGAAGTCATCTACTGAGCACCCAATCCCACCAAATATTCTTACATATTTGATATTTAAAAATTTTGCAATAAAAATAATTTTCCTTACATAAAGCCATTGTTCATTTAACGTAACATTAGCTGAAATACCGTATAAATCAAGATTACTCTCTAAATGATTTTCTTCTATATTCCATTTAAAAAGTGGGCTTGCAATTGAAATTGGAGTGATATTATACTTTTGTAACCGTTCTTTTAAATTAATTAACTCTGCATCACTAAGTTGTATAATATTTTTAGTGTTTATCATTCGTAATTCACAACTTTTAATTGATAATCTATTTAAAAATTTCAATGAATCATCTAGTTTGTCTGATATTTCATCAAGATTTACTGTAATGTGAAAAGTCATTTTCCTTTTATCTTCCCTTCTAGAAATGTATGAATTAGGACAACATCATCTTTTGAAAAAAAATATTTACCATCATTAATTTTATCACTCCACAATGAAAATGCTTCAATTCCCTGAAAAATCAAAACCCATAAACCATCAATTATTTTTGCTCCTTTTTTACCAAAATATTCATGAAGTTTCGTATGTAAAGGATTGAAAACTACATCCATAAAGTATTTATCTTTATAATTAACATTGTCCAAATGATCAAAATTTATAGGTAAACTTTCTTCATAATTTATCATACCAACTGGTGTAGTATTTATTATGATTTCCATATCATTTAAAATTTGTTGATCAGCCAATTCCTTATATGTAATATACTTTAAATCAGGGAAACTCTTTATCAAACTTCTTGTATTCTCACTAATTGGCTCCCTGTATACAACTGTTGGTGAGATTTGTAGTTTTTGTAAAGTGAAAATAGCAGCTCTAGCAGTACCGCCAGTACCTAAAACACAACATTTTGTTATATGGCTAATATTAAAGAAAACTAATGTATTATAAATACCTTTCCAATCAGTATTAGTTCCTGTAATTATATTTCCAGATTTATAAATATTGTTAACAGATCCAGTTATCTCTGCTACTCTGTCTAAATTGTCAATATACCTCATTACCTCTCTTTTATAAGGTAAAGTTATATTTAATCCAATACATTTTGGATCATTTATCAGATGTTTGATTTTATCTTCTAAACACACTGAGTCTACCAAAATTTTTTTATGTTTATATTCATCCAGAACTCCTATGTTGTGATTTAGATATTCAAATAATTCATCTGATATAGAATGTTCAACTGGATTACCAAGCAATGCAGAATACATAAATTTCATCCTCCTACGTTTAATTAGTTTACTACTAACATAAAGTACAAGCATTACACAGAGCTAACCATTACCTATAAGTCTTTAGATACTCTAAAGACTTAAGTGTACACCTAAGTAACTTACCCACCAACAATAATGATAATATCCATTGCTAAAATTAAAATCGGCAAAAATTTTGAAATTTTCTTCATAAGCGGACTTCCTTTCAGTTTTTATTTATTGTACAATAAAAAAAAACGGAATTGATTTTTGTTGGGAAAGTGGGAAAATATGAAATCAAAACTTGGTGCCACACTTAGAAAAGTTCGAAAAGGAAAGCAAATTAGTCTGTGCTTCGTGGCAGATGAACACCTTTCAAAATCACAAATCTCTCGTTTTGAGCGCGGGGAGTCAGAGATATCGTGTATCCGACTGATCAATATTCTAGACAAATTACACATTACTTTGGATGAGTTTCTTATTTTACATGATGAAGACTATACCAATTCCGAAACATTTGCTAACCTGGTACAGTATATTCGTAAGCAATATTCATCACAAAATATCAATAATATAGCATGTTTACTTTCCGACACTTCTGATTACACTCTGAATTCTTTTGAGAAAACAATGGTAAAGTCCATTTTACACACAATGGATTCAAGCATCATTCCATCAGATGATGAATTACTTCAACTAACAGATTATCTCTTTAAAGTTGAAAAATGGGGCTACTATGAAATCCTTTTGTTGGGTAACTGTGTACGAACAATTAACTACAACTCCTACTTCCTATTGACAAAGGAGATGTTAAATAATTACATTTACTCTTCACGGAACAAAACTAATAAACGAATTGTCACTCAGCTTGCTATAAATTGTTTCATTCTTAGTATCAATAAGGAGGAATTTTCTAATTGCTCCTATTTAATTGATGAGATAAAAACCTTGTTAGATAATGAATTAAACTTCTATGAACAGACAGTTTTTCTCTATGCAACAGGTTACTTTGAATTTAAGCGCCAATTAGAAACTGGAGTTGAAAAGATGAAACAAGCCATACAAGTTCTTGATATTTTAAATGAAGACAAGTTAAAATTACATTACGCTGACCATTTTGATAAACTAGTCAACAAAGATTAAGTAAAATCATTCTTTACCTTTTAACGAAACGCCAATCAAGGGTGTCTCAATAAAAAATCATCTACTCTGACAACTTTTCTCTTTTACCTATCGACAGCTAAAAAGCCTTGGAAACTGCTATTTCCAAGGCTTTCTTTGTACTCTATTGTATCAATTAGCTTATTCCGATTTCTGTTGCTATTAGTTTAATCATGAAATCTCCTAACTTATGGCCGAACATCCAAAAAAACAGAAGGAACTCCCTTCTGTTTTTTAATTGGTCATCTCTTGAGCTTCTTTTAATTTTACAGATACAATTTTAGAGACCCCCGATTCCTGCATGGTAATTCCATAAATACTATCTGCTGCAGCCATTGTTCCTTTACGATGGGTCACGACAATAAATTGACTATCTTTGTCAAAGCGATTGAGGAAATCCCCAAAGCGCTTAACATTTGCTTCATCAAGAGCCGCTTCTACCTCATCTAAAATCACAAACGGAATCGTTTTAACACGTATAATAGCAAACAATAAAGCCAGTGCTGACAAAGCTTTTTCTCCGCCTGACATCAAGTTAAGAGATTGAATTTTCTTACCAGGAGGCTGCACAGAAATCTCTATACCAGCAGACAAGAGGTCTGTTTCCGTTAAAACCAAATCAGCAGAACCCCCACCAAACATCTGAGTAAAGGTTTCTTTAAAACTTTTTTGAATTGCCTCAAAAGTCACTTTGAAACGAGCCTTCACTTCGCTATCCATACTATTAATAGTCTCTAGCAAAAGATTTTTAGCTTTTGTCAGATCTGTCTTTTGACTTGTTAAAAAAGTCAAACGCTCATGCACTTCCTCATACTGATTAATAGCATCACTATTAATTGGTCCTAGTGCACGAATAGTCTTTTGTAAATGGTGTAATTTTTCTTTGGCACTTTCTAAGTGATCAATACTATTTGTTACCTCCTTTGCGTCTGCTAGTGTCATTTGAAAATCTTCTGATAAACTTTTAGCATAGGCTCGTAAGCGATTAGCCACTTGCTCTAAATGTGTCTCTAACTTGGTTTGACGACGAATAAATGTGTCATTTTTTTCGCTTTCTTTGGTTATTTTTTCTGCTGTTTCTTCTAAGCGGGCCTCATAGTCCTCTATTTCAAATCTTAATTGGACTAAACGTTTTTGAGCACCAGACTTATGCTCTGTGGCATCTTGTAACTGTTTTTGCCACTGGGGTAGTCTTTGAATGCTGTCTTGACTTACGTTATTGTTTAGTATGCTTTCAAGTTTGAGAATATTTTGCTGGCATTGCTTCAGCTGAGTTCTTAGACGAGATTGATTAGCTTGCTCAAATTTCTTTTCATTAAGTAAATCTCTTTCTTGCAAACGAGCTTGAGATAAAGCTTGGTGAATGTTTTGTGTTTTTTGCCTAATCAAATCTTTGTTTTCTTTGATATCATCAATATCACAAGTTAAGGCATTTTTTTTCTTAGCAATAGCTGTTAATGCTTCTTCAATACGAGCTTGTTCTGCCAATAAAGATTCATCAGAATGAGTCGTCTGACTTTGATCAAGGGCAGCTAACAAAGCCTTTGAATCTTCTTGTTTTTCTTGCAATTGCTGATAAGCCATTTGAGCTCTTTGTTCAGCTAAGCGTGCCTGGTCACCGGCTAATTTCAATTGTGTCAGTTCTTCTTTTTTTGCTATCAAATCGCTTTGCAAGGCAGCTACTTCTTTTTCAGTTATTTTTAATTGCTCAACTAATCGCGTTAATTCCTCACTGATTTGTTCTAACTCTGGTTTGATAAAAGTTGTATTGCTTTGTCTATTAGCTCCTCCTGAAAAAGAACCACCTGGTCGTAATTCTGTTCCATCAAGAGTAACAATTCTTACCTTATATCCTAATAAGCGCGCTGCAATATTAGCTTGATCAATAGTTTCAAAGATAGCAGTACTAGATAAAAGATTTTGGATAATAGCTGAAAGACTATCATCATAGCGAATCAATGATTCTGCAGTTCCCAGATAACCTTCACAAGTCGCCAATTGACGATGATAGTGTTCTGATAATGATCTAGCCTTTATAGTAGTTAAAGGTAAAAAAGTTGCTCGTCCTTGGCGATTTTTTTTCAAATAAGCAATTGCTCTTTTTGCTGCAGCTTCGTCTGTTACAATAATATGCTGACTATTAGCACCTAATGCAACTTCAAGAGCTGTTTGGTAATCAGAATCAAAAGAAAGGTGTTCACTGACTGCACCTATGATCCCTCCAAGCTTTTTTTGTGATTGAAGGACAGCTCGTACTCCCGCATAGAATTGACTATGACTTTTTTGAATAGATTCTAAGCTAGCCTTACGAGCTTCTTTTCCTTTTTTTTGATCCAACAAGTCAAATAGTCTTTCTTGATTCAGTTGGTAATCTCTTTCTAATTCCTGAACGCGTTTATCACCTTCTTGATAATTTTGGAGCAACATTTCGACTTGCTCTTTTTGAGCTTTATAATGAGCTTGAGCTTTTTGAGACTCGTCATTAAGTTGATCAAGCTTAGTAACAAGTAGCTGATATTCTTGAGCCTTATGTTGACGAGCCTGTTTTTCTTTGTCTAAATGGGCTTTTAAAGCTGTCAGCTGATTTGATAAGGCCGCCTCTTTTTGCATCAATAATACAAACTCTTCTCTTAGAGTTTCCATTAATTGGTCGGGATCACTTGAAAAACGCTCTAATGCATTGCTCAATTCGTTTAACTGTTGTTTGACATCACAAAGTTGTTGATCAATATGCAATAATTGTTCTGTACACTGCTTTTCTTCTGCTTGAAAACCATCCAATTGTTCTTGTAACTGTTCGAGATGTTTTTTGGCTTCTGCCTTTTTCTCTGCTTCTTGGCCACTTTCTAGCTTAACCAATTCAATTTGCTTTTCCAAGTCAGCTATTAGCTTGGTTAATTCTAATAATGTTGTTTGGGTTTGATCTGACTCTTGACTAAGAACCTGCTTTTTTTGCTTGAATTTTTGGTAATCTTCTTCCATAGATTGACGCTTAGCGTAATAAGATGCTAAGTCTTGTTGTAAAGCAGCTAAAGCTTCAGTATCTTTAGTCTGTCTTTCTTGAGCTATATCAATATCTTTGACTAGAATATCTAGTTGTAGTTGCTTACGATTGGCATCAAGTTCTAAAAATTGTTTAGCTACTTTAGCTTGCTTTTCAAGTGGTGCCAACTGCGTGTCTAGCTCATAAATAATATCCTCTAGACGGTCTAAATTATCTTGAGTTTGATTTAATTTAATCTGAGTTTCTTTTTTACGTGTTTTATATTTTAAAACACCAGCTGCTTCTTCAAAAATGGCGCGCCTTTCTTCAGGTTTACTATTGAAAATTTCCTCTACGCGACCTTGAGAAATAATGGAGAAAGAATCACGACCAAGCCCTGTATCCATAAACAAATCATGAATATCACGGAGCCTTACCTTGCGACCATCAATCAGATAGTCACTATCTCCATTTCGGTAAATATGCCTTTCGACACGGATTTCTTTCTTGGCAGTTTTTATAAAATGATCGGAATTATCAAGAACAACCGCTACCTTAGCATAGTTTAGAGGATTACGGTTTTGTGTCCCAGCAAAAATGACATCTGGCATCTTGCCCCCACGCAGATTTTTAGCACTTGATTCTCCTAAAGCCCAACGTAAACTTTCTGTAATATTACTTTTACCTGAACCATTTGGTCCTACGACTGCAGTTACTCCCTTATCAAATTCAATTTTAGTCTTGTCCGCAAAGGACTTGAACCCTTCCAACTCAATTTCTTTTAAAAACATCTAAACCTCACTAAGTTGGGCAAGGGCATTTTTAGCAGCATCTTGCTCCGCTAATTTTTTAGACTTACCTAAACCTTTACTAAGGACAGCACCATTAACAACTATCGATACCTCAAATTGTTTAGCATGGGCAGGTCCTTTCTCACTAATGACTTGATAATCAATAGCCACATCACCTTTTGTTTGCAAAAACTCTTGAAGACAAGTTTTATAGTCTTTAACCCTTTCAAAATTCCCTTTTTCCACCTGAGGAATCATGACTTGTTTCAAGAAGCGACGTACTGCATCAATCCCCTTATCTAATAAAAGAGCACCTAAAAAGGCTTCAAATAAGTCTCCTAAAATAGTATCACGACGGCGACCACCTGACTTTTCCTCACCTTTTCCTAGTTTGATATAAGCGTCAAAAGAACAAAATCGTGAAAAACCTGCCAAGCTTTCCTCACGTACAATCATGGAACGTAACTTAGACATATCTCCTTCTGTCTTTTTAGGATACTTTGCAAATAAATACTCTGAAATAATCAATTGTAGAACAGCGTCTCCTAAAAATTCCAAGCGTTCATTATGTGAAACGTTTAGGAGACGATGCTCGTTAGCGTAAGAGGTGTGGGTAAAAGCTGTTTCTAGTAAAGTCAAATCATTAAATTGAATATCAAAAGATGTTGAGAGTAACTCTTCAAGCTGTTTCATAAAAAATCCCTTTCATATTTGTCAGTAGACCTTATTTAGTATACCAAAAATCCACCTAGAAAACCGACTCTAAGTGGATTTTTCGTGATTTATTAAACATCTTAAATACCCGTCAAAGGAAACTTTCTCATACAATCAAAAGACTCTACACTATCTGAGGGGAATTTCCCACTACAGTCCCACTACAGATAGTATAGAGCTATTTTTGTTTTTAGTCTGAACAACTAAAAAACTACCTCATCTTTATAATCCTCAACACCTTTGATAAATAGATCAGACAAGCCAAAACTACAGGCTAATTTAAGTCTATTGATGCTCTAAAGGATGACCAATGAGAGTTCGTTGAACTCAGAAGACAATACGCTTTAAGACATCAAAAAATAGCCCTGACTGGTATATCACCAATCAGCGCTACTTTGCATATTCTCTTTTAGTTTCTTATCTCAAATATCAGTTAATGGACAAGCAGTATCTGGAGAGGTATCATGGACCGTAAAGTCTGTACCTACTGCTAAATCTGCCATAGCCAGTTGATTGACCATCGTCATATGCGCTAACTCTTTGATGTTATTTTCTTTACTCAGATGACCTAGGTATATTTTTTTGGTATTGTACCCCAGGCTTCTAATCATGGCTCCCGCTCCATCTTCATTTGATAAATGTCCTAAATCAGATAAAATACGCTGCTTTAAGCTCCAAGGATAAGAGCCTGATCTCAAAATTTCAATATCATGATTGGATTCAATCAAGTAGCCATCTGCATTTTCAATAATACCTGTCATCCTATCACTGACATATCCTGTATCTGTCAACATCACAAAAGACTTATTATCTTTCATAATCCGATAAAATTGAGGATCAATAGCGTCATGGCTGACTCCAAAACTTTCGATATCAACATCTCCAAAGGTCAAAACTTTATCCCTTTGGAAAATATGTTTTTGTGAGGCATCAAGCTTACCTAGCATATTGCACTCATCCATCAGCTGCCATGTTTTTTCATTAGCATAGATATCCAAATGGTATTTGCGGGCCATAACGCCTACACCCTTAATATGGTCAGAGTGCTCATGGGTAATCAAAATAGCATCCAAATCCTCAGGTTTGCGGTCAATTTCAGCAAGAAGACTGGTAATTTTCTTACCAGTAAGCCCTGCATCAATCAATAAGCGTTTTTTAGGTGTTTCTAAATAAAAACAATTTCCTGTGGACCCAGATGCTAAAATACTGTATTTAAAACCACTCTCATTCATTAATTAGTCTACATCTTCCTCCCATTCTTCATAGATGGCTGCATCTTTTTCATAAGGCAAGACAATAGTAAAGGTCGATCCTTTACCATAGTCACTCTTAGCCCAGATAAAGCCATGGTGCTGCTTGATGATTTCTTTAGCAATGGCAAGGCCTAGACCGGTCCCTCCTTGGGCACGACTTCTTGCCTTGTCTACACGATAGAACCGATCAAAAATAAGAGGCAAATCTGTTTTAGGGATACCTAGTCCTTGGTCTGAAATGGAAATAATTAATTGGGTATCTGTTGTTTTCATACGGACTGTAATTTTTCCACCATCTGGAGAATACTTAATGGCATTGTTCAAAATATTCTCGATAACCTGTGTCATTTTATCATTATCAATTTCAATCCAGACAGAGGTAATAGGGTAATCTCTTACAATTTCATAGACTTTTCCTGTACCTGTATGCTGATTTTTAACCAAATCAAATCTGTTTAAAATAGAAGTTATAAAAGCAGTAAAATTAGTCATCTCTACTGCTAATTGGGTTACTTGATTATCAATCCGAGACAGGTTTAAAAGATCTGAAATCATACGCATCATCCGATTAGTTTCATCAAGAGAAACTTTTATGAAACTTGGAGCAATATCTTCTTTAAGTGCACCTTCATCAAGAGCCTCCAAGTAGGATTTAACCGAAGTTAAAGGGGTCCTTAATTCATGACTTACATTAGAGACAAAAAGACGGCGTTCACGTTCTTCTTTTTCCTGTTCTGTGGTGTCATGGAGCACCACAACCAAGCCCGAAATAAAACCACTCTCTCTCCTATTCAACGCAAAGCGCAAGCGTAATGAGACAAACTCACCCATATCATTTCGGCTATTAACAGTTACCACTGGTGTTTTGGATACCAAATCACGGTAGGTATATGAAGTATCACCTTCTAACAAATCTGTAATGTTTTTCTTTAGTGCCTCTTCTTTACTTAAATTTAATTGCTTGCGAGCTGTCTCGTTAATCATGATGATTTTACCAGACCGGTCTGTAGCAAGTACACCATCTGACATATAAGCCAAAATACTTGCCAAGCGATTTTTTTCTTGGGCAAGATTTTCATGCGTCAAGCGAAAAACATCTGACAGGTCATTTAACTGGTCTGAAAGCTCCATTAACTCAATGTCTGCTTTTTCGTCGATTATATCAGTATAGCGACCATTAATCAAGTCTCGGATTTTATGGCTCATCATCCGAATAATACGTGCATTTCGGTAATCACGCACCGCAAGATGGATAAAGTAAAAAGCAACAAAAACAAGTAAGATAAGGATCGCTAATTCAAATGTGGATAAGTTTCCAATGATATCTCTAGTCATAAGATTTCATGTAGTACCCAACACCACGTCTTGTTAAAATATACTCAGGACGACTTGGTGTGTCTTCAATTTTTTCACGGAGGCGACGAACAGTCACATCAACCGTGCGCACATCGCCAAAATAATCATATCCCCAAACAATTTCCAATAAGTGTTCTCGTGTCATCACCTGCCCCATATGGTTAGCTAGATGATGCAATAGTTCAAATTCACGATGGGTCAACTCTACCTCTTGACCATGTTTTTTAGCAACAAACGCATCTGGTAAAATCTGTAAATTACCAATGGTCAGTTCCTGTGTACCTGAAGAAGCATTTTCTTCTGCAACAGCCGTTTCAATAGTTTCGGTACGACGCAGATGAGCCTTGACACGCGCCAGCAATTCCCGATTAGAAAAGGGCTTGGTCACGTAATCATCAGCCCCAATTTCAAGTCCAATAACCTTGTCAAACTCACTATCTTTAGCCGACAACATAATAATCGGGACATGACTGGTTTTACGAATTTCCTTGGCTACTTCAAGACCGTCCAACTCAGGGAGCATCAAATCAAGAATAATTAAATCTGGCTTTTCTTCTTCAAAAATTGTTACCGCTTCGCGTCCATCAAAAGCTGTAACAATGTCATAACCTTCTTTTGTCAAATTAAACTTAATAATGTCAGAAATCGGTTTTTCATCATCCACAATAAGTATTTTTTTCATGTCTATACCTCAGAAAGTTCTTGTAATTGATATTACAATTTGTGATTTTTGTGGTTAATAAAAAATCACAAAACTATATTTTTCTAAATTATTTCTACCTGATTATACCAAAAATTCAGCCTAATTGACAATGACGACTACCGTTACAAATAGAGTACTTTCTAAAACCAACCCTTTATAGGATGAATTTGACGTTTGAATTGCTTAGCTGATTTTTTGACTCTGGCAAAACTACTCTTGTTGTGGTAAGCAAAAAGTCCTTTGGCATTAAAATAAGAGAACATAAAGTCATCTTTTTGAGCTCTAAACCACTGGCGAAATACTCTTTTTGGCGATCGAAATCCTTTAAGGGTGTCTCTTCTAAACTGAGGATCGTGATGGCTAATCGGATCAACATCTAAATCCCAATGTCTAGGACCATCTGTGCCATAGTTAAAAGATGCACCATTGACAATTCCTTTTTCGGTCACTACTTCTGCATCAACTTCATTAAGAAAAAAGCCTGTGCTATCTAGAGTAAATTCGGTATGAAACCAAAGAAGTACTTTTATATTATAGGAAACTTCTTGACTTGGAAAAATGACTTTATTATCTTCAAATCTTAGTTTATTATGTAACCTGGCAGAATCCATCAAGGTATAATCTGGTGCTTGCCGCCACAAACAAGGCCCTTTTTTAGACCTCAAAAAAAGGGCCAGAGCTTGGGCGTCTGTCATCTCAATCATTTTATAATGGTTTCTGATAGATTGAGCTTGTTGACTAGAGATGACATAACGAAATTGATGCAAACGCTTTTCAAGCTCACCTGCTTGGCTTAGTGTTTTGCCAGGAAAAGCTTGATCAACTAAGCTAGCCAACTCTTTCCAAAACATATGATCTGGCAATAGAGATGGATGGAATCGGGTGAGTAGCGTTTGAGTTTCATGCAACTGACCACTTAGCTCAAATGGCATCTCTACCAAATCAAGAAGAAACGTTAGTAACTGCTTAGCTGATTGGTTTTCTTTTTCAATAGGCCATATTACCCAGAAAGTTGGAGAACCAAGTCGATTATCAATGATAGGCTCTTTAGCTATAGCACGAAATGCTTGGTTTGATAAACCTGCGTTTTGATAGCATTTCAAGGCCTGATAGCGATCTAAGATAGCTTGTTTCATGGCCTTCTCCTCATCTTTTTTGACCATATTATAACACATCTAAAGCTGAATCGTCACTTGTATCTCACTATAAGCAAAACGAAACCTGAAGTGGTTAACTAAGCCACTGTTTGGGTATTTTATTTAAAAGAACTTCTCGATTAATTTTACCATTATCTTTTAAAGGCAAACAATCAATCACAAGATAGTACTTGGGAAGTTGTCCAGAGTTTAAATAAAGAGCTAAAAAGTCTTTAATAGGTGCTAGGCAATCCTTCTTAGTCAAAACTAATACTAATATTAGGGTTTCGTTTTCTCCTTTTCCTATCTTTAAAGCGTGCGCTTCTTTGACGTTTGGCGCTTGGTGAGCGAGTTCAACTAGGCTAGGCAGGTGGCATTTCACTCCTCGTTGATTAACCCAGTCATCTTGTCGCCCTTCTAAAATTAAACCCGCTGGGCTCATTTTTCCTAAGTCTGAAACACTGTATGGTTGTGACATTCCTTCTACACTATAAGGAGTCTCTACAAAAATTTCCTTATCTTTGAAACTGATAGACACATCAGGAAAGGGCTGTCCTACCAAACCATTAATTTTGACAGCAGCTCTGCCATTACACCACGTTATAAAAGATAATTCACTAGCCCCGTAGAAAATGACAATTTCAAGCTGAGGAAATTTTTTGTAATAATGTCTTAGTAATTCTTGTGATATCATTTGCGAAGAGGTCAATAAGTGAGTCGCAGTCATGTTGTTCTTAGTCAAATAAGGTAGCAAGCGATTTAGGTAGGTCGGTAAAAGGTAAAGGTGACTCACCTTTTTTGCTTGCCATAAGCTTAACCACGTTTTCAAAGACAGCTTTTGGCTTAAAACCAGACATCCCCCGGCCCATAGTTGAGCTAATGCTAAGTTAAGATTGCCAGTAAAACTAAAACTACCATGTAAGAATAGACAACTATTACCAGTCATACCAAACACCTTATTTTGATAATCAAAAAGTCTCGTCCAAGTTGATAGACGACGCCAAAATAATTTTGCTTTGCCAGTTGTTCCCGAACTCAAAACAGCAAAATCAGCTTTTTTAAGAAGCTCACCATCGACGTGTTTTATTTGCTGCTGAAATGTACCTGAGATATTAGGGTGTAAAATGATAGGACAACTGCCTTCTTTTAATCCTCGTAAAAAAGAGAGTAACTGATTAAGATAGCGACTATGACTGATGATATATGGTACACTGTCTTTTATTGTCTGATCCTTTATTAAAACCGCTTGCCATAGCTCTTGATAAGTCAAGCTTATCTGATCGGCTACGATAGCTTTTTTATTTGGGCATTGCTTTGCCCAATATTCTAGCTTTGTCAGCATGACTAAACTCCTTATGATATTTTAGTAAAACAGCAAACCCTTGGCCACCAGCTGCTGCTATAGCAGCTATTCCATAGCGTCCATTTTTAATCTCTAAAGCCCTCATTAAGTGCAATATTATAATGGCTGCTGAGGCACCATAGGGATGACCATAAGCTAATGCACCACCAAATATATTATAGCGGTCCAATAAATCTGGATAATGGGTTTCAAATAGACCATCAATAACGGCAAAGGCTTCGTTCCATTCAATCGCTGTCATATCTGCCATCCCTAGACCATGTTTTTCCAAAAGGACTTGACTAGCCTTAATCACCATTAAAGGGCTACGCTGTGGGTCTCCTGCTACTTCTACCACATCAATCAGTTTAAAAGCTGAAGGCTGACTACTTAGCTGTAAAAAGGCAGCAGCATCATGGGTTAGGCAGGCATTGGCTGCACTAATCACGTGACCTTCTCCTAAGATAGGGGGTACCTTTGACAACACCTTACTTGACAAGCGCGGTCGAATACCTTGATCACTGGCTCCTGACAGGTCTAGAATAAGATCAGCTAACAGGGCTTGCTCCTGGCAATAACTAGCCTTTTGATGACTTCTCAATGTCCAGTGATTCAAATACTCCTTTGTAAAGCCATGCTCTCTTGCCACTCGTTCTGCCCCTTCAATCATCGCAAAAGGGCTGATACTATCTGGAGAAAACTGAGCTACCTTGTAGGCTCCTTGGCGCCAATCAGCTGAAGCATATACCGATTCAGGTTGTAAGGAGCTGCTTTCAATCCCTCCCACTAAAAGGTTGCTTGCCATACCTGCCTTGATTTTAGCATAACCCACGGAAAGAGCTGCACCAGCTGATGCACACTGCATATCAACCGTCAAAGCAGAGACAGATTCTCCTAAATGAGAATACAGGGTCATCAAGCGCCCAATATTACCACCCGTTCCGACGGTATTGCCACAAATCACTTGGTCAATGGGAACTGGATACTTATTTTGTAAAGCGTTGATGAGCTTTGCTCCAAGGATTTCTGGTTGTTCTTTAGCAAATTGTTTCCCTACTAAACCGATAGGGGTTCTAAGGCCTGCAGCAATATAAACATCCGTCATTATATTGACCTCCTTTATTTTCGATGTCCTTAAATGGTTATTGTATAATTATTTCTGATGGTTTTCTTTTTTGAACTAATAACTGCTAAAAATACACCTAAATTAATTTAGAGAATCTCTTTAGTCTCGCTAGTGTGCTATCAATAAAATCTATAAAATTCTCTAACGTCATTGAAATGTCAAGTCCCACAACTATTGTCGTAGAAGTCACTTACTTTGTTGCTTTAACATTCAAACTGTAACCTTTGTTTTTGATACAGGGTGACTTTATTATACTGGAAAACCATTCCTAAGAAAAGAAAATCTTATATAGAATAAAGAATTAGACACCATAAAAAAGCTAAGCTGTGACACTTAACTTTTTTATGGTATTGACAAACCTTGTCTTTACTATTTATTGATAGTTAATGCCTCTAACTAAAATAAAAGCCATGTCTGTACCAGCCTGCAAGGCATCTGCTAAGCTGGTATCGTTACTAGATTTGGCAGGTCTCATAAAGGCAAAAGATCTCAAAGTTCCATAAACGTTATCTAGCAATTGCATGCAACCACTTGAAACATATCTGCTTATGTTATTTTACCGCCCTTAATTTAGACCAATCTGCTGATGATGGTTCCAACCAATGCCTACGCTTGGTAAACCATCACAAAAAAAGGCAGCCGTTTTTACAACAGCTGCCTTCCTTCATTATCTAGGTTTTCATATTCTGACCTAAACGATTTTCAATTTGTTTAAGAGTCTCTCTAGGAACCTGCACTTTCATAAGCATCCAGGCCCCATTTCCAAAGCTTAAGCGACAAGGCCAAAACCAGTAACGACACCACTACCAAGCCTCCAATATTAAAGAGCAGGTGTTGACCTGTTAAAAAATAAGAAGCAGGGTAATAAGCTGTAAAAGCAAAGGGAATGATAAAACTGATTAACCACCGCAAAAAGGAATGGTAAATGGACATAGGGTACTTAGAAAAGTCATTGAACATGTAAAAAATATAGATAACTGCCCCAGACTGCTTGGTCCAAAAAGAAATGCTGGCGGTCGCAATTTTTAAAGAGGTGTAAATCAAGGTCGCAAAAGGAATAACCAAAATAAACAAAAGCACCTTAGGAAGAGTCCATACGATACTACCAGCCGTGGTCACTAATAAGATAACCCCAACCAATAATTCACCCAGGGCATCCACTTGAAAGGTCTCAACTAAAACATGAAACAAAGGACTAATTGGTCTGGTGAGGTACTTGTCAAATTCTCCTTTGCGGACAAGCCGTTGCCCTAAAGCCCAAAGATTGTCAAAAAAGAGGTGATCAATTCCCTTTGGAATCAAACAAAAGCCATAAATAAAGGCAACCAAGGCATTTTTCAATAAATTAGACCCCCAAAGGTTTTTAAAGACAAATGCTGAAGAGCCAAAACAAATGTTGAAATAAAAATTGATTAAAAAAGCTAATAAAAGGCTAACTAAATACAGACAACTGCTGGCTAGGACTTGCAAGATAGACAGCCCCGCCATGACTTTAATACCAGATAAGACCATTAAAAAAGGAAAGCCGACACTCATTAGCACAATCCAGCGAAAACCAATTTCCATAAAGAGGTAAGAGGCTGCAAAATGAACTGGTCGAAGCAGGCGCATGATGATAGAACCATCTTTCACTTCTTCGCCAATCATAAAGGAGCTGTCTGATTTGGTCAGTAAAGTGGTCACAAAACTCATGATAATGTAAAAGGTCATGTCAGACAGAGTAAAACCATTGATTAAGGATTGCTTAGACGAATCAAAAACAGCCTTCCAGAGGTAATAAGCCACAAAAGCCCCCATGACATCTCCAATACGATACAAAAAGAAATTAACGCGATAGGTTATTAATTCCTGAATTCCTGCACTGAGAAAGGGTCTATAACGTTTCCAAAATGACCACATCTTAAAGCTCCTTTCGGTAGAAACGACGAACAATATCCTCAATATCTACATCAGTCATCTTCACATCCCTGACCGCAAAATCAGCCATGGTTTTTTGAATAATGTCCGCAGTTTGATAGCGCGAACTGTCATATTGAATGTCTAAACTAAGCTCATGCCGTTCCACTGTGATGTCAGGTAAGCCCATAAACTGTGAGACCACCTGCTCCTGCCCTGGCTTCAACTCAAAAGACAGACTCTTCATTTTTCCAAAGCTTTGCTTTAATTGGGTCACCGTTCCATCAAAGATTTCTTGCCCTTTATCAATCATGATAATCCGATCACAGAGCTGTTCAATATCACTCAAATCATGGGTCGTCAGTAAAATAGTTGTCTCTTCTTCTTGATTAATTTGAGTAATGGCACGCCGAATGTTGTCCTTCACAGAAACATCAAGTCCAATCGTTGGTTCATCTAAAAACAATACTTTAGGATTATGCAACAAGGAGGCAGCAATATCAGCTCGCATCCGCTGACCGAGTGATAAGGTCCGGACAGGATCCTTAATAAACTCATTCAGGTCCAAAACCTCATTTAAAAAATCCATGCGCTTGCGAAAGGCTTTTTCAGGTACATCGTAAATTTCTTTTAAAACGACATAGGTCTCTTGCAAGGCCAAATCCCACCATAGTTGTGTTCGTTGACCAAAAACAGCTCCAATGTCTCTCACATAATATTGACGATTATCTTGTGGAATCTTTCCGTTAATGCGACAGTAACCTGATGTAGGCTTTAAAATACCTGTTAACATCTTAATCGTTGTTGATTTTCCTGCACCATTGGCGCCAATAAAACCTAAAATTTGCCCTTTGGGTACCTCAAAAGATAAGTCCTTAACCGCCTCAAAGATTTCTCTTTGGGGATGAACAAACGACTTCAAGGCTCCCTTTAATCCTGGCTCTTTAATGGTTTTGGAAAAAATTTTTTGAAGGTGGGACACTTCTATCATGACCATTTACCATTCCTCGTTTCTGTTATCGTCTTATCACCGTTACTAAACAATTTATTATAACACCATAAAAAAGACGGTGCAACCGTTTGCTTAATTTTTTAAGAAAGAAAAAGAAGCCCATAAGGACCTCTTTTTGCCATTGATTAAGCTTGTGCATCTGGACGTGACTTGCGAGCAATGTCTGCCAAGATGTTTTCCACAAATTCTTCCACAGATTCGGTGTGAGTCGTCTTGCTACCATAGCGGCGAACATTGACTGATTTGTCTTCCATTTCTTTGTCCCCAACAATTAATTGGTAAGGAATTTTGCTGGTTTGAGACGCACGAATCTTGTACTGCATTTTTTCATTGCGGTCATCGACATCTGCACGAACACCACGGTCACGAAGGGTTTTTGCTACTTCCCAAGCATAGTCAATGTGGGCTTCATTTGAAATTGGAATCACGGTTACTTGGTGAGGTGCCAACCAAGTTGGGAAAGCACCCTTGTAAGTTTCAATAAGGATAGCAGTGAAACGTTCCATAGTTGAGATAACACCACGGTGAATCATGACTGGGCGGTGTTCTTCGCCATCAGCACCAATGTATTTGAGATCAAAGCGTTCTGGCAACAAGAAGTCCAACTGAATGGTTGATAGGGTTTCTTCGTTACCAAGAGCTGTTTTCACCTGAATATCAAGCTTAGGCCCATAAAAAGCTGCTTCACCTTCTGCTTCAAAGTAATCTACACCCATCTCATCAAGTGCAGCTTTAAGCATACTTTGAGCATTTTCCCACATCTCATCATTGTCATAATATTTATGAGTATCGTTAGGGTCTCGGTATGACAAACGAAAACGATAATCAGTCAAGTTGAAGTCAGCATAAACATCAATGATTAATTGAAGGGCACGTTGAAATTCTTCCTGGATTTGCTCTGGTGTTACGAAAATGTGACCATCATTCAAGGTCATTTCACGTACCCGTTGAAGTCCTGATAGGGCACCTGATTTTTCGTAACGGTGCATCATGCCAAGCTCGGCAATACGAATAGGCAATTCACGATAAGAACGCACATGATTTTTATACACTTGAATGTGGTGTGGGCAGTTCATTGGACGAAGAACAAACTCCTCACCATCTCCCATATCCATTACAGGGAACATATCTTCTTGATAATGATCCCAATGACCTGATGTCTTGTACAATTCTACAGAAGCAAGTGGTGGTGTGTAAACGTGTTGGTAGCCTGATGCTAATTCTTTATCTGTGATGTAGCGCTCAAGTGTACGACGAATAGTCGCTCCATCTGGTAACCAAAATGGCAAGCCTTGGCCAACTTCTTGGCTAATCATGAACAAGTCAAGCTCTTTACCAAGCTTACGGTGATCACGTTCTTTAGCTTCTTCTAGACGAGTCAAGTAAGCTTTGAGGTCTTTTTTATCAAACCAAGCTGTTCCATAGATACGTTGCATCATGTTATTGTCGCTGTTACCACGCCAGTAAGCACCCGCCACATTGAGCAAGTGGAAGACTTGGATACGGCCTGTTGATGGCACATGAGGGCCACGGCAAAGATCCACAAATTCACCTTGACGGTAAACCGTCAAGCCAGCACCAGCATGCTCATTAATCAATTCTACCTTGTAAGGATCATCTTTGAACAATTCCAAAGCTTCTTCTTTGGTCACTTCTTCACGGATACATGGGTAATTTTCTGTCACGATTTTTTGCATTTCAGCTTCGATACGTGGCAAATCTTCGTTTGAAATTTGGCCTTCAGCATTATCTGTATCATAGTAAAAGCCTTCTGCAATGGCAGGGCCCACACCCAAATGAAGATTTGGGAACAAGCGTTTTGCAGCTTGGGCAAATAAATGGGCTGCAGAGTGGCGAAGCACCTCATAAGCATCTTTGTGGTCAGGTGTCACGATTTCAATACTGCCATCTTCTTCAATGGCACGAGTGGTGTCAATGAGTTGATCATTGAACTTACCAGCTAAAGCTTTTTTAGCCAATGATTTGCTGATGGACTCAGCAATGTCAAACGTTGTTACGCCAGATTCAAATTCACGCACGGCGCCATCTGGAAAAGTAATCTTAATCATTTGCTTTCTCCTTTAAGTCAGTTAAGATTTCCACTAAAACATGGATAGTAAGACAAATTAGGGACAAGAGGTTAGTGAATAGCTCAATACCACCA
Organism: Streptococcus pyogenes; assembly: GCF_002055535.1. NCBI lineage: Bacteria > Bacillati > Bacillota > Bacilli > Lactobacillales > Streptococcaceae > Streptococcus > Streptococcus pyogenes. The sequence goes on along the minus strand of NZ_LN831034.1, from coordinate 417,648 downwards.
CGTAGAAGAACAATACCTTATTCACGAATCTACCCTCCCTAGTCCTTAAAAACAAGGCTAATCCCCTCCAAAACAAAAAAACTGACCGCATCCCAAAGGACGCAATCAGCGTGGTTCCACCTTAATTTATGCAGGACAAAAAACATGCCTTGCACCTCTAGTGGCGATAAGGGGGCCACCCTTTTATGTTTGCATAAAAACCAGGAAGGAGTATCAGATTAGCTATCCTTGTGCTCTTTCCACCAACCAGCACTCGCTTAAAAGATTCTGTCCAATCTAACTTGTCTTCAAGATAATTATAGCAAGTTTTCAAAAATTTACAAGTCTTAATCCAGAAAATCTTTGATAGCATGGACCAGCTTGATAGGAGCCTTGACTACTTTTACTGAGGTGATAGCTGTGACCTTAGCAGCACGTTTAGGCAAGTGAATAGCACCTTGCACTAATTTTAGAGAACTACTTTTACCAGAATGATTAAGATAAAGACTCAGCTTTTGAGCTTCTTTGCTATTTCTAGCAATTAACGTATCTAAATAGAACGTGTAAATAGATTTTCCAAAGTGCTGTGCTGAGATTTCATAACGTTTTTTTGCTAATAACCGTTTATCCATAACTGGTGTTTTTAGTATGGCATCAATAATAGCATCAGTTAAATCTGTTTCAGCGTAATAAAGAGTGCCAAACATTTTATCAGTCACCACATCATCTAAATAAGGATTGCCATGAGCAATAATAGGAGTGCCACTAGCCAAACTTTCAATATAGGTCAAGCCCTGAGTCTCACTAGTTGATGCTGAGATAAAGAAATCACAAGCCTTATAGTACAGAGCAACCTTATCATGAGGCACCATGCCTGTAAAGGTCACGTGTTTGTCAACCTCTAACTGCATCGCCAAGTGTTTCAAATCTTGCAAATAGGGGCCATTTCCTACAATAATAAGCTTTATCTTGGCATTTTCAGCCAAAATAGCTGGCATCTGATTGATGATAGCTTGAATATTTTTTTCATAAGAAATCCGTGACAAACTCAATAACATGGTTTCATCACCAGCAATGCCCAATTCTGCTTTTAAGTTGGTTACTTCTTCTGCTGTGATGTCATCACGAATATATTTTTCCAAAGGAATGCCTGTTGGGATAACCCGCTTAGGGATAGTAACTTCGTAACCTTCTAGAAGATTGAGGACAATCCTACTTGGGCAGATAACCCCATCCAAATCCTTCAAATAGCCCCTAAGAAGAGGTTTGACCATACTTGGTCGAATGATTTTTCCGTTGGCAATATAACTCACGTAGTCCTCATATTGGGTATGGTAAGTATGGACAACAGGAATTCGCAAAGCTTTGCCTATCATTTTCCCTAATAAGCCTAAGCTAAACTCAGTTTGCGTATGAATAATATCAAGATTATAGTGTTTTGCAATTTTGTATGACGAAATGAGGCCACGATAAACCACACGTCTATCCGTAAATGACACAAAAGGAACACTTGGCAGTCGAATAATGGTCGGGTCTTCAAAGCGTTTGACATCTCTATCAGTAGTGGTGAAAATATAAACTTCGTGACCTTCTTTTTCTAGCTCTTCTTTTAACGTACGAATACTAGTAGCGACTCCTGAAACTTGTGGAAAATAGGTATCTGTGAATAGACCTATACGCATCTTATAACTCCATTACTTTTTTATAGACATCTACTAAGGCATGGCCAACCGTTTCTAGGCGACGACTCTGGGCAACCTTGTAACCAGCTTCAACTTTGTTGCTGGCACCAGAAAAGACTTTTTTCAGAGCTTCTATAAAACCTGGTATATCGGTTGCTAATTCCGCACTACTTTGATCAACCCATCCGTAGTAAACTGGTATATCACGTAAAACAAGGTGCTGGCGACTGGCCAAGGCTTCTAAGACAACAATGCCTTCTGTTTCTTCACGACTTGGAAAGAAAAAGGCATCTGCACCAGTCATGGCACCTTCATAAACATCCCCTTTAATGTATCCTGGGAAAATAAGATTTTTCGGGTGGTTACCATTGACCATTTGGCGAACTTGAGCAGGAATGACCCATTTGTTGGTCTCGCCAAACCAGATAAAACGAACATCTGGCATAGCTTGGGCAACTTTGACAAAGTCATCAATTCCTTTCCTCAGAAAAAATAATCCTGCTCCCATAACCACTTTTTCACCCTCTTTAATGTCAAAGTAGCGACGAAAAGCTGCTTCCTTTTTAGGATCTGCTCCGTACTGCTCCAAATCAATCCCATTTGACACTGCAAAAATAGGTGACTTCACTCCATAACTCTCAATCAAAGACTTAGAATATAGGGTAGGGGTAATGATAGCATCTGCCTTATTGTAAAAGTGACAAAGGTATTTTTTAAACCAAGGAGATAATAGATTTGAAAAAATAAAAGAATTTCTAAAATCTTCTTCTGTAGAATGCCCATGCATGATAACCTTCTTACCAGCTTTTTGTGCTTTTATCATCAGCAGCCAACTTTTTAAACCATAGGTATTGAGATGAACCAAATCATAAGTTTCTCTTGGATTAGTCGTAAAATGTTGACCAACAAGTGACAAGGCTTTAGCCTGATGCTTAATCGCTCGACCAATTCCTGATTTTCTTAGATAATTTTCTGCTTCTAAATACAATAAGACTTTCATAAGTTCTATTATAGCTCATTTTATAGTATTTTTCACTAAGACATGCAAAAATCAGCCCTAAGGCTGATTTTAGTATTGAAGAAACAGTCTATTGTGATACTTTTTGTTAGATGGTGCTCATAATTCACAGTTACTTAGTTGTCCCACGTTTTTTAATACCATGATTCAAAAGAATTTCTTTTTCTTCCAACTCTTCTTTGTTCATGATTTTAGTCAACATCCGCATGCTAACAGCACCTAAGTCATAAACAGGTTGACTGATAGAACTCAAATTGGGACGAGTGTATTGAACCACTGGTGAATCGTTGCTGGTGATGATTTCAAAGTCCTCTGGTACGCGTTTACCTGCTTCAAACAAGCCGTTTAAAAGGCCCGCTGCCAATTCATCTTCAGCCACATAAGCCGCTGTTGCTCCTGAGTTAATGACGCGCTGCGCCAATTCAAATCCTTCTTTATAAGAATAGTTCGCTTCAAAAACAAGGCCTTCTTTGAAGTCAAGCTTATTGTGCTTCAACCCTTCTTTGTAACCTGCTAAGCGCACTTTACCATTGATATCATCAATGAGTGGTCCTGACACAAAAGCGATACACTTATGATTTTCAGCTAAAATATCAACAACGTTTGACACCGCAGCTCTATAGTCAATGTTGACGCTTGGTAATTGATGATCAAGATCTACAGTTCCTGCCAAAACAACTGGAGTACGAGAGCGTGAAAACTCGGCCCGGATTTTTTCTGTCAAGTGATGCCCCATAAAAATAATACCATCCACTTGCTTGGCAAAAAGGGTATTGACAACATTAACCTCCTTGTCATCATCTTCATCACTGGAGGCAAGCACAATATTATATTTGTACATAGCGGCGATATCGTCAATACCCTTAGCTAAGATAGAAAAATAACTATTTGCAATATTTGGAATCACAACGCCAACGGTTGTTGTCTTTTTGCTGGCGAGACCACGCGCGACAGCATTGGGACGATAGTCAAGGCGATCAATAACTTCTAAAACTTTCTTACGTGTATTTTCCTTAACATTTTTATTGCCATTAACAACACGACTAACGGTTGCCATTGAAACACCAGCTTCACGGGCAACATCATAAATTGTAATGGTATCATCTGTATTCATTTTTTATCTTCCTTTCTATTTGAAAATGACGCTTTCAAAAAGTATTTTAGCATGATTTGTAACCACTTTCAAGTGTTATAGGTTAATTTTTGAAAAAGTTTTCAAAAATTAACTCGAAGCTTGATTTTTTAAGCTTTTTTTGAAAAAATAGTAAGTAGAAAGAAGGTTAGCCTATGACAAAATTAGACCAAATACGTTTGTATCTTGACCAAAAGGGAGCTGAATTGGCGATTTTCTCAGATCCTGTTACGATTAACTATTTAACTGGATTCTTCTGTGACCCACATGAAAGACAACTGTTCTTGTTTGTCTACCATGATTTAGCTCCTGTGCTTTTTGTACCTGCCCTTGAGGTGGCCAGAGCTAGCCAGGCCATATCATTTCCTGTGTTTGGTTATGTTGACTCTGAAAATCCTTGGGAAAAGATCAAGGCCGTTTTACCAAATACAGCAGCCAAAACCATTTATGCTGAATTTGACCACCTTAACGTCAATAAGTTCCATGGCTTGCAGACTATCTTTTCAGGACAATTTAACAATCTAACCCCTTATGTCCAAGGCATGCGCCTCGTCAAATCAGCTGATGAAATCAATAAAATGATGATTGCCGGGCAGTTCGCTGATAAGGCTGTTCAAGTTGGTTTTGACAATATTTCCTTAGATGCTACCGAAACAGACGTCATCGCTCAAATTGAGTTTGAAATGAAAAAACAAGGCATTCATAAAATGAGCTTTGACACTATGGTCTTAACTGGAAATAATGCAGCCAATCCCCATGGCATTCCTGGAACAAATAACATTGAAAACAATGCCCTACTTCTCTTTGACTTAGGTGTTGAGACCTTAGGCTACACCAGTGATATGACCAGAACTGTGGCTGTTGGTCAGCCAGACCAATTTAAAATCGATATCTACAATCTCTGCCTAGAGGCACAACTAGCGGCTATTGACTTTATCAAACCAGGTGTAACAGCTGCTCAAGTAGATGCTGCTGCTCGTCAAGTGATTGAAAAGGCTGGATATGGTGAGTACTTCAACCACCGCTTGGGACATGGTATCGGCATGGATGTCCACGAATTTCCCTCCATTATGGCTGGCAATGACTTGGTCCTTGAAGAAGGTATGTGCTTCTCTGTTGAACCTGGTATTTACATTCCAGGAAAGGTCGGTGTGCGCATCGAAGACTGTGGCCATGTCACTAAAAATGGCTTTGAAGTCTTTACCCATACTCCAAAAGAGTTGCTTTATTTTGAAGGCTAAGCCTCTACCATCTGGTTAAACAAACCCTCGCGAAAGGAAGGTATTCGTATGGATCAAACCATTCATCACCAAATACAGCAAGCACTACACTTTAGAACAGCCGTTCGTGTTTATAAGGAAGAAAAGATTTCTGATGAGGATTTAGCCCTTATCCTTGATGCTGCTTGGTTAAGCCCTTCTTCTATTGGCTTAGAAGGCTGGCGCTTTGTCGTTTTAGACAACAAGCCTATTAAAGAAGAAATCAAGCCCTTTGCCTGGGGAGCCCAGTATCAACTGGAAACAGCTAGTCACTTTATTCTTTTAATAGCCGAAAAACATGCAAGATACGATAGCCCTGCTATCAAAAATAGCCTTTTACGGCGTGGTATCAAAGAAGGTGATGGTCTCAACAGCCGCCTAAAACTCTATGAATCTTTCCAAAAAGAGGACATGGATATGGCAGATAATCCTCGGGCACTCTTTGATTGGACAGCTAAACAAACCTATATCGCTCTTGGTAATATGATGATGACAGCTGCTCTTTTGGGCATTGATACTTGCCCTATTGAAGGCTTTCATTATGATAAGGTCAATCATATCCTAGCTAAGCATAATGTGATTGATTTAGAAAAAGAAGGCATTGCTAGCATGTTATCCCTAGGCTATCGTTTGCGAGATCCCAAACATGCTCAAGTTCGTAAGCCTAAAGAAGAAGTGATTTCAGTCGTTAAATAAGGAGATTAAAATGAAAGCATTACATACCTGTATCCGCGTCAAAGACCTTGACCAGTCGGTTGCTTTTTACACAAGTGCCTTCCCTTTTAAGGAAAACTATCGTAAAGATTTTCCAGATAGTCAATTTACTCTTGTTTATCTGGCTTTAGAAGGAGAAAGTTATGAATTAGAATTAACCTACAATTATGGTCATGGCGACTACGACTTAGGAAATGGCTATGGTCATATTGCCCTTGGCTCTGAACATTTTGAAGCAGACCATAAAAAACATCGACAAGCAGGTTTTCCAGTTACCGATATCAAAGAACTGGCTGACAAATCTGCCCGCTATTATTTCATTCAGGATCCAGATGGCTACAAAATTGAAGTCATTGATTTAAACAACTAATACTATTAACAACAGAAGCTTTAAAGCTTCTGTTGTTTTATTTTTTAACCTGACGATTGGGACAATCTCATTATTAACAGAGTTTTGAAATATCTCAGCTTTTGTGTTACAATTGCCCTAAAATTCCATTTGAAAGAAAAGTCTATGACACTACTATCTATCATTGTCCCCTGCTTTAATGAAGAAGCAAACATTCTCCCTTATTTTGAAGAAATGCATCAACTAGAAACGTCCATGACCAACCAACTTGCTTTTGAATACATTTTTATTGATGATGGTTCTAAGGATAACACCTTGGGTATTTTGCGTGAGCTAGCTGCTCGCTTTCCAAATGTGCATTATCTGTCTTTTTCACGCCATTTTGGCAAGGAAGCTGGGCTCTTAGCTGGACTAAAAGAAGCCAAAGGCAATTACATTACTGTGATGGATGTGGATCTGCAAGATCCACCCGAACTTTTGCCAATTATGTACGCTAAGCTAAAAGAAGGTTATGACATCGTTGGCACCAGGCGCCAAAATAGACAAGGAGAACCACTAATTCGTTCAATGTGTTCGAATCTATTTTATGGACTGATCAAACACTTATCAGATACTGAAATGGTCAATGGAGTTCGGGATTATCGGTTAATGACCAGACAAGTCGTTGATAGCATTCTTGAGTTGGGAGAGGTTAATCGTTTTTCAAAAGGGATCTTTTCGTGGGTTGGTTATCGTATCACCTATCTTAGTTTTGAAAACCAAAAACGCAAATATGGAAAAAGTCGTTGGCATTTTTGGGAGTTGCTCCGATATTCTTTAGATGGCTTTATCAACTTTTCAGAAATGCCGTTAACCATTGCTACCTGGACAGGGACTTTCAGCTTTTTGATTTCTATTTTCGCCATCTTATTTATCATTATCAGAAAGATACTCTTTGGTGATCCTGTCTCTGGTTGGGCCAGCACTGTCTCTATTATTTTATTCATGGGAGGCATTCAGCTCTTTTGCATGGGTATTATTGGAAAATATATTTCAAAAATATTCCTTGAAACTAAAAAAAGGCCTCTCTATATTATCAAAGAAAAACATTAAATTAAAACATTTTTCTCATCAATCGTTTCCTACTCCTTCTGTGCGCGAAGCTTTCTTTTTAAGCCCGTTATACCAAATGATAATGACCTTTCCAAAATAGTATCACCCTCCTTAACACTTTAAGTAGAAAAGGAACTATTAGGTTGAGCCTTTTTGCAAATCCTAGCGACTAATGTTATAATCGTCATACTATTGAAAAAGGAGTTCTTTATGGAGTGGATTAAATTAATCGGTATTGTGATTATCGTATTAGGGTTTATTTTAAAATGTGATGCTATCGCTACCGTAGTTGTTGCAGGACTTGTTACCGCGCTGGTTTCAGGAATTTCGTTTATTGATTTTCTAGATATTTTAGGAAAAGAATTTACCAATCAACGTTTGCTAACCATTTTCTTCATCACTTTACCGCTTATCGGCTTGTCAGAAACTTATGGGCTGAAACACCGAGCTACTCAGTTGATTCAACGTGTTCAAGCCCTTACCGTCGGCCGTTTATTGACTCTCTACCTTATTATTCGAGAATTAGCAGGTCTCTTTTCGATTCGACTAGGGGGACATCCACAGTTCGTTCGACCCTTGATTCAACCTATGGGAGAAGCTGCTGCTAAAGCCAACATTGGAGAAGAGTTGACCGATGCAGAAAAAGATGACATCAAAGCTATGGCAGCTGCCAATGAAAACTTTGGCAATTTCTTTGCCCAAAATACCTTTGTTGGCGCAGGAGGTGTCCTACTTATCGCTGGAACTTTAGAACAGCTTGGCTATGATGGTAACCAAGCTAAAATTGCATTTTCTTCTATTTTAATTGCTATTATCTCTATTATTATAGTTGCTATTTACAATTACCTCTTTGAGAAAAAAATGGAACGTCAACATCAGAAAGGAGATAACTAATGGCTAACATTGCAAACCTTGTTTTAGAAACGATATATATCCTTATCGGCTTGCAACTGTTTCACACAGCCTACTGCACCTTTAAAGATAAAACCAACCCTGTCTATTTTGGGACAGCTCTGTTCTGGGGATTGCTGGGTGTTACCTTCGTTGGCGGTGCCTTTTTGCCTAATAAAGTTATCGGTTTTATCGTGATTGTCCTAGCTCTTTTAACCTTGTTTAAGCAAGTTCGTATTGGAACATTACCAGCCTTTAATGAACAAAAAGCTGAAGAAAGTGCTCACCGCATTGGTAACTGGATTTTCTTACCAGTTATGTTAATGGCTATGATTTCTCTACTTCTTGCCTTGATCCTTCCTGATTTCAGTAAAAGTGCCATTGGGATTGCTGGTATCTTAGCCACTATTGCTATTTTAATAATCACTAAGCAAAAACCATCTGCTCTTTTAGCTGAAAATAATCGGATGAACCAACAAGTGTCCACAAGCGGTATTTTGCCACAGCTCTTAGGAGCTTTAGGAGCTATTTTTGCAGCTGCTGGTGTTGGTGATGTGATTGCTTCTCTCATTCGGGAGATTGTACCTGCTGATAGCCGCTTCTTTGGCGTTCTCGCTTATGTGCTTGGCATGGTTATTTTTACTATGATTATGGGAAACGCTTTTGCTGCCTTTACCGTTATTACAACCGGTATCGGTGTTCCTTTTGTTTTTGCTTTAGGAGCTGACCCTATTATTGCCGGTGCTTTAGCTATGACTGCTGGTTTTTGTGGTACCTTATTAACACCAATGGCAGCAAACTTTAATGCCTTGCCTGTTGCTTTGATGGAGATCAAAGATCGAAATGCAGTTATCAAAAAGCAAGCTCCTATCGCCCTTGTTTTAATTATTAGTCACATTGCCTTAATGTATTTACTTGCTTATTATTAACTTTTTTGCTAAGTTAGTAGCGTCAGTTATTCATTGAAAGGACATTATTATGAAAATTCTTGTAACAGGCTTTGATCCCTTTGGCGGCGAAGCTATTAATCCTGCCCTTGAAGCTATCAAGAAATTGCCAGCAACCATTCATGGAGCAGAAATCAAATGTATTGAAGTTCCAACGGTTTTTCAAAAATCTGCCGATGTGCTCCAGCAGCATATCGAAAGCTTTCAACCTGATGCAGTCCTTTGTATTGGGCAAGCTGGTGGCCGGACTGGACTAACGCCAGAACGCGTTGCCATTAATCAAGACGATGCTCGCATTCCTGATAACGAAGGGAATCAGCCTATTGATACACCTATTCGTGCAGATGGTAAAGCAGCTTATTTTTCAACCTTGCCAATCAAAGCGATGGTTGCTGCCATTCATCAGGCTGGACTTCCTGCTTCTGTTTCTAATACAGCTGGTACCTTTGTTTGCAATCATTTGATGTATCAAGCCCTTTACTTAGTGGATAAATATTGTCCAAATGCCAAAGCTGGGTTTATGCATATTCCCTTTATGATGGAACAGGTTGTTGATAAACCTAATACAGCTGCCATGAACCTCGATGATATTACAAGAGGAATTGAGGCTGCTATTTTTGCCATTGTCGATTTCAAAGATCGTTCCGATTTAAAACGTGTAGGGGGCGCTACTCACTGACTGTGACGCTACTAAACCTATTTTAAAAAAACAGAGATATGAACTAACTCTGTTTTTTTGTGCTAAAAATGAAAGACCTAGGGAAACTTTTCATCGGTCTTTCTCAATTGTCATCTTAATCTAATACTACTTCTAACATCAGCGGGTATAGTTTGCCAGTAATTAAGAAACGTTGTTGATCTAAATGAGCAATCCCATTCAAAACATTAAGGTCAGGGTAATGGGACTTATCAAGATTTAAGGCTTTTAACAAAGGACTAATATCATAGGTGGCTACCACCTTTCCAGAATCAGGTTGGAGTTTGACAATAGTATTGGTTTGCCAAATATTGGCATAGAGATAACCATCTACATACTCTAATTCGTTAAGCATTGAGATGGGGACACTTTCTATAGCAACTAGTACGGTATCCAATAAAGCAAAATCTTTGGGGTCTCGCTTTTGCAAAAAAGCATTTCCACTAGTCATCCAAAGACACTGGTTTTCCTTATCATAGGCTAATCCCCAGCCATCTCCTTCAAATGGATAGGCCCCTAAACAATTGCAGGTAGCCTTATCAAACTTGTAGGCTACACCCTCTTTATAGGTTAGTAACCAAAAATAATCCTCAACAACTGTTAGCCCTTCTGCAAAAACTGTATCTGGAAAAGCTATTTTTTCTGAAAAGATCTCTTGAGTAAGGTCATACACCCCTACTTTTGAGAAACCATAACGACCGGCACTAAGTAATATATGATTGTTGTTGAGTTGTTCTAATCCCTGCGTGTATAAGTTGCTATCATAAGAATAAGTTCGTAACAAACGAACTTGTCCTTTAGTTATCATAATACTCATTCACCTTACCTTGCATTGTAGTGTTTCATTTGTTTTTTAATATCTCTTTCCTGATCACGGCGTTTAATGGTTTCGCGTTTGTCATACTCGTGTTTCCCTTTAGCTAGACCAATCAGAACTTTAGCAAAGCCATCCTTGAGGTAAACTTTGAGAGGAACTAAGGTCATGCCAGATCCTTTAAGTTCATTTGCTAGATGCGTAATCTCACGTTTTTTGAGCAGCAGTTTGCGGGTTCGTTCAGGATCAGCGTTCCAAATATTACCTTGTTCAAAAGGTGCAATATGCACGTTGACCAACCACGCTTCCCCATTCTTAATTTGGGCAAAGCCATCTTTCAGTTGAATACGAGCTGCACGAACACTTTTAATCTCAGTTCCCGTTAAGACAATCCCTGCTTCAACGGTTTCAACAATGTGATAATCATGTCTAGCCTTTTTATTTTGCGCCAGTATATGACCTTCACCTTTTGCCATAGTTAACTCCTTTTACGACTCTTCTTTTTTGCTTGTTCTTTGTAAAATGGTTTTTTAGACCCTTTTTTAGTTTTACCCTTGGTTTTTGCCTTGGCTACTTCTTTAGGTTCTTTTTTCTTTGTCCCTTTAGATGATTTTGAGGATTTACGGCGATCTCGTCGACTAGCTTTATCCGACATCTTGATTTTTTCAACCACATCAAAGTCGCTAGGTAAATACTCAAAGTCAATGTCACCAGTTTCCTTGTCAGCCTTAACCAATTTCACACGAATAGGTTGACCGACCTTAAAGACCTTACCTGATTTTTCACCTTGAAGGCTTAGCGTTCTTTCATTAAAGTGATAGTATTCCGGTAAGCTAGTGATATGAACCAAACCTTCAATCGTATTTGGCAATTCTACAAAAAAACCAAATTTAACGACACTGGAAACGATACCGTCAAATTCTTCGCCGACATACTCTGCCATATACTCAGCTTTTTTCATGGCTTCAACCACGCGTTCAGCATCAATAGCACGACGCTCTAACTGTGAAGAAGATGTTGCTAATTCTGGAATGATCTGAGCAAAATGGTCGCGCTTTTCTTGACTAGGTTGATTGTACTCACGAACCATGCGGTGAACCAATAAGTCAGGGTAACGACGAATCGGACTGGTAAAGTGAGTGTAATATTCTGCGGCCAAACCGTAATGGCCATGATTATGTTCAGAATACCTCGCTTGTTGCATGGAACGTAGAAGCATCATGTTGAGCACTTCTGCTCCTGGTTGACCTTCGACTTTTGCCATAAAGGCTTGCAAGGCTTCCTGAGAAATCTTGTTGGCTGTTCCTTGAATGTGAATACCAAAGGTGCTAGCGTAATCAATAAATTGTTGAAGTTTTTCGGCCTTTGGTTCTTCGTGAATACGGTAGATAAACGGTAACTTAGCTTTTGCAAAATGCTCCGCAACACACTCATTGGCTGCTAGCATAAAGGATTCAATCATCCGCTCCGCAATGCCCCTTTGACGAAGCACCACATCAACCGGCATTCCTTTGTCATTAACAATAATTTTTGCTTCTTGCGTATCAAAATTCAAGGCGCCTCGTTTTGACCGCATAGCTTCCAAAATCCTATGCAAAGCCACCATGAGGGTCACATCATCAGCAATGCTAGCGAATTCTTGGAGCGCTTCTTCATCTCCTGCAATCATGTCATTGACCGTACTATACGTCATTCGGTAAGTTGTCTTAATCACTGATTGACAGATTTGATAATTGACCACATGCCCTTGAGAATTAATTTCCATCAAGGCTGACTGGGTCAAACGATCAATGTTAGGGTTCAAAGAGCAGATGCCATTTGACAAACGCTCTGGTAACATCGGAACCACACGATCGGTGACATAGACAGAAGTGCCACGGGCGATAGCTTCCTTATCAAGGGCAGATCCTTCTGTCACATAATATGAGACATCCGCAATATGTACCCCAAGTTCATAATTCCCGTTATCCAATAGCTTAATATGGATAGCATCATCTAAGTCTTTGGCGTCCGCACCATCAATAGTAATGGTGGTTTCTTGACGCAAATCCACACGGCCTATTAAATCTTTAGCAGTTGGTGCTTCTGAAATAGCATTGGCCTCAGCTAAAACTTCTGCTGGAAATTCTGACACGATATCCATCGATTCAAGGACTTCTAGGACATCAATTCCAACGTCTCCTTGATGGCCTACGATATCACGCACACTGGCTACAAAATAATCGTGCCCGCGTATCGGGTATTTATCAATATCAACCTTGATGATTTCAGTGCCTTTAAGCACAACAGGTTCTTTTTTGATATAGATTTTTTGTTGAATCTTTTGGTTTTTGGACCTGATATAACCAGCATATTTTGGTTTGTCATCATCTAAAATAAAGGTTCCAACAGCTGTTTTTAAAGAACGGTCAACAATAGCAACGACCTTAGCTTCAGCCGCTGTGCCTTTGAGACGGTCTGCTGGCTTTTTAACCACTACTTCGACAGTATCACCATCAATAGCATACCCAACATCATTACGACCGATAAACATGTCATCTTCATTCTCATCCACATGTAAGAAACCAAAGCCTGCTTTATTGGCACGAAAAACACCCTGAACAGTAGGTTCTTTTTTCTTTTCACGCTCTTTTCTAAGAGCCAGACTGCCATCATCTGAAAACCGTAACAGGCTCTGACTTTCCATTTTGGAAATGGTTTTAATAAGGCTGGGAAAATGCTTAGCTCCAGCCATCTCCAAGGCCGCAGCCAAGTCGTTCACATTGGACTTGCCATGCTCCTTGAGGTAAGTCATAATTCTTTCTTTCATCATACCTAATTTCTATTTCTGTTTTGTTTGTTGGAGGATATCAATCCGTTTCGCTGATAAAAAAATGAGCTAGACTAACTCTGTCAAGCTCACTCCTTATTTACTTGATAAAATGGCAAGCACAAGTGCAATCGCTAGCCAAAAAAATACTAGAACTGCTGTGAATCGTTGCATGAATGCTTCAAAGCCACGAGCTTTTGTACGTTCAAACAAGGCTTCTGAACCGCTGCTATCAAAAACATTGCTACTTGGGTTTTTTTGAGGTTGCATAAAAATAGCAATCACAAGCAATACCGACAGTACTAGCAATATCGTAAGTAGTAAGTTGTACATGTTATTTCCTCCACTATTGTCATGACCATTCTAACACAATTCTTATCAAGTTTCAACATGCAGGGTCACTTTTCTCTCCTTGGGGCAGTATTTGGGAACTTTTATTTTTTCCGGATGACTGCTTTTATTTTTACTGGTTAGATAATTGTTACTGCCACACTCACTACATTCTAAATTAATTTTTACTCTCACACAATATCCTTAACTTTAATATATTTTCGAAATATAATCAAACTCCATATTAAATTAACAAACACAATCAAACTAGTCACATAAAAAACAGAACGGTAGCCTAACACTACAGCCACATTTGATCCAATAAAAGGGCCAATGACTTGACCAAGGTTACTAAACATTTGATTATAGGCAAATACTCTAGAAATACCTTCTTTTGGTGTTAACTTAGTTAGTAAAGAGTTAATACTTGGCATCAAAGCGCCCACACCAAACCCATAAGCAAAGCGTAGTACTCCTAATTGAAAACTGGTCTGCGCTAAGGCACTGCTAAAATACATGATAAAGCTATAACACAAAGCGGCTAACAATAACCGATGATTGCCAAATCGATCTCCTAATTTTCCTAAGTAAGAACTGCTAAATAAGCTAGAAAACCCCATGGCCGAAACTACCAGGCCTGAAGTAAACATTAAGTTGTGAGTTTGACCAAGATGACGAATATACAATGATAAAATGGGGGCCACTGATTGAGCTGAAATTTGAATAATCATACTAGTCACAAATAAACCAAGCATAATCTGGGGACTTTTTACCTGTTTTAAAATGACTTTTGTAGGTATCATCTCAAAGCGCCTAACCGGCTTAAACTCTTCTTTAACATAAACAGCTGTCATTAAAGAACATAAAAATAATATCACACCAACTAATAAGAAAACTTGTCGAATTCCTAATAGCTCTGCCAAAATTCCCCCTAGTAAAGGACCAATTAAAGCGCCTGCTGTCACTCCTGTTGCTAATGTGCCTAAAGCATAACCTGACTCCTCTTTTGGGGCTTGGCTGGCAATCAAGGCAGTGGCATTTGGCACATAGCCCGCAAAGACACCTGTTAATAATCTCAAAATGAGTAACCAAAACACATTAGGAATAATAGCTAAACCACCCATTGTAAATGTCATAACAAAACTGGCTCGCAGCATCATAGGTTTTCGGCCATAACGATCAGCCAACTTCCCCCAAACAGGAGCAAATAAAGCTGAAGCAAGTGCCGTCACAGCAACTGCCAGACCAGCATAGTATTCTACTAATTCTGTCGGAGTACCTAAATTTTCCACATATAGAGCCATAAAAGGCATAACAAGTGAAAAGCTTGCCCCAGTAAAGAAGTTACCAAGCCAAGCCACTTTTAGATTTTGTCGCCAGTTCACTGTCGTTACCGCTTTATCACTAATAGATCATCATCTTCTTTCCATTGGGCCTTTGATTATTATAACACATTTCTGCCAAAAACAGTGTCCCATAATAGTGCTAAGTCTCATCTGATAGCCTTCATCGTTTACGTAAACTACCCAGTAAACCTCTGACCAGTTCTCGCCCAATTGTTCTAACCGTCGTACTAATAAACGCATCTGTTGCTTTTTCGACGACTGTTTTGTGGGAACGCCCAACAGAACGCCGATTAGCTTTTTTGGTAGCTGCTTGCGCCTTGATGGCTTCTTTAGCTTCTTTTTCGCGTTGTGCTGTCGCTATCGCTTCTTGGGCCAGTCGGTTGTCTTCTAAAACCTTAGCAGCTAATTTTTCATAAGCAGATTCACGGTCAATGGACTGACTATATTTACTGGCAAAAGGTGAGGACTGCACAAGCTGCTGACTCTCTATCTCTGACAAAACAGCAAAGCTACTCTTAGGCGGCATGATATAGGCACGTTCAACGATGGATGGTTGTCCCTTATCATTCAAAACAGAAATCAAGGCCTCACCGACTTCTAGTTCTGTAATCACCCTTGCCACATCTAAGTCAGGATTTTGTCGGAAAGTATCCGCAGCGACACGAACCGCCTTTTGTTCTTTCGGTGTATAAGCGCGAAAGGCATGCTGAATACGATTTCCAAGCTGAGCCAAAACCGTTTCTGGCAAATCAAGTGGGTTTTGAGTCACAAAGAAAATCCCAACTCCCTTTGAACGAATAAGTCGCACAATCTGTTCAACTTTTTCCAAGAAAACTTTAGGGGCATCTTTGAAGAGCAAGTGAGCTTCATCAAAAAAGAAAACCATCTTAGGTTTGTCCAAATCCCCAACTTCTGGCAATAATTTGTACAGCTCTGATAATAACCAAAGTAAGAAGGTTGTGTAAAGGGTAGGAGATTGAAAAAGCTTAGTCGCTGACAAAATGTTAATGGCTCCATAACCCGAAGCAAC
The DNA here is from genome assembly GCF_002055535.1 of Streptococcus pyogenes. Taxonomy (NCBI): domain Bacteria; kingdom Bacillati; phylum Bacillota; class Bacilli; order Lactobacillales; family Streptococcaceae; genus Streptococcus; species Streptococcus pyogenes. The sequence goes on along the minus strand of NZ_LN831034.1, from coordinate 401,559 downwards.
ATCTAATTGCATCAAATCAGCCACATCTAAAGCAGGCTCTCCAAAAAATTGGTGGGCCCCTTCTTGTTCCAAAGTCAAGAGACTTCTTTGGATAGCCCCGATAGATTGCTTAGCGATATTACCGTAATGGCTGGAGTAGTCTGAGGCATGGTCACCAACTTCTTTTAAGATAGCCTGCAAGTCTTTCAAATCAATCAAAAGCCAACCTTTCTCGTCGGCGATTTTAAAGACGATGTTTAAGACACCTGTCTGGGTATCATTAAGATTCAATAAACGCGACAACATCATAGGTCCCAGCTCAGAAATCGTTGTCCGTAAGGGTTGACCGTTTTGACCAAAAACATCCCACATTCTTACAGGAAAGGCCTGAGGCTGGTAATCACTTACCCCGATTGTGGCTAAACGCGCAGCCAATTTATCAGTCACCTCTCCTGCTTTAGTAAGATTAGACAGGTCTCCTTTGATATCTGCCAAAAAGACTGGCACACCAGCTAAACTTAATTGCTCTGCTAGCACTTTTAAGGTCACAGTTTTACCTGTTCCAGTCGCTCCAGCAATCAAACCGTGACGATTTAGCATCCCTAATTGTAAGGCTATCGGTTGATTGCCTTTTGCAATTGTCATTGTAGTCATAGGCTTCCTCTTTTTTGATGATCATACTTATCGATATGTGTTTACCCATAAGTTAAAGTGTTTAGAAGGGTCTCACTCTTAATACTATTATAACATATAACCCTTGATGCGCTAATTTAAAAGGGACCAGCTAGTTTTAGACAGAAATAGCTTGATTTTGACAGCTATGATACGAATCTCTCAGCTTAGCTACCTCGGATTGGCTAATAACAACAACGCAGATTGTACTTGCTTTATTAAGGCTGCAATATCCCCACTATTATCAATCACTAGACTGGCATAGGGCTTTTTTTCCTCTATTGGTAACTGACTGGCTATTCGCTGCCTTGCTTTTCCTTTGTCTAAACGATTTCTAGCCATTAAGCGCTGCAATTGTGTCTGAGCATCTACATAAACCAGCCAAATCGCATCAAACCAGTCTTGGTAGCCCAATTCCATTAAAAGGGGAATATCCATGAAAAAAATGGCTTGGCTCTGTGCTAAGTGGTCACGCTTAGCCGCCAATTCTTCCTTAATGATTTGATTTTGAATGGCTGAGGATGTTGCCATATTATCTGGGTTTGAAAAAAGCATTTCTGACAGCTTTGTGCGATCTAACTCACCATCTGCTTTTAAAATCTGATTCCCAAAAGCTTCTCTAAGAGCCTCGTAAAGACGACCGCCTTTTTCTTGCAAGTCATGGACCACTTGATCCGCATCAATCACCTGATAACCAGCTTTTCTAATGACCTTAACCACAGTCGATTTTCCTGATGCAATGCCTCCTGTGATGCCAATAATCATAGTCTTTTTTTCTGGCATTTTGGACAAATGTGCGTCCCCCTTCCTCCAACTTTTAATTTGACAATAGCCTGTCCACAACGAGGACACGGTTTCCCAGTTTGACCATAAACCTGCAAATAGTCCTGCATGGTGCCATCAGCTCCCAAAGCATTACGGTAAGTACGGACGGTCGAACCGCCCTTTTCAATTCCTAAAGCTAGGATTCGTATGGTTTCATCATGCAGCCGTTTTATCTCCGCCTTATTCAACCTAGAAGACGCAGTTTCTGGATGAACCTTAGCAGCCCAAAGTACCTCGTCCACATAAATATTCCCTAAACCAGCAACCAAGGTCTGGTCTAAAAGATGTGGTTTTATGGGTTTTTGGGAGGATAGCAGAGCAGCCTCAAAGGTTTTTAACTTAAAGGTCTCTTTCTTTGGTTCAGGGCCTAGTTTTCGTTTGGCAAAAAACGCTGATAATTGAGATTTTGCTATCAAATCAAAGGTTCCAAATTTACGCACATCTTGGTAAACCAAGGTCGAACCATTTTTCAATTCAAAAAAGACATGAAAGTGTTTGTTATCAGGGACCTCATCTGGAAAAAGCAAATATTTGCCTTCCATCCGCAAATGTGATACCAACACTAATTGCCCCAAATCAATTAATAAATATTTTCCCCGACGGCCAACTGACTGAATGATTTGACCAGGTAGGGTCAGGGCAAACGTCTCTAAGTCGGTTTTAACCATTTTTGGCACTTTAAGCGTAACAGCCACAATTTCTTGGCCAAGCACTAAAGTCTCAAGTCCTCGTCGGACCGTTTCAACTTCTGGTAATTCTGGCATAATCCGTTATTTAAAGGACAGCTAGACCCTTTGCTCCTACAAAGAATAAACTCAGTATAAAAAAGTCACTCAATAGACTCAGGTCTAGGCTACTGACTGCGTTTCAAAAAACACAGCTGTCCTTCTCCTTTCTTATTTCTTATTTTACGAACACATCTGATAGAAAGCAACTCATAAATCTGCCTCAGACCAGTCCTCATCCCCCTTACCTCCCAGCACTATTTGACGGTAATGTTCCTTATAACTATAATACAATGAGTCCTCTCCAAGATACTTAAAAATCTGCAAGGCCTGCCGCATGTCCTCTTCTCCAGACATTTCTTCCTGCTTTAATTTATAATACCCATGCACATATAAGAAAACAGTCTTTTCATAAAAATTGAGCTCGTCTCGCAGCAAAAGATCAATTTTGTTAATCAAATAGCGACTATGTTCAAAGCAAGAATGGTCAATACTGATAATGAGACAATTAATGGATAACTGAGTCACTAACATTTTATTGGTTTTATTTTGTTCCGAATAAGCAAAAGATGCTACCATTTCCTTAGTCAATAAAAATAGGGTATTGTAATTCATGAAGCGCGAGCAATTCCCCAGAAGAATGATTTCATAATATCCCCACTGTTCCACTTTAAATAAATAATCTGTGAGGCGAGTCAATTCTTCTTGACTAGGTGCAATTGAGGAGTCAATAGAAAAAAGAATAGCTTTAATCATCGTTCGTTCATAATCTTTATGGGCATAATCCTTCAACAGTTTGGTCAATTTAACCACGTTTTTCTCAGCATAACATTTTCTCGCCTGACTTAAGAGCGTGAAAAAATGCGTATGCGTCTTGGAATGAGCCGAAACAAATTCGTCAATCGTAATATTCAGTTTATCCAAAAGATTAAGCAAGCGACTGCAGGTGATTTCTGATTCCCCTCGTTCAAATCTTGAAATTTGTGACTTGGACAGGTATTCATCTGCTAAAAAAGAAATGCTAACCTGCTTACCCTTACGTAATCGCCTTAAGGTTTTTCCGAGTTCTTTTTCCATTTTTCCCACTTTCACAACAAAAAATTAAAATCTGCTAAATCCATTATATAATACAAGTACAAAATAGAAAATCAGAAAGGAGACAGTCATGAAAAAAGTTAATAAAGCTTTGCTTTTTACATTGATCATGGATATCCTGATTATCGTTGGTGGATAACCTTTCGCTTAAAAACAATCCACTTTTGGGAAACCCTTATATTTAGTTTGTAACAGGAAAACTAATAAATATTAAAAAGAGTGTTAGCGACCTAGCGGCAGCTTTACTCTTAAGTGCGTTTGCTGCCATTGACAGCAAGGTCAAGGCTGATGAAACAGCAGGAGCATACCGTTATGATGTGTCTGGACAAAACACTTACTATCAAACTATCAGCTCCATTAACCAGCAACGACCTGGTGCCACTCTCGACGAATGAGGTGATTATTATGGAACCCTTACTTCATTTACTTCCCAAAGTCGTACCAGTACTTATACACTTGGTAGACAAAGCCAACGTATCATGGTTAACAGTGATATTACAGTTACCTATACTCTTAAAGACAATTTGGTAGCCCTTCATAAGGAATATAAAACCTTTGTCAAAAAAATATTACAGATAAACCGATCACCAGTGACTACGACAAGGCTAAGGTTATTTATAACCATTTAATCAACGAATACACTTACGCCACAAAATAACTTAGCACCAATTGCAAAACCGTAAGCAGCATCAACAATCATACTCCTAAAGCTCTTTATCGTGACAAGTGTGGTGTTTGTCAAGCTTATGCCGTCATGTTTAAAGATATGGCAGAAGCTGCAGGCTTATCAGCTTGGTATGTGATAAAAAAGGATTGAATGAGCACCATGCTTGAAACATCGTTACCATTCATGGTGTTAATTCCTACGTTGATGCTACCTGGAATGATTCAGCATACACCACAAGGTATTTCCTTGCTGGAAAAGACGTGAGGAATACTGAGTACCGTTTAGATAGCCAGTACAACCACTTGGCTAATGCTATTTTAAATACCAGCTACCAAAAAGGCTAAACTAACAACAACTACATTTTTCAAATAGAAAGGCCTAAACAATGACCAAAAAACAGTTTTATCTTATCTTAGCTATTAGCATACTGTGTTTTATTCTTGCCGTCAGCCCTAAACCACCAATTCTTAAACACACTATTGAAAGGAAAAGGACTGCGATGACCATAGGCCACTCAAAACAAAACCCTCACAAAAAAGAAGCCCTTAAACACAAAAAAAACAAAAATAAGGCTCTTTTTCTTCCAAGTGGGGACAGCGCTATCAAATCTGTTATTAGCATGACAGTTAGACTCCTGTTAGATGACCAATCTTAGCTCTCCTAAAATCAGTGGACACTACCATTTCGGTAGTGTTCTTTTTTAAGCTAATCTCATCACCACGCTTTCTTCAAGCTAAAAAACTGATCATGAAAGAGCAACCCCATCACCCTAACAGCCCACTTTGCCCGCACTTTCTTAAAAAGTTAGGAGAAAACGATATACCAATTATTTTCTGATCCCAGCTCCCTATCATTAACAAGATGTGTAGCACGGACCTACATACAGGTAAGCTAGAGTCATTCTCGCTATTTCGGACAAAAAGAGGCCGGTAGTTCCCTGACCTCTTCTTTATTTATCTTGTAACACTCCTCTTCTTAGCGAGACTTACTAGCACATAATTCTTAAGCACTCTTATCATTTAGACTAGGAATAACACCATCTGAATGAAGCAAATGATGCGTCAGATCTGCCAGAGTATCATCTCCATAAGTAATCCCTGTTTGGTGCTGTTTCTGATGAAAATCAGATGACTCCTTAACTTTAGCAGTCACCTGCTGGTCACTTGGATGAAAATTAATTTCTCTCTTGGCTTCAGCCGCAACTGGCTCGAGGAACAACTTATTGACATCACGGTCTTCCTCCAAATGATTAAGGATAGCAGCATCATCTTCTAACGAAAGAACCTTCTTGGGTAACAAAAAGGGGTTATTTAGCCTTGGCTCAGTAACGACTTCCTTGGCTACTCGTGATAGTTTATTATTGTCTTCCTCAGGTATCAAACGGTTAGGCAATCGATGCAATTCTTCCGGCTGTGAGGCGCTCACAGCTACTTCAGAAGAAACCTCCAAGCCCTTTCCTGTTTGCCTGTCTAAAGCAACCGGCAAATTATTAACTAACTTTTTAACCTGTCCTCAGCGCTCATTTCAACACTAGGAAGAGCTGTCGCTGGTTCTAGCCAGCTACCAACTTCTGCTGGTCTTACCTTAACATCGCTGGCAGGCTTCTCCTTCTCATCTTCATTAGGTCTAAAAGGCTCAAACCGCCCTGTTGATTTTTCATCTATGACCTTTATATTGTCTTTTACTACATGAGACAGTGGTTCGACATTTACCATAGCTTCATGCTCGTTAAGGCTCTGGTCTCGTTTGAATTTACCAGGAATACCAGGAGTCGGTGTTCCGACAGATTGATCGGCTTCAGTAGGCTCTTTTACGGAGCCTTTTTTCCATAAAACTGCTGGAGGAATAATATCCGTAGAGCCGTCCCCATAAGTAATCGTGGCCTGCCTCCCCTTTGGATTAATAGATACTTTAATATTGTCTGGGAAAGCCCCACTACCTCCTGTGGTTAAAAGGGCACCCGCATTTTTAATGAGAGTTGTCATTCGTTCAATACCAGCAACGCCAATATGGTTCAAGTCATCTACTGGTAACTGATCAACAGATTTCATGGTGTATTTCCAAGCTTGCGGTTGAACAAGAAAAACAGTTCCTTTATACATTGTGTTATGCATATCATCAATGACTTTGAAATACCTTATATATTTGGTTTGTACATTAGGGTTAGCAACGGGAACAGTGCTTTCAGGAACTCCTGACATCGTAAAAATCCCTCTAGCAGAAGTTTGAAAGCCCTCATAAACATGACCCATACCAGGAACAATCTGAGCGGTCAAAGACTTATCAGAACCATCCAAAGCAATGCGAATATCTTTCATCAGAGACATCTGATTGGTATAGGCAAACCTAACCGTGTTAGCCTCACCTCGATACAAAACCACTTGGGAGGGCTGATCCGAAGAAAACTGAGAGGTTGTTTCTTCCTTATAGCCAACTCCAAAAGCCAACTCCAAAACGTCTATCAGACGAATGGACTGAATCTGCCGCAACTGTACTACTCAAACTGACTAGTAAAGTAGCCGCACAACCAACTAATAAACTGCTCGTTTTAACTTTAACATCTCTTAACATCATCATGTTCCTTTCATTATTTTTTATTTAGGAATTCGACATACTATATTTTCTCATATTAGTCTAACAAAAAACTCGTAATTCTATATAAATCATATAAAATGACGAGCTTTGGCAAAGATGAGTATAGCAGGATGGAAAACAGATTATTTCTGAAACTTCAAAGGTATCTTCTTGTCACGAACTATTCTTTAATTGAATCGGTTACACTAAACTAGTCCCATTATTTAAAAACAAACTTTAAATATTATTCATTTCACTTTTTAAGTTTATTAAATATAGAGTGATTAGGAGAAATAAGACGACCTAATGATAAAATCATTCCTATTGTATAGCAAACAACAATATCTAAAGTTTTCATACCACTCCTCTACTACTTATACATCAGTGATAGATAGTCATTTATATATTTAGTGAGGCCAGATAATATTTGTAGCAGCACCAGCTGCTCCACACAAAATATAACCTTGCCAAGGGATAAATACGCCTGTCTGAGCACAAACTGTCACTCCCTGCGCAGCACCTGCCATCCCTGTCAAAAAGATATTTGCTCCGTCTTTTCCGCCTCCATTTATGATAGCCAGACCATTTTTTAGCACTTCCATATTTTTGAAGTCTTTTTCATTTTAATTTCACTCTTTTGTATTTTAAAAAGCTAAGAGTGATATCTAAATTCATTGGCATAATCACTATTTTCTTTTATCGATAAAAACAAATAATGACGCTACCAAAGCTACGATAGATAACATGTTTACCGATTTTTCCGAAAGGGATAATTGATTGAAAATTAAAAACACTAAATATGGTATAGATTTATCAACATTTTTTTATGAATGGCATCAACAATCATTAAAAACATTATAGACGCATGCATAATAATAAAAATCGTATAGATCATTTAATTTGCTGTATATCCCAAATATGCTCCACCAACTGTAAATCCTACAACACATCCACCTGTCAATACTGGATGTGGCAGTTTACAAAATTTCAATCCAGAAGCTAAGCCTCCAAGACCACCAATTACAGCATCTCCTGGAGCGTTTCCTCCACTTATACTAGACATGTCATTAATTGTTAATTCCTTCATTGTTGTCATCCTTTCCTTCCTCTAGAATCCGCCTGTAGCTCCTGTTACACCAGCCCAAAGAGTAATAGCTGTTTTAGCTCCAGGCTACACCGCAAACTGGAAAACCTATAGCAGCTCCAGCACTACCTGCAGCGATAACCCCACTGACATTTGCCTGCCAATTATTCTTACCACCCTCAACCTTGGCAAGCTTTTCTATAGTCATTTGGTGAAATGTTTCCAGTTTCTTTATCTCCATATCGAATAACTTCTTTTCATAATTCTTAAATTTGTCTCGTTGCAACCTCGAGCTAGTACAGAATATCATAAAGAACAGTATCATGGTTTCAAAATCTTAAAAGGCTATTTTTCATCATGAAATGTCTTTTTATCCTCTCTACACTTACGCTGTGACAATAGTTAATTAATTAAGAAGTTTAAATGATACCATTCATGCTTTTATAAATACCTTTTAAGATTTTTGATGGTAGTGTAAAATATCTTGTGTAAACACACAAAAAGGAATAAATCCTGTATAGTAGAGTTGCGACACTTACTAGAAAGAGATTTATTCCCATGACTCAGTTTACCACAGAATTACTTAACTTCCTAGCACAAAAACAAGATATTGATGAATTCTTTCGCTCCTCTTTAGAAATAGCTATGAATGACCTCTTGCAAGTTGAACTATCAGCTTTTCTTGGTTATGAACCTTATGAAAAAGAAGGTTACAACACAGGTAATAGCCGTAATGGGACTTATTCTCGTCAGTTTGAAACAAAGTATGGCTTAGTCAATTTAATCATCCCAAGAGATCGAAACGGCGAGTTTTCACCAGTTTTATTACCATCTTATGCTAGACGAGAGGACCACTTGGAAGAGATAGTGATCAAACTCTATCAGACTGGCGTTACGACACGCGAAATCAGTGACATTATTAAGCGCATGTATGGTGACCACTTGTTTCTGAGTGGAAGCCTCGTTACAAAAAGGTTATGACATCACTTGAAACAACGGAAAATCTCCTAACTTTCTATCAATTTCCACATTACATTTGGTCTAGTATTTACTCTACAAACTTGATTGAATCACTCAATAAAGAAATCAAGCGACAAAGCAAGAAGGAGGGTGGTTTTTCCAAATGAAGAAGCCTTAGAACGATGTCTTGTAAGTATTTTCGAGGACTATAATATTAAGTTCGGAGCTCGTATTCATAAAGGATTCGGAGCATGCTTTGACACACTTGATAGTTTATTTGACTAATATTCAAAAACTCTACTCTTGTGTTTACACAACATTTTAATATTATTAATTTGTAATAGTACTTAGTAAGACATAAACAAATATCACAATTAAAATTACTTTACTTGCATTTTCTCTTACCTCTTTATCCTTCAAAAAAATTTGGGAAAGTATTAGACAAATTAAACCGAGTATTATAACTATAATCATATCATTGATAAGCTGCAATTCCAGATGCTACACATACAAATGCTGCCGCACCTCCAGTTATTGGACCTCCTGCTGCAGCTATAAGCATCCCACCTAAGCACCCTCCGATAGCAGATCCAATATTTCCTTTTCCACCAGAAATATTTACTAATTCTTCAAACTGTAATTCTAAAAAATTATCCATTTTTCACCTCAAAATTATTTTCCATTAAATAACATACCACCAACGCAAGTTAATCCACCCGCAATAGCACCTACATGTGCACCTGCAAACGCACCTGCAACTCCTCCAACACCTAAAGTAGCCATACCTGCTCCAACACCACCTGCAATAGCACCTGAAGTAATACCACCAATTAAATGATTTTTACAATCTGTAGCACTATAACCTCCAATAATATGGAACAACTCTTCTTTTTGTATTTCTTCTGCAAATTTTATCATAACTTTAAAAACCTTTCTAAAATGTTATATTCATCTTGTTGCAACTTTGACAAACTAAATATAGCATATTATTATAAAAATTTTTTTCTATGTCGTGAATGGTTGTATAAACATCTCAAATAAACTTTTTAACATATTAGAGACTGTCAATAATGTTGTGTAAACACAAGAGTAGAGTTTTTGAATATTAGTCAAATAAGCTATCAAGTGTGTCAAAACATACTCCGAATCCTTTATGAATACGAGCTCCGAACTTAATATTATAGTCTTCGAAAATACTTACAAGACATCGTTCTCTTTTAGGATATATGATATCTATCTATATTAACTATTACCTCAAGAGATACTTTCTAAAAACTCAAATTATTAGTGGGAAAAACTTAGATTATAAATACAAATGTCAGGTTTATTTTATCATAAATCATACTTTTTTAAATCTAAGCAAGTATATGACCTTCTAAACGAAATACGTATGCGTTATCCTCATGCTCATATTATTCTAATCGGAAATCATATTAATTACGAGGAAATATTTAAAAATCATTATCGAGTTTTTGGTGTTATTGACACAACAAGTCATAAATCATTAAGGTCCATTCGAGACCAAATTCAACTTTACTTAGACGAACTTTACAATTCGAATAATGGATAGGCACTTCATCAATTCTTTTAGGAAATGATTCTTGTCACCCCTCCCAAGTCTATTGTCACAGTTAGGTTCAACTTGCCTAAGTCATGCATGGCTAGGTGGCAATTCGTCATAACTCTAAAACAAATGTTTGATGTCTGCTAGTATCAATTGGAAAGAAAATCCTGTTAACATTTAACAAAATTATTCAGACTTAATCAGAAAAATTGGAAGCAAAAAAAGAGAGCATAAGCTCTCGAATATCGTCTTTCAAAAATTTTTTTAACAAGCCAATCTCCAAAAATACTCCAACTGTCCTAGAGAGTTCTTAATGCCCCATAGCAAAGCTATCACTAAAATATTCCTCTAACATCAGGCGATGTTTGGCTGAGACACTCTCTAACTCTGCTATCTCCTCATGAGAGAAAAATTGTAACTTGAGCGTTTCCTCATTATGAAAGTTATCAATAGCCATATCAGAAACAGCCGTTAGTTCATAGATAAAGACAATAGTCTGAACAGCATCACCGTTGGGATAAACTTCCTCAAAATGAGTGTAAACATTCAGTAAGCGAACAGCTTCAACCTCAATTCCGGTTTCCTCTAAGAACTCACGTTTGCAAGTCTCTAAAGAGCTCTCACCCAGTTCCATAGTGCCACCAGGAATAGTCCAGGTTTTCTTATCACCACGCAGCTGCATCAGCACCTTGCCGTCATCATTGGTCAAAATCCCACCAGCAAAGTTAAGAATAATCTTATCATGCCCAACTTTGGAGCGGATATAAGAAATGTAGTCTTGTGGCATATGATCTCGCTTTACTATGTTAGTATTCTTTCTCATTATAGCCAAAATCAGCTAAATCAAGCTTTTTATCCCGCCAGTTTTTCTTGACTTTGACCCACGTTTCTAAGTAGACCTTGTCGCCTAACATGAGTTCAATATCACGGCGCGCCATTTTTCCGATTTTTTTGAGCATGGCTCCTTGTTTTCCAATGATGATGCCTTTTTGGCTATCGCGCTCCACCATAATGGTTGCACGGATATGCACTTTATCAGTCTCTTCATCTCGCTTCATGGATTCGACAACAACAGCTACGGAATGTGGAACCTCTTGTTGCGTCAAATGCAGTACCTTCTCACGAACCATTTCTGACACAAGGAAACGTTCTGGATGATCAGTAATCTGATCTTCTGGAAAATATTGGAAACCTTCTTCAAGATTATCAGTTAATAACTTGATCAAAGTTGGCACATTATTACCTTCTAGGGCAGAAATTGGGACCACTTCTTTAAAATCCATTTGGCTATGGAAGTCATCAATCTGTTCCAAAAGTTGGTCTGGATGAACCTTATCAATTTTGTTGATGACTAAAATAACGGGAATCTTAGCTGCTTTTAGCCGCTCGATAATCATGTCGTCACCCTTACCACGCTTTTCATCGGCAGGAACCATGAAAAGAACCGTCTCAACTTCACGTAAAGTACTATAAGCAGATTCAACCATAAAATCACCAAGGGCGGTCTTTGGTTTATGAATACCTGGCGTATCAATAAAGACAATTTGTTCTGTTTCTGTGGTGTAAATGCCCATAATTTTATTACGGGTGGTCTGAGCCTTGTCACTCATGATGGCAATTTTTTGCCCCATGACGTGATTTAAAAAGGTGGATTTGCCAACATTTGGACGACCAAGAATGGCTACAAAGCCTGATTTAAACATAGATAATTACGGGCTTTAACGGTAGGGCTTCAGATCAAGCTTGTCACTAAGCTTAACCGTCTTGTCCTTTCCTTATTCTCCTATGCCATCATCACATAGGATAGCCCATTCCTTTCTTTTTAATGAACGAAAATATTCCAAATTTTAGGAATAAAAATAATAAGTCCTGTCAAGACAGCATAGCCAGAAATCATCAAAACAGCACCTGCTGCCATATCCTTGGCATTTTTAGCTAGCATAGAAAAGTGATAGTCACTAGCCAAATCAACTACATTTTCAATAGCAGAATTGACAATTTCTAAGGTAATGACCAAAAAAATGGCTAGAAGTAAAAATAACCATTCGATGGCTGAAATGCTAAAAAATAAACCAGCAACACAAGCTAAACAGGCAGACAAAAGGTGGCTTCTGAGATTGCGTTCTTCCTTAAAAGCTGTGAAAACCCCTGTCAAGGCAAACTCCAAGCTTGAGGTAATGGTTCTGTTTTTCCATTTCCGTTTGGTGGTATTATTGTCGTGTAAGGCCATAAGCAGTCAAAATCTCTTCCTGTAAGGTAAACATCTCTTTTTCTTCTTCAAGGGTGTAGTGATCATACCCATTAATATGTAAGAATCCATGAACAGCCAAAAATCCCATTTCACGCTCAAAAGAGTGCCCATATTCTTGGGACTGCTCACGCGCCTTGTCAATAGAAATAAACAATTCGCCAATATAAGCATCAAACTCTGCCATCATCTCTGCCAAACTAGGATCAGCAGCCAAATCCTCTTGACTAAATAAAATAGGCGTTTCTGGCTTATATTCTAGAGAAATCACATCTGTTGGACGATCAGTATCTCGGTATTCTAAGTTGAGTTCATGACTTCTTTCATTGGTCACAAAGGTCACAGACATTTCTTTTTCTTCTTTGCCCGTCTTTTGAGCAGCAAAATTGAGCAAATCAAGTGTTTGCTCCATAATCTCTTGCGAAACTTGTCCCGTTTCGTCAATCATCTCGATATACATAAGGTTAATTGTTAGGGAAGGGCTGCCCACCTCATTTGGTATGTTGGGCACCCATTATTATCTGACAGATAATTTCCCTTATCCTTTCAATCAGCATTTGTTATTTACCCATTATACCACAAGCCCCTTAAAAATGGGAATGCTAGGTAAATCAGGGCCTATTTGGTTAGAATTGCCTCCACACGTTTTTGCAAGATAGGTAATAAATCCTGCTCAAACCAGGGGTTCTTAGCTAACCACAATTGGTTTCTTGGAGAAGGATGAACAAGTGGAAAATAGTCTGGCAAGTAATCCTCAAAGTGACGGACTGTTTCAGTTAAGGTTTTGTAAGCCTTGTTACCAAGGTAAAAGTCCTGAGCATAGCGACCAACCAAAATCGTCAATTCAACTTCTGGCATCAATGCTCTTAATGGCGGGTGCCACTTAGCCGCAAAACCTTCTCTAGGTGGTAAGTCACCGGATTTTCCCTTACCAGGATAATAGAAATCCATAGGGATAATGCCAAACAATCCTGAGTGGTAAAAGGTGTCATTGTCCACACCTAGCCAGTCTCGTAAGCGGATGCCACTACGATCATTCCAGTAAAGTTTGGTTCCTTGAGCTACTATTCCAGGAGCTTGGCCAACAATAATAATCCTAGCTGTTTGAGGAGCATCATATAAAGGAAAAATACCTCTTTCGGTATAGGAGAGATTAGCCTCATCTGCCATAATAGCTTTGGTTAAATCATCCATAGAATCCTCCTTAAAAAGGCCATATTAAACATCATCGTAAAAGTCTTAGTGCTCTTGACCGATCACAGGGTATTTTGTCAAGCCTGGCTGGTAATCAGCTTCAACGTCACTAGCCTTAGGTTTTAGTAAGTCCTTCATCTCCTCTGAGGACGTTTCATAAGCCTTGATAATATCAGCCACAACAGGATGTCGGACAACATCCTTAGCAGAGAAATAGACAAAATCAATCTGTTTAATGCCTTGTAATTTCTGAGTAGCATCAATCAAACCAGACTTGACATTTCGAGGGAGGTCAATCTGACTCGTATCTCCATTGACAATCATTTTAGAATTAAAACCAAGACGGGTCAAAAACATCTTCATTTGCATGATGGTCGTGTTTTGAGCCTCATCTAAGATAACAAAAGCGTCATCCAGAGTACGACCTCGCATATAAGCTAACGGAGCAATCTCAATCACATCTCGTTCCATCAGGCGTGTGGTTTGTTCCTTGCCTAAAATGTGATAAAGGGCATCGTAAACAGGTCTGAGGTAAGGATCCACCTTTTCTTTCAAATCGCCTGGTAAAAAACCTAGGCTTTCGCCAGCTTCTACCGCAGGACGCGTCAAAATAATACGCTTTACCTGTCCTCTTTTCAGAGCAGTGACTGCAAGCGTAACAGCTAAGAAGGTTTTACCTGTCCCTGCAGGTCCTACACCAAAAACCACATCATGACGTTTGACACTATCAACATAGGTTTTTTGACCTAATGTTTTGACTCGTATTGCCTTACCATAGTTATCTTTAATGATTTCTTCTTCATAAAGCGCCATAAATTGGTCAATCTGATGAGATTCTGCCATAGATAAAGCTGTCACCACATCTGATGTGTTGACCACCATGCCACGACCCACTAGAACCAGTAGGGCTTTGATGGTCAATCGAGCCAATTCCACAGCTTCTTCATCATCACCAATCACTTGGACTCGCTCGGTTCTTGCGTGAACAATAACTCCTAAATGAGCTTCTATTAGCTTCAAATGACGCTCGTTGCTACCAAAAAGAGCTAAAACATCATCAGGATGGGTTAAGGTAATGTCAATAGAATACTCTTGCAAATAGAGTCCCTCTTTCTTTCATCTTTATTGCTTACATTATAACAAATTTTAAATTCTTATGTGACGTTCACGTCAGACTTTTCCTTTATCACTTTTCTATAAATCATCAAAAAAGCTGATAAGCCTAAACTTATCAGCTTTAACTACTCTAAGGCATGTTACATAAGATTAGCATCTTTGAGCAATTCTTCGATAAAGGTATCCTTGATTTTTTTATGTCCGATTTTCTCAATCAGTGCAGGAATTGGCAAATCCATATCCTTGATTGCCTTTTTATCATTAAGGTAATAAAAGGCTTTGAGCAATTCACGAATATCATAGGCTGAATTAAAGACTTCTGGGATGCCTCGTTCCACATTCAAGAAGCTATACACTGCTTCCATGGCAGTACGAATAGAATACTCAGTCGTAAAGACCGTATCTCGAGATGGAGATTCCGCAAAGTTACCAATAAAGGCCAAGTTGACTGAACCATCTGGGATAACTTTCGGACGGTCTCCTTTGACGCGTGGCATAAAGTAACTCGTAATATAAGGCATGTAAACAGGAACTGTATTGATATAGTCCTGACTCGCTAAGTCCTTGATTTTATCAACAGGTACCCCAAGGTGGTACAACCATTCTTCTGTGATTTCTTGACCTGTACACTCCTCAATTTTCTTGTGGACGTAATTGCCCTCACTATTGGAATAAAGACCGTAAATCCAGACAGTGGTCTCATTTTCTTTTTGTTCTTTAAAATGAGGTTGACGGTGAATGGCAAAGCTCATCATCCAGTTAGAATCTGTAATAGTGATGATGCCGCCAGTGTTCACTTTGCCATCGTGCAAGTCACGGTGGGTCAAACGTTCTATATAAGGCTCGATAGCTGGGTGTTTTATGGTTGCTGTAGCAGACACAAACCAGCTTTCAGCAGGCAAGTCCTGGTAAAACACTTTAGGATGACCAAAATCATCTGATTGAGCAGCTAGATTTTCCCATAAATTCCAAGAACCACCTAACGCTTTGGTTGGCTTAGCCACTTCGTGATGACTACCGTATGTGCTGCTTTCAGTAATAGAACCATTGGTCACAAAAACCAAATCATCAGGTGTTAGCTCAATCGCCTTAGCCTCCCCAGACACCGTCATATGGATGGTTTTTGCTACCTTTTTACCAGCTGTTTGCTCCACCTGAATATCAGTGACTTTTGTGTCAAATTGGATGTCAACGTCGTGTGATTCTAGGTAAGCAATAATCGGTTTGACCATAGAGTCATATTGGTTATATTTGTTGAACTTGAGGGAGGTGAAATCTGGCAAACCATCAATATGGTGGATAAACCTCATCGCATAGCGTCGCATTTCTACAGCAGAATGCCATTTTTCAAAAGCAAACATGGTTGCCCAATACACCCAAAAATTACTCTTAAAGAAATCTTCTGAGAAGAACTCTTCAATGGTTTGGTCTCCTAGAGATTCTTCTGTCTTCATGATTAAATGGATTAATTCTTTTGACTGTTTACCGAGCGTATACTGGCCGTCATCATCCACACGATTTCCTCTCTTGTGAATCAAACGACAGTTGGATGAGTTAGGATCATCCTTATCCAACCAATAAAATTCATCTAAATAAGACGCACCGGGAATTTCCAGTGAGGGAATAGACCGATACATGTCCCACATACACTCAAAATGATTTTCCATCTCACGACCACCACGGGTCACAAAACCAAGATGAGGCTTTTCAATACCATCTAAAGAACCACCTGCTAAAGGCAATTCCTCAAACAGATGAATGCGTTCCCCAGCCATATGCCCATCGCGAATAAGGAAAACAGCTGCTGCTAAACCAGCTAAACCAGTACCAACAATATAAGCTGATTTCTGATCTACCCCTTCAGGTTTTCGAGGTGTTGCAAAAGCTTCGTAATTACCACTAGTATAATACATTTCAAGACCTCCTTGAATAGTCAAGCAAAGTGATATCATCACTCCAAAGGTAAGGCAGATTGCTCAGTTGTCACGAAATAATAGGTATTCTTCTACCTTTATCATGATCATATCAGGTTAATTACCTTTATTTTACCCCTAAACCCATATTTGCGCTAATAAAAACCATCTCTTTTAGACATAACGTTAAAACTGTCTAAAGGGTGAGAAAAACAACAGGTATTAAAAGCGTATCTCAGCCTCTTATAGGGCTTACTCTGTCAGAATTGTCAAAAAACTCACGCCTAAACGTGAGTTTTTTTAATAGCATGAATTAAGCATTAAAGGAGACATGAACATGATCATAATGGTTTTCTGTAATACTGCCGCGATCTGGCATGGGGTTCCATGTGTAGGCTGGTCCGTAAATACTTGCAAATGGCGCATAGAATCGCTGTTTCCAAATAACGTATGAAATACCACGCTCTGCCATATGGTCAATGGCATATTGAGCAACTTGATCACCAAGAGCAGAATTTTCAGGCACCATAAAATCAATGGCCAAACCTTTACCATGATCTCCTGGATCACCTGGACGGTAACCACTAAATGACGTAATACCAAAGGCAGAAGCCACTTCTTCTTTGAAGGCTGCTGTTTGTGGTTGAAGCCCTGCATTCATTGGATTGTAGGCATGGTTTGGAGCGTAAGAAAGGCCATTTGAGGTTGCAACACTTGTGGTGTCAGCTACAGCTTTTTGTGCTGCTGGCGCAGAGGTTTCTTCTTTTTCTGCTGGGGCTTGTGCTGGGGCCGCAGAAGAAACTTCTTCTGAAGCACTCTCGTTAGGTACAGGCCTATTAGCTGAAGTTGGGGCTTCTGAGATGTCTGTCTTAGGTTCGACTTCAGTCGTTTCAGCTGCTTTAGGAGTTGGAACTGCTTCTTGTGGTACTTCTGGCTGCTTTTGTGATTCGCTAGACAACTCAGTCGAAACATCATTCGTTGACGATGTGAGCTCAGATGACGCTGTCACAGAACTATCTGGCTTTGCAGATGCGAATGGTGTCGTTGGGACATCAGATGGTGTCGCAGGTGGTGCCATAGGAACAGTCGGTTGAGAGGTGGCAGATGCTTGGGGTAATGGCTCACTGCTAGGTACATGACTAACGCTAGCTGGACTAGAAGCAGGTGCTTGAACCGTCAAATTCGTTGCCTGACCGTGTTGATTGTAGTTTGCTGTTAGGATCGTGTCTGGAAAAATTAGGTCAATATTAGCAATATGATTAATATCTCCTAAGACATGCACATCAATCCCCATTGCTTCAGCAATTGTGCTTAAAGTGTCACCGTATTTTACAGTATAAGTAAAAACATTATCAACTAGGACGAGTTCAGACTTGATTTCTGTAACCGATCGTGGTGTCCACTCTTGTGCCTGCGCTGTCGCCAAAGGTACTAACGACAAAGCGACACTTGTCACAAATAAGCTCTTTTTAGTAATAATCATCTCTGCTTCCTTTTTATTTTTTTCTAAGCTATATCATAGCATATTTTTAAGAAAAAAAGTAGCTTGTCATTTTTTTGAAAGAAAGTGATGTCATTTTGTAATAATAACGTGATAACCCTTCAAAAGAGTCGATATGACTCTTTTTTATCCACGTATTAATGTGCTAGATAATCTTCCCAGATTTCATCAAATTGACCTAAATTAAAGGAAAAACTAGCTTGATCTTCTAGATACCGACTAATGAGTTCAAAATCATTGGTATGCTTTGGAAAAGTGGTGTCATCAAACACCAAATCTGCTAAAATCGCCACAGGTTCATTTGATTTAGGGTTACGTTGTGTCATCAGCCAGCTGTAAAATGATTTTCTCATGACCAATTCTCCTCTAAAAACTGATGACGAATAGCACTGCTTTGTGCATACCGCTTGGGATTCTTTTTATAAAATCCTTGGTGATAATCCTCTGCGAGATAAAATGGCTCTGCTGGTTCAATAGTGGTGACAATGGGTTGGTCAAAACGTCCTGAAGCTTGCAAGTTTGCTTTTGATTGCTCTGCAATTTCTTTTTGTCTTTCCGTTGTGTAGTAAATGACAGGACGGTAGTTGTCCCCACGATCTTCAAATTGCCCAAAGGCGTCTGTTGGATCCGTCTGCGTCCAATAGAGCTCTACCAAATCTTTATAAGCGATTTGCTTAGGGTCAAAAATAATTTCAACAGCTTCTGTATGTCCTGTTGTTTTGGCACAAACTTGTTCATAGCTAGGATTTGGGAGATGCCCACCTGTGTAGCCACTTCTGACTGACAAAATACCTGCTTGCTCCTCAAAAGGTTGCACCATACACCAGAAACAACCTCCTGCAAAAATGGCTCTTTCCATTCTCTATATCCCCTTTTTCTTCACTTAATGGTCTTCATTGTAACAAAAAACTTTGCCAGTGGCAAAGCATTTTTATCCTATTAATTCAGTTCCTGTGGCGTCTTGTTTGATACGTTTAGCTTTCATCAATCCACCCAAGGCTTTTTTAAACTGGCCTTTTGAAATACCAAAGCTTGCTTTAATCTCTTCTGGACTTGATTTGTCATTTAAAGTCATGAAACCACCATTGGCTTCCAGATAAGTAACAATCATCTGAGCGTCATTCTCCAACATCTCAAAAGAACGTGGTTTCAACGATAAATTCAAGGTACGATCGACCTCTCTAAACCCAATCACACGGGCATCTAAAACCTGACCTAAGCGCGGTTCTGCGTAGCGTTCACTTGAGTGAATAAAGCCCAACATGTTGTTTTCAGGCAGGTAAACAAACGTTCCTGTTAATTTTAGGCGGTAAACAATTGCTGGCCAATGTTGATTTTGCATGTTATTGTAAGCAGGGCTAGCCATCTTTTGAAAGACCTCAGGCTCTGCTGGAAGTCCCCAAATACGGTCTTTTTTATCCACATCCAAACGAATGTAAAGTTTATCCCCTTTTTTAGGCCATAGTTCTTTCATCTCAGGCAACACGTCCAAAGAAACCACAATTTCTTTATTTGGAATTCCTGTATCGACAAAAACGCCTAGGTCACGACGAACCTCTGTCACTTCCCCCCAGCCATAACTTGTCCGTGTTGAACGGATCTCTTTGGTTGTGAGACGTGCCTTTTGCTCTATGTCTGTATAGGCAAAGCCTGTGACCATATCACCAATCTGGCGTTCTCCTTCTGCTTTAGACAAGGTAAAGGTAAACCCTTCTTTGTGGATAAAATAGTCATTAGCGTTTTCTTCTTTAATAAGCCCAGTAATGACTGTTGCTAGTAAATCATTCATATCTTTTTTCTTTCTTTAAAAAGATAGGGACAAATCAAAACCAAACGCTTCTGAAATGGTCACCTATCTTTTTGTGTCTATAGTCGTCTATTTTTCGTAGGAATCCTGTTACACTGAGAGCAATTCTTTTTCTTTTTCAGCCGTCATGCGGTCAATTTCTTTGATAGCATCATCGGTTGCTTTTTGGATATCTTTCTCAAGTGTTTTTAACTCATCTTCAGTGATTTCTTTTGCTTTTTCTTGCTTTTTAGCATCATCCATAGCATCGCGGCGGATATTACGGATTGCAATTTTAGCATTTTCACCAACTTTTTTCACTTCTTTGGCTAATTCTTTACGTGTTTCTTCGGTCAAAGCTGGAATAACCAAACGAATGACAGAGCCATCGTTAGCAGGTGTAATGCCTAAATCTGATGCGTTAAGAGCGCGCTCGATATCTTTGATAGAAGATTTATCAAAAGGCGAGATCAATAAGACACGCGCTTCTGGTACAGTGATTGAAGCCAATTGATTTAATGGTGTCGGTGCCCCGTAATAATCAACTTGGATACGGTCTAAAAGACTAGCGTTGGCACGACCCGCACGAATGCTGGCATATTCACGTGATAAAGACTGATGGGATTGTGCAAAACGTTCTTTTGCAGTTTCAATAATTGCATTTGCCATGATAATTACTCTCTTTCTTTTCTAACTTTTAGTCACAAACTTTATTTGATACAGTAGTTCCAATATGTTCTCCAAAGACAACACGTTGAATATTGCCAGCTTCATTCATATTGAAAACCACCAAATCAATATCGTTATCCATCGATAAGGTCGATGCCGTTGCATCCATGATTTTGAGACCACGTTTGATCACTTCACCATGTGTTAATTCATCAAATTTAACCGCATTAGCATCTTTTTTAGGATCAGCATTATAGACCCCATCCACACCATTTTTTGCCATTAAAATAGCATCTGCTTCAATCTCAGCAGCACGCAGTGCCGCGGTGGTGTCTGTTGAAAAATAAGGCGAGCCAATACCAGCTCCAAAAACAACAATCCGATTTTTTTCTAGATGGCGCAAGGCACGTCCGCGAATATAAGGTTCTGCTACATTTTGCATAGGAATAGCTGTTTGCACACGGGTATCAACACCATAATGTTGAAGACTATCAGCCATGACTAGGGCATTCATCACCGTTCCAAGCATGCCAGTGTAATCAGCCTGAACACGGTCCATTCCAGCGTCTGCTGCAGGCTCTCCACGCCAGAGATTGCCTCCACCAATAACAAGAGCGATCTGTACTCCCGACACATGAACTTCGGCAATTTCTTTTGCAATAGCCTGAACAGTTGGAATGTCAATGCCAACTCCTTTTTCACCTGCTAATGCTTCACCAGATAACTTAATTAATATACGTTGATATTTAGGTTCCACTACTATGTTCTCCTTAGTTTGTCCTTACTATTTTACCACAAACCCTCAATTATGAATAGGGAAAGGACATTTTAGAGGCTAATAAATGTCAATTAAAATCCCTTTTTTTAACACCACCGATACTTCCTTTATCATTTTTTGTGAGCTCATGATGTGTTAACACCACATCTCATTAAGAGAATCAACTCCTTTCATGGTATTATCGCCTACACTTTTTTGTTTGCATCCCATTTTAAACCATAAAAAAGACAAACCTCTAGTGAAGATTTGTCTTCAGAAATTTGTCTTTTTGCTATGATTAGGCGATGCCCTAATTTTTTTCTTAAAGTGAGTTAGGATCAACCTTGATACCAACACCTTGTGTTGATGTGATTGAGACGTTTGCCATGTAAGTTCCTTTAGCTGTTGCAGGTTTAGCTTTAGCCATTACATCGTGGAAGGCTTTGAAGTTTTCAACCAATTTGTCAGCATCAAATGAAACTTTACCAATAAGAGCTTGAACATTACCTGCTTTGTCAGCACGGTAAGTGATTTTACCACCTTTAGACTCTTCAACGGCTTTAGCAACATCCATCGTTACTGTACCAGTTTTAGGGTTTGGCATCAAGTTACGAGGTCCAAGGACACGTCCAAGACGACCTACGATAGCCATCATGTCTGGCGTTGCGATAACAACGTCAAAGTCAAGCCATCCACCATTGATTTTTGCAACAAGGTCGTCTTCACCTACGAAGTCTGCACCAGCTGCTTTTGCTTCTTCAGCTTTTGCACCACGTGCAAAAACAAGAACACGTTGTGTTTTACCAGTTCCGTTTGGCAATACCATTGCGCCACGGATTTGTTGGTCTGCTTTACGAACGTCAATGTTCAAGTTGTAAGCAACTTCAACAGACGCATCAAATTTTGCGAAGTTCGTTTCTTTTACTAATGCTACAGCTTCTTCTACACTGTACGCTTTTGTGCTATCTACTTTTTCAAGTGCAGCACGCATTTGTTTGCTTTTTTTAGCCATTTTAAAATTCTCCTTGTAATGTGGTCATATCGATTTGATTTAAAATCTCCCACGTCACTCATCTCTTATGATGAAGTCGTGCGGGTAATAGGGGTTCTTGACTGACTAGTCAGTAACAGTGAATCCCATAGAACGAGCAGTACCTTCGATCATACGCATTGCAGCTTCAATGTTTGCAGCGTTCAAATCTGGCATCTTAGTTTCAGCAATTTCTTGTACTTGTGCACGAGTAACTGTCGCAACCTTAGTAGTGTTAGGTGTACCTGATCCTTTTTCAACACCTGCAGCTTTTTTCAAAAGAACAGCAGCTGGTGGTGTTTTAGTGATGAAATCAAATGATTTGTCTTCATAAACTGAGATAACAACTGGGATGATCATACCAGCTTGATCAGCTGTACGAGCGTTAAATTCTTTAGTGAAGCCCATGATGTTGATACCTGCTTGACCAAGAGCTGGTCCAACTGGTGGAGCTGGTGTAGCTTTACCAGCAGGGATTTGAAGTTTTACAAGTTTTTCGACTTTTTTAGCCATTTTAAAAATCCTCCTGTTGTGGTTTTGGCGGTAATTGAGATTTTTACCTCCCACAGATATGCAATATTGCATACCTTACCATTATAGCTTATTGCCAAAATAAATCAAGTCTTTTTGTTAAAATAGCTGATGCCTTTTGCAATGTTTAAATTGAAGTAGACGCTTTCCCTCTCAAAGATCATTTTCTATCACAACAGGTAAGTATCAGTTTACAAGTAAGGGATTTGAGTATAAAATAGACCTATGATGATCTATAAATTAACTGCCTTAGCTTTCTTGATAGTAACGCCTCTTTTTGCCATGATTGTAACCTCTTTATTTAAACTTAATAAAAAGGGATTTAAATTTCCAGATGTCGCACTTTTACTTTTTGCGATAGAAATTGTGCTTGTCTCAGGAAAATTTTTCACCCATAATTTACTGCCTTATTACCTTATTATCATGTCGCTGCTAGCCATCGTCATTTCACTACTGCTAGTCATCCGAACTCAGTCGTTTTCTTACCATCGCTTTATGAAGCTATTTTGGCGAGTTGGCTTTTTAGTCACCGTTATTTTCTACCTGATTCTAGTTATCTTTATTTTTACATTAGCATAGGCATCTCATCAACTGGCTTGACATCACAAAAAAAGAACCTAACATCTCATCATGAGACGTCAGGTTCTTTTAGTTTGTCTGCAATACCTTACGAGGCTTGGTTCCTTCTGCTGGACCGATAACACCTGCTTCTTCCAATTCATCCATCAAGCGCGTGGCACGATTAAATCCAACCGACAAACGCCTTTGAATCATTGAGGCACTAGCTTTTTGTGTTTCTAAGACCAAGGCTTTTGCTTCTTCAAAAAGAGGATCACCTTCAGCAGCTCCGCCATTTCCAGAAAAACCAGGATCATTGTCGCTAACTTCACCAGGATCAAAGGCGTCATCATAATCCGCTTCAGCTTGGTCTTTGATAAAGTTGACAATACGCTCCACATCATCATCTGAGATGAAAGACCCTTGCAAGCGAACAGGGTGATTTTCATCAATCGGCTTAAAGAGCATATCACCCCGTCCCAAGAGCTTTTCAGCACCATTTTCATCAAGGATCGTACGGCTATCAGTACCACTTGAAACAGCAAATGCCATACGCGACGGAACATTTGCTTTAATCAAACCAGAAATAACATCTACAGAGGGACGTTGAGTTGCAAGAATCATATGGATACCTGCAGCACGTGCTTTTTGTCCCAAACGAATAATAGCATCTTCAACTTCTTTACTAGCCACCATCATCAAGTCAGCCAATTCATCTACAATGACAACGATTAAAGGCAACGGTATTTGTTTTTGCTCAGAAGAAGCATTAAACTCTTCAACCTTTGTATTATAACCTGCTATATTACGCACACCAATTTTACTAAATAACTCGTAGCGGTTTTCCATCTCATCAACCACTTTTTGGAGTGCCTTACTGGCTTTACGCGGATTGGTTACAACTGGGATTAATAAATGTGGAATATCATTATAAACAGATAATTCAACCATTTTGGGGTCAATCATCATAAACTTAACTTGATCTGGACGTGCCTTCATCAAAATACTTGAAATAATGCCATTAACTGCCACAGATTTACCTGAACCAGTTGAACCAGCTACCAAAAGATGCGGCATTCTAGCTAAGTTAAAACTGCGCGCATTGCCATTAACAGCTTTACCTAGTGGTACTTCTAAAAGGTTTTCAGGATTGGCATCAGATTGTTCCCAAAGTTCGCGGAAAGAAACCGTTGCAATTTCTGAGTTAGGAACTTCAATACCTATTAAGGATTTTCCAGGAATTGGTGCTTCAATACGAACATCTTTAGCAGCCAGAGCAAGTGCCAAATCATCAGCAAGATTTGAAATACGATTAACTCGGACCCCGACAGCTGGCTTGATTTCATATTTGGTGACGGAAGGCCCGATTTCTGCTCGCTCTACCTTGACATCAATCCCAAAACTTTGGAAGGTATCTTCAAGCACCTTGATATTTTTGCGGACTAAGTTTTTCTCTTTGGACTGGTTTTTGGGCTTATCTGGTGCAAATAAATCTATCGTTGGAAGTTTATAAAGAAGATGGGTTTTTGGTGTGAAATCAACTTCAACAGGTTCATCCATATCCATCTCATCTTCAGAAGATGCTAAAGCAGATAAAGAGTCATAAGCCCCAATTTCCTCATGAGCGTAAGCCAAGTCTTCTTGATCAAATAAGCTTGTCTCATCGTCTTTGAGGTGACTATCATAAGCAAGAATCTCTGGTTCTTTTGTCATATCCTCAGCCAAATCATAGCTGACTTGAGACTGACTATCCTCAACAATCTCTCCCGTCTCAGGATCAACCGTCAATTCTGCTAGACGTTTTTCTTCCTCTTGTGCTTGTTTCTCTAAAGCCTCTTTTTCAGCTTGTAAGCGGTGCTCTTCTCGTTTGATGAACCGCTTTTCTTTATTTTCCTGATAAGCCACTGCTAGTTTATCAACAGCCTCTTTCACAAAGTGACTCACATCATAGATATCCCAAGGCGTCATTAGAAATAATCCTAATAAGATAAACAAAAAACCAATAAAGTAAGAGCCGATATTCGAAAATAAAAAGGCTATGGGTTTATAAAGTAATGCACCAAGCATTCCTCCACCAACAAATTCAGTCACGCGCAGGGCTAGTAAATCTCTTGTAATTAGCCGAGCAGTGCCTAGAAAAATATCTTGATCAAGCATCCTAGGCATCGCAAATAAGAAGGCGTGCCACTCAACTAGCAATCCCAAAAAGGCAATAACAACTCCCGCAATCATTCCATCTTTTTGCCGTAACCATTTAAAACAAAATAAGTAAATTAACCAGGCAAACATAAACGGATAGGCTAAACTACCCACCAAAAAACGAATCATATTATAAGTTGTCACACCAAAGACGCCCAAGCGAAGCATCGCAAAAATAAGCAACAAAGCCATTAAAACAGATAAAATCATCCTCTTAATGGCACGTTGCTTTTCCACTTCTGCTTTTGTTAAACGCTTCTTAGGCGCACTTTTTTTTCTTTGATTTCTTTTAACCATAACACTATTATACCATTTTTTAACTATTAGGAAATAGCTCTAAAAAACCAAGGTGTTTTAAGTTTTTCTATAGCATCTTGTGCTATAATAACAGTCGTAGCAGCCTTTTAACCAAGGTTAGATCATAAAACACAAAAATAGGCGTTTTTAACTCTTTACTACTATTTTCTGTTGCATTTTATGATAAAATAAAGAAAATCATTCTTAGGAGTAGACATGAAAAAATTATTATCTCTCAGTTTAGTAGCCATTAGTTTACTTAGTTTGAGTGCTTGTGAATCTGTTGACCGCGCTATAAAAGGCGATAAATACATTGATGAAAAAACTGCCAAAGAAGAAAGCGAAGCAGCTTCTAAAGCCTATGAAGAAAGCATTCAAAAAGCTCTCAAAGCTGATGCTAGCCAATTTCCACAACTAACCAAAGAAGTCGGCAAAGAAGAAGCTAAGGTCGTAATGAGGACAAGTCAAGGGGACATTACCCTTAAGTTATTCCCAAAATATGCTCCCTTAGCTGTTGAGAACTTCCTCACCCATGCTAAAAAAGGCTACTATGATAACCTTACCTTCCATCGTGTGATCAACGACTTTATGATTCAATCAGGTGACCCCAAAGGAGATGGCACAGGTGGTGAATCGATTTGGAAAGGCAAGGATCCTAAAAAAGATGCTGGCAATGGCTTTGTCAACGAAATCTCTCCATTTTTATATCATATTCGCGGTGCTCTTGCCATGGCAAATGCTGGTGCTAATACTAACGGTAGCCAATTTTATATCAACCAAAACAAGAAAAATCAAAGCAAGGGATTATCAAGTACCAACTACCCAAAACCTATCATCTCTGCCTATGAGCATGGCGGCAATCCAAGCTTAGATGGCGGTTATACTGTATTTGGTCAAGTCATTGATGGTATGGATGTTGTCGATAAAATTGCCGCTACTTCTATCAACCAAAATGATAAACCAGAACAAGACATTACGATTACCTCAATTGACATTGTCAAAGATTATCGCTTTAAAAACTAAATCATGCTTAAAAAAACCTTATCAGATAATAGGCTAAATACCTTGGTTTGATAAGGTTTTTTATGGTCTTTTGATGACATATAAAAAACACCCTTTGATGTTATTTGCTACTATTTGCAAACCACTAAGGTGTTTAAAGCGAAAAGTTTAAGGTGTTTTTTCTTTTTTTTGCATCCATCTTTTAAGGTAGCCTTGCTTGGGTGAAACAAAGAAACTGATCAAAAACATCATCGCAGAAGTCAGTACGATACTTGACCCTGCGGCAACATTAAAGGTATAGCCCAAATAAAGCCCTAAAACCGATGCTAAAGCGCCTAGTAAAGATGACATCACTAACATTACTTTTAAGCTATTAGCATATAAATAAGCTGTCGCTGCTGGCGTAATCAATAAGGCAACAATCAAGATAGTACCCACGCTTTGCATCGCCGTAACAGCCACTAAAGTTAATAGGACCATCAACAAATAATGATACGCATTGACCTTCACACCCATTGATTTGGCTAAGATAGGATCAAATGATGTTAATAATAGTTCTTTGAAAAAGAGACTAATAACCACTAAAACAAAAATCGAAACACCAATAGTAATCCACTTATCGCTATCTTGCACAGCTAAAATATTCCCAAACAAAATATGAAATAAGTCCGTCGAACTATTGGCTACCCCTATCAAGATGACTCCCAGTGCCAAAAAAGAGCTAAAGGTGATACCAATAGCCGTATCTCCTTTAATGACAGAGTTTTCCTTGATATAAGTAATAATAACAGAAGCTAATAACCCAAAAATAATCGCTCCAATAAAAAAATTGACTCCTAAAATAAATGACAAAGCAACCCCTGGTAAAACAGCGTGTGAGATGGCATCACCCATAAGAGACATTGACCTAAGGATAATAAAACACCCTACAGCACCTGAGACGATACCAATGACTACAGCCGTTATCAGTGCATTTTGTAAAAAGTGGTATGACATCAAGCCCTCAAAAAATTTCATAGACATTTACACCATCTCCTTTCCTAAAATCAAATGATTGCCATAAGCTTTTGACAAGGTATCAACAGTAAATACCTCACAAACGTTGCCATAAGCCACCAAATGTTTATTTAAAATCATGAGTTTGTCAAAATAATGCTCTACTTTGCTCAAATCATGATGTACAATTAAAATCGTTTTGCCAGCCATTTTGAGCTCTTTCAAAAGATCTACAATGATTTTTTCGCTGACCGAGTCAATGCCAACAAACGGTTCATCTAAGAAAATATAGTCTGATTCTTGAATCAAGCAACGCGCAACCAACATCCGCTGAAACTGACCACCAGATAAGGATTTTATCGGTCGATGGCCAAAGTCTTCTAAACCAACTTGTTTGAGAACCTTATCAACCTGCTCAAATTGTTTTTTTCCTACTCGGCGAAAAAGGCCTAATTTACTATAAGTCCCTAGCGCAACACATTCTTTAACAGTAATAGGAAAATTATAGTCAATCATGCTTCGTTGTTCTACGTAAGCTACTGTATGCCCAAGCTTACGACCATCTTTGCCATCAACCGTTACGTGACCTTGATAATCAATAAGATTTAAGATAGCTTTCATAAAGGTTGATTTTCCAGCTCCATTAGGACCAATAATACCAACGATAGAAGGACCTTCAATTGTCACATTAATCGCTTCTAAAGCATTACTGTTGCCATCGTAGGTCACACAAAGATTGTTAGTTGTAATCATTTTGTCTCCTTTACATAAATAAAACAAAGCACAACACTAAAATCGCTGTGCTTTATTGTTATCTTATTTTGCTAGACCTTCAGAAATTTTGTCAAGGTTCCATTTCATCATAGCATAATAACTATCGCCAGGTTTACCTTTTTTAGCAATTGAATCTGTAAAGATCTCAGAATAAATAGGAATACCACTATCTTTAGAAACAGTTTCCATAGGGCGTCTATCGACACTTGACTCTACAAAAAGCGCAGATGGCTTGATGACTTTTAGTTTTTCAATCAATGATGAAATTTGATCTGGTGTTCCTTCTTCTTCGGTGTTAATTTCCCAGATATAAGCAGATGGGACACCGTAAGCTTTTGAAAAGTACTTGAAGCAGCCTTCACTAGTCACAATCAATTTTTTATTTTCTGCAATAGCATCAAATTTTGATTTGGCTTCTTTGTCTAGTTTTTCCAATTTAGCCACATAAGCTTTTAGGTTCTTTTCATAAGTTTCTTTGTTTTTAGGATCCTTTGCAATCAATTGTTTGGCAATGTTTTTTGAATAAATGATTCCGTTTTCGAGATTTAACCAAGCATGTGGATCTTCTTTTCCTTTTTCGCTTGCACCTTCCAAGTAAATCACATCAATGCCATCAGACACGGCAAAGTAATCTTTGTTTTTCGTTTTTTGAGCATTTTTCACTAGTTTGGTGAACCAAGCTTGCCCGCCATCTTCTAGATTGATACCATTATAGAAAATCACATCAGCATTACTTGTTTTTTCAACATCTTCTGGTAATGGTTCGTACTCATGAGGGTCTTGACCGATTGGCACAATGCTGTGCAGATCGATTTTATCACCAGCAATAGCTTTTGTCATGTCGGCAATAATTGAATTGGTTGCCACGACTTTTAATTTATCACTCTTAGCAGTTTTAGTGCCAGTTGACGAACAAGCTACTAAAAGAAAAACAGATAAAAAAGCACCCAAAATGAGGCTCATTCTCTTTCCCATCATTTCTCTCCTTAGGATATATTATTTATTTAATTAAGTTTAGTTAATTATGCTATAAGGATATCCTCTTTTAGGCTTTTTGTCAAGCTTTTTCCTAAAAATTCTGATATAATAATCATTATAAATAAGAGAAAGGCCAAACGATATGACGCCTAATAAAGAAGATTACTTGAAATGTATTTATGAAATTGGAGAACAAGAACCCAAGATTACAAATAAAATGGTTGCAGAAAAGATGCACGTTTCGGCACCTGCCGTTTCAGAGATGATTAAAAAAATGATTTCACAAGGCTGGATTGTCAAAGATAAAGCAAAAGGCTATTTGCTAAAAGACAAAGGCTATGCTCTTGTTGCTAACCTCTACCGCAAACACCGCTTGATTGAGGTATTTTTGATTCATCAGCTGGGCTATAATACCCAAGAAGTGCACCAAGAAGCTGAAGTCTTAGAGCACACTGTCTCAGACTCCTTTATCGACCGTTTAGACAAGATCCTTGATTTTCCAGATTTCTGCCCACACGGAGGGACTATTCCTCGCTATGGTCAGCCTCTTGTCGAAATGAACACTACAACTCTCAACACCATCACGGAGTTGGGACGGTTTCGTCTAAGCAGAATCCACGACCACTTTGATTTAATCCAGTATCTAGAAGCACATCACCTCAATATCAATACCGAGCTAACCTTAACTCAAATTGATACCTTTGCAAAAACCTATACGATTTGTTATGGCGACAAGGAACTTGTCATCCCTGAAAATATTGCTAAGCAACTTTATGTCACAGCCCTTTAACCCCTTGCGTCTCCTCAAAAAAAGAGGCCACACTCATTTAAATTTAAATGAGTGTGGCCTCTTTTTTTGAGGGGCTAGTCGCCATTTTTAAGCCTTTGACTTAATAATGATTGTACATATCATGTAACTTGTTCTTAAGCTCTTCATAGTGTTTTTCAATGTCTTGCTCACTTGATAGTCCCATAACGGTTCTTAGGTTGTAGTAATAATAGCTAGAGTAGTGTCTCCCTAGGTCATTTTGGTAGCCGTCAAGGATATTTCTCAATTGAAGTTGTGCGTTGTCTTTACTATATTGCAGGTGTGATTTTTCATCAGTCAAATGCTGGTGATACCCTTCATTGCTATAAACTTGTGCACTGACACTCTGGCTTGTGTTAAAGGCAGCACCAACCGTTACAAGAGCTAGCAGGCTGAGAAGATAATAGTGTTTTTTTAGTGTCATTTTTAGACTCCTTTTAGTAATCTATCGTTACTTAACCCATTATAGCGTTTGGTCAAGTGATTGCAATTCTTATTTTTAGGTTTCAAAACAAGAAGTGACCAGACTCCTAAAATAGAGATTATCCAGCTAATTGTCTCACGATAAAGTGAGTTAAACAGGTAAGTTTTCTAAAAATGTCATTAATGTCTGGGCCGAACGCTTGCCAGCTTCTATAATAAATTGATCAAAAGTAATATTGGCATCATGCGCTGCGGTATCACTCATCGCACGAACAACGATGAAGGGTTTCCCTGCAGTATGTGCTGCTTGAGCAATAGCTGCGCCTTCCATTTCTACTGCTAACACGTCGCTAAAAGCTGTTTTGATCTGGTCAATCTTGTCCTGACCAGCAACAAAACTGTCTCCTGTTGCAATCAAACCAACTTGGCCATTTGTCTTTTCGTGTTTTAGGACTTGTTTGAAGATAGCCACAAACTGTGGATCACAATCATAGTATAATGGTTGACCAGCCATTTGACCATAAGCATAACCAAATGCAGTAGCATCCACATCATGATACACTAACCGATCTGCAACCACCACATCTCCGATCGCTAAATGTGAAGCGACTGCCCCTGCTGATCCTGTATTGATAATAGCTTGGGCTTTGAAATGCTCAACCAAGATCGCAACTGTCATAGCAGACATCACTTTTCCAACACCCGACTGTACCAAAATGAGCTCATGCTTGCCAAAACGACCCGTATAGTAAGTTTTTGAAAGCACCTGATGTTCTTGAGCATCCAAAAGATTTGCTAAGAGCAGGGACAACTCCTCCTCCATAGCAGCAATAATTCCTATTTTCATATCATTTCCTTACGTTTTTTTAAAGATAAAAGATAGCATATACCAAGATGGCAATTAACAGCATAACAGCTATCAAAATCACATTTAATTTAGATTGCAATTGGCTGCGTTTGGCATTTTCAATCCGACGACTTTTATAAATGCGTGCTTTATCATCTTTTTCTGGTAGCGTCATTACTTTTGTGTCAAAGTTTACAGCATCATCTGGCTCAAATGTTTCCATTCGTCTCGCTTTTTCGATGATATCATCGGTCAACAATGGCCTTCCCATCACTGCTCACCTCCAAAATGTAAGGCATAGTATTGCAAAGCAATCAACGTTTTAGCGTCAGCAAGTTTACCTTGAGCGACTAAGTCCATGCACTCTTGATATGTCAACTCTAAGACCTCGATAACTTCATCGTCGTCTTGAGGTTTGGGATTGGCAACTTGTATTAGGTCTGTCGCTAAGAAAAGTGTGATTTTTTCGTTGCAAAAACCAATCGCTGTATAAAATTCATACAAAAACGTCAATGTCCCCGTATAGGCTGTTTCTTCTTCTAGCTCACGTGCAGCAGCTTTTAGCTTTGAGCCTTCCTCACCAATCTCTAGCTTACCCGCTGGGATCTCGTATGAGACACGTTCAATAGCCTTACGGTATTGTTTGACAAGGACAATCTTACGTTCAGGAGTAATAGCCAAAACAGCAACGGCACCACGATGAAAAATTAATTCTCGCTTGGATTGCCCCAGATTGTTGGGAAGTTCAACATCATCCACAACAACTTTAAAAATATGACCATCAAAAACTGTTTGTCTCTTAAGCGTTTTTTCTTCAAATTTCATGCCTGGCCTCCTTACTAAATAGATCTTGAATTATTTGCTTCGACTTGGGTGATGCGCTAGGCGCTTGGCATAACCTTCTTTTGTGACTTGGCGGCTACGACCAATAGCAATGCTATCGATAGGAACTGTTTTTGAAATCGTTGAACCTGCTGCTGTTAAAGCGTGATCCCCAACTTCCAAAGGTGCAATGAGAGTCGAGTTGCTCCCAATAAAAGCGTGATCTCCAATGACTGTTTCATATTTGTTTTGGCCGTCGTAGTTGACAGTGATGGTTCCAGCCCCAACATTGACTGAAGACCCAACCTGAGCGTTTCCAATATAAGTCAGATGCCCAGCCTTTGTTTTTTCACCAATGTGAGAACCCTTGACCTCGACAAAGTTACCGATATGGACTTCCCTATCTAAGGTCGTTCCCGGTCGAAGGTGGGCGTAAGGGCCAACCGTAACTCCTGCAGCTAAAACAGATGATTCGATCATCGAATTGGTAACAACACAGTTATCACCAATTTCAGAATCCACAATATAAGTACCATTCGTCAAGACAGTTCCTGAGCCGATATGTGTACGCCCTTTTAAGGTCACATTTCCTTCGATAAGGACGTCTGGAGCAATCTCAACATCGCTTTCAATATAAACAGTTTCAGGATTTTGGAAAGTCACCCCATTGACCATATGTTTTTGGGTAATGCGCTGACGCATCACTGTTTCAGCTATTGCTAAGGCCACACGATCATTTACTCCCAGACTTTCATTGAAGTCTCTCAGGATATAGGCTCCTACCTTTTCTTTGTTTGCTCTAAAAATAGCCACAACGTCAGTCAGGTAATACTCTCCTTGAGCATTGTTGGTAGTGATGCATTTGAGCGCTTCAAAGAGACGCTTGTTATCAAACACATAGGTTCCTGTATTGATTTCTTTTAATTGTTGCTCATACTCATTGGCGTCTTTTTGCTCAACAATCTTGATCACTTCGCCATCTTTGTTGCGAACAATACGACCATAACCAAATGGATCTTGAGCCGTAGCTGTTAAAATAGTGGCGACATTTTTATGATTCACATGAAAATCAATCAGACTCTTCAGGCTTTCTCCAGTGATCAAGGGAGTATCTCCTGCAATCACCAAGGTATGCCCTTCTAGTCCTTCTAGTTGTGTTTCTGCCATCATCACGGCATGGCCAGTTCCTAACTGCTCTGTTTGATGGACAAAGGCTGATTGATCTGCTAAGACAGCACGTACCATTTCTGATTTGTGACCAATAACCGTCACGGATTTTTCAGGACTAATCGCTTTTACACTACGAAAAACATGCTCAAGCATGGTTAGTCCAGATACTTTATGAAGAACTTTTGGGAGATCAGAAGTCATGCGAGTCCCTTTGCCCGCTGCTAAAATAATGGCATAATTTGTCATTTGTTTTTCCTTACTATATAATTTAAATACCTTCTCATTATAGCATATTTTCTCTTTTTTTCCTGAAACATCCTAGCATTTTCTTGTCTTTTATAGTGTCATTTGCGGCTTGTGATAACTAAAAAAGACAGGACTTCAGCAATAAGTCTGTCTTTCTTAGGCATTTGCCTAGCTAATCTTTGATGATTTCTTCCTCACGTTTGGCTAAAATCAAATAACCAACCGCTGAAAAAGCAGATAAGGCTGCAACGACAATATATGACCAAAACCAGCCAAAACCATCTGCCAAAATCGGCATCAGCCAGTTTGCTCCCATATTGCCGATGAGATAAGCTGTTACTCCTACAAAACCAATCGCTGTTCCTGCAACATTTAAAGGAACAAAGTTGATTGTTAAAATATTCACGATCAACTGTGGGCCATAAATCAATGACCCTAAAATACCTGCAATAACAAGCAACAAGAAATAATTTGGAGCACCTGTGGCAGTCAAGCGTTCATAGACAAAGACAATAGCCGCTAACACAAAAAGCCCAATAGCCCCAACCTTGGCCATTTTATTAGGATAACGAACCGCTAACCACGCAAATACCAGCGAGCCTGGAATAGCGACCCACTCTAACATTGAAATCGCAAAATGGATATGAGCCTCTGACATATTGGCTACTTGTGACAAGTAGATCGGCATCCAGTCTTCAATCCCAAAACGAACAAAATAAAGGGCCACATTGACAGCAGCAACAAGTAAGAGCGACGGGTTACAAAAAACGTATTTCCAGATGAGTTGCCAATAAGACAGGTTATGCTTTTCTTCTTCACTGGCAACAGCTGACTCGCCCG
This sequence comes from Streptococcus pyogenes, assembly GCF_002055535.1. Lineage (NCBI taxonomy): Bacteria > Bacillati > Bacillota > Bacilli > Lactobacillales > Streptococcaceae > Streptococcus > Streptococcus pyogenes. The sequence goes on along the minus strand of NZ_LN831034.1, from coordinate 366,709 downwards.
CATCACCATACATCGTTCGAAGAGAGTCAAGTCCCTCAGACTCAGGGTTATCACCGCCAAGCTTCCAGCAACACAAAGCAAACAAGAACACTAAAACGCCAGGGATTAAAAAGGCAAGTAAAATATTGCCATTAGCTGGTACCACCAAGCCCATACTGGTGAGCAAGGCGATGGTTAATGGCAAGAGGGCTGATCCCATGTTTTGAGAAATGTTCCATCCAGCGATGGCTCCGCCGCGTGTTTTATTTGGAAAATAATTGGCAATCATGGCTTGTGAGGCAGGTGCCAAGGCACCTTGTACGACACCACACAAGACTAGCAGTATTCCTAATACCACCATTGAACTATTGAAAAAACCAATTAAAATACAAATCAAAGCGCTTGCACCCAAGCTGATTGAAAAGAGCTTCCTCAAGCTAACACGATCCCCTAAGGCTCCCATATAGAATTTTGCTAAGCCATAAGAAACGGTCAAACACGATAACAAGATCGCAATTTGAGCCTTGTCCCAACCATTTTGCACCATAATAGTGTTTGACATTAGTTTGAAATTGTTGCGTACCAAGTAAGCACACACATAACCAAAAAATGCGACAAAAAAGACGACCTTTTGACGGCGCAGAAATTGCGTAAACTTCTCAGGTTCTCTTTTGTTATAATCCTCTTCCATAAACAATTAAACTCCTACACTGTAATTTTTGTCATGACATTCTCTTAGTGTAACAGAGTTATGCAACAGTGTCAACGCTTACAAATTCGATTTTACTGCTTCTAGAGCCCCTTTGGGGCAGAATTTCCGAACGGTCATTTCTTAAATCGTTTGGCTTTATCATTATTTTAATCAAATCAATTCGTCAGGCATCTCTCATCTCACAAAGAAAGCCCAAATCCTGAACAAGTTATTTTTGCCAAAAAAGCACGAGGGGGCTCCCCCTCGTGAAAACACGTCTTTCAACCATTACCATAGCACCTGCACAAAAGGCAATGGCTACCAGATTACCATCACGAATGAACAGCGCGCTCCAACACAGCCATGACAGCTCGGCTATGTTCCAAAGCCTGATTCACTTTCTCAAAGTCTCTTTGGTCAATCATGTCCCTAAAAGCGACAAACTCTTCATACATCCGGTGGTCATGCTTGTTGTGGTTAATCACTTGTGGTTCGTGACCGTGTAGACTTAACTGAACCTGAGGGAGGGTATTTGTTGCTCCAAGCACTGCCAGTGACCCTTTGTTACCTTGGATGGTTGATTTGATTTCTGCAGTGCAGTCTTTGGCCCCGATACACACCACTTTAAACTGCTCATAGTCCATGACAAGCATGCCTGAGGTGTCAATGCCTTTTTCGACATTGGCTAAATATTGAACCGTTTTAGGGCGACCAAATAACCCTACCACAAAATGAATGTTGTAGATGTTTAAATCACGTAAAGCTCCACCACCCATTTTAGGATTAAAAGCTGGCGCGATATCACCTCGTTTGAAGGCATCGTAGCGTGAAGAATATTGTGAATAATTGCATTCTACAATTTTGATATCGCCAAGTTGGTCAAGATGCTCTTTGATAAAGGTCATGTTACTCAGGTACTGATTCGTAATCGCTTCTAACAAAATGAGTTTTCGTTTTCTAGCGATTACCACCAGTTCATCTAATTCTCCTGCTGTCATGGTAAAGGGCTTTTCACAAATGACATGTTTGCCAGCTAGAAGGGCCTCCTTAGCATAGGCAAAATGCAGGTGATTCGGCAGTCCAATATAAACCGTGTCAATCTCCTCATTGCCTAAGATAGCCTCATATTTACTCGTAGCTAGAGGCATGTGATGTGCCTTAGCGAGGTCTTTAGCTGTCGTTAAACTTCTAACTGTTGATAAGATAGCAACTAAATCAATACCATCAATTTTCTGCAAGACAGGCAAAACTTCCTTAACAATCATACCTGTCCCCAAAACCGCTAATTTCATTTGTTCATCTCCTTTGACTGTTTGACTCATCACACCTCTAGGGCTTACTGCGCCAGCTCAAGCTAAGGCATGTGATCATTTCAAAGTCCAGCCACCGTCAATTTTGACAATCTCGCCTTGCATTGATCTCGCTTTTCCTGAAGCAAGAAATCCCGTTAATTCAGCAACTTCATCTGGTTTAGTCCAACGCCCAATTGGCGTCTCACGAGCTACCCAGTCTGCTAAGCCACCAGGCTCAAAATCGTTAGCCGTCATAGCGGTTTTGACAGCACCTGGTGCTATACCAAAAATGTGAATCTGATCTTTGGCGTAATCCAAAGCCAGCTGGCGCGTGAATCCCGCAAGGGCATGCTTAGAACTCGTATAGGCAACACCACCGCCACCCGCTATAAAACTTGCTATTGAGCACATATTGATGATAACACCTGACTGCTTTTCCACCATACGTCTAAGATAATGACGTGTTAACTTCACCGTCGCAAAAAAATTAATATCAAATAGGTGTTCCACTTCTTCATCACTGACGTCTAAAAGTGGCTTGTAGGCATCTAAAATCCCTGCAGTATTACACAAAATATCAACACTGGGGACCACTTTAAATAGTGGGGCTAACTCAGAGGATAAATCCAATTTGATAAAGTGAAAGTTACCGCTTAAGTCCGGTTTATCCGACTTATCCACACCATATACGTGATGCCCTTGTTTCAAAAAATAGCGGGCCTGTGCATAACCAATCCCACTAGCACAGCCCGTCACTAAAACAACTTTAGTCATTGACCTCAATCCAATCCTCTGCTAACACATCACATGGTGTCGGTGCCCACATGGAAAAACCTTCACCTGCACCAGTAACATGAATCAGAAAATAAGGCGTCGCCTGTAGTACTTTCCCATCCACTTCAAGGGTATCAAACAACTGCACATAATTTTCAGCGCCACCCCAACCTGTACGTACATATTTTTTCTTGGCTTTTAAACCTGGTAAAATCTCTTCAAATGTCATATTGTTCTCCTTTATTGACGAAATAGACACTTTTAGGCAGTCTATAAACTCCTAAAAATAAATTTGTGGACTCACGCATCATTCATCGAAAATGCTATCTTCTTTTATTTAGTCTATCATAACGCATTTTTGTCAAAAAGCAACTAAAAGTATTGGCAACCTCAAAACACGACCTGATGCCCAAACGGCTTGCAAAGGTAAAAGGGTAACGGTTAGCAACTGGCTAGGAAAAAACCTGTCTGCCCCTACCAAGAATAGTCACGCCATTTCCCAACCACAAGACATAAACTCCCTATCTTTTTAGCGCAAGAATTGGTATAATAAGTCTTATCTTAAAAATGAGCAAAAGGAGAGGAAAAAATGAAAAAAACATTAACCTTGCTACTGGCACTCTTTGCCATCGGGGTAACTAGTAGCGTCAGAGCGGAGGATGAACAGAATAAGTTTATACTTGATGGATTACAGGAAAAAGTAAAAGAAGTTAGTGTATCAGATTTTTCTGTTGGAGAATCTAAAATCAAAGTCTGGCTTCCTCAAGCTTGGTCGGTCAAAATTTCTAGAGAACATTCACCAAAATCAAGCATTTCTAATTCTGGAGAACAAAAACCTTTAAGCAATAGCTCAGAGAATAAAGAAGGTCAATTTTCTAAAAGATTACCTTATGGTACCCAACATACTATTAAATTATCATCCCAACTTACAAAAGGTGAGAGAGTCACTTTGACATTCAGAGATGAAGATTTTTGGGGAGCAGGTTACTGCTTCTATAGAGATTCACTATCCATAAAAGAAGACAAACAATACGAAGAAGAAATTAAGAAAATTGAGGATGACCTAGAGAGACAAGATCTTGAAAATGATGCACTAGAGATGTTTAAAAAACAAACCGAAAGAGAGGCTAATAAACCTTGGCATCAGCGGTTAAGCGAAAACATCCAAGATCAGTGGTGGAACTTTAAGGGACTGTTTCAGTGAGGGTTTACTAGACTATGAGGTTGGCTAAAGCACAAAAAGCACCCTTACAGGTGCTTAGAACCTAGACAAAATCAAGATACTCTTCAATAGCTTTCAAAACTTTGGTAAAATTATATCTTAGTCTCTATATGATTGCTCTAAAATGACATAGTTAACAATTTATGGGAACCAAAAAAGTCCTCAATGTTGATTTTATGGTTTTTTAGGATAAAGTAGTTTGTGGGGTACGAGGTGAACGAGGAGAGGTATGAAAAGAATAATAAAAACAATAATTTTAGTTATAATAATCTTTCATGGGTACGGAAGTGTAAAATCAGATAGTGAAAATATTAAAGACGTTAAGCTACAATTAAATTACGCATACGAAATCATACCAGTAGATTATACGAATTGTAATATTGATTACTTGACTACTCATGATTTTTATATTGATATTTCCAGTTATAAAAAGAAAAATTTTTCAGTTGATTCTGAGGTCGAGAGCTATATTACAACAAAGTTTACGAAAAATCAAAAAGTAAATATTTTTGGTCTTCCGTACATATTTACTCGTTATGATGTTTATTATATATATGGTGGGGTTACACCATCAGTAAACAGTAATTCGGAAAATAGTAAAATTGTAGGTAATTTACTAATAGATGGAGTCCAGCAAAAAACACTAATAAATCCCATAAAAATAGATAAACCTATTTTTACGATTCAAGAATTTGACTTCAAAATCAGACAATATCTTATGCAAACATACAAAATTTATGATCCTAATTCTCCATACATAAAAGGGCAATTAGAAATTGCGATCAATGGCAATAAACATGAAAGTTTTAACTTATATGATGCAACCTCATCTAGTACAAGGAGTGATATTTTTAAAAAATATAAAGACAATAAGACTATAAATATGAAAGATTTCAGCCATTTTGATATTTACCTTTGGACTAAATAAGATAGGAGCTTTCAATAAATATGATCAATTGCCCTATAAGATATTGATACCAAATATAAAACCGCTCATAAAATATGATATGATACCTCTTAAGTAGACAGGTTAAATAATCAAAATCTACTTAAGAGGTATTTTTATGGCTAGAGGGTAGCTATGGCTAATAAAATAATCGTTTCTTCATTTCTTACGACAATAAAAGTACCAAAAAGAGCGCTTGTCATTACTGTGCGAGGTATCCATAAACGTAAAGCGTTGAAATAAAAAGCAGCGAGAATTACTCTGCTACTATATATATCTGGATTAATCTTTACTTTATTGTGCTTGCAAGTTTTTTTCTAAATCTTCAATGATTTTATTAACTTCGTCTATATTTCTAGCTTGCATAGCTTGTCTATAATAATATCTGAAATAATTATTATATTCTTTTCCATTAATATGATACTGACTTAACAAGTTTCTAATTTGTAACTCTGCCGCATATTTAGCTTCTCTAAGAGTCTCTCTTCCATCTTGTCTTAAAAAATGACTAGTGCTGTAGTAAGAATAAGTCGATGCATCTACAGAATGAGTTAATAGGGCGACAGTACCGGCTAGCGTCAAAACAGCAGTACTTAATAATAGTGTTTTTTTCATAAAAACCTTCCTTTTTTAATTACATGTGCTATAAATTATAAAAACACTAGATTATTATATAATAAATTTTATTTTTGTAAATAGTTTTCGATAGATTGTTTTTATGAGAAAATTAAAAATATAAAATATATCTTTAGCAAGGTAGTTATTCTTGAAAATTTGAGAATATATTGTTAAAGACATCAAAAAACAGTACCTATCAAGATACAGTCGTATTTCTTTAAATTATGCTAAAAATTGCAGATGATAAACATTTATTAAGCTATTCGAAGTTAATCGAAAAGAATGCCTAATATCGTTGTTCTATTTCATAATATTGATAAATAACGTATCACGATACGAGATATCAGGTAAGTTAGGTTACTCAAGAAACATCGTTTTCAACTGACATAAAACAACTTTAAAAGAGGATAAGCGACCAAAAAGAGCACTTAACAGAGTGTGCAAATTATTTACATAGAGATAAAGTGTCAAATAGGCTCTTGACTATAGACGATATAAAGATATCTTGAAGTATTAGCATATCCCAATAAAATAGTGAAACATTAAGTGAGTGGCAGCCACTCAGAGAAATCTAGGACTTCTCCGATCGCCTCAGCCAATCAATCCCTATCTTTTTAGCGCAAGAATTGGTATAATAAGCCTTGTCTTAAAAAATGAGCAAAAGGAGAGAACGAAATGAAAAAGACATTAACTTTGCTACTGGCACTCTTTGCCATCGGGGTAACTAGTAGCGTCAGAGCGGAGGATGAACAAAGTAGTACACAAAAGCCAGTAAAATTTGATTTGGATGGACCTCAACAAAAAATTAAAGATTATAGTGGCAACACAATCACTCTAGAAGACTTATATGTTGGTAGTAAAGTAGTAAAAATATATATCCCTCAAGGATGGTGGGTATATCTTTACAGACAATGTGATCATAACAGTAAAGAACGAGGAATTTTAGCTAGTCCTATTCTCGAAAAAAATATAACAAAAACAGATCCTTATCGTCAATATTATACAGGAGTACCTTATATTCTTAACTTAGGAGAAGATCCTTTGAAGAAAGGAGAAAAATTAACTTTCTCATTTAAAGGAGAAGACGGATTTTATGTCGGTAGCTATATCTATAGAGACTCTGATACTATAAAAAAAGAAAAAGAAGCTGAAGAAGCACTTCAAAAAAAGGAAGAGGAAAAGCAACAAAAACAGCTAGAAGAAAGCATGCTAAAGCAGATAAGAGAAGAAGACCATAAACCTTGGCATCAGCGGTTAAGTGAGAGCATCCAAGATCAGTGGTGGAACTTTAAGGGACTGTTTCAGTGAGGGATTACGAGGCTATAGGTTGGCTAAAGCACAAAAAGCACCTGTCAGGGGTGCTTTTTGTGCTGTTGATTGCGTGCGAAGGAGTGGTTAAGGTTAGTAGGGGATGACGGTTGGGTCATAGTAGGCATAGGCCACTACTGCCACGGCTAGAGCAGCTAGGACGAGTCCAGCTAGCGACCACACCTTTTGCCTGCCTTTGTTTTGCACCAGACCGATAAGAGCTAGACTACTTGCTACAAGCGGTAAGTAGAGATAACTATAAGTAGCAAAAAAGAAGATATGATCAAGCAGGCAGACAAAACTCACCACTATGCTTAGGACGGGCAACACTTTCTTTTCTGGCATAAATGCTCCTTTCTCAACACACGGGTCACTAAAACCCAAAAAAGCCACCCCTATCAGAGGTGGCCTGACTACTAAAGGGATTATCCCAATTATAGCAGAAAATTGTTTTAAAACAGTGGGACTGCTCAACACTAATAAAGAATTTTATCAGCCAAGAATTCACCAACCATTTAAAAATACTTGAATTAGGTATTATACTATAAATATGAACTATTTATAAAGTGTTCTTTTTCAAAACAATTTGCTAAAAAATTGTACTATAAAAAATATTTTTTAGAACAAACCGCTTAAGTATGTCCAAATAGTACTAAATGCTTGATAAATTACTCCAACTACTTCATCAATAACAGACAAACCGTCGCTTTCTTCAACGTTCAAATCACTAGAATCTGCTCCTTCTTGATGTCCTTGACGTCCTTCTTGACGTCCTCCTTGAGAATCATCTTCTGCTTCTGTTTCTAATGGATCACGTTTATGTTGTCCTTCTCCAAATCCTTCCTCATAACCATCTCTATAGTCGCCATGGTCAGATGGCTGAACATCCTCAGGAACCTGAATCTTGGGCCGTTCGGGTATATCATCTCCTTTTAAGCCTTTTTCATATCCCTCTAAATATCCTTTATATCTAGCTTCTAAATTTGAAGGATAGTTAGCTGAATCATCTTCTAAATCGCCTAACCCGAAGCGAGTCATATAGTCTCTTTTTGATATCACCTCCGCCTGTACGGGATGTGCCATTAGCAAAGTTGTTCCTAGTAGGGCCAAGCAAAGGGTTGCTAGGTTTAAAAAGCGTTTTGATTTTGTTTTCATAAAACCACTCCATTTCATTATTTTTTGATATGGTTCTAGTTTACTCCTCTCATTATTTCATTTCAAGTTCATGTTTTTATCATTTTAAACATCAAATGATTAGAAAATCATGGCAATCTCTCTTAAGTTCAACAAATCTGTTCATCAGCTTTTTTAAGCTTAGGAGCTGTTTTTGAAAGCGTTTGAGATTTTGTGTTAGTCCTTATTAGCCACCACAGCAAACGGGAGGTACTGCCACTCTTGTCTGCCTCTAGGTCAAAAGCTTACTTATCTAACTAAAAAACGGTTGCTATGGATTGACAAATCGCTCATAATAGCATAATATCATGATAAGAGAGTCTGTTTAGGGAGAAAGAGATGACAAAAAGATTAGCCTGTCTGAGAAACTGGTGGTGTCAAGAGCTAGCCAAAAGGTCTAGGGGAAGGGTCAGCCTTTTGGGCTGGTGTCAGGGGGAACTATGCTAAAAAAGCGCTATCAACTGGCTATTGTCCTTCTTCTTAGCTGTTTTAGTCTGATCTGGCAAACTGAGGGCTTGGTCGAGCTTTTTGTCTGTGAGCACTATGAGCGGGCGGTTTGTGAGGGGACGCCTGCTTATTTTACCTTTTCGGATCAAAAGGGCGCTGAGACACTGATTAAAAAGCGATGGGGCAAGGGTCTCATCTACCCAAGGGCTGAGCAAGAGGCGATGGCTGCTTATACCTGTCAGCAGGCAGGCCCTATCAACACCAGCCTAGACAAAGCCAAAGGTGAGCTCAGCCAACTCACGCCTGAGCTAAGGGATCAGGTGGCCCAGCTCGATGCTGCGACTCACCGGCTAGTCATCCCGTGGAACATTGTAGTATACCGCTATGTATACGAGACGTTTTTGCGTGATATCGGTGTTTCACATGCTGATCTCACGTCTTACTACCGTAACCATCAGTTTGACCCTCATATCCTTTGTAAGATCAAGCTTGGTACACGCTACACCAAGCACAGTTTTATGAGCACGACAGCCTTGAAAAACGGCGCCATGACCCATCGACCGGTGGAGGTGCGCATCTGTGTCAAAAAAGGGGCCAAGGCAGCCTTTGTCGAGCCTTATTCGGCTGTGCCTTCAGAGGTTGAGCTCTTGTTTCCAAGAGGCTGTCAGCTGGAGGTCGTTGGAGCTTACGTGTCACAGGACCAAAAAAAGCTCCACATAGAAGCGTATTTCAAGGGCAGTTTGTGACGGCCTCAACACCGATCGCCAAAAAAAGGACTCCATGTCCTTTTTTTTGACGTTCTGATGCTCAAAAAAGCCTCGCATAGCAGCAGACTAACGGGCTTTGAGGCCAAAAAAAGACAAGCAAGAGCTGATGCTTGCTTGTCTTGAAAGGTCGAGTGCACTGATCCTATGCATGTGATAGGGGACACGAGAGCTTTCTAGTAGCTGTTAGATCATACAGCTTTGACACTCTGTGGTGGTCTCATCACTAGCTCCAGGAGCTGTCACAAGACTATCCTCGTCATACTGTTCGCTGCCTGCTAGGACGTCTTGCCTCACTCGCACATAATAGATCGATGCACAATTTTGCTTAAAAGCTTGGATATAGGAGCGGTTCAGGTCACGTGTGGTCGCTTGATCGGTCATAAACAGGGTCAATGAGATGGCTTGGTCAACGTGTTTTTGGGCAGCAGCTACAACGTCGATGATGGCTTTTGGGCCGACCTCATAGGCACCACGTTCATAGTAAGCATAGTTAGCCTGGTCAATCTGATAGGCAGGGACGTAAATCCTGCCCAGGCTACCTTCTTTTCGGACCTCAACAGGAGCAACGACTGGTTGTAGACTCGGAGTGCAGGATGATAAGTAGCTGATGGAGCCTGTCGGAGCAACCGCTAGCAAGTGCGCATTGGCTAGGCCAAACTGCTTGATATCTGCTACTAGGGCTTGCCAATCCGCCACCGTTGGCAACGTGAAGCCGTAATCTTGCAACAATGTGGCAACCTTGGCTGTTTGTGGCTTGGCATCTTCTTGCAAATACTTGGCAAAATAAGTGCCATCTGAATAGGTTGATAACGAAAATCCTGCAAAAGCGCCTTTTTCTTTGGCTAATTGGCAAGAGGCTTTAAAAGCATAATAGGCCATGGCATGGAAAAACAGATCTGTAAAGTCAACGGCTTCTTTTGTATCATAGTAGATGTGGTTGGTTGCCAAAAAACCATGTAGGTTCATGGCGCCTAATCCTACTGCATGGTTGGCTGCATTGCCTGTCTCAACAGAAGGCGCACAATTCAGGTCAGACACTCTAGAGACACGATCAAGTGCTCTGATGCTCGTTGTGATGAGCTGTTCAAAGTGTGGCGCATCTGCCATAGCCTGGGCAATATTGATAGACCCTAAATTACAGCAGATATCCTCTCCAATGGTTTCAAAACTCAAATCTTCTTTGAAAGTGCTTGGGGTGCTAACTTGAGCGATTTCAGAACACAGGTTAGACATGACGATTCTGCCTTTTTTGGCATGAGGGTTGCGCTTATTGACCGTGTCATCAAACAAGAGGTAAGGGTAGCCTGACTCAAAATGTAGCTCTGCAATTAACTGAAAGAACTTTCTAGCACTGATGTAGGTCTTTTTGATGGCTGGATTGGCTAGCAGTTTATCGTATTCCTCTGTGATGGAGATGTCTGACATGTCCTTGCCATAGGCACGCTTGATATCATAGGGTGAAAAGAGTGCCATGTCTTTGTTTTCTTTGGCTAACTGGAAGGTAATATCTGGGATCACAAGTCCCAATGCTAGGGACTTAATGCGAATTTTCTCATCGGCATTTTCACGTTTGGTGTCTAAAAAGGTCAAAACCTCAGGGTGATGGGCATGAAGGTAAACCGCACCTGCTCCTTGGCGCTGACCTAGTTGATTGGCATAGGAAAAAGAGTCCTCTAGTAGTTTCATGACAGGAACGATGCCTGTTGCCTGATTTTCAATCCCTTTTATCGGTGCTCCGATTTCTCTGAGGTTGGTGAGGCACAAGGCGACTCCGCCTCCTCTTTTTGAGAGTTGCAAGCTGGTGCTAATGGCGCGAGAGATAGATTCCATATTGTCTTCGACACGAAGAAGATAGCACGAAATGTATTCGCCACGGCGTTTTTTTCCGGCATTTAAAAACGTTGGGGTAGCTGGTTGAAAGCGTCGGTGCAAGATGGCATCAATCACGTCAAAGACAAAGGTTTGATCTCCATCAGCTAAAAAGAGTGCATTCATCACAGCACGGTCTTCAAATGTTTCTAGATACTGCTTACCGTCCAAGGTTTTTAAGGCATAGGACTGGTAAAATTTCATAGCGCCCATGAGATTTAAAAAGCGATAGCCTTGTTGATAGGCATAATGAAAGGCCTCCTTGATAAGGTCATTAGGATAGGCATCAAAAATGGCCTGCTCATAATACCCTTCATTGATGAGGTAAGCTAGCTTATCTTCTAGTGAGTTAAAAGCCATTTGATTGGGAGAGACATGTTCTTCCAGGTAGCGCCTAACAGCTTCTTTATCGCTATCAAAATGGTAGCTGCCGTCTGGTTTTTTAAAACGGGTCAGTGCATTTAATGAGAGGTATGACGCATTGGTTTGTGACATGGGTGTGTCCTTTCTGTAATCAGGTTGTTGGTTTGTTTTTGCTTGTCGTGTGTGTGATGCTTTAAGCGGGCAAAAATCGCCTGTACCTTTTTGACATCTGTAGCAGTGCCTAATAGTTCAAATTGGTGTAATAAGGGGACCTGCAATTTTTGAGAAATGATAGGGCCTGCTAAGGCAAAGGTATCGCCAAAATTGGTATTTCCAGAAGAAATCACTCCCTTACAATGTTTACGATTGTTAGGATTATTCAAAAAACGAATCACTTGTTTAGAAACGGCTCCTTTGGCATCTGAGCCACCAGCTGCATAGGTAGGCACAATCAAAAGGTAATGGGTGGAAACTTCAAGTGGCCTATTATCTACTGGTATGCGCTGAGCAGGCAGGCCTAATTTTTGGACGAAGCGATGGGTGTTATTGGACTTAGATGAAAAATACACAATAATCAGCTCTGCCATTTCTTAAAACTCCCAATCGTCATCTGTGGTTTCTTCGGTGATCCCCATCACATAAGATGAGCCATTGCCTGAGAAAAAGTCATGGTTTTCGTCTGCACGCGCTGATAGCTGAGCAAATACTTCTGGTGAAACGCGCGTTTCTTCATCTGTGAAGGGCGACTCATAGCCTAAATTTTGAAGGAATTTTCCAGCGTTATAAAGGCTAAAACGGATAGCATCTTCTGCCAAATCAAAGCCTGCATACAGTTCTCTCAAGTAAGCTTTTTCAAGGTCGATGAGTTCATAGAGCAAGTCAAAGACAAAGGCCTTCATTTCAGCCTGTTTTTCTGGGCTAAGACGTGCTACTTTTTGTTGGTATTTGTAACCGCTGTAATAGTTGTGAATAACTTTGTCGCGTAAAATCAGGCGGATGATATCAGATGTGTTTGGCATTTTACCACGTGCTGATAGGTAAAAAGGAAGGTAAAAGCCGCCATACAGCAAAAATCCTGGCATCATAGCTGCTGCTACTTTTGATTTCAAAGGGTCATCACCCGTATAGTAAGGAATCAAGACACGGGCACGGTCTTGCAAGCTCTGTGTTGAGACCACCCATTCATGTGCTTCTTCGATTTGCTCGCTGCTGCAAAGGGTCGAAAAAATCGTCCCGTAAGAGCGGGCATGAATCCCCACCATAAAGGCAAAGTTCGTATAGATGACTTGTTCGTGGTCGGTTTGTGAATGCTGAATTTGTGCCACATCACCAACCGTTGCTTGTACTGTATCTAGTAAGGTCAACCCAGTGTAGGTCCTTGTGATGAGCTGTTGCCAATCCTCACCCAAGGAGCGCCAAGAATTTAAATCATTAGAAACAGGAACCTTTTCAGGCAACCAAAAATTTTGAGTGACACGGTTCCACACTTCTAAATCTTTGTCATCATTAAGGTAATTCCAATTGATGGAGCGCAACTGTTTTTGTGTTTCAGATAGGGCGTATTCAATTGGGGATTGCGAACGTTCATAATAATGTTGGGTCATTTGTCTCCTTCAAGGCTTGAGGTATTTTTCAAACAAAAGTCTAGTAGCGCTAAGCCTAAGTCATCACTAGACGCCAAACAGACAGGAATTGTTTTTTTGAGCAACACAAAAAGACCTGCTAAACAGCAATGGTTTGATGGGATGTCTCTTTTTGACTTGAGCACTCCTACTCTACTAAAAAAGCGAAGGGCTCAACTGTCTTGTGGGACACGCTCTAGTGTCCTCTTTTGTTTGGCTAAAGTTAAGTATGCTTAACTTTTATAAAAACCATAATAACACAAGATATAGTGTTTTGCAATCTTTTTTATGACAAGATATAGTTTTAAGACCTCTCTGTTCACTTGTCAAAAGCACAGCAATCTTACTAGGACAGGTCCTAGGATAGTTATGCTTTTGATGTCATATCACCCATCTCGTTATTCGTCTTTCTTGAAGGCAATCAAAAAAACCTAAGCACATGTTCTTGCTTAGGTTTTTTGAATAATAGGTCAGCATCAGCCAATGATACTTCCATTTGGAACAGAGGAATCAACGGTTAAGACCGTTAGCTGATCTCCATGCTCTGCTGATAGAATCATCCCTTGACTGATGTATTTTTTCATCATTTTACGCGGTTTCAGGTTAGCAACAATTTGTAGTTTTTTACCCACTAATTCTTGTTCGTTGGGGTAAAATTTGGCAATACCTGACAAGATTTGACGGTCTTGCCCGTCTCCTGCATCTACTCTAAAGCGCAGCAATTTTTCTGAACCTTCCACTTTTGACACTTCCTTGACTTCTGCCACACGGATTTCCACAGCATCAAAGGTTTCAAATGTGATGACGTCTTTTTCAGATTTGAGCGCAACCTCTTCAGGGACCCATTCTTTTTCTTGGGAAATAGCTGAGCTGTCACCCATTTGGGCTTTGATGTAGTCAATCTCAGCTTCCATGTCAAGACGTGGGAAAATCGGTGTCCCTTTGGCAACAACCTTTGTATTGGCAGGAAAATCTGCTAGAGCAAGTGTTGACAAATCAGAAACAGGTTCCAAACCAAGCTGGGCCATGATAGCAGCTGATGTTTCCATCATAAAGGGTTGGATCACATGAGCGACCAGACGCAAGCTGGCTGCTAAGTGTGCCATGACACTGGCTAGTTGAGCTTTGTCACCATCTTCTTTAGCGAGCACCCAAGGAGCGGTTTCATCGATGTATTTGTTGGTACGAGCGATGATGGTCCAAACAGCCTCCAAGGCGCGTGGGTAGTCCACCGCTTCCATGTGCTTATGGTAGTCTGCTAGCTGAGCATCAATCAGTTGACTTAAGTCAGCATCAAAGGCAGTTCCATTGTCAACATAAGCTGGCACCGTGCCGTCAAAATACTTGTTGATCATGGCAACGGTACGGTTCAATAAATTGCCAAGGTCGTTGGCTAACTCATAGTTGATACGACCCACATAATCTTCAGGGGTAAAGGTCCCGTCTGAACCAACTGGCAAAGAACGCATGAGGTAATAACGAAGAGGATCAAGTCCAAAGCGCTCAACTAACATTTCTGGATAGACCACATTGCCTTTTGATTTAGACATTTTACCGTCTTTCATGACAAACCAACCATGGGCAATTAAGCGGTCTGGCATTGGTAAATCAAGCATCATGAGTAAAATTGGCCAGTAGATGCTATGAAAACGCAAGATATCTTTTCCAACCATGTGGAAAACCGTTCCATTCCAAAACTTATCAAAGTTAGCGTGATTAGCTTGACGATAACCAAGAGCTGTCGCGTAGTTTAAGAGGGCATCGATCCAGACATAAACCACGTGTTTTGGGTCTGATGGAACAGGTACACCCCATGTAAAGGTAGTACGGCTAACAGCCAAATCTTCTAGGCCTGGCTCGATAAAGTTTTTCACCATTTCATTCATACGACCATCTGGTTGGATAAAGTCAGGTCGCTCTTTAAAGAAGGCCACAAGACGATCATCGTATTTGCTAAGGCGTAGGAAGTAGGATTCTTCAGAGACCCACTCGACCTCATGACCTGATGGGGCAATCCCTCCAATAACCTGACCGTCTTCATCTCTAAAGACTTCTTTTAATTGGCTTTCAGTGAAAAATTCCTCATCAGAGACAGAATACCAACCAGAGTATTCGCCAAGGTAAATGTCATCTTGCGCCAGCAATTTTTCAAAGACAGCAGCAACGACCTCTTCGTGGTAATCGTCCGTTGTCCGGATAAATGTGTCATAGGAAATATCTAGCAATTGCCAAAGGGCTTTGACATCCTTTGCCATGTTATCAACGTAGGTTTGAGGTGTAATACCAGCTTCTTTTGCCTTGGTTTGAATCTTTTGTCCGTGTTCATCTAGTCCTGTGAGGTAAAAGACCTCATGGCCCATCAGGCGCTTGTAGCGTGCCAAGACATCACAAGCAATAGTTGTATAGGCAGAACCAATGTGTAATTTCCCAGATGGGTAATAAATGGGTGTCGTAATGTAAAATGGTTTTTTCATCATAGTTTCCTTTCAGAACCATACTCAAATGAAAGTACGATTGAGATGCATAGTGTAGGATTTCGTTTTTTCCTGTTTAAATTCAACCCTCAAGGCTAATGGAACCTTTTTTATCAGCCTTCTGTTAAGTAACAGCTATCAACGGTCTATTATATCATATTTTAAGGGGCAGCAAAACCAGTCAATCAAAGGAGGGTGAGTAAAAACTTACCCTAAATGAACTTTCTTTCTCCACAAGTCCATTAAGTTCTTTTAATCGGTTTGATTTTGGTTTGAATGTGATAAAATTCCTGAGCCAACAGGTAATTGACATAGAGTAAAGGCATTAAAATAGGCATCAAAGCATACTCGCCATAAGCTATGCAAAGCAACGTCGAACAAACCACCCCAACAGCAAAAGCCAAGATGACTATTAAGGTGTTGCGTCCGATATGTGTTAGTTCGTGATTTTTTTCGTACAAGCCTTTGGTTAGTAAATAGGCGGCATTTTTGATATTTCCTGTCATCATCACATTAGCATAGCTAGCTCCTCGTAAGGTTTTAAACGTATCAACCTGAATAGAGGCAAAAAAGGCTAAAGCTGCTACCGTAACATTGGAAGGAAGAAAAGGCGTGAATAGGGCCGTTCCAAAAGCAATCCCTGTTAAGATAACACTTGATAATAAGTACCAGTGGAGCCCTTTTTTAGTGGCCCAGCGGTGCATGAAATAAGTAAAGGACTGCCCAAGCATAAAAACGATCATGGGAAGTAAAAATTGCAGTGCCTCCTTCAGTTGCTGTTCTGACAAGCGAATGGCAAATGACAAAAGGTTGCCTGTCTGAACACCTGCAAAACGTTTTCCTTGGGTCATATAGGTAAAGGCATTGACATAGCCACTGATAAAACAAAGCGTCATAGCACAGCGTAATCCCTCATAAACCTGATAGTGTTTTCGTTTCTTTTTTGACATTGTTGCCTTTTTTTACCTCATTCATTGCTCTTAGTTACAAAAGAAAAAATACTGAAATTCAGTATTTCAAATTGCAGAAAAAGTCTTTTGGGATAGTTTTTCTTAGGTTGTGCTCACGGCAGCGACTTCCTTTGGAATTCTATGCCTTATTTTTGAGCCTAGGGTCTCAAAAATCTCGATTGGCGCCACTTTTTCCATAGCAAACAGCAGCTGTTTTGGCTCACTGCGCACGTAGAAATCAGATGTCACATCAGCAGAGCTGTTTATGCTTTTTGAGTACAAAACTGGGGGTGTCTCCGTTCTGAAAGACTGAAGCTCAGTATGTTGAATGACAAAGCCAAAGCTTCTTTTTTTGACACCTGCTCAGATAGTGACAAGTCAGTCTGCTTTACCACCTTGATCACAGCAAAGGCATCGTTTGCAGCTACTCATCTGGAGTTTTTGGATAGATTAGTGTCCTTTTTTTCAGTCTTTTCCACAAAAGGAGTCCTTCTTGAAAGAATAGGCTTAGTATAGCATAGGGAAGCTATCAAATCAAGTCCTTTTGGTGATTCGAGGTCATTGTTCGTTGTTCTTTTTTAGTCATCGTAGCACACGACAATAACACCATAAAAGCAAGCCAAACTGGCTTGCTTTTATGGTCTTTATGTCTGTTCCTTACTTTGCTCAACTCTTTAACTTTTGTTAAGAAATGATCATCTGCCAGCTCAATCTCAAAGAAAGGTCAGACTGTTAAAAGGGATGATTTGTTGTCTCTTTGCGCTTTGTTATCAATCTTTGGTTGATTTTTTTCGGCTAAAGACGCAAGTAAGTCCGAGTAACACAAGACCTACTATGCGCAACTTGAGACCCATTTTTTCACCCGTTGATGGTAGGGCTTTTGCTGTTGCTGAGGTCGTTGACTTGGTTGGTGTGGCAGAGGCTGTCAAAGCCTGTGAATTATTTTTTGACATAACCTTATGATCACCAGTTGAATCTGAGGCATCTCCTACTTTGACAAGGCGTAATGATAGTTCGTGCACTTCATTTGGTAGGGTATTCACCTTTGTGTTGCCTTCGATACGGTAGCCTTTAGGCAGGCTGACAACAACTTCGTAAGTGCCTTCTTGAACGGTTTTGCCATAAGCTTTAGGCACATACAAGGACTGTTCAAGCGGGATTAGCTGATCTTGAGCTGTTTTAAGGCTAACGCGACTGCCTTCTGGCAAAAGATGATCAAAGTGGGCAGTTATTTGAGAAGTTGCTAACATCGTTATCTTAAAGGTAACTTGTTGGAAGTTGTTATCAGCTGACAAGGTAAAGGAAACGATTTTATCTGACTCTAGTTTGGCTGCATTGGTGTCATAGGTCAACAATTCGACCGTGTATTTGCCGTATGGCAAGATAAGACTGTTACCTGAGTTATTATAATACTCTAGGTTTTCAATCGGTTTACCATCTGCATCCCGCACAAGGTAGGTAAAGTTCACTATTTGTTTGTCTTCAGGGACCGGTAAGTCTAATCCAAAATTGACTACTGCTTTGTCTTTTCCGACCGCTTTTAGGTCACGCAAGGTAGCAAAAGACACATTACCAGCTCTATCTTCGACAAGGTAGTAATAATCTGACAGTGTGACACCATCTCTTTTTGAAATGGTGTAAGAACCATCTGGATTTTTAGGGATATACACCTTATTGTCACTAACTGTGATACCATCTTTACCTTCTGTCACATCAAATTTACGGCCATTTTTCTTGGCCAAGTAAAAGACTTCTTCGCGGACAATGCCTGATGAGCCAAGGGCTTTTGTCTTGTCAGGAGTAAAGTGGTCAACGCCATTAATGGTATCAAAACGTCCCTGAGTGATCATTGGTTTTTTGTCATTCACAGATATGGTGTACTGCTTTTGATGTTCTTTACCATGTTCGTCACGATAGGTCACAACATACTGATAATCACCTGGCATCACCTTGCTTCCTCGGGCTGTTATGCCATACCAGGCTGTACTTTCAATAGCGGATACACTAGCGCCTGCTTGACTAGACCAGATAGGGGTTTGTTTTTGGTGGTCATCTTTAGCGTATACGTTAACCGTTAAGTCATTATACACGTTATTTTTCAAGCCTTTAAAGGCCACAAAGTCTTTATTCCCATCTTCGTTTGGTGAGATAAAGAAATCCTGATTCATCTTTGTTAGCTGGCTTTGCGGCTGATTGCGGTGCACCACTGCTAGCTGGGCTTGATTTGTGACTAGACCTGTGTCAGACTGTGTCATTTCAAGATTATCTTTAAGCGTTTCTTTGGTCTGATAATTACCGTCTGTAAGCTTAAGTTTAATTGGTGTTTTACCTAATGTTTGTGGTAAGTGATCTCCTAACTTAGCGATGGCCACGTTCCCTGCAAAATCCTCGACCATGTAATAGAAATCCCCTAATTTTGCTTTATCAAGCGGCAAGATAAAGCTGCCATCAGCTTGTCGCTCCACAAATGTTTTATTGTCTTCTACTGAGACATATTTGTAGCTATCGTTTATCGTAACTGTATAAGGCTTGTTGTCTTTTCTTTCTAGATAAAAGACACTGTCTTTGCGAACACCAGCTAATCCACGGTCTTTTAGGGGTTCTGGTTTGAATCGGTTTGTTTCAGGATCAAATGTTGCTTGTGATAGTACCGGTTTTTGTCGGTCTAAAATCATGTCAAATGTCATTTCTTGACGTTTGGCACCGACCACATCTGGGTAATAAGACACCACATAATGATAATGCCCATCTGGTAATTCAGCTCCTGTTAACGATTTTCCAGAAAATGCTGTGCCTAACAGGGTCGTTGATTTTGCAAATCTAATGTCACTATTAAAGTTTTTATCTCCTTTAAAGCTTTCTGGGCTGACCCACAGTGGATTTTTGTGTTCCTTGTCACTAGCATGGTAGACACTTGCTTTTAAGCCTTGATATTTTCTCAAGAAAACACCTTTGAAGGCTGCAAAATCTTGGTTGTTGTCACCATTTGGAGAAATGGCTAAGACAGGGTTTCCTTGGGCATTTTTTTCTAAGATAAATTTGCCATCTGCATTTTTAAAGGTGCCAAGTGTGTGTAGACCATTGTCAGAAATCGTTTTGGTTGACACATTGGTCTCTGAACCAAGAGTGACAAGTCCTGTAAAGTGTTTACCGACATAGATATCGTCTTTTGGACCTGATTCATCAAAGTAAAAACCAGTTTTGCCTTGAGATTTTAATCTGTAAATGGACTCTTCTGCAACTGCTAAGTTTTCAAATTGCCCTTTAAAACCAACAAAAGGAATGTTTACTCTATTTAGTTGGTCATCTTGACTATCTCTAAAGCGGACAAAACCTTCTAGATAGTAACCATTTGGCATCTGTTTTGTTAGCTCTTTTGTGAACTGTGAGACATCCATGGTAACCCTTACAGTCACTTTTCCATTGGCTGGGACTGTAACTTCTCCTCCTTGGTACGTTTTTAAGGAGTGAGAAGTCAAAGTGAAGCGGCCCTTTTGTGGGTCTACATGATCTGTTAGCAATTCTGTGTCATAACGTAATGTTTTGTCTTTATTGCTTAGGTTGTGAACAGTCACATCAAACGTCATCGTATCTGTGATGTTGCCTAATGATATACTGCCATAGTTGTCTTTTCCTGTCACATAAAGGCCGCTAGTGACAGCTCCGTCAATATTAAGTAATCCTGCCCCTTGCTGACGCGGTGAGGTGGTCGTTTTTGTCTCTGGATTAACATGAATTTGAGCATTGCTCATCAATAGGTTCTTAACGATATCAGCAATTTTTTCTTTTGGCAAGTTTGGCTGAGTCTTTTCTAGGTATTGTTTGACCAAAAGGCTGGCGCCAGCAATCTGAGGAGAGGCCATACTTGTTCCTGTTTGGCTACCATAGTGGTTATCGTTATAGGTAGAATAGATATCGCCACCTGGTGCAGTAATGTCAGGTTTTAAATAGCCATCAGAAGTTAGGCCCCAATTTGAAAAATGATTCATTTCATTGCCTTTTTGACTCGGTGCTTTTGAGACCACACTGTCAAACTCTAAACTTCCTGTACCATTGCCATTTAATTGGGACATGGCCTTACCAAATTCGTGCGATATGAAAGCAGATGGTATCCCCATCCCATTAGCTGTTAGACGCATTGAGCGGTTTGATTGACCAGGCTTGTTATTAAAAATAAGTACTCCCAGAGCTCCATGTTTCTTAGCCAAAGCAATCATTTCGTCATAGGTTTTATTGGGATCACGTTCAATTAAAGCAATTTTACCTTTAACGTCTTGTGCGTTATAACCCGCATCAGTTGACTCTTTGACATAAGCAAATTGATGCGATTTATCATAACCTAGGCTATCTTTTATGTCTTTAAAGTCGACAGACTCTGAATAGATGGCTTTACCATGGTTTAAATCGGCACGGTTTTCTAATTCTTTGACCGTCATTAGACGTTGAATCACCCACTTACTGTTTATAGCTGCCACTGATGTTGGTGTTCGACCTGTTGAGGGAGAACCGACCAAACCATAGTCTGGATTTGTCGCCAATGGATCATCATGGTCAGATCCATAGACGCGCTCATTTCCTGCTGCTACAACAACTGATACACCGGCTTTTTTAGCTTTTTCAATTGCTTCCATTAGAGGCTTGCTGCCACTAAGCTGTGCCCCATTAGCGGTTCCAAGACTCAGGTTGATCACATCTGCTCCTAAAGCCACGGCATCTTCGATAGCTTTGATAAAGAGTGATTCAGCTGATCCCATGATGTCGTTGGCAAAAACACGCATGAACATGACTTGGGCCTCTGGTGCAATTCCTAAAAAGCGTTCTCCAGTAGCAGCGGCTTCTTTGCTATTACCGGCTACAATACCTGTCACATGCATACCGTGTGACTCGTATTTGGTGTCATCGTCTGTTTGTGTCCAGTCAATATCATGTGAACCATCTGTTTCTTCTGTTTTGATAACAGTTTCTTTCGGTGCCTGGGTTGATTGGGGACGATAGATCTTGTGTTTTTTGATGGCTTTTGGCTCTGCCTCTGCATCAAACTCAAAGTTTTCCCAGTCCTCATCAAAATCCTCGAATTGATTTTCTTTGATATTATCGCTATTTTCCACATAATTATGTGCAAAAACAACTTTATCATTTATCCAACTCCCATAATTAATACCGGCGGCTTTTTGGCGTGCTAGCATGTCTTCTTTTGATTTTACTTTAGCAGTTGATACATCACTGATGCGCATGCTTTGATGGGCCGGATCGATCCCTGTGTCAATAACTGCGACAACCTTGCCTTGTCCTTTGTATCCCTTGTCCCAAGCTCCTTTGGTTTTTACCCAATCGTGAACATCTGTATTGACTGGCGGTAAAGAAGCGCTTTTTTGAGTCGCATCAGAACCTGTATTAGCCATTGATGCTGCATCTGTGTCAGCTAGCTCAGTTGTGGTTGGCTCAGAGACTAGATCTTGTGATTGCTCTTTTTCACGATTTGTCTTGAGAGTGATTTGTGATGTGTCTTGAGATTTTGATTCAGCTGAGCTCAACTCTGTATTGGTGAGATGTTGCGCTTGTTGTTGAGCGTGATTCGTGATTGTTGGTTCGCTCATTGTGCTTAGCTCATCTGCTGCTACTGTTGTTGTCATCACCAAGAAAACGCTTCCTATTAAGACCGAAAACGTTCCTGATTTGTATTTTCTAAGGGAAAAACGTTGCTTTTTCTCCACCTGATACCCTCCTAAATGTTTTAACTAAAACCAGTTTAATGTTAATCATTAACTCATTTTTCGTTAATAATATTTGATTATTTAACCACATTTTTCTGAGAAAAGCAACAGAAATTTCTATTAATGTAAGAAGTCTTTCATTTTAATCTATTAGTGGGGGGTAAACGAAAACCTTGTAACTATGTTATTGGATTTTCATACCTCTTTTTGCAGTGTAAAACCTCTACTATTTGTGACATGATAGCGGAGGTTTTTGTCTGTTCTAATCTAAGCGTAGCGCATTTTGATCAAATGGAATCGATGAATCATACGGATTGTGGCGAAGGTTAAAGGCTTTAACATCTTGGATAGTTTGTGTCCCAGCCAGTTGCATAACCATTTTTAACTCGTCATTTAACTTTTCAAAGACCTGACGAGTACCAATGCTTCCTCCCATAGCCAAGCCGTAAATCGCTGGACCCCCCAAGGCAACAAGGTCAGCACCTGAAGCAAGAGCTTTGAAAATATGTTGACCCCGTCTTATACCTGAGTCAAAGACAATAGGAACTTTTTGATCAACTGCTTCAGCGACTTCTTGTAAGGAATCAAAAGCAGCTGGACCACCATCTAATTGACGGCCACCATGATTGGTTACCCAGATACCTGATGCTCCTGCGTCCAATGCCCGCAAGGTATCCTCAGCACACTGTGGTCCTTTGACATAAACAGGCAGGCCTGAGTAAGTTGCGATATATTCAATATCTTTTGAGGTAAGCGCTTGTTTAGCTGATTTATAGACATAATCCATTGTTTTACCTGCACCATCAGGTAAATATTCTTGAACAATTGGCATACCGACCGGAAAAACAAAACCGTTTCGCCTATCAACTTCGCGGTTTCCTCCAACTGTTGCATCTGCTGTCAAAACGATAGCTTTGCAACCTTGTGCTTTGACACGATCCATAATATTACGATTAATGCCATCGTCTTTACTGTAATAAAATTGAAACCAATGGGGTGTCCCACCTAAGGCAGCACTGATTTCTGGCAGGTCAGTTGTTGAGTAGGAACTAGTGGTGTAGATACTTCCAAATTCCTTCAATCCTTTAGCAGACGCTACTTCTCCTTGTTCATTGGCCAGTTTATGAGCCGCTACAGGTGCTAAAATAAGAGGAGAGGTTAAGTAATCACCATCAAACGTAATCTCTGTTGACGGATTTTCAACCCCTTTGAGGGAGTGAGGGACAATTAATTTATGATTAAATGAGCGAATATTTTCATGGAGGGTAAAGGTATCACCAGCACCACTAGCAATATAACCAAAGGCTCCTTTAGGGATGACCTGTTGTGCCATTTTCTCAAGGTCAAAAACGTTAATAAAATCAACATTTCCCTCAGCGCTACTTGTTTTGAAATCCATAACAAAATCGGTTGTTTCTTCGGTGATGACTGTTTTTTGTGCCATTGACATTCTCCTATATTTTTTATTTTGTTAGCGCTTACATTTATGCTTCTATTATAGTAATCCTACTCTTAACTGTCAAACGATATGCTCACTGATCACCTCCTTGTCTTGTTCTTACGCTGCTATGCTTCATTTGGCTAGACTGTTTTATGGGGGCTAGGTGCCCAAAGTCGCTTATCGTTTCGTTTTTTGTTACAATAACAACAAGACTATCTGTTAGAAAGAGAAACCAAATGAAACTGATTTCATGGAACATTGATTCCTTAAATGCTGCTCTCACAGGAGAGTCCCCTCGTGCGCTTTTATCACGCGCTGTTTTAGACACTTTAGTCGCTCAAGATGCGGATATTATTGCCATCCAAGAAACTAAATTATCTGCTAAGGGGCCTACCAAAAAACATATCGAGACCCTACTTAGTTACTTTCCAAACTATTTGCATGTGTGGCGTTCTTCAGTTGAGCCTGCTAGGAAAGGCTATGCTGGCACCATGTTCCTGTACAAAAACACGTTAAACCCTGTCATTACTTTTCCAGAAATTGGTGCCCCAACAACAATGGATGCTGAGGGCCGTATCATTACCCTAGAATTTGAAGACTTTTTCGTCACACAGGTTTACACGCCTAATGCTGGTGATGGCCTTAGACGTTTAGATGACCGTCAAATTTGGGACCACAAATACGCTGATTATTTGACTGAACTGGATGCTCAAAAGCCTGTTTTGGCTACGGGAGATTACAACGTTGCCCATAAAGAGATTGATTTGGCAAATCCAAACAGCAATCGACGTTCTCCTGGTTTTACCGACGAAGAACGTCAAGGCTTTACTAACCTATTAGCAAGAGGCTTTACAGATACTTTTCGTCACGTGCACGGCGATATTCCTCATGTTTATACCTGGTGGGCACAACGTAGCAAAACCAGCAAAATCAATAATACCGGTTGGAGAATTGACTATTGGCTAGCTTCAAACCGACTTGTGGATAAGGTTAAGCGTTCTGAAATGATTTCTTCTGGGGAACGCCAAGACCATACGCCAATTTTACTAGATATTGATCTCTAATTTCTAAAAACAGATCCCAAAAAAGGACAAGGCGTTATAATGTTGCCTTGTCCTTTTTTGAGACTTTGTCGCATTATCCTAAATCCAACTCTTGATATGGCTTGCGATAGCCAACTTGTAAGACGTTACCGTCCTTAATCAGAATAGGCCGTTTAATCAACATACCATCTGTGGCTAAAAGTTCAGCAGCTTTATCAAGGCTAAGCTGGTCTATTTTATCTTTAAGTCCCAATTCGCGGTAGCTGTTACCACTGGTATTAAAGAAATTTTTGATGGTATAACCAGATGTTTCCATCCAATGTTTGAGGTCCTGAGCTTTGGGTGGATTAGCTTTGATGTCAATGGCTTCAAAGTCACTAACCAGTTGCTTTAATTCAGCCATGGCTCTTTGGCAGGTGCTACATTTTGGGTATTGGTAAATCGTAATCATTTGTTCTCCTTTAGTGTAACTGTTTTAGGCGTGAGGCGCCTGTTTTTGGTCATCATTTCACAAAAAAAAGGGGGCTTTTTTAAAATGCTAAGCTTTGTCTTTCTTTTCTTCTTGAGAGTTCGTTGGTAAAGACTGATATTGCCGTAGAACATAGCAATCTTTTTTCAAAGTATTTGCTGCTGTTTTGGCCTACTTTTAATACTAGTGAGTATAGCATAATGTCCATGATTTGACAAAAATGTTTCCTGATGACTAGCTTCATTCGTGCTATAATATTACTGATAAAGGAGATCTAAAAATGATTAAAGAATTTTGTGCTGAGAACCTCACACTACTGCCAACCCTTGATGCTGGTCAAATCAGTCGTGTGGAACTCTGTGATAACCTAGCTGTCGGAGGGACCACGCCATCTTATGGCGTCATCAAAGAAGCCTGTCAGCTCTTACACGATAAAAAGATTAGCGTAGCGACCATGATTCGACCTCGCGGTGGCGATTTTGTCTATAACGACCTCGAACTAAAAGCTATGGAAGAAGATATCTTAAAAGCTGTTGAAGCTGGCTCAGATGCGCTAGTCTTAGGCTTGCTGACCACAGAAAATCAACTGGATACCGACGCTATCGAGCAATTACTGCCTGCTACACAAGGCTTGCCACTGGTTTTCCACATGGCTTTTGACCGGATTCCGACTGATCACCAGCACCAAGCGCTTGACCAACTGATTGATTATGGCTTTGTGCGTGTGCTAACTCATGGCTCACCTGAAGCTACTCCTATTACAGACAATGTGGAACAGCTTAAAAGTCTTGTGACCTATGCCAATAAACGCATTGAAATCATGATTGGGGGAGGCATCACTGCTGAGAATTGCCAAAGCTTGAGTCAACTCACTGGAACGGCCATTGTTCACGGGACTAAAATCATTTAAACACCTAAAAGACCATCAATAAATCCAATTGATGGTCTTTTTTCTCTTAGTTTAAAAGATGTGGCACAGGGTGGCATTCTTGTGTGGTATAAGTTTTTCCAAAAGCCACTATCAAAGAAGCAATGCCTGGGAAAAACAAGCCAAATACTGCTAGACCCTTTGATCCACCAAAAGCACGGACATAGCAAAAGTGCACATAGTAATAATAAATAGCAATGACCCAACCAATAAAGTAAAACCATTTATTATCTTCTCCAAAAGTGATTTTGTGTTTGACAAAACCTGCATAGAAAGGAATGAGACTATACCATCCTTTGTAACCTGCTCTTTTAAAGAGTCGCCAGTTAGCGATAAGGCATAATAAAGCTGATAATAAGAATACAGCCAATATGATTCCGTATACTCCTAAAATAAGGATAGTTGCTTGATCTTCTGTCATTTGTTTTTCTCCTAATCTACGATGACTTATAAGTCATGAAATTGTTGGTAAAGCTCTTGGCGATTTACCTGGTAAGCTTTAGCAATTGTTTTAATAGCCTGATTTGGCTTGGCTCCTGCTTGAATTTCTTTTTGCACTAGAGACACTAAGTCAACATCAGCTGTCAGCTCAGCCTCACTGTCTGCTTGGGCTCCAGCCACAATCAGCAGACACTCCCCTTTGAGGGGTGTTTCCTCAAGGTAGGACAAGATTTCTGAAATCGACCCCCGTTGGTACTCCTCAAAAAGCTTGGTTAATTCTCTGACAAGCACCACTTGACGATCACCATAACAAGCCAACATATTGGTCAGGGTATCTTTGATGCGATAGGGTGATTCATAAAACATTTGTGTCTCTGGGTAATGGTGTTTGTCCTCAAAGAAAGCCTTTTGTTGCCCTGCTTTTCTGGGTAAAAACCCATAAAAAACATGGGGTTGAGGAGCCAGTCCACTAGCAATCAAAGCTGTAATCCCTGCTGAGGCACCTGGTAAAGCAACGACTGCGATATCACTATCAATAGCAGCCTTGACCAAATCATGCCCAGGATCAGAAATCGATGGCATTCCTGCATCAGACACCTGAGCTAGTGACCGTCCTGATATTAATAAATCAATTAAATCAGGAATCTTCTCATAGGCGTTGTGCTCATGAAAGCTGATTTGCTTGGTAGCAATATCAAAGTGTTTTAGCAAAAGACCTGTGTTTCTTGTGTCTTCTGCACAAATAAAATCAACCTCTTTTAACGTTGCCACTGCTCTAAAGGTCATGTCCTGCAGATTGCCAATTGGGGTTGGAACCAAATACAAGGTTCCGCTTGTTTTTTTGTCTTTAAAACTTTTTTGAACCTGCATGCCCTTACTTTCTATCTAATAATTCTCTGCAAAACATACATTCTTCATCATTTTCACGACGTTGTCCATAGAAAAAATTGCAGATATGAAACCCTTCATCATAAATTCCCTCTAAGTGATCCTTCCTTTGTTTGGAAGGATTTTTAGCTACCGTTTCATGTTCTAGGTGACTCAAACGTTCCCGTAGTTTTGTATTTTCTAGGCGAAGAATCGTGTTTTCTTCTACTAGTGATTGGACTTGTTTTTTCATGGCTTCAATTTCAGCTAAAGTAACCATTAAATTTTGGGAAAATCCATCAAAAGCATCGAATAATTCTTTTTTATTCACCTACTTTAACCTCCTCTAAAGCATAAGTGACTAAGGTCAACTGGTCTTTTAACCGCACCTTAATGGGATCTGTAAATATATCAACGGCTGCTACTGTTGCAGGGCCATCACTTGTCTCTACTATGGTACCATATTCAGGGAATTTTTTCTTGCTTTATTGGTAAAAGACACCTTCATCATAGAGACAGCAAAGCAAACGGCCATAAGGGCTTGTTGCTTTACCCAAAGTCAATGATAACCCTTGACTTTTTAGTATTTTAATAGATACTGTCAGAAATTTTCCCAAAAACGAAAGCAGCACAGTGGCCTGCCACACGGTCCATAGCCTCCATAGAAAATGAAATCTTCTTGGCTGTTAATCTGGGGCAGCTCACTTCTTGACCTAAAATCGACCGCTAAATCTTTTAACAGTTGTAAAAATCCATGTGCTCTTCTGCTGAAAAGGGAATTAGGACAACATGCTGATCTAAGAGAAAGACACTATTAACAAACGTCATTTCAAGTTGATTTTGTGTTATTAATCGTGATACTTCTTTCATCAAATCTGTTGCAAAGGCAGTATTTTCTTCAAAAGCTTTTTTGCCCTTATGCGCCGCTACTTTGGTCGCTACGGGCAAGTCTTTTGACAAGCTTCGTTTCCCCATAACGAATTCCAATTGCACTTATTCTGACATCACCATATATTCTAATGTGTTTTGAAAATTAACATTGCTCTGCCACATGAGCCTAGCCTGATAGACAGCCTCCAATTGTGTCAAAGGCGTTTGCGCACGCTCTCTTGCCAAGAGCAAGGTCAAAAGGGTCAAAACTAAATCTTGTTCTTCTTTTTCAGTTGCTAACTGTACCAGACGGTTCAACGCTAAATATGCCTGCAACTGATCTTTCAGCCAAATAGATACAAAACGCTCTGCTTGAGTTATCAGTTCTAAAAGCTTGCTCGTTTGCAACAGACGTTCTAGATGACTGGTGTTTGTGGCAAGTTTGGCTACTAGCTTAGCCTGATGGTTTAATAATCCCTTTTCTTGTGCCAATTGGTAAAGATAGGCTTCGTTTTTAGGAAACTGAAAAACCTGTGTCCGACTTTTAATGGTCGGAAGCACTTTGTTATCATCATTGGTCAATAAAAATATGTAAGCTTCTCCCTGAGGCTCCTCAATGTATTTTAGCAAGCTATTAGCGGCATTGATATGCATTTTGTCACAATCTTTGATAATAAAAACTTGTCGTTTGTTTTCATATCCTGTCTGAGAAAAGTTAGCCATCATTTCTTTGACCACATCCGTTTTAATCACTTGCCCTGTTGGTTCCAATACCGTCACATCGGCAAAATCTCCTTGTTCAATCAATTGACAAGAGCGACAATGCCCGCAGGGCGTCTGATCCTTTTTCTGTTCACAAAAGATGACCTTAGCTAAAAAAAGAGCCATTTCTTCATTAGCAAAATCACCCGAAAAAAGATAAGCATGATTCAGACGGTCTTTCTTTAAAATTGTCTGAAAAGCTTGATAAACGTTAGGAGCTTTTTGCGCTAAATCCATTCCTACCCTCCCTTATCCTAGGCTAAAAGCAAGGCTAAGACATGTTCCAAAGCGACAGAGACAACTTCTTTCAATGGTTTAGTCGCATCAATTGTGACAATACGTTTTGGATGCTCCTTAGCTAAGGCTAGGTATCCTTTTCGTACTCGTTGATGTATCTCTATTGTTTCCAAATCTAAACGATTGACTTCTCTTTGTTGGTTCGCGTTAATCCGTGCTAAACCAATTTCAGAAGGAACATCAAAATAAAGGGTCAAGTCAGGCTCTAAACCATCTGTTGCGAACTCGTTGAGCCACTGAATGTCTGCTTTGATCAAACCGCGTCCCGCACCTTGATAAGCTACTGAACTATCGATGAAACGATCAATAAAAACCAACTGGCCTGCTTCAAGAGCTGGTAGTACCTTTTCCACCAAATGCTGCCTTCGAGCCGCAATATAAAGTAAGAGTTCTGTTTTAGGGTCCATAGCAGTATGGTTGATGTCTAAAATAAGTTCTCTAATGTGTTCTGAAATGGCAACACCTCCAGGCTCTCTTGTTGTCAAGATATCCTGAGCCACTTTTTGTTTTAACAGTGGAATGAGTTGCTCTAAAACAGTCGTTTTCCCTGCGCCATCTGGACCTTCAACGGTTATGAGTTTTCCTGTGATCATCTTATTTCCTTCACTTTTTAGTAGTTCTATTTTATCAAAAAATGAGCTAAAAAGCACTGGCATATCTTTGCAGTGCTCTATTTTAGGACCAATCCTATCCGTTCTTATTAAAGAAGTGACAGTCAACTCAGTTATTCACTAATGCTCTAGTTGTCTCATTGTCTTGAAGTAGTGTGAGCATCTGTCAAAACCTTCTTACTTTAATAAGCTAACTAAATCTGAAACGCTAATCAGTAACTAGGGGGTTGTTAACCCTTTTGATGGTTGTTTGTTTCGTCGCGATGAAGGTTACCTACAAATTGGCGGTCAATATCATCAAAAGCTGATGGTCTAATGTCTTTAACACATTTCAAACGTCTCATTTCTTCTAATTTTGTGTCTAAATCATTTTTATTAATATAAATAATGAGGTAACGAGAGCGCTTGGAATGGTAATATAAATCACCAAATTTTGATAACTTTCTGGCATCTCGGTTATAATACAGGTAAACGACGAGTCCAATACGTTCTTGTTTTTGAAACATTCTAAATCCTTTTCTATTATATTTTGGTAGAGACCAAATAAGGGTCTTGGTCTTTTTGCTGCTTTGGCGATTCCACCGGACATATTATCAGTCAAGATCCTTTGCAAGTCAATTTGTGCTTCAACAGCGCCTTTAGTAGCAAGGTAAGGGTGGTACTACAGCATTGTTATGAGATCTAGGATAAGCCGATCTACAACACCTTTAATGGCAATGCCTTTTTTAGTTTTGGCTAGCATAATCTGATTATACCACACTTTAAGTAAAAGAGACGAAGAAAGACTGGCTAGGTCATCCTTTATGAAATCGTCATAACTTCTTGCACACAGCTGCTAAGGATCATCCTCAAACTATCTCATAATTGGTTGCAAAGGGATCTGAACTGACGTTTTAACTCTTGAAGCTGTTTTAATGCAGTAGGCTGTATCATTATTTTCCTTTCTAAGAGAAAAAGCATCCTAGAAGTTTCTAGAATACTTTTGCAGAGATCCTCTTTATTTTAGTTCGTTGTTTTCCATGATTTCATCAATGAAACCGTAAGCCAAGGTTTCTTCAGCACTCATCCAATAATCACGCTCAGCATCTTTATGGATTTGTTTAATCGTTTTTCCAGCATTTTGCGCTAAGATTTTTTCTAAACGGTGACGTGTTTTTAAGAGATGTTCTGCTGCGATAGCCATATCCGTTTGTTGCGTGCCACCACCTGTACCACCCATTGGCTGGTGGATCATATACTCTGCATTTGGTAACATAAAGCGTTTGCCTTTTGTTCCTGATGAAGCAATGACTGTCCCCATAGAAGCTGCCATACCCATGACAATAGTTTGCACATCGGCCTTGATAAAGTTCATGGTATCGACAATAGCCAAGCCTGCTGAGACAGAGCCACCTGGTGTGTTGACATATAGGTAGATATCTTTAGTGTTGTCTTGCGCGTCAAGGAATAAGAGCTGCGCTATGACAGAGTTGGCCATGTTGTCTTCGACAGGCCCTGTTAACATGATAATACGGTCTTTTAATAAACGTGAATAAATGTCATAAGAACGTTCTCCACGGCTAGTTTGTTCAATAACAACAGGAATCATAATACATTCTCCAATCTACAAGGGTTTTTAGTAGCGTCATTTTGAGAGACGGCAACCCACTAGGTCATCTCTTTTTTACTGATTGTCTTTATTATAATATTTTGGTCAATAAAGGTCAAATCATAAACTTGCTTTTCCTTTAAAGAAGAGAAATCTCTCTGATTTTTTAAACAAAATCAAGAACGATTGGCCTAAAAAGGCTACTATTTGATGGTTGTCTCTTTTATTTTGTCCCAAATAAACGATCACCAGCATCGCCCAATCCTGGCACGATATAGCCATGTTCATTTAAATGATCATCAAGTGCTGCTGTGAAGATATCAATATCTGGATGAGCTTCTTGAAGTTTTTTCACCCCTTCTGGTGCTGCAACTAAACAGACAAACTTAATATTTGCTGCGCCACGTTTTTTCAACGAATCCACTGCTAAGATAGCCGAGCCACCTGTTGCCAACATTGGATCAACAAGGAAAATTTGTCGTTGGTTAATATCTTCTGGTAGTTTAACGAGGTATTCAACAGGTTCAAGGGTTTCTTCATTACGGTACATGCCGATATGGCCAACTTTTGCAGCTGGTACCAAACTTAACAAGCCATCAACCATCCCAATACCAGCACGAAGAATCGGAACAATAGCTAATTTTTTACCAGCTAACTGTTTTTGGACCGTTTTTGAGACTGGCGTTTGGATGTCGACATCTTCTAAGGGAAGGTCGCGTGACACTTCATATCCCATCAGCATCGCAATTTCATTAACCAACTCACGAAAATCTTTAGTTGATGTGGTTTGACGACGTAAGATTGAAAGTTTGTGTTGGATAAGCGGATGCGAAATAACTTGACATTTTCCCATGTTGATATACTTCCTTCTATTTTTTTACACTTTTATCATTATACCAAAAATATCAGTAGTTTGCTTGGGAAATCCTGATTTTTTATCAGCTACCTTTACTAAGCGAGATCATTAAGAAAAAAACGATTTCGATAAGCACTCACGAAATCGTTCTTGGTGTCATTATATTAATGCCAGCCTAATTTCTGACGAAGGCGACTAGCTTTGCTACCAATTAATTTATCCAGTTGATGCGTCAGCAAGGTGAGTGCCGTGTAAACCGTCATTCCCAAGCCACCAATAATGAGGAGGTAAAGAAGGCTGGTCAAGCGGCCTGTCGGTTTAAAGGCATAGCCCAATAGCCAGTTGGCCACAAACACGACCAGTCCCATTAATAAGGTTTCAATTAAGGTTAATAATAAACGTTTTTGCAACAGTTTGCGGTTAAAATGAGTAACCTGATATAGGCGTCGATACATCAAATAAATCGGCACCACTAAAGCAATCGTCGTCGCTAGTAAAGGACCATAAGCATGTAGCAAATAAATAAGCGGTATCTGTAAAACTAACTTAATCAAGATACCATAGGCAAAGTAGTAAATCGCTTTTCGATTTTCAAAAAGAGCTTGAAGCATCGGTGAAAAGAGGGTGTAAAGCGCCAGTAGCAAGGTTTGAAAGAGAACCGCCACAAAGAGGTGAATGGCACGCTCCTCGCTAGCTCCGTAAAAAACAGAATATAGAGGTCTTGCTAAAATAATTGCCCCAGTAAGAGCAGGTAACAAAAACATCACTAACATTTCAATGTTGTTAATGATTAAACGAGCAGCTGCTTTCATGTCTTTTTTGACATAATTTTCAGTTAACAAGGCAATACCTACACCACCAATAGATGCTGCTACTGCAATTAAGACCATTGTAATTTTGGCTGGGTTTGCGTTAAAGTAACCAAATAAAACAAGCAATTGAGAACGGCTATAATCTGTAAAAAGAGTCATCGTATTGACAAAAGTCCATTGATCAATCAATTGAAAGGCTTGAATGGCACTTCCTGTTACGATAAAGGGGATGGATTCTTTTAAGGTTTCAAGCAACAAGCCCTTGATATCAATAGAAACAGTATGATCTGGCTTACTAAAAATAGCTGCTAGAAGTCCCTGTTTCCAAAGATAGTACCCCAGAACACCCATACTAGCCACCATCCCGATAAAGGCTGCAAAAGTTGACTGAGTCACTGCTGAAGCGTAATCACCAGAACCCAACTTCATGATAAAAAAGGTGGTCAAAAGCATCCAGATAACCCGAATGAGTTGCTCAGCAATCTGACTAACTGCATAAGGCTTGATATTATTGTGGCCTTGAAAGATGCCTCGAATCACACTCATTACAGGAAAAATAAAAACTGCTAAAGAAAGGCTGTGCATAATGGGAACAAGTGTGTCATCACCACCAGATAAGCTCGCAAATAAAGGAGAGCCCAGATACATAATGGCTGAAAAAATAAGGCCCAGACCAAGCATGAGTTTTAGGGTACTTCGGATTAATTGATAGCTATGCTCAGTTTGTCCCATGGAATTGTACTTGGCAACCTGCTTAGCAATCGCAACATTGAGTCCTGTGGTTGAAATCAATAAAAAATAAGCATAAACATTATACCCCATATTGAAAAGAGCGTTGGCTTGAATCGCGTATTGCCCCATCCAAATGTACCAGGGAATAATGTATAACACTCCCAAAAGTCGGCTAATGAAATTACCAGCTGTGGACCAGGCTGCTCCCTGAACCATCAATTCTTCTTGTGTCAGTTGTTTTTTTTCTGTCGACATATCTATTCTTTCCTAGTTTCTATTAGCTTTATTATAAACTTTTGCTTGTGACTTGTAAAACAAGAACTTTAAGGATAAAATAAGGGTATGATAACCATTGAACAATTATTAGACATTTTAAAAAAAGACCATAATTTTCGTGAGGTTCTTGATGCCGACGGATACCACTACCATTATCAAGGCTTTAGTTTTGAGCGCTTGAGTTACGATAGCCGTCAAGTAGATGGCAAGACCCTTTTTTTTGCTAAAGGGGCAACTTTCAAAGCTGACTACCTTAAAGAAGCAATCACTAACGGATTACAACTCTATATTTCAGAGGTAGATTACGAGCTTGGTATTCCCGTTGTTTTGGTCACTGATATCAAAAAAGCTATGAGTCTAATTGCCATGGCTTTCTATGGCAACCCTCAAGAAAAGCTCAAACTACTAGCTTTTACAGGTACTAAGGGAAAGACGACGGCTGCTTATTTTGCCTACCACATGTTGAAAGAATCCTATAAACCTGCCATGTTTTCTACCATGAATACCACCTTAGATGGCAAGACCTTTTTCAAATCACAACTCACAACTCCTGAGAGCTTGGATCTTTTTGCTATGATGGCTGAGTGTGTGACTAATGGCATGACCCACTTGATTATGGAAGTTTCTAGTCAGGCTTACCTCGTTGACCGTGTCTATGGGCTTACGTTCGATGTTGGGGTTTTCCTAAATATTAGTCCTGATCATATTGGCCCAATCGAGCATCCAACGTTTGAAGATTATTTCTATCATAAGCGTCTTTTAATGGAGAATAGCAGAGCTGTTGTGATCAATAGCGGGATGGATCATTTTTCATTTCTAGCGGATCAGGTAGCGGATCAAGAGCATGTGTTTTATGGTCCCTTGTCTGACAACCAGATCACCACTAGCCAAGCCTTCTCCTTTGAAGCTAAAGGACAATTAGCTGGCCATTATGACATTCAATTAATTGGCCATTTTAACCAAGAAAATGCTATGGCAGCTGGACTTGCCTGCCTTCGTTTGGGTGCTAGCCTAGCTGATATTCAAAAAGGTATCGCTAAGACTCGCGTCCCAGGCCGTATGGAAGTCCTCACTATGACAAATCATGCTAAAGTTTTTGTTGATTATGCCCATAATGGTGACAGCTTAGAAAAATTACTCAGCGTTGTGGAAGAACATCAGACAGGCAAATTAATGTTGATTTTAGGTGCACCAGGAAATAAAGGCGAGAGCAGACGAGCTGATTTTGGTAGGGTGATTCATCAGCATCCAAACCTCACCGTCATTCTCACTGCTGATGACCCTAATTTCGAGGATCCAGAAGATATTTCAAAAGAAATTGCCAGCCATATCGCACGCCCAGTAGAGATTATTAGTGACCGTGAGCAAGCTATTCAAAAAGCCATGTCTCTTTGCCAAGGAGCAAAAGATGCTGTGATTATCGCTGGGAAAGGCGCAGATGCTTATCAAATTGTTAAAGGACAACAAGTAGCTTATGCTGGTGATTTAGCAATCGCCAAACACTACCTCTAGAGTATGTTGACGTTAGTTTAGAATGATTATCGCTATTGTTTTTAATCATTCTAAACTAATATTTCTTTTTTAATACATCCTAAAAATCACATCAAAAAAGGCTTTGTTAAGCCTTTTTTCTATGCTATAATAGTGAAGATTTTGAGAAAATAAGCTACTTCTCAACTATTTTAAAATGGGCAGATGAACACTTTAATGTGCACTTTCATCAACCCTTTGACTCTTTTTAGAAAGGAGGCAACCATATGACAACAATTAGTGCTGAAGACCTCACAATTGCCTATGAACAGCGTACCATCATCGATAAATTATCGTTTTATATTCCTGAAGGTAAAATTACGACCATTATTGGCGCCAATGGCTGTGGGAAGTCTAGTTTATTAAAAGCACTGACAAGATTATTACCACCAAAACAGGGAGTTGTATATTTAAATGGGCAAAACATTGCCACATTAGAAACTAAAGAGGTTGCTAAAAAACTAGCTCTTTTACCTCAAGTTCAAGAAGCAACTAACGGCATAACTGTTTACGAATTGGTTTCTTACGGACGTTTTCCCCATCAATCTTACTTTGGAAATCTTAGTCCAGCTGACAAAAAAGCCATTCATTGGGCTATGCAAGCCACCAATGTCATGGCCTATGCTGATCAACCTGTTGATGCTCTTTCTGGGGGGCAACGTCAAAGGGTTTGGCTTGCAATGGCATTAGCCCAAGGCACTGATACTATTTTTTTAGATGAGCCAACTACTTATTTAGATTTAAATCATCAACTAGAAATCCTAGAGCTCGTTAAATCCCTAAATAAGGATGCCGGCAAGACTATTGTTATGGTTCTTCACGACCTCAATCTTTCAGCCCGCTATTCGGATCATCTGATTGCTATGAAACATGGCAAGATCCATTATACTGGTACTATAGCAGATGTTATGACTTCACCTATCATTCAAGACATCTTCCAAATCAAACCGGTACTGGTTGATGATCCTATCCACAACTGTCCTATAGTGCTGACTTATCAGCTTCAATAACTTTATTCTAGGAGAATTAGCATACATGAAAAAATTAACTCTACTATTAACACTCTGTTTGACAACTATTACCTTAATCGCCTGTGGTAATCAAGCAACTAATCATTCTAACACCGCCTCAAAAAGTTTATCGCCTATGCCTCAAATTGCTGGTGTGACTTATTACGGAGATATTCCTAAACAGCCTAAGCGAGTAGTCAGTCTGGCTTCAACTTACACTGGTTACCTCAAAAAATTAGATATGAATCTAGTCGGGGTTACTTCTTATGACAAGAAAAACCCCATCTTAGCAAAGACTGTAAAAAAAGCAAAGCAAGTTGCTGCAACTGATTTAGAAGCCGTTACAACGCTTAAGCCTGACCTCATTGTTGTTGGCTCTACAGAAGAAAATATTAAACAATTGGCAGAAATTGCGCCTGTTATCTCGATTGAATACCGCAAACGTGATTATTTACAAGTGTTATCTGACTTCGGCCGCATCTTTAACAAAGAAGACAAAGCCAAGAAGTGGTTAAAAGATTGGAAAACTAAAACAGCAGCTTATGAAAAAGAAGTCAAGGCCGTTACAGGTGACAAAGCAACCTTTACTATTATGGGGCTTTATGAAAAAGACGTTTACCTTTTTGGTAAAGACTGGGGACGTGGCGGAGAGATTATCCATCAAGCTTTCCATTATGATGCTCCTGAAAAAGTGAAGACTGAAGTTTTTAAACAAGGTTACCTGTCATTGTCGCAGGAAGTCTTGCCAGACTATATTGGTGATTATGTCGTCGTTGCTGCAGAAGATGATAAGACTGGTTCTGCTCTATATGAAAGCAAGCTATGGCAATCCATTCCAGCTGTGAAAAAACACCATGTGATCAAAGTCAATGCCAATGTTTTTTACTTTACTGATCCTCTTTCTTTAGAATATCAATTAGAGACTTTACGAGAGGCAATCTTATCAAGTGAAAACTAAGCATCCCTTTTTGTGTCTCGAGCGTTTTTGCTTAAAAAAAACGCAGATAATCACTAAGTCACATATCTTTTGGCTTGTCTTTGTGCTACTTAGTTTTAGCTTATGTGTTGCTATTTACTGTCATCTGCGCTTTGGAGCCGTTGCTTTATCACATCAGGATCTTAACTCTATTTTATTTGGAAAGCAAAACGGCCATAAAGCCAATGTTTTACTCGCTATACGATTACCGAGACTTTTTGGTGCTACCTTAACTGGCTCTGCGTTAGCTGTTTCTGGAACTATCATGCAAGCAATCACACGTAATCCTATCGCTGAGCCTGGCCTTTTAGGCATTAATGCTGGAGCAGGACTAGCCTTGGTACTGGCTTATGCGTTTGTACCTCACTTGCACTATTCCCTCATTATTCTGCTTTCGTTGTTAGGGTCTAGCCTGGCAGCAACCTTAGTCTTTGGCCTTTCTTATCAATCTGGCAAAGGCTACCATCAGCTCCGCCTTGTCTTAGCAGGAGCTATGGTTTCCATACTGCTATCAGCATTAGGTCAAGGTATTACCAATTACTATCATCTGGCAAATGCTGTTATCGGCTGGCAAGCAGGAGGTCTTGTCGGGGTCAATTGGCAAATGATCGGCTATATTGCTCCTCTTATTATTCTTAGTCTTTGTTTAGCCCAGCTATTATCTTATCACCTGACCGTCCTTAGTCTAAGTGAGTCTCAGGCAAAAGCTCTTGGGCAAAAAACCAACTTGATCAGTGCAGTCTTTATGATTTTGGTTCTTATTTTATCATCAGCAGCTGTAGCCATTGCTGGAAGCATTTCTTTTATCGGCTTAGTCATTCCTCATCTTATGAAACATTTTACACCTCATCATTACCGATACCTTTTGCCGCTTTGTGCAGTTTCTGGCGCTAGTTTCATGGTATGGGTTGATATTGCTTGTCGTAATCTCAATCCGCCTTATGAAACCCCTCTTGGGGCATTGGTTAGCTTAATTGGTTTTCCATGCTTTTTATGGTTAATAAGAAGAGGAGGCCGCTATTGAAATCTCAAAGACACCTTTTAAGGTTATATACTAGCCTGATCCTGCTACTTGTAAGTCTTATGGGATTAGCTTTGTCCCTTGGAGAATCTCATCTATCTTTTTTGGACCTTGTCCATGTGTTTTTGGGAAAATCTAGCCATGCCATATCTTTCATCGTTATTAACATTCGTCTGCCAAGAATTCTAGCTGCTTGTCTAGGAGGCGGTTCTCTTGCTTTATCAGGGCTATTATTACAACGTTTAACACGAAATCCCTTAGCTGACTCTGGTGTATTAGGTATTACTATAGGAGC
Source organism: Streptococcus pyogenes (assembly GCF_002055535.1). Taxonomy (NCBI): domain Bacteria; kingdom Bacillati; phylum Bacillota; class Bacilli; order Lactobacillales; family Streptococcaceae; genus Streptococcus; species Streptococcus pyogenes. Next base: position 327,675 of record NZ_LN831034.1, on the reverse strand, counting down.
AGGTATCTCTTTGGCTATTGTGGTCTCCTTTTCTTTCTTTGAGCAAGCTCATATCAGCCATTACTTGCCTTTATTTGCCATGCTTGGTGCTATTGTAACAACCTTTAGCGTTTATTGGCTATCTTTGACAAAACAAGGACAAATTGATCCTACACGGTTAATTCTTACTGGTGTAGCTGTTACTACCATGCTTTCAAGTCTAATGGTTGCTCTTGTTGGTCATATTAATCGCTACAAAGTCGATTTGGTCATCAATTGGCTTAGCGGCCAATTAATAGGAGACGACTGGCCTACTCTGAGTGTCATCGCTCCTTTGTTATTGTGTTTTTGGCTATTGACTTATAGTCAAGCCCATTTCCTTAATATTATGGGATTAGCTGATAATACTGCTATTGGGCTAGGACTCCCTTTAAACCGTAAGCGTCGTTTGATACTTGTCTTAGCAGCTGGCTTAGGTGCTTTGAGTGTTCTTTTGGTTGGTAATATTAGTTTTATCGGCTTAATAGCTGGACACTTTAGTACATACTTGGTAGGGAGTAATCATAAAATAACAATACCCATTAGTATTTTAATCGGAATGATCCTACTTCTTGTTGCAGATACAGTAGGACGAGTCTATCTGGTTGGCAGTAATATCCAGACAGGGATTTTAGTGTCGCTTATCGGAGCCCCTTATTTTCTTTACTTAATGGCAAAAACAAAATAAAAGCACTCAAAAAGCTAAGAACAGTCCTTGTTCCTAGCTCTTTTCTATGGTGCTATAAAGGTTAAACTTTCTTTATCCAAGGTCATTAGCAGCTGGTATGTTGTAGGCTCCACTTGTTTTAGGTAACCAAGTGTAACCAGAGCTTCCACAAATATATCAGGACGTTTTTGCATCACAAAGTCTTTGCGCGTGAATTTAAGCAAAAAAGTTGTCATATATTTAAGGGCATATTCCTGATTCACATCCCCCAAGAGGTCATACAAGTCCATCTGCTCAGCTGATGGCTTCTCACCTCTTTTGAGACGGTAAAAATAATTAGCCAGGGTCAAATCGTCTCTCGTGATGTTGGTCTTTTCCTTGATCATCACGCGATTGGTTTGGTTTGTTAGCTGAGTCTCAAAAACAACCGCTAAAATATTTTCATACATAGCTGAACAGGTGTCCACAAAAAGCATAGTGTCTAAGGCCAGCTGCTGATCAGAACTCACCAAAGGAAGATTGATGCCATAACGCTTATTTTCACGGCGAATATAGCCAGCTTGAACATAGCTTTCGATGGCCTTGTCAATACCTGTCACATTAGGAAAGGCTTTTTTGATCTCTCGTAATATAACGTGATCATGCTGGTCGAGATAATTGATAAGGTCTTGAAAGAAAGGTTGTCTGGTGAGTTTATCTGAATGAAATACTGTTATCATACCTTCTATTATAACATAGAAGAGTGACAAAAGGACTTGGTCAAAAAAATCAAGTCCTTTTAAAGCGTCTTTTCATTAAGCTCCAAAACTTTCTGTCAATTGTGGAACCACTTGTTTTTTACGAGAAACGGCACCTGCTAAGAAGGCATGATTGTTGTCAAGGGTGAAGTTAAAGGCTGCTTCAACCTTGTCCATGTTTGCTCCAATAGCTAGAATTTCAGAGTTTGAGTTAACAATATCCGTGATCATCAAAACAAAATCTGAATAACCTTCTGCAGCCATGGCATCTTTAATGGCTGCTTCAATAGCTTCTTGACGTTCTAAGACTTCTGCAATGTCAACAGTGTTCACTTGTGCCACGCGCACAGCATTGCCATTTAATTCAAATGTTTTGGCATCAATACCAATCAATTCTACTTCTGATTTGCTTGCAAGGTTTGTACCTGCTTTTAAAAGAGCCATTCCATAGTCTTCCAAGTTCACTTCTGCTAGCTCTGCCAATTCTTCAGCGACAAGGTGATCAGACACATGAGTTGTTGGAGATTTCAACAACAAGGTATCTGAAATCAAACCAGACAAGAGCATCCCTGCAATCGCTTTTGGCACCTCGATGCCATTTTCTTTAAACATACGGTAAACAATAGATGAGGCTGATCCTACTGGTTCCACACGCATGTATAAAGGATTTGCAGTTTCAAAATTAGCCACACGGTGGTGATCAACCACACCATATACCTCAACCTCACGGATATCTGCAATGGATTGTTGGAATTCATTGTGGTCTGTCAAAATCACTTGTTCAGACCCTTGTGCTTTAGCAGACTCTACCACACGTGGTGCCTCAACACCAAAATAATCAAGGGCAAAAGCTGTTTCTTCGTTAGGTGTTCCTAAAGCTACGACTTCAGTATCCAAACCAAACGCTTTTTGGGATAAGTAATCAAAAGCATAAGATGATGCAATAGCATCCGTATCAGGATTTTGATGACCAAAAACTAAAATTTTTGACATAATCATTCTACCTCATTTTGTTTATTCATTTTATTTTAGCAAAATTACCCCCTAAAATCAAAGGAAGATTACAAAAGATCTGCTTATAATACTTTAAAAAGTTGAAGAAACCTCAACCCTATAACAGCTCTTATGACTGATGAATCCGATTCATATATTCTGTGTAAGATTCGGTCTGCATCAGATTTTTAGCATTTTGAACGCGTTCCTTAGTTGGTGGTTTAACACCTTCTAACTGATAAGGAATACCTAGCTCACGCCACTTGAATTCTCCCATGGTATGGTAAGGCAAAACTTCAAATTTATCGACATTTTTCAAGGTTTTGACAAACTCACCCAATCGTGTCAAATGATCATCAATATCAGTCAAGCCTGGAACCAAGACATGTCGAATCCAGACAGGAATCTGCTTGTCGGATAAATACCTAGCAAATTGCAATATGTTTTTATTAGGCTGACGCGTGACAATTTTATGTTGTTTTTCATCAATTTCTTTTAAGTCCAATAAAATCAAATCGGTCACTGCCAATAAGTTATCAAGAACCTGATGGTATTCAGGTGTCGGTCTATAGGTAAAGCCACAGGTGTCTAGTGTGGTATGGATACCTAATTTTTTAGCTTCGATGAATAAGGCAGTGATAAAATCAATTTGAAGCATAGCTTCACCACCAGATACGGTAATTCCTCCTTTTTTTCCCCAGAAATGTTTGTACTGAAGGGCTTCTTTCAAGACATCATTGACTGTTCTGATTTTTGAATTGTTGGTTTCCATCTCCCAAGTATCCGGATTATGGCAATATTGGCAACGTAATTTACAGCCTTGCAAGAAAATGATAAAACGAATGCCTGGACCATCTACAGAACCAAAACTTTCTGTCGAATGCACCATCCCTGTTACTTGTCCATAATCTTTCTCAGTCATTGCATCTCCTTCATTACTTGTAAACGTTTTTACATTTTCATTATAACACTTTTCATCAAAAAGACTAGGCATGGAGCCTAGTCTTCCTCAATAATCTGTTCTATATTAGACAGGATTAATTTTAATTTCGTAATACGGCCATCTTTGACTTTATCGTTGATTAGAACTAAATGTTTGTCTTTGTTATCTATTTCGTAGGCTTCTTTTTGCTCCTGGCTTGGAATGGTTCCGATACCTGTCAAATAAAAACCAGCAATGGTATCTACATCATCTGATTCTAGTTCGGTATCAAAATAGTCATTAAACTCATTTAAAGTCATAGTACCAACAACAATATAGGTATTGTCTCCAATCTCATGAACAAATTGTTCTGCTTTATCGGTTTCATCATCGATTTCACCGACGATTTCTTCAAGCAAGTCTTCCAAAGTCACAAGTCCTGCCACACCACCATATTCATCTAGCAAAATAGCCATCTGATTTTGGGTATTGCGCAGCTGGCGTAAGAGATCATCTACAAAAATGGTTTCGGGAACAAAAAGAGGTTCTTGTAACATTTTTCGCATGTTAATCTGATCAAATCCCTGGCGGAAACCTGACTCCAAGAGACGCTTAGTGTGGATGAGACCGATAATTTTATCTTTATCCACATCATAAACAGGAATGCGTGAAAAACTTTGTTTTAAGATTTCCTGAATATTTTCAAGCGGATCATCGTTAATGTCAATCATGAAAGCATCGGTCCTTGGGACCATGACTTCACGCGCCATCATTTCATCAAGTGAGAAAACTCCTTGCAACATCTCAATTTCTTCAGCATCAAGGGTCGCCTCACTTTTTGATAACATATACTCGATTTCATCACGTGTCATTTGCTCATCTGCATCATCAAAGGTCATAGGGGTAAGTCGGCTCAGTAAATTAGTAGAAGCTGATAAGAGCCATACAAAGGGACTAACCAGTCTCCCTAACCCAATGATAATAGGGGCTGAAACAATCGCCAACTTGTCTTTGAGGTTCATGGCAATCCGTTTTGGATACAATTCTCCTAAAACAATAGAGACATAAGTCAAGAAAACCAAGGAGATGATAGTACCAGCTGTCCTTGCGGTCGCTGAATTACCTAGCCAACCTGAGATCACCTTACCCAAAGAAGCTGATAAACTTGCTCCTGATAGTAAACTAATAAAGGTAATCCCAACTTGAATCGTTGATAAAAAATGATTAGGTTCCTCTAAAACCCGCAACAAACGAGCGTATTTTTTATCACCGTCTGCTGCTTTTTGTTCCACCCGAGAACGATTGAGAGAAACTAAGGCCATTTCACTGGCTGAAAAAAAAGCATTTAACAAGGTTAAAACAACTAACAATAAAAATTGAATCACTAAGGGCTGACTCACAGGGTCTTCCATGTTAATGTAACTCCTAAAAAAATAATATAGTGACTTCATTATATCACATTTATAGCCAAAGCCTATGGGATTTCTTCTTTTTCCACCGAAATAATCGCAGAACTTCTAGTAGACTTGACACAGGGATAAGAGCTAAAAGTCTGCTAATTTCTCCAACATGATTAAAAAAGGTGGGGTATTCACCTGATTAAGAGGCTGATAAAGCATTGCAGAAACCTTTCTTTGGTCTAATTGCTTGACAAAATCTAATAAAGCATCTTTTTCCAAACTGCCTCCATCATGCCCATAATAGACCATAATAGCAATACGCCCACCTACCATTAATAACGTTAGTAGTTTTGATAAAGCTTGGAGTGTGGTATTTGGTAAGGTAATAATAGATTTATCTGCGCTGGGCAAATAACCAAGGTTAAAAATCGCTGCGCGCACCGGCTCTGTCACATACTGATCAACCGCTTCATGACCCGCTAAAATCAGCTCAGCGTTCGATAATCCTAGCTGCGCTAACCGCTCACTTGTTTTTCTAATAGCTTGTTCTTGCACATCAAAAGCATAAACCTTTTTAGCTAATTGTGCCAAAAAGGCAGTATCATTTCCATTACCCATCGTGGCATCAACAACCACACTAGACTTATCCACAACCTCCGCTAAAAAATCATGCGAGAGATGAATGGGGCGTTTTAGCATCACTTTTCTCCTATCCAAATCCGTCAAAATGAGACAAATTAGTCAACTTTACAGCCCTGAAAGCTTCCTCGTCTTTCCATTTCTTTATCAATGGCATTCAATACTTCCCACTTATTTAGACTCCACATGGGCCCAATCAACATATCGCGTGGGGCATCTCCTGTAATACGGTGAATCACAATATGCTTAGGGATAATCTCTAGCTGGTCACAAATAATCGAAACATAGTCCTTTTGACTCAACAACTTTAAGCGTCCTTCATGATAATCTCTTTGCATTCTAGTATTGGTCATCAAATGCAGCAAATGCAATTTAATTCCTTGAATGTCATTGTCTGTTACACAGCGTCTCACATTTTCAAGCATCATGTCATGAGTTTCTTTTGGCAATCCATTAATCAAGTGCGAGACAATATTAATGTTGGGGTAATGCCTTAGTCGCCTCACCGTTTCTTTATACAAATCATAAGAATGTGCTCTGTTAATTAGCCTAGAAGTTTCTTCATAAGTTGTCTGTAAGCCTAGCTCCACTGTCACATGCATGCGTTCTGATAATTCTGCTAAGTAAGCAATGGTATCATCTGGTAGACAGTCAGGCCGTGTGCCAATATTAATACCAACAACTCCAGGTTCGTTAATAGCTTGTTCGTAACGGTCGCGAATCACATCAACTGTATCATGAGTATTGGTAAAGTTTTGAAAATAAACCAAATAGCGATTGACATCAGGCCATTTACGGTGCATAAAATCAATTTCTTTATAAAATTGCTCTTTAATTGGAGCATCTGGTGCTACAATAGCATCTCCAGAACCTGATACTGTGCAAAAAGTACATCCTCCATGAGCTACCGTTCCATCACGATTGGGACAATCAAAGCCGGCATCAATCGGAACTTTAAACATTTTTGCGCCAAATAGTTGACGGTAATGCTCATTTAATGTCTGATATCTTTTTTTCATGTTTCTATTGTAGCACAAATCATTACTAGCAAGATAGTCATCTATGCAAAAGATAGCTCAGTCATTAGAATTCACTACTTCTACATCAGCTTACTTAATGATTACAGATCAACAAAAATCACGTCTTTTCTGACGTTACATAGCACTTTAATCGTTTTTTATCTAAACATATTTACTAATCATCAGCTCACATCATCTAACTAAAACTAAAATAACACTGGCAATCAAGGGGGTGATGCTTGCCAATGTTATTCTAAATGATTTAAATAAGCCTATGTCTTCTCAAGAAAAATTAGTCTTGTTTCAAAAGAAATCGCCATTCAAATCGTTTTTGCTTATAAAAAGGATAAATAAAGTGCAAAATACCAAATCCTAATACAAAGCCTGCTAAAATATCACTTGGGTAGTGTACTCCTAGATAAATACGAGATAACCCAATTAATAAAATTAGTATTATAAAGATCATGCTAGTCACAAATTGTAATAGTTTTGAATGTAGCCTCTGATAACAAATAATCAATAGGCTACCAAAAATCAGCATGCTACCCATCGCATGGCCACTGGGAAACGAATAGCCACCAGCATAAACCAAATGCTCAATAGCAGGTCTTGGTCTTTGGTAAAAGAGCTTGAGAGTCGTAATCAAAAATGCTGCAATGGCACCATTTGACAAGATAAACAAGGCTTCAATTTTCCACTTCATAAAGAATAAAACTAGGACCGACACAATAACTAACAAAACTTGTGTCATGACATTTCCAAATACAGTAACACCCCTAAAGAATTGCGTCAGCACTATAGGAAGGTTGCCTCTAATCTCTGCTTGAATAGTATTATCTAGAAGTGCCAAACGTTCAGGAAAAAATTTGACCGTATAGCCTATTATAACAAAGATTAGCAATGCAAAAGAAGCTATTAAAAAGTGAGTTTGTTTGTTTGTCATCATATTAGTGTAAGTATCTTTCTAAAATTGGTTTACTTGCAATATACACAAAATAAAAGGTAATTGCAAATATCAACCCTTCAACAAGATTAAACGGAATAACCATAGTCATCATATACTTAGTAACACCAATATAAGCTCTGATATCAATATTTGCAAATATAGCATATAAAGGAATGGCAAAAGTATAATTAAGAACAACCATGCCAAACGTTAATAACCCTGTGCCTAGTAAGCTAGCAAATACATATTGACTAAGCGTTTTTTGACGGTTCCAAACTAAGGCAAAAGCCATCACAAATAAAGCGATAGCGATAATATTCATTGGGAGACCAATAAAATCATTAACCCCACGATTGTTCAAAAAGAGTTTCAATAAGGACCTCAATAACAAAATTAAGTAAGCACTCTTTAAGTCCATAATCATTAAACCAAATAAAACAGGAATAATACTAAATTCAATTTTTAAAAAAGCTGCGCCTGGAATAATGGCAAAGCTAACTAGCATCAATAGAAATGATATCGCAGAAAGTATACCAATCATAATCATTTTATGTGTTTTTGACATTAAAAAATTCCTCCAATTTTTTCAAATTGAAAGAAGTTCCGTCGTTATTGTGTAGCTAAAATAAGCCTACACAAAAAGCCCGGTCTTCTCTCATCCAGACTATACTGTCGGTTGTGGAGTTACACCACATCAGCTTGCGCTCGCGGACTTCTAGTTACTAGTCACCGCCGGTCGGGAATCACACCCTGCCCTGAAGACACTTCTAGCATAGCAGATTTAAACCTAGATAGCAATAGCTTTGACTAAATTTTTAAAAGCGTCAGCTACTGACAACGCATGTTGCCAAAAACTGACGCTTTTAAAAAGTCCATTATTTTAGTTTATCGTGTTCGTAAGTATGCTTTAACTCTAACCCTTGAAAGCCCTGTTGTCTAAGGGCTTCATAAATCACCATACAAACCGTATTTGAGACATTTAAACTCCGTACATGCTCATCATTCATCGGAATACGAAGTGCTTTTTCAGCATGTTCTCGCATAAAATCTTCTGGCAGGCCTGTATCTTCTCGTCCAAACAAGAAATAATGGGAATCGCCATCAGCATAAGTAGCTTGAGAATAATTATTAACTGCAAACTTGCTAATCAGGTGAAGCTGTCCGTGACATTGATTGATAAACTGTTCTAAATGATCATAAAAATGCAGTTCTAACTTGTCCCAGTAATCCAAGCCTGCACGCTTCATTTTGCGGTCATCAATAGGAAATCCCATGGGTTTAATAATATGTAAAGGTGCATTAGTTGCAGCACATGTTCTAGCAATATTACCAGTATTTTGTGGAATTTGGGGTTGAAACAGGACAATATGATTGCGAGCCTTTTTTACTTTGTCGTTTTTGTTGATAAGTTCTTTTGTCGTCATAATCTCATTTACTCTTTTTAATTTAAAAAACCACACTGCTCGGAGTCATGCTCAGCAAACAATGTGGTTGATGGTGACTCGCTAACTTAAATCATAACAGGTTTGATTTAAACCAACGAATGCTTATTTTCCATTATAACACTTCAGCTATCAATGTCAAGCCATTTTTTGATAAAGTCATGCCTTTTCAGCGTTTTTAGACGTGTTTTTATTTCTCATTAGGCTAAAATCTTCTGGAACAGGATCGACACCACCAGCAACAAAAGGGTGACATCTTAATATTCTTGCTATCCCCATTAATATTCCCTTAGTACCATGTTTTTCAATAGCAGTTAACATATAAGCTGAACAGGTTGGCTTGTAGCGACAACTAGGAGGAGATAAAGGAGAAATGTATTTTTGATAAGCTTTAACAGATACTATTAATAGTTTTTTCATCATTTTTTCGTATTAGCTAAGTTATGCAGTTGACTTATTTCTTTTTTATTTAAGCGTCTTGCTTCTCCTGGTCTTAGTCCCTTTAAGTCGACGGTCCCAAAACGTGTACGAGATAATTTATCAACCAGAAGCCCCACAGACTCAAACATTTTTTTCACTTGATGGTTTCGCCCTTCATGGATAGTCAATTCTACGATCGATCGACTCTTATCAGCTTCTACACGAACAATATTGTAGCGAGCTGGTTTGGTCTTTTTACCATCAATAACAATTCCTCGAGTTAAGGGACGAAGATTTTCTTTCGTTGCAATACCTTTGACACGCGCCAGATAAACCTTGTCTATTTCATTTCTAGGATGAATCATAGTATCTGTAAAATCACCATCATTCGTTAAAATAAGGACCCCTGATGTGTCCCAATCCAATCGTCCAACAGGGTATATGCGTTCTTTAACCTGAGGTAGTAAATCCAGTACCGTTTTACGGCCTTTGTCATCTGACACACTTGAGATAGCGCCACGAGGTTTATTAAGCAAATAGTAAACCTTTTCCTCGTTGTAAATAGGACTTCCTTCTATTTCAACCACGTCTCCCGATTTTACAGTGGTTGCTAAATCCGTAATAACCTGACCATTTAAGGTTACTAAGCCTTGCTTAATCAATTCTTCAGCCTTACGACGACTGGCAATACCCGCATGGGCAATGTATTTGTTAATTCGCATTATATTCTTCTTTCTTTTGAGCAACTTTTTGTTGTCCCTAGTTTAAGGCTTTTTTTTCAACTAAAACGCCTTAAAACAAATCCTTTTGTAAACGCCATTTGCTATTTGATGACAAGCAAAACTCAGTCTTGTGTCCTAAAAAGAGCAATCTCTTCATCTGCTGGTTCAACGGCAGATACTTCAATCAATTCGTCTAAATGATTAATTCCCATATAGTCCAGAAAATAATCTGTTGTCGCATACAAATGAGGACGCCCAACCACATCTTTTTTGCCAGCTTCTCTAATGAGATCAAATGCCAATAATTTACTCAAAGCTCCACTGGAGTTTACCCCTCGAATGTCATCAATTTCTATTCGTGTAATAGGTTGTTTGTATGCAACAATAGACAAGACCTCTAAACTCGCACGAGATAAACTTTGGTTCATTGGTGTTTTGGCATAAGCACGCAAGAGTTCTGCAAAACCTTCTTTAGTTACTAGCCTGTAGGTATTAGCTGTTTCTATCAAGCAAAGACTAGAATGTTGATCTTTTTCATACTTTTGAGAGAGTTTTTCTAATTGCTGTTGAAGAGCTGTTGGCGTTAATGATAACATAGACGCTAGATGTCGCAAACTTAATCCTTCTTCACCTGCAACAAATAGCAGCGCTTCTATCTGTGACAAATACGTCATTTCTTCTCCTTTCGTAGTATGATAGCCCCAAAATTAGAGAGCTGCTCTACAAATACCACGTGAAGCTTAATCAATTCTAGACTAGCTAAAAATATACTGATAACTTCATTTAATGTTTGGCATTCCTCAAAAATCGCTGATAATCTAATAACGTTTTCTTTTTCCAGTCGCTGTTTAATAGAAGCCATCATGTCTTCAATCTTATAATCATCACGCTCGATGACTGTATGGTTGTTTTTTAAAACTGCTCTTTTAGCTGCCATTATGTTTGAAAAAGCTAGAAATAGATCCATCACCGTTTTATCTTCCTGTAAGATAGCATCTTCAAAAATTAATTCTTGTTTAGGTTTTGAATACCATTTTGCCCTTTGGTCATGTTGCTTCGCTAACGCTTGACTAACTGCTTTAAAGCGACTATATTCTTCGATCTTTTCTAACAGATCTTGTTCTAAATCTTCTTCGATGTGTTCTACCACCTTTGGTAATAGCCTTCTACTTTTGATTAACATGAGCTGACTTGCCATCAGCATGTAGTCACCAGCCACTTCAAGTTTCATTACCTGTAAGGTTTCAATATAATTAAGGTACTGCTCAATAACCTCAACAATAGGAACCTCGTAGATGTCAACTTTGTACTGTGATACCAAGTGTAAGAGTAAATCAAGAGGACCTTCAAAATCTTTAAGTTTTATATCCATTATGATTTGTAGTATTTTTCTAAGGTCATAGGGCTTTTCAGCCCAAGAATATCGCTAAGTTCTATTATCGATTTACCAGCTAGTTTTTCTTTCAAAATAAATTGCTCTCGTAATTTTTGAGCAGTCAATCCTTCATAACCAATACTTCGAACAAAGGTTTTTAGGTGATTAAAAAACCATTGTCTTGAAAAAGGGATGCCTCGATGTTCAAAAAGATAGACTTCTTTGCCAACGAGTTGTTGTTCTAAAAAAGGGATTAGTATTTGCGATAAAGGTAATACACGCACACCTTTTTTAGTCTTTAGCGTCAACATTTGAAAATTTAAATCCAAGTTAGCTACTTCAATACCAGCTACTTCACTCGGAGTTAAACCCAGCTCCAATATTAATAAGCTGATTAATTGCCCCCACACAAAAGGGGTTTTTTGATAGAAAATATCAGTATTAATAATAGCAGCTTGCTGCTTCTCAGTCCGCATCACTTTCATGGTGTCTGTTAATCGAAAATAGCTATTTAAATACTTTATTTGATACAAGTAATATAAGAATTGATTAGCTGTTGATAATTTGCGTTTTTTTGCAGATAAACTTAGGTTAGCTATGCTATTTTGATAAAGTAATAGTTTGTCTTGATTGACACGTTCACCAATCAGTTGACAAAACTGTTGCAAATCGTATCGATAAGCTTTTTGACTATTTTGAGATAAAGCCTTGCTAGCAATAAAAGGTTCAATATAACTCTTCATTTTTTTATAATCGTGTAATCATCTGTAAAATCATGTAAAAGACTGTTGACAGCCTTTAATATAGATTTTCGCGTAATAATCCCAACAAAGCGATTCGCTCTATCTACAACCGGTAAGAATGGGAAATCAATTAACTTGTGCATAATTTCTGTTAGGCTAGAAGTAATGCTAATGGTTTCAATTTTGGTATTAACCATCTCGCCAATATCTGTTTGACTCATTTCCCAATCTGTCAGCTGCCTTTTAGATTGGTACATCATAATATCTGAGATGCTAATGGTTCCCACATATTTTTTCTCCCGTGTGATAACAGGAACTCTAGAAAAACCATTGCTCACCAATAGTAACATCACATGGTCTGCATTATGTGTGTCGATAAAAATAGCCAAGTCTTGTTCCGGGATAAGATAATTATCTAAATGACTCATTAAAAATGTTTCAAATTCTTTTGCGATCATCGTTTAAATTCCTTAGACAGTGATGGGTAAAGTTTATGATCTCTGGTAAAGTAATCAACTTTAATTTGAGTATCAGTTAGTTCAACACGAGCATATAATTTCTCGTTAATTTCTCCGCGAGGTTGTGTTACTGATCCGGGATTCATAAAGAGGGTTTGCCCAACTTGCCAAGCAGCTGGACGGTGTAGGTGTCCATATAGACAAATATCTGCTACTACTTCTTGAGCAAAGTAGTCCAGTTTATCCCAAGTGAAATTAATATGGTACAAGTGACCATGTGTCTGGGCAATCGTAACTGTGCCTAATTGAGTTACTAAACGATCAGGGTAACCTGTATCATAGTCACAATTACCGCCAACGACATAAATACCAGCCCAAATAGGATCTGAGCTGTTTAATTCAGAATCCCCATTATGGAAAATAGCATCAACTTGACCAAGATACTTGTCTTTAATGGCTTGAACGATATCTCGGTCACCATGAGAGTCACTCATTACTATGATTGTTTTGCTTGCCATGCTGGAAAGACCTCCATTAATTTTCGAACTGCTTGACCTCTATGCGACAACTGATTTTTTTGGTCAGCCTCTAATTCTGCAGCATGATGCCCAGTCTCTCCGACGATAAAGACAGGATCATACCCAAAACCATTTTCTCCCTTAGGCTGCGTAGCAATATAGCCTGGCCAATCGGCTTCCACAACCAAACTATCTTTATTGGGAGCAGCCACTACCAAAGTCGTATGAAATTGAGCTGAGCGCTTCTTTTGGTCAAACACCATAGCTAATTCGTGTAAGAGTTTGGCATTATTCTTGGCATCTGTGGCATCTGGTCCTGAGAAACGAGCTGACCAAACACCAGGTAAACCACCCAAGGCATCAACTTTTAGTCCTGAATCGTCTGCTAATACCATTTTTCCTGTGAGGCGTGAAATCGTTTCTGCTTTCAAGCGAGCATTTTCTTCAAAAGTAGTACCAGTTTCTGCTACTTCTGGCAATTCTGGATAATCATTAAGATTTTCCACACGATAACCTAGCTGGCCAAACAGATTGCGGAACTCTTTGGTTTTTCCCTCGTTTCGTGTAGCGATTAAAATAATATCCCCAAATCCCTGTTCACTAGTCGCAAAAAATGTAGCCGTTGAAACTCCACCTTCTGGGAGATAAACTGCAAGCAGTTTCGCATTTTCCATTAATAAAATCGTGCCTGCATGGGGAGTTACCTTAATCTCACGCTGGGTCTCTTGATTTATCATGTCGATAATAAAGGTGATGAGAGATAAAGGAGACTGATGACGCACCACCGAAACATCGTAACCTTTAGGATTTTCCCAATCTAACGTTGCGGCAATACCGTCTAAAAGGTCATCTATTTTTTTGATTGTCGTGTGTTTGACTCCCCAGCCCGATATTAAATTATGACCAGTCATCTTTCCGATAAACCAGTTATTTTCATCTTTGTATTCGTAAATTTTTTCACTCATAAGGTGACATGCTCCACATTTATTTTTTGTTTCAGCCAAATCGAGGCAATTTCTTGAAAAATCTCAGGATTTGCTGTTGTAAAAAAGCGGTGTTCGACAGCTTTTTGATGATAATTACCGTTAATGTCAAAATAGTTTAATAAGACAGAGATATCTCGGACGCATTCTGCTCCACTGTCAATCAGCTTAACAGATGGCCCCATAACATTTTGGATAATTGGTCGTAACAAGGGATAGTGAGTACATCCTAGTACAAGGGTATCTATTTTACCGACTAATGGTGCTAGACTGTCATAAACTATTTTTTTAGCTATACTCGAACACATCTCATTTGATTCCACAATCGGTACAAACTTCGGGCAAGCAAGACTCCTTACTTGAATAGATGGTGCTAATAGCTGGATTTTTTTGCGATAAATGTCTGAAGCCACTGTCATTGGGGTTCCGATGACCCCAACCTGGCCTTTTGTCGTTGATTTAATAGCTGCGCTTGCCCCCGGTAAGACAACTCCTAAAACAGGAATATCTAAAGCTGCTTTTACTTCTTCCCAAGCCACCGCTGTTGCGGTATTGCATGCAAAAACAATCATTTTAACATTTTGAGTCAGCAAAAAATTGACTAGCTCCCAAGTATACTCCTTAATTTGTTTTTTGGGTCTAGGACCATAGGGGGCTCTTGCTGAATCACCAATATATACAATCTTCTCATGAGGGAGCTGACGAATCAATTCACAAACGACGGTCAGACCTCCCACACCAGAATCTAAAAACCCAATTGGTCTTGTATCCATTATGTTTACTTCCTTACTGACGATATGAAAAACTCAGTTGGAAATAGCCAACTGAGTTTCTTTTTAAACCCTGAACAGTTGACAAATCTAACTGATAAGACAAGTGCTACTGAACATTGAGATCAAAGACTGTTCACTTCTAACTATCACAAAGGTTTCCCCTATAACAATTAGCTTTTATTTTTTGCCTTTGGATACGGCTGCTTTTGATTGTTTGATGATATTACGATAAGTTTGTTGGATTTTTGCTTCACTTGGTTTTTGCCCCATCTGGCTCATCATTTCACGGATAGCTTCTGGTGTTAAACGTGGGTGTTCACCAATTTCTTTTTCAATTTGTTTACGGGCAATAAAAATCCCACCAAAAACACCTACCCCAAGGGCAACAATAAGTAATAAAATCCAAATAGCTGTTGACATATCTATCTATATTCTCCTCGTATTTAATCCTTAATAGTATACCAAAAAAAGAAAGAGTTTACAAATTAACACTAGGTCTTTTAGCAGCCTCATCTTATATCTATCTCGAATTTCTTCCTTACAGTTTACTTATCCTGTTAACATTAAAAAGTGAGTAGTTATACTCACTTTTTAATGTTAATCATTTCTTCCAAAAATACGAAGAAGGCTGATAAATAAGTTAATAAAATCTAAATACAAGCTTAAGGCCATAGCAACAGCCCAGCCATCACCAACCTGGCCATTTGTTGCTTGATAAACGCGCTTAATCATTTGATTATCTGATGCGATGAGACCTGAGAAAATTAGCACGGAAATCACACTAATGACATAACTCATCATCCCACTACCAATAAAAAGATTAATCAGACTAGCCACAACAACACCAATCAAAGCAGCAAACATAGCCTTTCTAAGACCTGACATATCCCGTTTAGTCTTGACACCAATGATTGACATGGCAAAAAACACAGCTGCTGAAGAAAGAAATGCTTGAAAAACTGTCGTTTGAGCGTATGCCACAATAATAAAGCTTAGGGTAAAGCCATTTAGCGCAGAATAGATAAGAAAAATGGGCAATGCAGCTGGTGTGTTTTTTCGTGCTGCACTACTGGCTACAAAAACTAAAATAAGTTCAATAATCGCAGCACCATAGTAAATCATCGGCTGATTAACAAGAATAGAGATTAAATTTTCTCTAAATGGATAAAGCATCAAATAAGAAACAAAAGCAGACAAACCCACTCCCATTCCCACTAGACTATAAATTTTAGCAAAAAACTGATTTAATCCCACATCTGATTGTGTATAAATAACGTGATCGTTCATAATAACTCCTTTACTTAACGATTATGACTTTGGAGGGTCTTGCGGCGAAGAAACCGTCGATTAGACCATTTTTGTCTCAAAGGCGTCACTGCTTCCTTGACAGCCCAGTATTTATCTACCATTGTCACAATATAACTTTCCTTGTAACGCGGAAAAGCAATGGTCGCTCCCCACATGTGTTTTAGAATGATATCCTCTTCTTTTTTATTGAGTTCTGTTAACTTTTTCGCATTTCGTACAGCAATACGAGGATGAACCCAGGCATGACCCTTATTAAACTTGGTCACGCGCCAATCATAATAAAAGAAATCATGAAGTAAGCCCCCTCTGGCTGTACTTTTAGCATCCCAACCGAATCGCTTGGCTAATTTATAACTTGAATAAGAAACATTGATAGAATGTTCAAGACGCGTTGAATGTTGGTGCTGAACAATATGACTCAATTTTTGAAAGCGAGGATGAGCGATCAAATGACCGACGTGTTCCATATATTCTTTATCTTCTGTATAATGCATAACATAATTACCTCACTTGGTTATTATATCATATTAGCTTAAATCAAGCTGAAAATGAGGATTCCTGCTGCTACGGCAACATTCAAACTTTCCGCCTGACCAGGCATTGTAATATGAACCAGTTGGTCTGCTAGGGCTGCCATTTCAGCACTAATGCCCTGGCCTTCATTTCCCAACACCAAAGCTAACCTTTCATGATGTGTGAGGCTTTTATAATCAACAGATTTCTTTGACAGAGTTGTTGCTAGGATGGGAGTTTCATACTCTTGGAGCTCTCGACAAAGCTGATAGACATCTGTTCGCCAAATTGGTAAATGAAAATGGCTACCTTGCATGGAACGTAGGGTTTTTTGGTTGTAAATATCTGCTGATTTTTCAGAAAGAAAGACCCCATCAAACCGTGCAGCGTCTGCTGTACGAATGATGGTCCCAAGATTTCCTGGGTCTTGGACGTCCTCTAAAACCAAATATTTCCCTTTGTAATCTGATGGAAAGGCTAACTTAGGTATCTCCACCTCAGCAACAATGCCTTGTGGACTAGGAGAGTCAGTCAACTCCTTGAGCACTTGTGGGCTAACAATAACGAGTTCTTGCTCACCTGCTAGACGCTCCACCATTTCCTCTAAAACAAAGATGTGGCGAAAAACTTGTCCTGATTTTTGGGCTTCTTCAAAAAGGTGCCAGCCCTCAATCAAATAGGACTGTTTTCGATGCTTTTTTTGCAATAATTTTTTTGTTTGCTTAATTAGTTGATTTGCTTTTGATGTAATAACCATGCGCCTATTATACCATACGCGACAGCATTTGAAAGCATCAACTTCTTAGATGGTCAATTTGGGGTCAGTTCAATGTTTTAAACCTAAAAGACCTTTTTTTGATACTATTTTTAAAATAGACAAACCTCTTTTACTGTTAGTACTACTAACTATCTCATTTTTGTATTCTTGTCTTTAGTAAAAGTGACAGGAAGTAGACAATCACGCCAAACGCATGAAGAAACTTTTGTTTTCAGAAAACTAGATTCATAATGACAAAATCAATCAAAGTAGTACACTATAGATGAGGTGACTACGATGATTGATTTTATTATTTCTATTGATGATTGCGCAGTTGAATTGGATAGTCGTCAATCTTGGAAAATTCGCTACCCCTTATCAACCATTCTATTTCTTGTCTTCGTTTGTCAGTTAGCTGGCATTGAAACCTGGAAGGAGATGGAAGATTTTATTGAAATGAATGAACCATTGTTTGCGACCTACGTTGATTTGAGTGAAGGTTGTCCGTCTCATGATACCTTAGAGCGTGTGATTAGTCTTGTTAATTCAGACCGTTTAAAAGAGCTTAAAGTTCAATTTGAGCAATCATTGACAAGCTTAGATGCCGTTCATCAACTGATTTCAGTGGACGGTAAAACGATTCGAGGCAATCGAGGTAAAAATCAGAAGCCTGTTCATATTGTAACGGCTTATGATGGGGGTCATCATCTTAGTTTGGGACAGGTAGCGGTTGAGGAGAAAAGTAATGAAATTGTTGCCATCCCTCAGCTATTGCGGACAATTGATATCCGTAAAAGCATTGTAACGATAGACGCAATGGGCACGCAGACGGCTATCGTTGATACGATTATAAAAGGTAAAGCAGACTATTGCTTAGCCGTCAAAGGAAATCAAGAAACACTTTATGATGATATTGCTCTTTATTTTAGTGATGTCAACTTATTGGAAGAACTCCAAGAAAATGCGCAGTATTATCAGACTGTTGAAAAATCTAGAAGTTAGAGAATACTGGGTGTCTTCCGATATCAAATGGTTGTGTCAAAACCATCCCAAATGGCATAAGTTACGTGGTATTGGGATGACTCGTAACACGATTGATAAGGATGGTCAGCTGAGTCAAGAGAATCGTTATTTTATCTTTAGCTTTAAGCCGGATGTCCTCACATTTGCCAATTGTGTACGAGGTCATTGGCAGATAGAGAGTATGCACTGGTTATTGGACGTTGTTTATCATGAAGATCATCATCAGACATTGGATAAAAGAGCCGCATTTAACCTAAATCTTATCCGAAAAATGTGCTTATATTTTCTCAAAGTGATGGTATTTCCTAAAAAAGACCTCAGTTATCGTCGCAAACAACGGTATATTTCTGTCCATTTGGAAGATTATTTAGTCCAATTATTTGGAGAAAGAGGTTAAGCAGATGATTGATTTAAAAAGGAATCTTTTCAAAATTGATGTCCGGGCACAAAAGGATGAAGAGAAAGTTTTCATGCGTACGGCGTGGTAGACAATTAGCTAAAGAGATTTCCTGCTAAGTATGTGCTATAATAAAAGCAAGGAGGCCCTTCTTATGCAAAAAGTACGTTTAATTGTTTCTGGACGTGTACAAGGTGTTGGTTTTCGATACGCTACCCATACTTTAGCTCTAGATATAGGAGATATTTATGGTCGTGTCTGGAATAACAACGATGGGACCGTTGAAATTCTGGCCCAATCAAAAGATTCAGATAAAATAGCCACATTTATTCAAGAAGTTCGTAAAGGACCATCCAAATGGGCAAAAGTCACTTATGTGGATGTCACCATGGCTAATTTTGAAGACTTTCAGGACTTTCAAATAGGCAAGTAAAAATCGGCCTTCAGAACTATTGTGAATTTCTGAAAAAAACTGTAAAATAGATAAGTATATTAAAATTAAAGGATAAACACATTGAAACTAACATTAAATCGCATCCTCTTTTCAGGACTAGCACTGTCAATTCTACTCACCTTGACAGGCTGTGTGGGAAGAGACGCTCACGGAAATCCCAAAGGTATGATTTGGGAATTTCTTGGAAAACCCATGTCATACTTTATCGATTACTTTGCAAACAATGCTGGACTAGGTTATGGACTGGCTATCATCATCGTAACCATTATTGTTAGAACACTTATCTTACCACTAGGTCTATATCAATCTTGGAAAGCAAGTTATCAATCTGAGAAAATGGCCTTCTTGAAACCTGTTTTTGAACCAATCAACAAACGTATCAAACAGGCAAATAGTCAGGAAGAAAAAATGGCTGCCCAAACAGAATTAATGGCTGCTCAGCGTGCTCATGGGATTAACCCTCTTGGAGGTATTGGATGTCTACCTCTTCTCATCCAGATGCCATTCTTTTCTGCCATGTATTTTGCCGCTCAATACACTAAAGGAGTATCAACAAGCACCTTTATGGGTATTGATCTTGGTAGCCGTAGTTTAGTGTTAACAGCAATTATCGCTGCTCTTTACTTCTTCCAATCATGGTTATCAATGATGGCCGTTTCAGAAGAACAACGTGAGCAAATGAAGACGATGATGTACACCATGCCTATCATGATGATCTTCATGTCCTTCTCACTCCCTGCTGGTGTTGGTCTTTACTGGCTAGTTGGTGGTTTCTTTAGTATTATTCAACAGTTAATCACAACCTACCTCTTAAAACCTCGATTGCATAAGCAAATTAAAGAAGAATACGCTAAAAACCCGCCTAAAGCATACCAATCAACTTCTTCTCGTAAGGACGTTACGCCTTCACAAAACATGGAACAGGCTAACTTGCCTAAAAAAATAAAATCCAATCGTAATGCTGGAAAACAGCGAAAGCGTTAAGAAAGACAAAAAACCTAGCACAATTATGAACTGCACTCCAAAAGTTAGACAAAAAACGATATGCCCCCTTTTACTGGACTCATCTAGTGAAAGGGGACATATCAAAAAAATCTAACGATTGGGGTTTTTTTGTATGAAATTAAGCTATGAAGATAAGCTAGAAATTTAGCATTAAAAAATCAGGTGTTTCTTGGCCTCAACTAGCCAATGAATTTGGAGTAAACCGTAGTCGTTTGAGATATACCGTTTGACTGATGGGTCATTATGGAGTCGATAGTGTTAAGGAAGGAAACATATCAGACTTATTCATTTAAAATAAAGCAAGAAAT
The DNA here is from genome assembly GCF_002055535.1 of Streptococcus pyogenes. NCBI lineage: Bacteria > Bacillati > Bacillota > Bacilli > Lactobacillales > Streptococcaceae > Streptococcus > Streptococcus pyogenes. The sequence continues at coordinate 307,135 of NZ_LN831034.1, read as the reverse complement.
CATTAATAAAGTCTTGCAAAACGGTCAATCATTAGTGTCAGTTTCCTTAGATTATACACTTCCTATACTTAAAATATAGTGTCCAACTTTTTGGGGTCAGTACATTAAGGTGCTGGTCTTTTCTTTTGGTATTAAATAACCATCGAAAACGATCTTTGATCTATAGTCCTCTTGACTCATAATCAATGCGATTAATACTTGACCTTCCTAACAGTCAACCTCATTTGAAGATACTAGAAAAGCCATTAGCAACCAAAACACTTAGTGGTTAGGCAAATAATGGCTTCATCGGATTAATTTGTCTTTTCAACGCTGATGATTTCAACATCATAAGTAGCTGCTGGTGATTCAATTCTAACCTTGTCACCTGTTTTTTTACCAATCAAAGCTTGAGCAATCGGGCTTTCATTTGAAATTTTTCCGGAGAAGATATCTGCTCCAGCAGCACCTACAATATGATAAGTATCTTTATCTGTTGTTCCAACTTCTTGAACGATAACTGTTTTTCCGATAGCGACTTCATCTTTTGCAACAGCATCACTGTCAATGATTTCAGCATAGCGAATCTTAGTTTCAAGCGTTGAAATTTGACCTTCAACAAAAGCTTGCTCATCTTTTGCGGCATCGTATTCAGAGTTCTCTGAAAGATCTCCATACGAACGTGCAATTTTAATACGCTCCACTATTTCTGGACGACGCACAAGTTTTAATTCTTCAAGTTCTTTTTCAAGTTGTTCTTTTTCCGTTAGGGTCATCGGATACGTTTTTTCTGCCATAATTGTTTTCTCTCTTTTCTTTTTTGAACGAATCAGAAACACAAACATGGTGCTTAAGCACCATGTTTGTGTTTACTGAATTTGACTATTCACATATTTTTCAACATTTGCAGAGTGTTCTTCAAATGTTTTTGCATAGTAAACTTCACCAGTATGGACATTGGCCACAAAGTATAAATAATCCGTTGAGGCTGGATTTAGGGTTGCTTCAATTGCAGAAACCCCCGAGCTAGCAACTGGACCAGGCATCAGACCTGTATTGGTATAAATATTATAAGGAGAATTAATGGTGGTGTCAATAGTAGCATCCTCAGCCAAGGTTGTTTTCTCACCAAGTTTCCCCATCGCATACAAAATAGCTATATTAGATTGTAGTGCCATTCCGCTATTAAGGCGGTTATAAAAGACACTTGCAATTTGACGTCTGTCATCGTCTGTTGAACCTTCTTTTTCAACCAAAGAGGCCAAGGTCAATACCTCGTTGACTGTCTTACCACTAGCAGCAATTTTATCATAATAGGGTACCAAAGTAGCATCCATAGCTGCCAGCATGTCCTCTACAAGTTCTCTCATGGTAGTTTCTTTGTAATAGTTATAGGTTGCTGGGAAAAGGTAACCTTCCAAACGGTAAATAGCTTTTTCTTTAGTTGGGATAGTTGCTAATAATTTTGGATATCTTTTTACCATATCTTGAATAAAAGCCTCATCCGTGACTAAATCCAAAAAATCCTTCTCGTTAAAAGGTGTTTTAGCTTTTTTGGTCTTTCCCTTGCTATTATGCTCAACAGCTTTAGCTATTTGTTTAATCGTGTATCCTTCTGGAATCAAGATCTTCCCAAGAGATGGCTTGGTAGGTTCTGCTGTACCACCTTCTTGTAAAGCACTAGCAATTTCTTCTAGACTCATACTTTTTTGCAGATTATAATACCCGCTCTGAAAATTTGTAAAGTTTTTAAATTTTGTATAAAAACTAAAAACAGTGCTATTCTTGATTAAACCTTTTTTTTGAAGAATTTGACCAATCAATTTATTGCCTGACCCAGATGGAATCTCAACTTGAACAAAGGCATCACTATTTTTATCAACAGGATTTAAAGCACTATAAACATAGCCTGCTCCTGCTAGAGTAACAGCCAAAAGGGTTATAATAATAGAACTAATCAAAACGGTTGAAATCTTTTTAGCAGCTCGCTCAGTCTGTTGGCGTTTGCTTAATTTTCGTCTCACTGAATGACCTTTCTCAATAGTTAACGGTACTTGAGATTCTTTAGAGGCAGTCTCTTGAAGCTCATTTGCCTGCACGACTCTCTTATTTGTCGTTTTTAAAGATGAGTTTTCTTTTTCAGAAAGTAAAGTCGGTTTAAGCGCTTCTGAAGTCATTACCGCACCTTTTATAGCTTGAAAGTGTTTAGCTGTCTTATTGTTATGTGCTATAGACTCTTTTTGAAAAGCATCTTGTCTTTTATATTCAGCATATAGCTGGGCCGTTCTCCTAGCTGCTTCTTTAGCTTCCAACTCTTTTTGAAAAAGTTCTTCCTCTTTTTCTTTTCTGATTTGATTTGCTTTTTCCAACTCAGCAAGAATCTGCTCTTTAAAGCTTCGCTGCTGATCTTGTTGGTCTTTATCCTTAAAATAGGTCAAAGCCAATCCTCCTAAATATAATCAACCGCCATTATAACTTAAAAGTATCCTAATTGCAATTAAATGATGCATTTGTTACTTATTTTTAACAAACCAACAGTTGAATCAGCTGTGATTCTAAAGTTTCCAAATCATTTGGTACCAAAGGGTTCCACCATGTTGAGACTCTGAAATTCCTTGGTTAATAAACCCATTCATTTCATAATAGGAAATCAAGTAATCATGACAAGTCAAAATAAGACCTGTTCTTTGCTGCGCTACTACTAAATCTTTTAGTGCCGCCAACAAAGCTGTCCCAACCCCTTGTTGCTGAAAATGTTTAGCTATGGACAAACTAGTAATAGCAATATAGCCTCCAGTTTTAGGATTTTTAGTCACCCCGTGGAACAAAGAATCCTCCAAAATAGGAGTAGTGACAACTGGACCTTCGATATAGCCAACAATTTCCTGATCGATAAGTGCCACTAAAAAAGTATCTGGTATCAGCCGTATGTGCTCTTCAAGAACTGCTCTTGTCGTTGCTTCTTGTGGTGAAAAATTGTCACTTTCAATGGTAGCAATAACTTCCAAATCGGATCCTTGAACCTGTCTAATCAACATATCAAACTCCTTTAGAATGAGAAAACCTGCCTAAGGCAGGACATGTTATTGGTTATTTTTAGTTAAATTTGCAAGTAATTCCTCAAAAGAATGTTCATATAGCTGAATATCTCCAGCTCCCATAAAAACATAAACAGCATTATCGTGATCAAGAAGAGGAGAGACATTTTCCACCGTTACTACTTGTGATGGTTTGATAATCTTAGCAGCCAAATCTTCAACCTTAACTTCACCTTTATCTACTTCACGTGCAGAACCATAAATCTGGGCTAAATAAACACTGTCAGCTTCATTTAAAGCACAAGCAAAATCCTCTAATAAGGCAATAGTGCGAGTAAAAGTATGTGGCTGGAATATTGCTACAATTTCTTTACTTGGGTATTTTTGTCTAGCCGCATCAATTGTTGCCACAATTTCGGTTGGATGATGAGCAAAGTCATCAATAATAATAGTGTCATTGATAATTTTCTCTGTAAAACGACGTTTCACACCTGAAAAAGTTTTAAGATGGTCTGCCACTAGAGCCATATCAATGCCGGCTACAAACAAGTTTGCAATTACTGCTGTAGCGTTTAAAATGTTATGTTTTCCATAAGCAGGTACGTGAAACTGACCAATGACCTCTCCTTGGTGTTTTACCTTAAAGTCCGATCCGTTCGTAGTACGCGTAATGTCGTAAGCGATAAAATCATTGCCCTCTTCAAAACCATAATAGTAAATAGGTGCAGGTGCTTCGATCTTTTTTAGTTCGTCATCTTCACCATAAACAAACAAAGCTTTCTTGACCTGCTTAGCATAATCGTTGAAAGCGTTTCGCACATCAGCAATTCCTGTGAAATAATCAGGATGGTCAAAATCAATATTAGTAATGATAGAGTATTCTGGGTGATAAGGCATAAAATGGCGTTCGTATTCGTCTGATTCAAAAACAAAATACTGTGCATTAGCAGATCCACGCCCAGTACCATCACCAATTAAATAAGATGTGTCTGTGATATTTTTCAAGACATGTGACAATAAACCCGTTGTAGAAGTTTTACCATGAGCACCTGCTACTGCAAAACTGATAAATGATTTCATAAAATCACCTAAAAAGTCATGATAACGTTTGAAAGGAATCTGGTGTCTCAAAGCATAGGCCACTTCTTTGTTGTTTTCACGAAAGGCATTCCCAACGATAAGTTCCATATCTGGCGTAATGTTGTCCTCGCTAAAAGGTAAGATAGTGATGCCCGCTTGTTCCAATCCTCTTTGAGTGAAATAGTATTTTTCAACATCACTACCTTGCACCTTATGCCCCATTTGATGCAACATAAGGGCCAAGGCACTCATTCCTGACCCTTTAATTCCGATAAAATGATACGTTTTTGACATCTTAACTCCTTTGTCATCTGCATACGCTGAGTAGATTTATTAAGGAAGATCCTCAAACCTACTAAGATTAAGCTCTTGCGCAATTGTTTTTTCTCGTTGTTGTCTCATTTCTTTATTATTGTAAATTTGACTGGATTTTAAAAAATCGTAATTATTTTTTTTTGTAGTTCCTTGTTGAGGAAGATTTTTTGGCTCTTTATATTCTTTTGGCAACTCAGCTAAAATATAGTTGTCTTGATGAAGCTTTTTTGTAAAACGACTCATTTCTGTTGTTGCTTGCTTTTGAGAAGGAGAAGAATCCGCAGGCTGTTGCTTTTTAGAAACCTGTTTAGGAACATAGGCCATTTCTTTGGCAAGATAAGCCTGTCTTTTTTCCTTGAGATCTTGCTTTGCTTTTTGACGCGCCTCTTTGACATAATGGTGTTTTTCATCATTGCTACAAAAGCGCTTACTAGAAGGGGTCTGCCGAGAAGTTGCTTTAGCAGTAAACTCCTCATTTCTAGCAATATCATCATACTCCTTGTCCTGGTAATAGCCACGGATGTTGGTAATGAGATCTTCATTTTCATACAGAGCCATTTGCTTTGCTGGATCACTAATAGCAATGCCATCTGCAACTAAAGGAAACTGATTTTTTACCATCCTTTTTTGATTCTCCCTTCTTGTAGCATCCTCTATTATAACTTAAATACTGTTATTTTTCAAAGCATTCCTTGATGATTCTATGACGTGTCTTTTTCTAAATGTTTTAATCATTACTAGCAAATGACAATCGCTATATCAATAAAGATATTTCAAAAAGAAGCGTTTTAACGAGGTTATATAAGGTGCTTTTGGTGTCATCTTCTTTAAAGGGTTTTTAATGTCACTAAAATCAAGGAAGATTAATGAGTGTTTAGCCCCAAAATTTCTTTTATTTCTTCAATGGACATACTTGCTCGGCTTTCATTGCCATCCAAAACTGTAGTCACCAAATTGCGCTTACTTTCTTGAAGCTCTAAAATCTTTTCTTCAATCGTCCCTCGAGTGATTAAGCGATATACTTCAACGTTTTCTTTTTGACCAATACGGTAGGCGCGACTGATTGCCTGCATTTCAACAGCAGGATTCCACCATAAATCGATTAAAATCACTGTGTCTGCTCCCGTAAGGTTGATTCCAACTCCACCTGCCTTGAGGGAAATCAAAAAAGCATCCTTGGAACCGTTATTAAAGGCTCTAGTCATTTCTTGACGTTCATTGGCAGGGGTAGATCCCGTCATTTGATAAGAGGTCAACCCTAGAGCAGTCATCTCTTGCTTGGCCAAGTCCAGCATCCCTCTAAATTGAGAAAAAATCAAAGCCCGATGACCATTTTCTTTAATTTGTGTCAATAAGATTCGCAAACTATCTAGTTTACCACTTTTGCCTTGGTAATCCATAAAGAGACTTGGAGTGTCACAGATTTGCCTCAATCGAGTGATACCAGATAAAATCTCAATTTTTTGACGGCTAATATCCACATCACTAGAATTTCGAATTTGATCTTGCATCTGCCTTAACTGCGCTAAGTAAATAGCTTTTTGTTCATCTGTCATCTCGTTTGAATAATTAGTTTCAATTAAATCAGGTAATTCTGGTAGGACATCTTCTTTTTTACGACGCATCACAAAGGGTTTGATATAGCGTGATACTTGCTCAGCTGTTAATTTTAAAAACTCTTTTTTAGTCGGTAGCAACCCTGGCAAAACAATTTGGAAAATGGACCAAATTTCAAGCATTTTATTTTCAATAGGAGTGCCCGAAAGCGCAAAACAATTGGCTGTATTAAACGCACGTAAACAGTGTGAAATCTTAGTTTGTGCATTTTTTATCACTTGAGCTTCATCTAAGATAAGATAATCGTAGTGAAACGCTTGATAGGTCTCAAAATCCTGTCTAAAGGAGGAATAGCTGGTTATGGTTATTTGATGACCTTCTTCGATGATTTGATCTCTGATTTGTTTAAGTCCGTAAGAAACCACAACATCTAGCTGAGGTGTGAATTTTTGACATTCATCAAACCAATTATAGATAAGACTAGATGGAGATAAAATGAGCACTTTACTATCTGATTTCAGGTGACTAGCTAAAAAAGCAAGTGTCTGGAGAGTTTTTCCAAGTCCCATGTCATCTGCTAAAATGCCACCAAAGCCATAATGATTGAGCATTGATAACCACTGAACACCGTTGCGTTGATAATCTCGCATTTGAGCCTTAACTGGTAACGGTTTTATTGAAAAAGTTTCAGGATGCTGCAAATGATAGGCTAACTCTTCTAATTCCTTTGAAAAATGAACAGATGTCATGCCTTCAAAAAGTTTGGATACTTGTAGAGCTCTAATGCCATCCAGTTGCAAGTGACCATTTTTTAGCTGTCTTGCTCTTAATTCTTGTAAACTTTTGCTAACTTTTTGAGTTTCATCATCAAAAACCACTAATTGACCCGTTTGACTCACAAAATAAGGATTATTTTGAAAAAGAGCTGTAACAGCTTGGTCAATATCATTTTCAATAATGGTTGAAAAATCAAACGAAATATCTAGTAATCCCTGATTGCGTCTAATAGCGATCTTGGGCATTTCTTTCACTTGTAATGCTTGGATAGCTGTACTCAACGCAACATTACCTAAGCGCTCAAAACATGGAACTGTTTCTTCAAAAAAAGTATAGAGCTCTTTTGCACTTGTTAGTCGCTTTTTTGAGTAAAATTGTGGCGAGAAGCCAAAAGCAAGTAAAGAACGATTGATTTTTTCTTCTTTTTTTAAATGACTAGCAAAAGGAAGTGCTTCTAAACTTGCTTTGTCACTAACTTGGTAATTGCCATAATCAAACATAAGCTGACAACTGATTTCATCTCGATTTAACAAATCAAATTGAAAAGTCACCTCAAAGTCTCTAATAGCAAAGCTTTTAGGAGCCTCTACTAGACCGATCTGTTTAAAATCTGATAAGCTTGCAGCTAATTTCGCATGATCATCCAAATCAAAATGAATATGTTTAGCCAAGTCGGCCTCAATGGGCAGACTACGAATAGCCTGAACCATTTTTCGTTGCTTTAACGTCAAGTGATAAAAGGTATCTTGATAAAGAAGATAGTCATTATCAAAGAGGTATTGCACATTTTTTTCAGCAATTTGCAATTCAATAGATTTGCGATGCACTTCCACTTTAAACTCATAAAGGCCTGCCTCTGCTTCCAAAGAACGGACAAAAAGATGATGATAAGTTTGAGAAGGCCCCTCAAAAGTAAAGTCATAAAGTGACGTCAAATAGTGAATACCTTCTTCAAAAAAACCACTAGGTAAGCGCAAATGCCTTGCATGATTTGGAAAAATGTTCTCGTTGTCCCCTTTGTCAGTATCAGATGCTAAGCGCCATAAAAACTCAATAAGGGCCTGACTAGATGGGTCAAACTGCAGCCATGAAAGTTGTTCAAAATAATTTTTTCCAATCTGATAAAAGCCTTCTTTTTTAATAAGCTGCAAAAAGCCTTTAATATCCCGAATCACATAAGAACGATCATCTGGTAAACGATTGATTTTCAGACTCCACCAGTAATCTGACGAAAAAGGGCTTCGACTACCAAGAGCAGACAGCCTGTATTTAACAGAATCATCTTCATTCATGGCTAAGCTATCTAAAAAGAGGCTACCAAAAGATGTCATTTTCTTTGTTGTTTCTTTGATTTTTGTTTGATTTGTTAACTGTTTTAAAAAAAGCTTACCTTTTTGATCATTTTTTAAAAAATACTCGACTGCTGCAATATGCTTGCAATAATGTTTCATATGAAATGTGTCGCATTGACAAGTGATATCCTCATCATCTGCTCCATATTGAACCTGATAAGTCTCCACTTCTATTTGAAGAATGCCTTTATTATCATCTTGGAATGAAACTAAACCTTGCTCATAAAGCTTAATACCTTCATTCCTTACTCGTCCTGGAATTAATCTAGCCATCATTTTTCCACCTTTTTGCTTATCCTTTCATTATAGCAAAAACCGACTGATATTTCTTGTCAAAATCCTTTTTCTTTGTTTGCTACTAATCTTCCGTCTACACCCTTAAAGGTATTATAAAAAGGACTGTCTCCTGTAACATACACAACACAGTCCTTATCAATGATGAGATTATTTCTTAGGTCAGCATTTTAGTTGATGTTCATTTCTTATTTTCGTTTGCGAGCAATTAGATGAATCGGTGTCCCTTCAAAGGTAAAGGCTGCGCGAATCTGGTTTTCCAAGAAGCGTAGATAAGAGAAGTGCATCAATTCTTCCTCGTTAACAAAGACGACAAATGTTGGTGGCTTTACTGACACTTGAGTGGCATAGAAAATTTTCAAACGTTTACCCTTATCCGTTGGCGTTGGATTAATGGCAATAGCATCCATGATAACATCATTGAGGACAGCAGATGGGATACGTTTATTCTGACTCTCACTGATACGTTTAATCAAGTCAGGCAATTTGTTGAGGCGCTGCTTCGTCAAAGCTGACACAAAAATAATCGGAGCGTATGTCAAAAATTGGAATTGGTCACGAATATCGGCTTCCCACTTAGCAACGGTATGATTATCCTTGTCAATGGTATCCCATTTGTTAACCACGATAATCATTCCTTTACCAGCTTCGTGTGCAAAGCCAGCGATACGCTTGTCGTATTCACGGATACCTTCTTCAGCATTGATAACCATCAAGACCACATCGGAGCGGTCAATGGCACGCATGGCACGCATGACAGAATATTTCTCTGTATTTTCGTAAATCTTGCCAGATTTGCGCATTCCAGCCGTGTCAATCATGGTAAATTCTTGACCGTCAGCATCCGTAAAATGCGTGTCAATGGCATCACGTGTTGTCCCTGCGACAGGGCTAGCGATAACACGGTCCTCACCTAAAATAGCGTTAATCAAGCTAGATTTCCCAACATTAGGACGACCGATTAAACTGAAGCGAATAATATCATCATTTTCTTCAGCCTCTTCTACTGGCAAGTTTTCAACGATCGCATCTAAGACATCCCCTGTTCCGATACCATGAACAGAAGAAACTGGATAAGGATCACCCAAACCAAGTGAATAAAAATCATAAATGTCATTACGCATTTCAGGATTATCAACCTTATTAACAGCTAAAATGACTGGGGTATTGGTTCGATACAGAATTTTAGACACATATTCGTCAGCGTCGGTCACCCCTTCTTTACCAGAAACAACAAAAACGATAACATCAGCTTCTTCCATGGCAATTTGAGCCTGGTGCTTGATTTGCTCCATAAACGGGGCATCAACGTCATCAATACCACCTGTATCAATCAATGAGAATTGGCGGTTAAGCCACTCCCCAGTAGCATAAATACGGTCACGAGTAACCCCTTCAACGTCTTCTACAATTGAAATGCGCTCTCCTGCGATTCGATTAAATAAGGTGGACTTGCCCACATTTGGACGGCCCACAATGGCAACGGTAGGTAAAACCATGATTCTCCTTTTCTTTCACTCACTCATACGTGTAGCTATTCTTCTTGATTGCTATCTCAAACTTAACGGCGGTTAGCCCCTTCTAAATGAAACTCTCTAGCCAAATAACGCACGCGTTCCATGACACGTTTGGCCTGCCAAGTTTCGTCACTTCCTTTGATGGTTGCCCATTTTCGCTCCAAATCCGCAAAGCTGTAATTAGAGGTAAAGAAGGTTGGCAATTCCTCTAACATACGGTATTGTAAAATCACCTGCAACACCTCATCACGGACCCAAGAAGTGGCTTGCTCTGCACCAATATCATCTAAAATGAGCACCGGTACATTTTTGACCGCATCGATTTCTTCTTTAACAGAGCCGTTTGAAATGGCATTTTTTACATCAATGGCAAAGCTCGGAAAATGTAGAAGGGTCGTTGACACACCTTTTTTCTCAGACAATTCATGGGCCATAGCAGCCAACAAGTAAGACTTGCCAATTCCCATATCTCCGTACAAATACAAGCCTTTTTGCTCTGCTGATGGGTATTGTTCCACAAAATCTAAAATAGCAGAGAAGGCTTCCATACGGCTCGCATTATTAACATCAATATCTGATAAATGAATATGGCGATAGGATTTTGGCAAACTAACCAGTTGAATCCGTTCAGAGATAGCTGCCTGTTTTTGAGCTTCTACCAATTCTTTGGTTTCCAAATAAGACACATCAGCGTAGCCCTCATTCATAGCTAGAATAGGCTGATAGCCCTTAGCAATATAAGAGGGATCTTTGAGTTGATACTTCTGGCGTTCCACCAAAAATTGATTGAACTTAGATAAGCTAAGGTTAATTTGCTCTTGAGATAAGTGATGTTGACTGATGAAGCTTGCTACTTCAGGATCCGCTAAAATGGTTTGAATCAACTGGTCGCTATTAACACGAGTGTTTTGACCCAATTTCGCCATGGTTTCTCCAATCTTTTCCATCTAGTCACCCCCTTTTCCTAGGTTTTCTAACCTCTTCAAAGCAGCCTGTTTGAACTGATCTAGTTTCGCCTGCTCTTCTTGACTTGTTGTCTCTTGGTAATCAGGATTGCTCCACTTAGGCACATTACTTTGACTTGTTTTTACTTTTGATTGCCGACGACTTTGACGATCCGTGAAGGCTCGCAAAACCACTATAGCTTCTTCAGCCGTTGACACCTTTTGGTAGGCGAAATCATTGGCCATTTTTAAGACATAACTCTTCTGTAAATTAGCAGATTTTGTCTTATTAAAGGTATAAAGCACCATGACATTGATAACATCATCAAGAAAATTCATTTTGGCCAATGTTTGCAATAAAATGCGTTCATCCTTAGTAATCGTTGCACGTCTAGCCTTTTTAATTTTTTCCAAAAAGACTAAAGCACTGTCTTGCTTTGCTTCTCGCAAAATAATTTGCTCAGCCTGTGAAAAATTTTCTTTGCTTGGTTTTGTCATGCTTTGATTTTTTTTAGCCAATAAGCGTTCAGGTCGAATTTTCCCATTAACAGCCGTCGCCTTAGCTATTTGATAAGTATCAAACCACGTCATATCATACTGTTCAGCAATACTGTAAAGGCTAATGATATCTTTTTGATTATCTTCAAATTGTAACCCATCACGAACCATTAATTGCTGGAAACTTGAAAGGTCAAAATTCTTTTGTGGCTTTTGAGGTACGTTCGTCAAATCTCCTTGCACCCCAAAAATATCCGAAAATCGCTTAGAAATATTTCTTGCTTGACTTGGGACAGTTACCTGCAACTCAGAGACAGCTACCTCTCCAATCTTTTGTTCTAATAATCGAGAATAAGCTGGATGTTGAAAAAACAAGTCACGGCTAAGCGGCTGGTGCAACGTAATAAGATATGTATCTGATAGCTGATACACACTCACTAATTCCATTGCTGTCAATATAGCAAGAGCATCTTCAAAACGTTTCATACCAAACTGTAGGTGATTTAAAATATCGCTGAATTTATGACGTTGTAAACCATCGTCAAAAAAGTGAATAAAGTATTGGTAGATAGAGACCGCGTCACTTCCAATAATTGGAAAGTACAACTGTATTAAAGTCACCGAATCAAGAGTTACTTTGTTGCGTTTTAGATATGTAAAAGTATCAATTGGTTTCATCATTATTTAAACGTTTTTTCTTTCCGCGTACGCGATTCGTAATTTGTTGCAAAAGTTCTTCGATTTCATCAACGTCCTTGAAACTCTTGTAGACACTAGCAAAGCGTACATATGTGATTTCATCGAGTTCGGCCAACTCATCCATCACTAAATTACCAATAGCAGTACTTGACACTTCATTTTCGTAGGTTGTTCGAACTTCTTGTTCAATACGAGAAATGACATTTTCAATATCTGTGCTCGAGACAGGTCGTTTTTGCGCACTTTGAACAACCCCATTTAATATTTTATCTCTAGAAAATTGCTCTCGTGTGCCATCTTTTTTGATGACTAATAAAGGGAGTTCTTCAACACGCTCAAAGGTAGTAAAGCGAGTATGACACTGTTCACATTCTCTTCGACGACGAATGGTGTTGCCGTCTTCAGCTTGTCTACTGTCAACAACACTCGATTTATGGTAATTACATTTTGGACAACGCACGCAAACACCCCAATTCTATCAAATTAATCTAATATACTATTTTACCATATTCTCAAGGATAACAAAAGACATCGCGATTGACAGTATTTCTTTCATGTCATCCATCATTGCTAAAAAAATAGCATCAGCTTCTAACCAGTTGTGGCAAAAGACTGCTACTATTATCTAATGATTACATACTATACCTGTCACATTAACAATGCCTTAAGCTACTCTAACTCTCTTTAGACTGGGCCAAAGGAATATGTAAGATAAACACTGAACCTTCATTTAATTCACTTTCAACCTTCATCTGTAAATGATACCCATCTACAATTTGCTTGAGAATAGACAAGCCAATCCCTAATCCAGCCTGGGTACTTGTTCGATTACGTGATTTATCCGTTCTATAAAAGCGTTCAAAGATATGTTCAATATCTTCTTTAGAAATTCCTTCGCCTTTATCTTGAACTCTAACAATAGCTTCTTGTTTGCCAGTCACTGAAAGGTTAATCGCGATTTTCTTTTCTTTACGGGAATACTTCACAGCATTGTCAATCAGAATCATCAAAGCCTGCTCAAAATGATTTTTATAAATACGGGCTATCGTTTTTGGATTTTCTGACTGCCATGTAAAGATAAAATCTTCTCTTAAAACTCTAAAATTACCAACAACAGTTTCAATAGAATCTTCCAAAACTGTCATATCATTTTGATGTCCCTCAAATGAGCCTTGTACGCGAATCATGTCTAACATATCATTAATCATGATTGCCATACGGTCAAGCCTCATGCGCTGTTGCTGTCAAGCTTTCTTCAAGAATATCACTGTCATCTTTACCCCAACGTTGTAAGAGACCAATATGCCCTTTAATAATCGCAACCGGTGTTCGTAATTCATGGCTGACATCACTAATAAAACGTGATTGCAACTTAGTATGTGTCTCCAATTTGTCTAACATATTGTCAAAGATAACAGACAATTCTTCGATTTCATCTCCTGACGAAATATCTGAGCGCAGGTTTAAATTATTAGGATTTTCAGAGATATTACGCATCACTTCATGTAAATTGTGTAAAGGCTTCAAAAAGCGCCGCGTAGTAATTAAGATGATTAAATAGGCTAAGCTTGTGCCAAATAACTCAACAACTAGTAGCCAAAACAGCAGTCTTGCTCTAATGACATAATAATTGCCTAAATCATGAAAGACTTGAACATAGCCCACAAATTTTCCAGTCCGATTAGAATATACCTTTTGTGTCATGGAAAACCCACGATACTGATCTTCGATATGGTCGTGATACACACGACCGATAGGACCATGCAAGCCAGGAGATGATTCTTCGTTATCTGTGGTAAAAATCATCTGTTTATCAATGTTATAGACATAAATATCTTGATTCGCATCTAGAGTATTTGTGATATCGCGCTCACTCCTAATGACTCGACTGCCCTTTCTGTCATCAATTCTCAGATGTGTTTTATCGTTTTTGTACAAAACTTCTGCTAAGTTCTCTAATGTAAAATTAGAGTCCACCTCAGAAAGACGAACTCTAACAATATTTACAGCTTGAAAGACTGACTGCTTTTCTTTCTTCAATAAGAAATAGTTTGTTGAACTATAGGCAATCAGTGTAAAGGCAGAGAAAATGCAGAAAAAAAGAACAAAAAAGATATTAGATAGTCGTTTTGGTAACGAATTTTTATATTTCTTCTGTTTTTGTTTCTGATTTTCCATATGACTTATTTCTCACGAATAACGTATCCCATGCCACGCACTGTTTGGATATAAGATTCCTTGCCTGGAATGTCAATTTTGCCGCGGAGATAACGAATATAGACATCTACAACATTAGTCTCAACGGCTTCATCATATTTCCAAACATTTGACAATAATTCTTCACGTGTCATGACACGATTCATATTAGTCATCAAAATATTAAGCAAATCATATTCACGTTTAGTGAGAGAAATCTCATCGTCGCCACGATTAACTGAACGGTTTTGTGGATTTAAAACTAGATCTCGATAAATGCCTTGACTAGGCACTTTCTTCTCAGATTCAATATCTTGACGGCGGAAAATAGCACGAATACGGGCAAGTAGTTCTTCAATGGCAAACGGTTTAACAATATAGTCGTCTGCACCGCGGTCTAAACCTGCAACCACATCCATAATAGAATCACGCGCAGTCATCATCATGATATACGTTGTTTTTTCGGTTTGCAAACGACGGGTCACTTCAAAACCATCCATCTCTGGTAACATTAAGTCAAGCAGGATTAAATCAAACTCTTTTTCCAAAGCAGTTTCTAACCCTTCACGACCATTGACCTCAACAATGACTTCATAACCCTCATGTTGCAGCTCAAGAGAAACGAATCTAGCCAGATTCTTTTCATCTTCAATAATTAAAATTTTCTTTGTCATTTATACCAACCCTTATCCTCTTAATCTATCTTTTTCTCCCAGAAAGAAAACTATGAAATTCATCTCATATCCTAGACTATTTCAGTTCTAATGGTCAAATAGTCTTCTAGCGAATAAAATATGAAGCATCTAATAGTCATTACCTTCTCTGCCCTCTATGGTCAAAATACCTTCTACTTTAGATAAGTAACCATATTCTCTAAAGAGTATATCAAAGAATAGCTGTTTTTTCAAATAAAAATTACAGACATCTTTAATATTCAGTTTTATTCATCAAACAACCCTTGCAAGCTAGCAAAAGGATTATTTTCTTTTTGCTTTTCTTCTTTTAGACACTGGTAGTCTTCTTCTGTCAAAACTGCCCAATTTTGACCTGCTGGCAACTCTTTTGATTTCTTTTCTTCCTCTGTCAAGACCTGTAGCGGAATAGCAAGTAAGATATTATCCACAATACTTTCTTCGAGGTTAATAGCGTCTTTGTCTAAAACTAATACCAGATTGTCTTCAACCAACTCTTTCTTATCAGCTAAATCTGTCGCCTCTATAAATAATTCTTGAATGTGTTGGACTTCACTTAAACAGACCGGAACCATAGAACGGCTAGACGGTAATATCACTTCGTAACTCAATTGATAATCTAACAGATAAAGCCCCTTATCATAGCGAACATTACCGACAGCTTTAACTGCCTTTATGTCAATAATCTGTTGGTCACGCTCAAGTAACATACTTTTGACATCACATAAACGATCAAACGAGAGACCGTCTGGGTGTTTTCTGATTTCGGAAATAGCTAACATCATCTTCTCCTAATAAAACTCTCATTTATTTTTACTACTATCTAAAAGATTTGTCAATAGTTTTGCATTTATTTTCTGACGTTTTTTAATTTTAAGATTTAAATCATTCTATTTTTAACCATTGTTTCACTCATTTTTTTCTTTTTGTTCAGATATTTTTGATAATTCCTGCCATTTTAGATTATCTGCCCAAAGACATAAAAAAGTGAGGCTTGAGCAAAAACCCCAAACGCTCACATGTTTTTTAACCTTTCAATCCTCTCCTCAATAGGAGGATGGGTGCTGAATAATGAACTGAAGCTCCTTTTTTTGCGAGGCTCATTAATATACAAGGCCGCACTAGCATCATCAACAGGATGCTTCATTGGCTGAGATAACTGCAATTTTTCAAGAGCCTTAATCATACCTTGGGGATTTCTTGTTAGTTCAACAGAACTAGCATCAGCTAGATATTCTCTTTGACGAGAAATAGCCAACTGAATCAAACTTGCTACTAGGGGCGCTAAAAGCAAAGATAATAACGACAAAAGTAATGTAATGATTCTTAAAACATCATCATCTCCGTCATCTCTTTGCCTGCGAGAACCGCCACCATACCATAGCATACGCCCACCGATACTAGAAATAACGGTAACAGCACTCGCCAAAGCTACAGCAATAGTCGAAATACGGATATCATAATTTCGGATGTGGCTAATTTCATGGCCGATAACACCTTCAAGTTCTTCACGATTCATGACTTCAAGTAAACCTGTCGTTGCTGCAACAGCAGCATTTTGAGGGCTAGATCCTGTCGCAAAAGCATTTAAAGAAGGATCTTCAATAATAAAAACTCTCGGCATCGGAATCTGGGCCACCATAGCCATATCCTCGACAATATGGAAAAAGCCTGGAGCCTCTTTTTCTGTAACTTCTCTAGCATTGTTCATACTCATTACAAGACTGGTGGATTGAAAAATCATACTGGTAGCATAAATCACCCCAATGACAAGAGCAAGGACCAAGCCCATGGCATAATTATCTAACAGCAGATAGCCTGCTGAAGCTCCAATAAGTGCTAAGAGAGCGAAGAAAACAACTAATAAAACAACTGTTCGTTGCTTATTTTGTGAAATCTGTTGATAAAGCATAATTCTCCTTTCTCTTATGATTGCCTACTAGATGATAATTTCATATTTAAAAGTTAAATTCAACTTTTGGAACTTCTTTTTCAGCTTCTGGTGTTTGTAAGAATTCACTTGGTTTAAAACCAAATAATTTACCAGCGATATTGCTTGGGAAAGATTCTAATTGAAGGTTGTAATTAGACGTTGTTGAATTATAGAGTTGACGAGAATATGAGATTTTATTTTCCGTATTGGTCAACTCTTCTTGTAATTTCAAGAAGTTTTCGTTAGCTTTTAAGTCTGGGTAATTTTCAGCAACGGCAAACAAACTGGTCACTTGTTTACTCAATTCGTTAGAAGCCGCCATGGTTTCTTGAGGAGTTGAGGCATTCGCAACACGCGCACGCAAATCAGTGATTTTTTCAAATGTCTTTTGCTCGTAGCTAGCATATCCCTTTACGGTTTCAATAAGATTTGGAATCAAGTCATTACGACGCTTTAATTGCACATCAATCTGACTCCAAGCTTCTTTTGTGTGCATCCGAGATTTAACCAGGCTATTGTAACTAATCATTAACCATAGCGCAAGCACTCCTAAAACGACTAAGATAATCAAAACTGTTGGCATAGTGGGTCTCCTTTAATCTTTGTGTCTCAATTATAGCAATTTCTAGGCTAATAGCAAGTAATGAGGTGTTATTTCTGATGATTTATTGGATTTTGTTATAGGCTATTTTATGATAGAATGGTAACAACTATCAAAAACAGAGGATACAAATGACACCCCAAGACTTTTACCGAACACTAGAGGAAGATGGTTTTTCCTTATCATCGAAACAAAAAGAACAATTTGACACCTACTTCAAATCACTAGTGGAATGGAACACTAAAATTAATTTAACAGCTATTACAGAAGAAAATGAGGTTTACCTCAAGCATTTTTATGATTCCATCGCTCCTATTTTACAGGGCTTTTTAGCTAATGAACCAATCAAATTATTGGACATTGGAGCTGGAGCTGGTTTTCCTAGCCTACCCATGAAAATTCTTTTCCCAAACCTTGAGGTTACCATTATTGATTCTCTTAATAAGCGGATTTCTTTTCTGACACTCCTTGCTCAGGAATTGGGCTTGGAAAATGTCCACTTTTTTCATGGTAGAGCAGAAGATTTCGGACAGGACAAGGCCTTTCGAGGTCAATTTGATGTTGTTACTGCCAGAGCGGTTGCTCGGATGCAGGTTCTATCTGAATTAACCATCCCCTTTTTAAAAATTGGAGGAAAATTAATCGCCTTAAAGGCACAAGCTGCTGACCAAGAGTTAGAAGAAGCTAAGAATGCTCTTTGTCTTCTTTTTGGTAAAGTCATTAAAAACCATAGCTACCAATTGCCAAATGGAGATTCTCGCTTCATCACCATTGTTGAGAAGAAAAAGGAAACACCTAACAAGTATCCAAGAAAAGCTGGCTTGCCTAACAAAAAACCTCTATAAAATAGTACCAAAGGCTAAGATGAAACTTAGCTTTTTTAACTTATTTTTGTTATTATAGTAGGAGATATTATGTCTGGAGGAAACATGAAACGCTCTTTTATCAAATCTCTTTCAGTCACACAGCGCTTAACATTTAGTTTTGCCATTGTGATTCTGATTGGGACTCTCTTGTTATCCATGCCCTTTACCCATTATCAAAATGGTCCTAATACCGTCTATCTTGATCATTTCTTTAATGTGGTTTCCATGGTTTGTGTGACTGGACTTTCTGTTGTTCCCGTCGCTGAAGTGTATAACGGTATCGGACAAACCATTGCTATGGCACTAATGCAGATTGGTGGTCTTGGCTTGGTGACGTTAATAGCTGTGAGTACTTTTGCCCTCAAGCGAAAAATGCGATTGAGCGATCAAACCTTGCTCCAATCAGCGTTAAATCGAGGTGATAGCAAAGATTTAAAGCACTACCTTTTTTTTGCTTATAAAGTAACCTTTAGTCTAGAAGCCTTTGCTGCGATAGTTATCATGATTGACTTCATCCCCCGCTTCGGGTGGAAAAATGGTATCTTCAATAGTATTTTTTTAGCTGTGTCGGCGTTTTGTAACGCTGGTTTTGACAATTTAGGATCTTCTAGTTTAAAAGACTTTATGTTAAATCCTACATTAAATGTTATCATTACGTTCTTGATTATCTCTGGTGGACTTGGTTTTGCGGTTTGGGTTGATTTAGGAGTAGCTTTTAAAAAATACTTTTTTGAAAGACCTCATTGTTATGGGGCAACTTTTCGTAAATTATCCAATCAGTCTCGTCTAGTACTACAAACCACAGCTGTTATTCTTTTTCTTGGAACCTTCTTAACCTGGTTTTTAGAAAAAGATAACAGCAAAACCATTGCCAATTTTAGTTTACATCAGCAACTTATGGTTTCATTTTTTCAAACAGTCACTATGAGAACAGCTGGCTTTGCAACAATCTCTTATAACGATACCCTAGCACCGACTAACATTCTTTATATGATTCAAATGGTTATTGGTGGTGCTCCTGGTGGAACAGCTGGTGGTATTAAAGTGACGACTGCTGCCATTACTTTCTTACTCTTTAAAGCGGAACTTTCAGGGCAATCAGAAGTTACCTTTCGTAACCGAATTATCGCAAATAAGACAATTAAGCAGACCATGACAGTTCTTATCTTCTTTTTTGCAGTTCTTATGATAGGTTTTATTTTATTACTTAGCGTGGAGCCTCATATCGCTCCTATACCACTCTTATTTGAATCTATTTCTGCCATCGCGACAGTTGGGGTATCTATGGATTTGACACCACAATTGTCTACTGCTGGACGTCTTATTGTCATTGTCTTGATGTTCGTCGGCCGCGTTGGCCCAATTACTGTCCTCATCAGTCTGATTCAACGAAAAGAAAAAACCATTCAATATGCCACTACTGATATTCTAGTGGGTTAAGGAGAAAACATGTTAAAACGTAAAACTGTCGGCGTTCTTGGCCTTGGTATTTTTGGCCGTACTGTTGCCAGAGAATTAAGTAACTTTGATCAAGACGTTATTGCTATTGATATCAGAGAAAGTCATGTCAAAGAGGTGGCCGACTTGGTCACTAAAGCCGCTGTTGGAGATATTACTGACAAAGAATTTCTATTAGCTGTAGGGATTGAACATTGTGATACTGTCGTTATCGCTTCAGGGAATAACTTGGAATCTTCTGTTCTTGCAGTCATGCACTGTAAAAAACTCGGTGTTCCAACCATTATTGCCAAGGCTAAAAATAAAATTTTTGAAGAAGTTCTATATGGCATCGGAGCAACTAAAGTCATCACCCCTGAACGTGATTCTGGAAAACGTGTAGCTTCAAATCTGTTAAGACGTCATATCGAAAGCATCATCTATTTGGAACATGGTATTTCGATGATTGAATTTGTCATTCCTAAAAGCTGGGAAGGACAATCTCTTTCCGAACTAGATGTTCGTCGTAAATATGAGTTAAATGTGATTGGCATGCGTCAAAAAGAAGTTAAAACCTTAGATACTAATGTCAAACCTTTTGAACCTTTAGAACCGAATACTATCATTGTGGCCATCGCTAATGACCACACCTTTGAAAAATTTGATTATCTTGGCTATCTTAAATAATAAAAAAACATCCTTGGCGTTTTCCAAGGATGTTTTTTACTATGTTAAATCTAGCTATGCTTTTTTACGTTTCCAAAAAGCATTTTCAGCAATAGCTGTAAAAAGAACATCGGTTGACGAATTTAAGGCTGTCTCACAAGAATCCTGGATAACACCAACAATAAAACCAACACCAACCACCTGCATCGCAAGATCATTTGAAATGCCAAACAAACTACATGCTACAGGAATAAGTAACAACGATCCCCCAGCAACACCAGAAGCACCACAAGCAGAGACAGCAGCAACAACGCTAAGTAAGAGGGCTGTTAGAAAATCAATAGGAATACCAAAAGTGTGTACAGCAGCAAGCGTTAGGACATTGATGGTAATTGCTGCCCCACCCATATTAATAGTTGCTCCAAGTGGAATTGACACTGAATAAGTATCTTTACTCAATCCAATTTTTTGGCATAATTGCATATTGACTGGAATATTGGCTGCAGAACTTCGTGTGAAAAATGCTGTAAGACCTGACTCACGTAAACATCTCAAGACAAGGGGATAAGGATTTTGTCGTGTAATCAAAACCGCAATAAGTGGATTAACCACTAAGGCGACAAAAAGCATTGTTCCTACTAAAACTAGTATCAAAAAAGCATAATCAGATAAGATTCCAACACCGTTTTCAGAAATCGTAGTGAACACCAGACTCATAATCCCAATAGGTGCCAGATTGATGATCCAAACAACTATTTGTGAAGTAACTTCTGCCGCTGTTTTTATAAGATGCTTTGTTTCTTTACTTGCAGCCTTTAATGCTAGTCCAAAAATAATTGCCCATGATAGCACACCAATATAATTGGCAGTAGCTAAAGCATTGATCGGATTATCCACTAATTTTAATAGAAGTGACTGAAAAACTTCAGCAACACCTTGAGGTGGTGATAATTCTGTATTTACAGGTGTATTTAACACTAACGTCAAAGGGAATAGATAAGCTGTCAGTACTGCTACTAAAGCTGACGCAAAGGTACCAAATAAATACAGAACAATGATTAATGTCATATTAGTCTGTTTCCCTTTTTTCTGATGGGAGATAGCTTGGGAAACCAAAGCAAATACAAGCAAAGGTGCGATAGCCTTTAAACCACCAACAAATAACTTTCCTAAAATACTAAAACCTGTAAGATCAGGAGCCAAAATGCCCAACATGACTCCTATTACAACACCGATACCTATTTTTTTGATTAGACTAACCCTAACCCATAAATCATATATTTTTTTCATACGTTACATCCTTACTAAAGTTACATGTTTTTTATAATAATATAATTCTATCTATTCGTCAAATCGAATGAGCTACATATCTTAACCATTTTTTGTGCTAAGAATTTTCAGTCAATTTCTATTGACTATCGAAGTAATCTTAGATATAATAACCTTTGTTGTTATTTTGACACATAATATAATTAAAATTGTTAGAATCTTCGGATTAGTATCAATAGAAAGACTATTTATAAATGAAACAAAAAAATGTATATATCGTCATTGGATTCATGCTATTTGCGCTATTTTTTGGAGCAGCAAACCTCATTTACCCAGCTTTTTTAGGCATCTACTCAGGTCATCAGATTCTATGGTCTATCATTGGTTTTTGTTTAACTGGTGTCTCCTTGCCTTTACTCGGTGTCATTGCTGTTGCTAAATCTGGATCAGGCGATGTTGAAAGTTTGGCACGCCCCATCTCTAAATGGTATGCAATCTTCTATTCTTCCATTTTGTATTTATCTATTGGCCCATTTTTTGCTATTCCAAGAACAGGAGCCACTTCTTTTTCAGTCGGTATCGCTCCTATCTTAGGAGATAATACAACCAATAAAGCTATTTATGCTATACTATTTTTTGGTCTGTCCTACTTCCTTGCTATCAAACCTAGTAAACTAGCTGAAAATATCGGAAAATTTTTAACGCCAACGTTGTTAGTTGTTATTTCTATTTTGGTTATCGCGTCCTTTGTCCATCCTGCTGGAAATTACGGTGATGCTTTTAACGCTGGGGTCGGTGTTAATAATGCCTTTAAAGATTTTCCTTTTATAGCAGGATTAATTCAAGGTTATGGCACTATGGATGCACTAGCTTCTCTTGTTTTTGCTATTTTAGTCATTGAGGCTACCAAACAATTTGGCGCTAAGACGGACAAAGAAATGACCAAAATAACACTTATTTCTGGGGCTATTGCCATTTTGCTATTAGCACTTGTCTATATCTTTGTCGGTCGTATTGGAGCAACATCACAATCATTATTTCCTTTTATTGATGGCAGCTTTACCCTTCATGGTAATCCAGTTAATGGCGGTCAAATCTTAAGTCATGCTTCTCGTTTTTACCTAGGTGGCATCGGACAAGCATTTCTAGCTGTTGTGATTTTCCTGGCCTGTCTAACCACTTCAACAGGCTTAATCACGTCAAGTGCTGAATACTTCCATAAATTAGTGCCTGCTTTATCTCATATTGCTTGGGCAACTATCTTTACTTTACTATCAGCTTTCTTTTATTTTGGTGGCTTATCAGTCATTATCAACTGGTCAGCTCCTGTTTTATTCCTTTTATACCCATTAACAGTCGATTTAATTTTCCTTGTTTTGGCACAAAAATGCTTCAATAATGATCCTATTGTCTATCGAACTACAATTGGTCTAACCTTTATTCCTGCCATATTTGATGCACTCCTAACACTATCACAAATGACTGGATTATTTCATTTACCAGAAGCCGTTGTAACTTTTTTCCAAAAAACTGTTCCACTAGGGCAATTCTCAATGGGATGGATTATCTTTGCTGCTATTGGTTTTTTAATAGGGCTTATACTAAGTAAAACGAAGAAAAGCTAATGACATCATCTAAACAACAACACCCTAAGTTTTTACTTAGGGTGTTGTTTCGTTTATTTATGACTAAACCTTCTAGTCAAGCTATCACCAATAAATTGGATAGCAAAAATAATTAAAAGAATAATAATAGTCGCTACCCAAGTCACATCATTGTTAAAACGATTATAACCATAAGAAATCGCTACATTTCCTAATCCTCCAGCACCGATAGCTCCTGCCATGGCAGTTTCCCCAACTAAAGAAATTAAGGTGACTGTAGAAACACGAATAAGATCTGGTAAACCTTCACTGAGATACACTTTGACAATATCCCAGAAAGTAGCACCTGAAGCTTGTGCTGCTTCAATAACACCCTTGTCTAATTCTGAAAAAACAACTTGGACCTGACGGGCATAAAAAGGAAAAGTCGCAAAGGTTAAAGGTACCAAGGCCGCTGTTGCTCCTAAAGTTGTTCTTAAAAGCAAATAGGTAAAGCTAGCTAAAATAGCAATCAAAATAACAAAAGGAATGGCTCTAAAAATAGAGGTAACTTTATCAATAACCCAACAAATCGTTTTGTTTTCAATAACACCGTCCGGTCCTGTTAAAACTAATAACAAGCCTAATAAGAGACCAATAGCACCCCCAACAATAAAAGGCACAATGGTCATGTATAAAGTATTCCAAATCGCTAAGCCCCAACCAGCATCTCCAGACCATCCGAGTTCATAAACATTTGGCAAATAAGTTTGAATTAACTGTGACATCTAGGCTCCTCTCTTTAAAATACTAACATCAACACCAGCTTCATGCAAGGCTTTCTCAGCCGCAAGAATATTTTCAGCTTGCCCTTCCAAGACAACAATCATGTCACCAACTGGAATATGATCTAAAATCTCAATATTGCCATACAAAATATTAGCTGTCACTTCAAACTGACGGTAAATGCTATTAAGTAGAGGCTCATCCGTAGAAGTTCCTGCATATTTCAACTGAGCTAGAAGGGCATTTGCAGGCAAATGTTTAACAATGTCTTGTTGGTTAATTTTTTCTAAAGCCTCATCAATCCCTGTAGCTGTTGTGATAAATTCCTGTGTCAAGGCTTCTTTTGGATTTGAAAAGATATCAAGGACAGAACCTTCTTCAATCAAAACACCATTTTGCATAACAGCAACACGATTACAAATATCCTTAACAATTTGCATTTCATGAGTAATCATAACAATGGTAAGGCCAAGTTTGCGGTTTAATTCTTGCAAGAGCGCCAAAATTTGTTTAGTGGTTTTTGGATCTAGTGCTGATGTGGCCTCATCTGAAATCAAAATTTTTGGATCGTTAGCTAGAGCACGCGCAATAGCCACCCTTTGTTTTTGCCCACCCGATAACTGGGCAGGGTAGTTATCTGCTCGCTCTGATAAACCTACAAGTTCTAGCAGTTCGATAACTTTGTGTTCTTTCTCAGTCTTACTTAACGACGAATGACGGAGCGCAAATGCTACATTTTCTTTGGCTGTTTTTTGGGCCATCAAATTGAAATGTTGGAAGATCATACCAATATCACGTCGTTTTTGGCGAAGGGCATCAGCTGACAATTGAATTTTCCCCTGGTCAAAAGTCACATCCCCATCAACAGTGATTTTCCCGTTTGTTGGTGCCTGTAGCAGGTTAATCACACGCACAAGAGTTGATTTCCCGGCACCTGAATACCCAACAATGCCATAAATATCTCCTTGATTGATATGAACCGTGACATCTTTAACAGCTTCGATAACCCGTTTTTTTTGACGGAAGGTAATATCAATATGATCTAATTGAATTATTGCTTCATTCATAAGATTTTAATAACTCCTCTATTAGTACGATATGGCGACAGTAATCTACGATAGCAATGTTTTCATCGCCTGCATAATCATGACTATTAAGATAACATGCAATAGTCTTCCCAAGGTTTCTAAATCCTAAAAGGGAAAAGGTCTTAAATAGCTTTCTAAAGGTAAATTAGTCGTAAACTCTTCCTCAAGCATGCAAGAAAGCATGTGTTTTAAACACGACCACACTCTTGTTATAACAATGGCTAAAATTTACCATACGGATACATCTATACCATTTGAAGTTTTTTCCACGACTTTCTTCACCTCATCAGTTTGGTAGGCCTTGATGAGTTTTTTAATAGCATCAGCCTTCTCTGATTTTTCCCAATCTTTTTGACCTGCAATAATGTTAATCCACTGTTTTGAATTGTCATCTGCTTTTTCTTTGAAAAGAGAGGTTTTGTAGTCAATTTTTGCAGGAACAGCGTAACTATTATTGACAACAGCTGCATCAGCAGATACTAAAGCACGTGCCGTTTGGCTAGCATCTAATTCCTTGATATCTAATTTCTTTTTGTTCTCTGAGATATTGGCAATGGTTGCTAATTGATCACCAGACACATTCAATTTAATGAGGCCAGCTGATTGCAGCACATAGAGGGCACGGCTTTCATTGGTCGCATCATTTGGTACTGCAATTTGAGTACCATTTGGCAGATCAGCTACTGATTTGTATTTAGCCTTTCCATCTTGACTGGTTCCAGAGAAAAGGTTAATTGGGCTGATATAGGTATCAGCAATGGCCACCAAATGTTCCTTATTTTCCTTATTCCAGTTATTTAAGAAATTATAGTGTTGGAAGGCATTAATATCGACTTCACCATTAGCAACTGCCTTATTAGGTTGCGAGTAATCTGTAAATTCTTTGTACTTCAAAGTGATATTGTCTTTTTTCAATAATTCTTCAACTTTATCCCATCTCGCTTGATCAGATTCTGTTTTTGTCATCACCCCAATAGTTAAAGTGTTTTTATCATCTTGTTTTTCAGAACAAGCAACCAATACAGTTGATGCTAAAGCGATTCCGACTATTCCAATCCATTTTTTAAAAGACATAGCGTTATCCTCGATTCATTTTGTTTACGATCATTATTGTATCTTAATTAGATATAGTTTTCAAATTGATAATGGCTAGCATATACCATAGTTTTAAACTATATGCTATGCTAACCATCCTTATTTGTTTAGTCAACAAAAAACTTGGTATTTGAGGACTAAAACCCAAAGCATACTTCTTATACAATATTCACTTCTCAAAAAGCACTTTAACATCTCATTTTGATTAAGGCTATTTGCAATTTTTATAACATAACCTCATAAACTATAATATTGTTTCCGATCAGAAAAACCAGTCTTCTAGATGAATAACTGGTTAATAGATGGTTTAGTTAGCTGTAGGAAGTTTCAACTCTTTATCTGATGGCACGTAATCACCGCCAAGGTGCTCTTTGGCAAGCTTGCTAAGAGTTCCATCAGCAGTCAACTCTTTAATACGCTTGTTAACAAAGCTTTGCAATTTCTCTTGATCTTGACTAAAGATAAAATAAATAAATGGTTGCTCTGTTGAGGTGAGTTCAATTGTTTTGAGATTATCTAACCCTTGATTTTTAATAATGGCGTTAACCGTTGGAGCGTCAAAAATCTTGAAATCTGCCTTGCCTTCACTCAAATTGGTTAACATTTGAGTAATGTTCTCATTGGTGAATTTTAGAGTAACCGGGTTGTCACTGTGTTTCTTATTAAAGTCTTCTAACTGTGCAACACTTGTAGTCCCTTGAACAACTTGTGTCGTATGCCCTTGGATATCATCAAAGCTCTTGATATCACTGTCTTTTGGAACAACTAAAACAGAAGGTGTTGATCCGATTGGATAAGAAAAAAGGTACTTAGCTGAACGCTCTTTGGTAAAGGAAATGTTGTTACCACCCATTTGGTATTTTCCTGAGTCCAAACCTGTAAAGATAGAAGACCATTCTGTTTTTTTAAAGGACACCTTGTAATCATCCGATCCTTTAAAGACTGCTTTAGCCACCTCGATATCGTAGCCAGTTAGTTGACCACCTTTTTCATAAGAAAAGGGAGCTGTTGTTCCAACCGTTGCAAATAAGACTTCTTTAGAACTCCCCTGATTTCCTGACTCAGCTGTTTTTGATGACCCACAAGCTGCTAGCACAAGGGTCGATGCTAGGGCAATTGTTGCCCTTCCTAAATACTGTTTTTTAATCATCCTATCTCTCCTTTTTGTTCTTGTGTCTAGTTTACCATTTTTAATTAGAGTTCACTAATAATTGATTCCTATCAAGTTGATACTGATTTACTATTGTTCATTATCTTCTAACAACGACTATGTTACCTGGTACTTACTTATAAAAGCATCACTTAAAAAGAGCTGAAATAGATTTCAACTCTTTTTATTATTCTATGTCAATTTAAAAATCTGCTACATTATGATACACTTTTTGAACATCATCATCTGATTCAAGTGCATCAATAAGCTTTTCAAAAGTTTCAAGGTCATCACCTTCCAAAACTACTTCTGATTGAGGAATCATTTCAAGTTCAGTAACTTGGAATTCTTCTACACCATTATCGCGAAGTGCTTGGATACCTTTATGAAGATCTGTTGGGGCAGTGTAAACTGTTATTGTTCCCTCTTCTGCTTCAACATCATCTACGTCTACATCCGCTTCAAGTAATTGTTCAAAGACACTGTCAGCATCATCACCAGCAAAAACGATGACCCCTTTTTTATCAAATAAGTAGGATACAGATCCTGAAGCTCCCATATTGCCACCGTTCTTACCGTAAGCCGTACGTACATTTGCCGCTGTACGGTTAACATTTGATGTCAAAGTATCCACAATAATCATTGAACCATTTGGACCAAAACCTTCATAGCGTCCCTCTACGAAAGTTTCATCTGTGTTTCCTTTAGCTTTATCAATCGCTTTATCAATAACATGCTTTGGCACTTGTGCTTGCTTTGCACGATCAATGACAAATTTAAGAGCTGTATTTAACTCTGGATCTGGCTCGCCTTGTTTGGCAGCCACATAAATTTCAACACCAAATTTGGCATAGACCTTTGATGTTGCTCCATCTTTAGCAGTTTTTTTAGCAACAATATTTGCCCATTTACGTCCCATTTTTGTCTCCTTTTAATAGTATTTTATTGAATATTGTCAACATTAACGTTACTAATATTGACTCTAACTCCCTTATTATAGCACTTTGAAAAGCTTTGGTAAAATAGAAATATAAAATCGTTTTAAGCATCACAATAAAAACCAAATAATTGCGTTCCCATACATCAATATTATGTTACAGACAGATTTTGGCGCTTGAGTGACAACAGCTTCCGGTTCACGACCTCCCGTTTAATTAGTATTCCTTTAAAATCTTGTCATCCATAACATACAACGTTCTAAATTTTGGCAACATTCCATTACTACAATTGTCAAAATGATTACTGATATAATCTTGTAAAAACGTTAGCCTGTTCTTCGAAAGTATATCTTTTGACTGACTTTTTTAATTATTGTTATAAAATTTCCTCATTGGATTAACTGAAGTATAAACCATCAACGTAATGTTAGAGTCAAGCCCCCAAAAAAACTCAATTAGAGTTTAATTGAGCCTCTCATTTTTTATTATAATAGGTATTCTTCCAAAACTTTGTTCTGGGATATCCTGATGCCCAAGTTGATAGATGCTGTCTGCTTTTTGTGTCATCTCATCCCAAGTTTCTGCTCCAATTCTAGTAATCAGAGGCCTGCTTTTTTTTAATTTTTTTAAATGTGCTTGTCCTTTTGAGGTAAACCCTAGAATATGAATTCCTTTAGGTAAAGTAGGTTCCTTAGCATTAACCAAAATGTAGGTTAAAATACGTCTTACACGAGCTTTTGTATAGCGTTTGGTAGCAACAGTGTCAACTAGGTGGTCAATATTTTGACTAACTTTTATCGCTTTTTTAATACGACTTGCCAATTCATCATTGACCTGAAAAATACTAGTTAAATCAGAATGGTTCAGAATTTGATATTTTAAGAATGAAAAATAATGGTCCCATGACATATGGGGATTGTTTATAAGTAAACCTGCATTTGGTACTGAATGACTTATGAAATCCCAATCATTCAGGTGCTGTCTAATGGCACTTGCAGAAGCTAGCAGATGATTTTTGTCTTTCGAATGGTAGGCAGCCCCTTGACGCTTGATAGGACATAGTTGTATATGCTTTCCAGCGCTAGCCTTTGCGTAACTTAACCCCAAAATATGATTTGGCGTTTGCCCTGAAAATTTAACTCCAGCAAAGATTTCCCACATTTTTTGTGTTTTTTGTGGATAGCTAAATGTATCTTCAAGCGTCGATAAATAGGCAGTCATTTGCTCTGATTTTTTCTCATAGACCTTAATCAGTTTTTGATAATCAATCACATTCTCTGTCCCAAATGCTAATTGCTGAATTCCTAATTGACAAAGAATATCAATAGCTCCTTGAGCAAAATAGTCTGCTGATTGAACTGAAACGAAAAAGGGCAATTCCACAACAATATCTGCACCATTTTTAAGAGCCATCTCTGATCGAATCCATTTATCAATAAGAGCAGGCTCTCCTCTTTGCATAAAATTTCCTGACATAGCAATAATTTTTAGTCCCTCTGCTGTTTCTAGCAAATATTTGTGTCCATTGTGAAACGGATTAAACTCAGCTATAATTCCGGTAACAGTCATAGAATCTCCTCAAATTGTACTAAATAGTCTTTTATAGGGCTAATAAGAGTTAAATCAAATGCTTAAGCACAACGTATAATAGAAAATGCTTTCTTTAAAGTTGGTAGCAACCTTCAGACATAGTGTCAATCGTAATGTCTCCAATACTTCTAAGCTTTGATAATAGCATTTAATGCCTAATGAACTCTTTTCATATAAGTAACATTCAAGATAATTCATTAAATCCTATAGCTAAAAAGGCTACTTTTTTCTTCTATTTATATGCTACAAAAAACCAACGCTTGCTGGTCTTAGTTGGCTCCTTATCTTCAAAATCAGCATAGACCTTAAATGACTTGAACCCTGCTTGTTCCAACAAAATATCATAAGTCAATAACTCATACGTTCGTTCCTCATGCACTTCATCAAAGCGAGAAAAACGTCCATCGTCTTCTTGGATAAAGAAAGTGAGTTCGTGAACAACAGAGTGAGGAGCCTCGTCAGCATAGGTATCCCAAACCATTGCAAAATCATCTGCATTCTCATGATAGGAATAACCAGGGAAACACTCATCCGTTTGATAGGTTGAATGCACATCAAAAATAAAGATGCCATCGTTTGCTAAAACATCATAAACTTCTTTAAAAACATCGCCAACATCAACTTCGTCTTGCATATAGCAAATGGAATCCGAATAGCAGGTTACAAAATCAAACTGCCCCACCTGTGACAAATCCAGCATGTTACCTTGAATAAAATCAATTTTCTTTTTAGCAGATTGCGCACGCTTTTTAGCAATAGCCAGCATGTCTTGACTTAAGTCTAAACCAGTCACATCAAAACCTGCTTGAGCAAAACGAACTGACTGAATACCGGTTCCACAGGCCAACTCTAACAAACGATTTCGACCCTTAGACTTTGGTAAATGTCGAAGTGAAAAATCTGTCCACAAGTCATATAGAGAATCATCCATCACAGCATCATAAACTGACGCAAATTTTTCATAATTATGTTCCATTATCATCCTCAAAAACCCTGTCGTATTGACAAGGTCTCTTTGTAACATTAAGCTAAATAGGCATCTAGAGCCACAGCAGGCGCTTCATGCCACAATTTTTCAAGATTATAGTGGTAACGCTCGTCTTCTAAAAAAAGATGTACCACCACATCGGTCAAATCAAGCAAGACCCAGCCTGCTTGGCTATTACCTTCAACATGGCTAGCATCTCCACCAGCCTCTTTTACCTTTTCACGAATATTATCCGCAATAGCCTCTAATTGACGACTGTTTGTTGCACTCG
Organism: Streptococcus pyogenes; assembly: GCF_002055535.1. Lineage (NCBI taxonomy): Bacteria > Bacillati > Bacillota > Bacilli > Lactobacillales > Streptococcaceae > Streptococcus > Streptococcus pyogenes. The sequence continues at coordinate 275,936 of NZ_LN831034.1, read as the reverse complement.
CAATCACAAAATAATCGGTCAAACTAGTTAACCCCTCTAAATCCAAGGCTAAAATATCTTTAGCACGCTTTTCCTCAGTTGCTTCCACAACAATTTTTAAGAGTTCTTCTTTTTTCATTTTATTCCTCATATCATTATCCATTAGTATTCCTTTAAATAGCTGCAAAACGCATTATAGGTATCCAGAGTTTGTGGGAAAATAGGCTGCGCTTTTGAGGCTAAATAAGCGACAGTGTTCACTGTTTCATAGGCAACAGCCTGATTCAAATCGAGCTTCGCGATTTTTCTAGCGTCATCAACCAAAGGAAAAATGCGACCTTCTTCAATATAATCAGCAACGTATAAGACCTTATCCAGCAAGGTCATCTCAGCAGCACCAACGGTGTGAATTTCAATAGCTCGCAAGATATCTTTGTCTTTTAGCCCTAGGTCTTCTTGAATCTTATAAATACCAACCATACCATGCCAGACATTATTATTCCATTTAGCTAATTCTGGAGATAATTGGTACTTGTCAATTAAGTCTAAAAAGACCTGGTCAGGGCACTCCTTGGCATAATCATGTAAAAGAGCTGCTAACCCTGCTTTGTCTGGGTTACAACCATAACACTCTGCCAAGGACAAGGCTGCCTTTTCCACGCCAAGTACATGTTTAAACCGTTTAGGGCTCATCTGCTCTGCAATTTTTGCTAACAGTTCGGTCCTGCTATAAGGAAGATAATCTTCATATGTCATTGATACAAACCTTCTTGAGTAATGTAGTCTAAAACCCGCTTAGGTAAGAGATAATTGGGCTGACGACCTTTTTTAATAAAATCCCTAATCATACTAGAAGAAATATCTATCAAAGGAAGATCTACCCAAATGACCGGGTAAGAGGTTCCAGCTTTATATTTTGGACGTTGAACTCCAACAAATTGAACGAGTTTGACCAGTTCATCAATACGGTGCCACTTTGGCAAATAATCAACCATATCAGCTCCGATGATAAAATAAAAATCAACATCAGGATGCTGCTCAGTCAAATAAAGCATCGTATCATAGGTATAGCTGATTCCCTGACGTTCAAGTTCACAGGTTTCAATAGCTAGCCCTTCAACATCTTCAATAGCCAATTCCAACATGCGAAGACGATGCTTCTCATCAATAGTCTCTTTGGCATCCACATGCGGTGGTTTACATTCAGGCATCAATAGCACCTGATCTAATCCTAATTGCTGGCGAACTTGATCTGCAACCACAAGGTGTGCATTGTGAATAGGATTAAAATTCCCTCCTAAAATCCCAATCTGTTTGCGGTTGCTTTCTTTTTTTTCTTCCTCTAATTCCACCTTCGTAAAAGGCGTCAACAATTCTAATGCCATACTTTCTCCAAAATTCTCGCGACAATAGTCCTCGTCTCATAAAACCAGTCCCTATACAAATAAAAGGACTAGATTGCTTTAACTTTAGGGGACAACTTGCGGTTTTCTTTCTTAGCAGAAACCTTATAGAGAATCAAGATACGACCAATTTTCAAAACCGTATCACACCCAATTTCTTCTTCTAAAATCTCTGCTACTTCATGAATATCTTCATCAGTATTTTGCAACAAAGTGACCTTTATCAATTCTCTAGCATCCAAAGCTTGACGAATACTAGTCTTAATGTGGTCATTTAATCCATTTTTGCCAATTTGTACAATCGGTTTTAAGCTATGAGCCTCAGATTTTAAGAAAGCTCTTTGTTTACTTGTAAGCATTTTTTTCCAACTTCTTTTTTATTTTTAAATAATCGCTTTACGAACAATGACAGCAACCCCTTCAGGAGCCCATGCAGCAACTATCGCTTTTGAGTCTTTTTGACCATTAACACGAATCCATCCTAGACCAGAAAAAACAATATCCATTTTCTGATCAATTGTAAATTCATGACGAACTAATTTAGGAAATGCAGTCAACTCTTTCTTATCTGGCGGGGTTAACAAAGTTCCAACATGCTTATCATAAAAAGCATCTGCTCCAGCTAATTTTGTACGATGTAATTCTAGTTGATTGTCAAAAAAAGCTGTAAATCCTTGACGCTCACCGTTGATAAAGTCAAAGCGAGCCAGACCACCTAAAAAGAGAGTTTGTTCTGGATTTAATTGATACGTCTTAGGCTTGATTTCCTTCTTAGGACTCACTATTTTTAGCTCTTTAGGGGATAAATAATGAGCCATCTGGTGCCTGTGAATAATTCCTGGCGTATCAAAAATGAACGTCCCATCATCCAAAGGAATTTCAATTTTGTCAAGAGTTGTCCCAGGAAAACGAGACGTCGTGATGACATCCTTGTTACCAGTAATCTCTTGGATAATAGCATTAATCAAGGTTGATTTACCAACATTAGTGACCCCCACAACATAAACATCTCGACCATTACGTAACTCATTGATACGCCCAATCAAGTCTTTAATCGCATATTTATTTTGAGCGCTCGTTAACATAACGTCTAATGGGCGAAGACCTTCTTCGTGTGCACGTTCCGTCAACCATTGAGTAACTTTACCATCCTTAACAGACTTTGGCAAAATATCTTTTTTATTCCCAACCAGTAAGACATCATTACCAGAAATAAAGCGAGATAGACCTGGAATAATAGAACCATTAAAGTCAAAAATATCAATCACATTAACCACAAGAGCATCACTATCACCCACTTCGTGAAGAAGTCTTAAAAATTCATCATCGGTAATATGGACATCTGTAATTTCATTATAATGCCTCAATCTAAAGCAGCGCTGACAATAGAGTTCTCCTGTTTCCATACCCTTTTTCAAAGCAGCAGCTGGCGTAAAACCAGCTTTTTCTTTATCTTCAGTTTGAATCTGGATACCACAGCCTATACAAAATAATTCTTCCATTAAATTCCTTTTTGATATGATAATTTACCATATTTCTCTTCTAATTTTGCCATCACACGGCGTTCACGCCAGCGGTTAATTTTAGTATTCCAAGCATCAGAAGCAACAAGTGGTTTGACTAAAACTGATTTTATTCCAGCTCTATGACTAGCTCTGATATCAGTCATTAGTTGATCTCCAACCATGATAACCTCGTTGCGATCAAATCCATAACGAGCAATGGCTTTTTCAATACCATAAGCAAATGGCTTCAAAGCACGGCTAATAAAGTCAACACCAAATCGTGAAACGGCACGCTCAACACGAGAATGTTTATTATTTGAAACAACAACCACGCTAATATCCGCGATAGTCATTTCATCAAGCCAAGCGCGAACCTCTGGTGTGCCATCAGGATTATTCCATGCAATTAAGGTATTATCTAAATCCACTAAAACAGCCGTAATACCATGACGCAACAAATCATTTGCTCTTAAATCATAAATAGCCTCTACCATATAGGTCGGCCTATAATCATCGATACTCATGTCATCTCCAAAATAATTAGTACTTTCTATTTTATCATATTTTTTTTGAAATAGCATTTAAAACCATAGTTAAATCACGCCGTACGCATGAAAACTTTCTCTTCATCCTTTTGTGCCCGGACATCAATTTTGAAAAGATTCCTTTTTAAATCAATCATCTGCTTAACCTCTTTCTCCAAATAATTGGACTAAATAATCTTCCAAATGGACAGAAATATACCGTTGTTTGCGACGATAACTGAGGTCTTTTTTAGGAAATACCATCACTTTGAGAAAATATAAGCACATTTTTCGGATAAGATTTAGGTTAAATGCGGCTCTTTTATCCAATGTCTGATGATGATCTTCATGATAAACAACGTCCAATAACCAGTGCATACTCTCTATCTGCCAATGACCTCGTACACAATTGGCAAATGTGAGGACATCCGGCTTAAAGCTAAAGATAAAATAACGATTCTCTTGACTCAGCTGACCATCCTTATCAATCGTGTTACGAGTCATCCCAATACCACGTAACTTATGCCATTTGGGATGGTTTTGACACAACCATTTGATATCGGAAGACACCCAGTATTCTCTAACTTCTAGATTTTTCAACAGTCTGATAATACTGCGCATTTTCTTGGAGTTCTTCCAATAAGTTGACATCACTAAAATAAAGAGCAATATCATCATAAAGTGTTTCTTGATTTCCTTTGACGGCTAAGCAATAGTCTGCTTTACCTTTTATAATCGTATCAACGATAGCCGTCTGCGTGCCCATTGCGTCTATCGTTACAATGCTTTTACGGATATCAATTGTCCGCAATAGCTGAGGGATGGCAACAATTTCATTACTTTTCTCCTCAACCGCTACCTGTCCCAAACTAAGATGATGACCCCCATCATAAGCCGTTACAATATGAACAGGCTTCTGATTTTTACCTCGATTGCCTCGAATCGTTTTACCGTCCACTGAAATCAGTTGATGAACGGCATCTAAGCTTGTCAATGATTGCTCAAATTGAACTTTAAGCTCTTTTAAACGGTCTGAATTAACAAGACTAATCACACGCTCTAAGGTATCATGAGACGAGCAACCTTCACTCAAATCAACGTAGGTCGCAAACAATGGTTCATTCATTTCAATAAAATCTTCCATCTCCTTCCAGGTTTCAATGCCAGCTAACTGACAAACGAAGACAAGAAATAGAATGGTTGATAAGGGGGAGCGAATTTTCCAAGATTGACGACTATCCAATTCAACTGCGCAATCATCAATAGAAATAATAAAATCAATCATCGTAGTCACCTCATCTATAGTGTACTACTTTGATTGATTTTGTCATTATGAATCTAGTTTTCTAAAAACAAAAGTTTCTGCATGCGTTTGGCGTGATAGTTAAATATACTAGATATGTTTGACATTACAACTAGATATGATACCTCAACTCGAAAAGATAACACCTTGATATGCTCAACAATAGACTCTTCTAATGGTTAGTGTAACACAAAACACTCGTTGTTTGACACTCTATAAATTCACTGCCAAGCTATCTAAACGTACCACAGTACTGATATACAAAAATCTTATCAAGAGTCAACTCCTGATAAGATAATCACAAATGATTTCGTTTTGAACTTGTTTAGACGTATATCCTTGACAAGGATATCAAATACATTTAAATACAGTAGATATCCGCAAAAAGTATTAAACATATCAGCTCTTCTGACCTATGCCGATATTTTTCTTTGACTATTCAGTATTTACTATAGTTTATACTATTTTATCCCATACTTGTGAACTTACTTGTAAACAGGACAGTCGCCAGATAACACATGATAATAACTGTAAATCAAAAAATGATTACACTTTTTTCATAGATTTACCCCCAATTCCTTATAGGTCTTGCTTACAACTGCTGTGCAAATTCCTTAAAATAGGGACTGATCTTCCTAAGTAGAGCACGTCTTCCCTTGAAACGTTCGCCCCTGATAAGTGCTTGAAACTGCATACGCTCTTGCGAATTTAATTGGTTCTCTAAGCTAGCTATTACCTCTTGATAAGCCACATAGTCGTCTAGCCATAACCCTCTCGATGGAATGGCATGTGCAACCTCCCCTATCTCTTCATATGCTAACTTATGGAACTGACGCTTTTGACTTTCTTGACGGCGTAATAAATCTTTCAAATAAGATGAAAATTTTGTTTTAAAATAGCGATATAAACGCTCTTCTTCCTCAATTAACTCTGGGTACCTTTCTAGTAACTGTAATAAGATAATATGTCCTTCTTGTAACCAGTCATCTCTATCCCACAATTGAATATAATAGTGTCGCTTTAATTTCAAAATAATGGGCTTAACTTTTTCAAACGCTGCTCTTGTCTCTATCGACATTTTGAGTCTCCTTTTCTTTTTAACTATCCCTAGTATAAAGAGAACCACAAAAAAACAACAGGACATTAATGTCCTGTTGTTTTTTTCATTATGCACCCTAGAGGAGTCGAACCTCTAACCGCCTGATTCGTAGTCAGGTACTCTATCCAGTTGAGCTAAGGGTGCCAACGCATATCTTGCCTCTATCTTACCACACTCTTCTCTAAAATGCAAAAAAAGATAGGACGCTTCCTACCTCTCTCTACTCCGCCAGTAGGACTCGAACCTACGACATCATGATTAACAGTCATGCGCTACTACCAACTGAGCTATGGCGGATAAACGCTAAGCGACTACCTTATCTCACAGGGGGCAACCCCCAACTACATCAGGCGTTCTAGGGCTTAACTGCTGTGTTCGGCATGGGTACAGGTGTATCTCCTAGGCTATCGTCACTTAACTTGTAAATGTGCTATTTTCATAACCCACTCAAAATTGAATATCTATAGTCTAACAAGAATCCGTAACGTTGTCAATATTTCTTTTTGGATAAGTCCTCGAGCTATTAGTATTAGTCCGCTACATGTATCGCTACACTTACACTCCTAACCTATCTACCTGATCATCTCTCAGGGCTCTTACTGATATAAAATCATGGGAAATCTCATCTTGAGGGGGGCTTCGCACTTAGATGCTTTCAGCGCTTATCCCTTCCCTACATAGCTACCCAGCGATGCCTTTGGCAAGACAACTGGTACACCAGCGGTAAGTCCACTCTGGTCCTCTCGTACTAGGAGCAGATCCTCTCAAATTTCCTACGCCCGCGACGGATAGGGACCGAACTGTCTCACGACGTTCTGAACCCAGCTCGCGTGCCGCTTTAATGGGCGAACAGCCCAACCCTTGGGACCGACTACAGCCCCAGGATGCGACGAGCCGACATCGAGGTGCCAAACCTCCCCGTCGATGTGAACTCTTGGGGGAGATAAGCCTGTTATCCCCAGGGTAGCTTTTATCCGTTGAGCGATGGCCCTTCCATTCGGTACCACCGGATCACTAAGCCCGACTTTCGTCCCTGCTCGAGTTGTAGCTCTCGCAGTCAAGCTCCCTTATACCTTTACACTCTGCGATTGATTTCCAACCAATCTGAGGGAACCTTTGGGCGCCTCCGTTACTCTTTAGGAGGCGACCGCCCCAGTCAAACTGCCCGTCAGACACTGTCTCCGATAGGGATAACCTATCTGGGTTAGAGTAGCCATAACACAAGGGTAGTATCCCAACAACGCCTCATTCGAAACTGGCGTCCCGAAGTCAATGGCTCCTACCTATCCTGTACATGTGGTACAGATACTCAATATCAAACTGCAGTAAAGCTCCATGGGGTCTTTCCGTCCTGTCGCGGGTAACCTGCATCTTCACAGGTACTAAAATTTCACCGAGTCTCTCGTTGAGACAGTGCCCAAATCATTACGCCTTTCGTGCGGGTCGGAACTTACCCGACAAGGAATTTCGCTACCTTAGGACCGTTATAGTTACGGCCGCCGTTTACTGGGGCTTCAATTCAGATCTTCGCTTGCGCTAAACCCTCCTCTTAACCTTCCAGCACCGGGCAGGCGTCACCCCCTATACATCATCTTACGATTTAGCAGAGAGCTGTGTTTTTGATAAACAGTTGCTTGGGCCTATTCACTGCGGCTGACCTAAGTCAGCACCCCTTCTCCCGAAGTTACGGGGTCATTTTGCCGAGTTCCTTAACGAGAGTTCTCTCGATCACCTGAGGCTACTCGCCTCGACTACCTGTGTCGGTTTGCGGTACGGGTAGAGTATCATTAAACGCTAGAAGCTTTTCTTGGCAGTGTGACATCACTAACTTCGCTACTAAAATTCGCTCCCCATCACAGCTCAATGTTATAAAGATAAGCATTTGACTCATCTTACACCTCACTGCTTAGCCGGACTCTTCCAATCGTCCGGTTTAGTTAGCCTACTGCGTCCCTCCATCACTATATACTCTAGTACAGGAATATCAACCTGTTGGCCATCGGATACACCTTTCGGTCTCTCCTTAGGTCCCGACTAACCCAGGGCGGACGAGCCTTCCCCTGGAAACCTTAGTCTTACGGTGGACAGGATTCTCACCTGTCTTTCGCTACTCATACCGGCATTCTCACTTCTATGCGTTCCAGCGCTCCTCACGGTACACCTTCTTCACACATAGAACGCTCTCCTACCATGACACTTTTGTGTCATCCACAGCTTCGGTAAACTGTTTTAGCCCCGGTACATTTTCGGCGCAGGGTCACTCGACTAGTGAGCTATTACGCACTCTTTGAATGAATAGCTGCTTCTAAGCTAACATCCTAGTTGTCTGTGCAACCCCACATCCTTTTCCACTTAACAGTTATTTTGGGACCTTAGCTGGTGGTCTGGGCTGTTTCCCTTTCGACTACGGATCTTAGCACTCGCAGTCTGACTGCCGATGATATCTCGTTGGCATTCGGAGTTTATCTGAGATTGGTAATCCGAGATGGACCCCTCACCCAAACAGTGCTCTACCTCCAAGAGACTTAACATCGACGCTAGCCCTAAAGCTATTTCGGAGAGAACCAGCTATCTCCAAGTTCGTTTGGAATTTCTCCGCTACCCACAAGTCATCCAAGCACTTTTCAACGTGCCCTGGTTCGGTCCTCCAGTGAGTTTTACCTCACCTTCAACCTGCTCATGGGTAGGTCACATGGTTTCGGGTCTACAACATGATACTAAATCGCCCTATTAAGACTCGGTTTCCCTACGGCTCCGTCTCTTCAACTTAACCTCGCATCATATCGTAACTCGCCGGTTCATTCTACAAAAGGCACGCTCTCACCCATTAACGGGCTCGAACTTGTTGTAGGCACACGGTTTCAGGTTCTATTTCACTCCCCTCCCGGGGTGCTTTTCACCTTTCCCTCACGGTACTGGTTCACTATCGGTCACTAGAGAGTATTTAGGGTTGGGAGATGGTCCTCCCAGATTCCAACGAGATTTCACGTGTCTCGCCGTACTCAGGATACTGCTAGGGCTCAAAAGAATTTTAAATACGAGGCTTTTACTCTCTTTGGCTTACCTTCCCAGGTAATTCTTCTATCCTTTTAAAGTCCCACGTCGCAGTCCTACAACCCCGAAGTGTAAACACTTCGGTTTGCCCTCCTGCCGTTTCGCTCGCCGCTACTAAGGCAATCGCGTTTGCTTTCTCTTCCTGCAGCTACTTAGATGTTTCAGTTCACTGCGTCTTCCTTCTCATAACCTTAACAGTTATGGATACTAACCATTAGTTAGTGGGTTCCCCCATTCGGACATCTCTGGATCAGCGCTTACTTACAGCTCCCCAAAGCATTTCGTCGTTTGTCACGTCCTTCTTCGGCTTCTAGTGCCAAGGCATCCACCGTGCGCCCTTATTAACTTAACCTTATTAACCTAGTTTTTTTAAACTAGAAAACTTATTAAATAGTCACAGCGTTTTCGGTTTATTTTCTTGTTACTTTTCTACAATCTATTTCTAGATCGTGGAATTTGATATAGATATTCAATTTTCAATGGACTATTATATAGGATACTAAGCAACGCTCGCTTTAGCGAAACTTCTGTAGAAAATTAGGAATCTGACCATGTGGGCCTTGCACACAAGGGAAGATTGTCCATTTTCCTAGGAAGTGAGTTGCGTGTTCAACTTCACTTGTATTAAGTTTAGTAGGATTGTATCCTGATGGAGCCTAGCGGGATCGAACCGCTGACCTCCTGCGTGCAAAGCAGGCGCTCTCCCAGCTGAGCTAAGGCCCCACAAGACCTCTCAAAACTAAATAAGACGATAAACGTGTTCCATTTCCTTAGAAAGGAGGTGATCCAGCCGCACCTTCCGATACGGCTACCTTGTTACGACTTCACCCCAATCATCTATCCCACCTTAGGCGGCTGGCTCCTAATAGGTTACCTCACCGACTTCGGGTGTTACAAACTCTCGTGGTGTGACGGGCGGTGTGTACAAGGCCCGGGAACGTATTCACCGCGGCGTGCTGATCCGCGATTACTAGCGATTCCGACTTCATGTAGGCGAGTTGCAGCCTACAATCCGAACTGAGATTGGCTTTAAGAGATTAGCTTGCCGTCACCGGCTTGCGACTCGTTGTACCAACCATTGTAGCACGTGTGTAGCCCAGGTCATAAGGGGCATGATGATTTGACGTCATCCCCACCTTCCTCCGGTTTATTACCGGCAGTCTCGCTAGAGTGCCCAACTTAATGATGGCAACTAACAATAGGGGTTGCGCTCGTTGCGGGACTTAACCCAACATCTCACGACACGAGCTGACGACAACCATGCACCACCTGTCACCGATGTACCGAAGTAAAACTCTATCTCTAGAGCGGGCATCGGGATGTCAAGACCTGGTAAGGTTCTTCGCGTTGCTTCGAATTAAACCACATGCTCCACCGCTTGTGCGGGCCCCCGTCAATTCCTTTGAGTTTCAACCTTGCGGTCGTACTCCCCAGGCGGAGTGCTTAATGCGTTAGCTCCGGCACTAAGCCCCGGAAAGGGCCTAACACCTAGCACTCATCGTTTACGGCGTGGACTACCAGGGTATCTAATCCTGTTTGCTCCCCACGCTTTCGAGCCTCAGCGTCAGTTACAGACCAGAGAGCCGCTTTCGCCACCGGTGTTCCTCCATATATCTACGCATTTCACCGCTACACATGGAATTCCACTCTCCCCTTCTGCACTCAAGTTCTCCAGTTTCCAAAGCGTACATTGGTTGAGCCAATGCCTTTAACTTCAGACTTAAAAAACCGCCTGCGCTCGCTTTACGCCCAATAAATCCGGACAACGCTCGGGACCTACGTATTACCGCGGCTGCTGGCACGTAGTTAGCCGTCCCTTTCTGGTTAGTTACCGTCACTTGGTGGATTTTCCACTCCCACCATCATTCTTCTCTAACAACAGAGCTTTACGATCCGAAAACCTTCTTCACTCACGCGGCGTTGCTCGGTCAGGGTTGCCCCCATTGCCGAAGATTCCCTACTGCTGCCTCCCGTAGGAGTCTGGGCCGTGTCTCAGTCCCAGTGTGGCCGATCACCCTCTCAGGTCGGCTATGTATCGTCGCCTTGGTGAGCCTTTACCTCACCAACTAGCTAATACAACGCAGGTCCATCTCATAGTGGAGCAATTGCCCCTTTTAAATTACTAACATGCGTTAGTCTCTCTTATGCGGTATTAGCTATCGTTTCCAATAGTTATCCCCCGCTATGAGGTAGGTTACCTACGCGTTACTCACCCGTTCGCAACTCCTTGAACCGGTGCAAGCACCAGTTCTCAGCGTTCTACTTGCATGTATTAGGCACGCCGCCAGCGTTCGTCCTGAGCCAGGATCAAACTCTCTTTAATTTGCGTTTGAACTTACTCGTTCCTTCTGTCGCTGACAGATTTATTTCTCGTTTCTTGACGGGTAATATGTCTCCATATCACCCTCACGTTTGGTTCGTCTTATTCAGTTCTCAAAGGTCTTAACGTCTCCTAAGAGACAACTTCTTTATTCTATCAGGTTTCTCATAGCCTGTCAACTACTTTTTCATCTTTTTTCAATAAGTGTGTTACAGGAACCTCTCTGACAGCTTTATTAGTATACGATATCTTTACTGTCATTGTCAACTCTTTTTTTACTTTTTTTGTACTTTTTTATTTGCCCGCGTTGTAAAATGAAGTGCAACAAAAAAGAGAAAAAGCCTTGAACTACACCCCAAACGTTAGACAAAAAAATCTAACGTTCGGGGTATTTTTTATGAAATTAAGTGATGAAAGTACGAAATAGACATCGTTAAGAAAGAAAAAAATATCTACTATCCACCAGAGATAAAGCAAGAAATAATGGATAACGTTTTGATAGAAGGCCCGCCACAATACCAAGTATCACTTGTTTATGGCTTGTTACATGCAGGAACTCTCCCAAGTTGAATAGCACAATATAAGAAAAACAGTTATACTGTTGAGAAAACAAGAGCAAGACCATCACAAACAGGACGTAAACCAAAAGAAACCTGAAGAAATGACTAAATTAGAGCGGCTTCAAGAAGAAAATGAATATCTCAGAACTGAGGTTGCTTACTTAAAAAAACCGAGGAACTCCGTTTGAAAGAAGCATCTCTGCAAAGAAGAAGACAAAAAAACCATTATAAAAAATGGACAAAGACGAGTTCTGATTAGATTTTCTTTTAAGAACGGCTGTATTGACTCGTTCTACCTACTATTATCATCGATTATTGCAACAATAAACGTATCAAAATAAAACTAAAAGGACTTAGTCCTCTACAATACAAAACTAAATCCTTTACTTAAAATAGAGTAGCCAACTTTTGGGGTCAGTGCATCTCTTTTACAATTCTTTTTGATATTTTTCAATTTCTGCTTGGTTTGCCCAAACAAAGTGATTTGGTTTGATTTCAACCATTGATGGCTTATCTAATGTATAATCATGTTGGTCTGGATGATAGACAACAAGTTCTTTTTGACGCTCTAAAATTGGATCTGGGATAGGCACGGCTGATAACAAAGATTGGGTGTAGGGATGAATTGGGTTATTAAACAGTTCTTCTGTTTCTGCAACTTCTACAATAACCCCTTTATGGATAACCGCAATACGATCTGAAATAAAGCGAACGACTGAAAGATCATGGGCAATGAAGAGATAAGTCAAACCTTTTTCGGCTTGCATTCTTTTAAGAAGATTCAAGACCTGTGCGCGAACGGAAACGTCCAAAGCTGAAATCGGTTCATCAGCAATAACGAATTCAGGGTTCATTACTAGGGCTCTAGCGATACCGATCCGCTGACGTTGACCTCCTGAAAATTCATGAGGGTAGCGCGTCAAATGCTCTGATAGCAAACCAACTTCGGCCATCATGTTCTTAATTTTTTCTTTACGTTCTTCCTCTGTTTTAAACAGATTAAAGTTATAAAGACCTTCTGAAATGATGTAGTCAACGGTTGCCCGTTCATTCAAACTAGCAGCGGGATCTTGGAAAATCATTTGAATTTTACGAATGAGCTCATTGGCTTCTGATTTTGATTTTCTGCCATTAATTACTTTCCCATCGTATAAAATTTGACCTGAACTAGTATCGTTCAAACCAATAATAGCACGACCAATTGTTGTTTTACCACTCCCAGATTCTCCAACTAAAGAAAAGGTTTCTCCTTTTTTAATAAAGAAATTAGCATTTTTAACTGCAACAAATTTTTTCTTTCCTTCTCCGAAGGAAATTTCTAGGTCTTTTACTTCGACTAATTTCTCAGACATTTCCTTCCTCCTGTTGTGACATTTTTCTTAAGATTTTTTGATGCAAATCTTGAATGACTTCTGGTTTTTGAACTTTTGGAGCCTCTGGGTGTAAAAGCCATGTTTTGGCCCAATGAGTCTCAGATACGTTAATCGCCGGAGGTGCTTTTTCAAAGTCTAAAACCATAGCATATTCTGAGCGAAGTGCAAAGGCATCTCCGATAATTGGTGAATAAAGTGATGGAGGCGTTCCTGGAATAGCGTAAAGTTCACCAGATTCATCTGCCAACTGCGGTAAGCTAGACAGCAAACTCCATGTATAGGGGTGTCTTGGATCATAGAAAATCTCTTCGACTGTTCCAAATTCAACAATTTCTCCTGCATACATGACAGCCACTTTATCTGCAATGCTTGCCACAACACCTAAATCGTGCGTAATAAAGATAATGGTGAAATGATATTCTCGTTGAAGCGACTTCAATAACTCAACGATTTGAGCTTGAATAGTCACATCAAGGGCTGTTGTTGGCTCATCACAGATAAGAATATCTGGGCGACAAGCTAAAGCAATAGCGATAACAATACGTTGACGCATTCCTCCTGAATACTCAAATGGGTAATCTTCAAAGCGTTTTTTGGCATTTGGGATACCCACTTTATTCATGTAATCAAGGGCCATTTCTTTAGCTTTGGCATGACTTACTTTTTGGTGCTTAATAATCACTTCTGTGATTTGGCTACCGATAGTTTTAATGGGACTAAGACTGGTCATTGGGTCTTGGAAAATCGTTGCGATTTTTGAGCCGCGAATCTTTGCCCACTCTTTATTTGTTTTTAAATCTGTCAATTCTTGCCCACGATAGACAATTGAACCATTAGCAATGCGTCCATTAGACTCCAACATCCCTGTAAAGGTCTTTGTTAAAACAGATTTACCTGAGCCTGATTCCCCTACAAAAGCAAGGACTTCTCCTTCAACAAGTTCCAGTGAGACGTTACGGATAGCTGTTAAAACACGATCACGCACATCAAATTCTACCACCACATCTTTGGCAGTTAAGATTACATTATTTTCTTTTGTCATTTTAACTCCTATCTATGTGAACGTGGGTCACTGGCATCAGCCAAGTTTTGTCCGACAATGTATAGTGGTAACGATACTAAAATCAATGTTACTAAGGGAATCCAAAAGAGGTAGGCATTTGTTGTTAAGTTGCTTGAATAATTAGCAATAAAACGTCCTAAACTTGGAGTGGTGGTTGGTAAACCAATCCCAAAGAAGGATAAGAAGGCCTCAGAAGATACATAAACTGGTAGCATTTGTGACAACATAGTCATGATAACTGAAACCAATTGAGGCAGGAGGTTCTTAACAGCAATCTTGTACATTGGTGTTCCCAAAGTTTGACTAGCAAGGTTGTATTCTAAATCACGGTAACGCAAGATTTGAACACGGATGGAGTAGGCGACACCAATCCATCCAGTGATACAGAAAGCTAGAATCAAATTCCAAAATCCTGCACCTAATGAATAGGTCAAAACAATGATAATAAGCATAGAAGGGATATTTGAGATAATGTTATAAATTTCAATCATAACTTTATCAAATGCTTTAGAAACTCCCCATATGGCTCCTAACACTACCCCAATGGTGATATTAATTAGTGTCGCTATAACTGAGATTAAAATAGAATTACGTGCCCCATACCAAACACCATCAAACAGAGATTGCCCATTTTTGTCGGTTCCAAACCAGTACTCTGCATTTGGCCAAATATAACGCTTTGAAAAGTCATTGATATTACTAACGTCATTAAAGTCGTAGTTGGCAAACATTGGATAAATAAAGCTCATCATCAAGACTGTCACTAAAATTACGAGCATAAAGACTGTAGATTTTTTAGAAAAAAACTGACGAAACACTGATTTCCAGTAAGAATAAGCAGGGGTATCAATCACTTCGGAGGCTTCACTATCGCGCTCAACAAATCGAAATTTAGATTTATCAATCGATTCCATTACTTACCTCCTTTTTTTGTTGACAATTTAATACGTGGATCGACAAGGGTCATGACAATATCTCCTAGTAAAAGTGAAACAATTGACAAGACAGTGAAGATAAAGGTTAATCCAACAATCATAGAATTGTTAGCAGATTTAATAGAATCAATTAACATTTTACCCATACCCGGGAAGGCAAAGACAGTCTCTGTTAATGTTGCACCACCAATAGCAAGGATAATACTTGCAGGAACCCCTGACACAATTGGGACCATGGCATTTTTGAAGAGATGCCCTCTGTAAATTTCAGATTCTGATAATCCTTTTGAACGCGCAAAACGTACCCAATCGCTGGCCTGAAGGTCAACAAGATAGCGACGGAACCAGATAACCGTAGTTGGAATATTTAAAATTCCTAAAATAAGGGCTGGTAAAATATAAGATTTAGGATCAGATGCCCCCAGCATTGGGAAACTATCTGGTAAACCAACCATGCCACCTAGGAAGCGAACAACATAGATAACAGCAATACTTGGTAAAGCAAGCATGAAGGTCATGGTCGCTGTTGAGAAACTGTCAAAATAGGTATTTTTAAACCGAGCCATAAATAAACCAAGAGGCAAACCAACGATATAGGAAAACATAACACCAAAAAAACCAATTACAAAAGAATTGTGAATCATTGATGGGTCGACATAATTATTGATGGTTTTAGTGTAGGAATCTCCCTTACCATAGTTTACCTTGGTGATATCATCCAATGATTTTGGATTTTTGTAGCTACGGCTATAGATATCCACTGACGATTTCTTAGTGACACCTGATGGGAAGGTCACATCTTGAAGAGCTGTTCGTCCTTGCCCTTGTGAAATGACCTGAAGAACAGGAATATTGCTGTATGTTGGATAAGATGTCCCTAAGTTTAAGGTAACAAAGTTTTGGTGAAGATAAGGAAATTTTCCGTTAGTATAGAGGAGATACTTATGTTTTGTCCCCGAACCAACAAGTGACCAGCCAACTGATTTATCTTTTTCTAGACGAATATACCTAGCTAATTTTGGATTATCTTTATCCTGAATCTTCCAAGGGTGATCAATAACAACTAGATTTGAGAAAAAGTTCCAAACACGTTCGTAAATAGGAATATTGCGAATTGCATAAAACTGTTTGCTAGTGGGGAAGCGTTTTAGCTGCCAGCCATTGCCAAGAGAATCAATATACTTCTCATAGATAGCTTTGTTAGCACTAGTTGCTTCTGTCGTTACACTACTATCTACTTTAGAAGCATTATCTTTTAATTCTTTGCTTGAAAAATAATTGACATAACCCATACGTTGAAAAGTTAGATTTTCATACGCTACTTTTTTATCTGGTGTTGTTGTCATTTTATTATAATTAGGGTCTTGTTTAAAGATAAGGCTGGTAGGTACTAGAGTATATACGATGGTGTATGTTAAAGCCGTTACCAGAACTACCGACACTAACGATCGCATGATACGGTTTAAAATATATTTTTTCATAGTTGTCCTCAATAGTTCAAAAGAACTCCCTCACATAAACGAGAAAGTTCTTTTGAACATCGTTTTATTTTTCAACGTGATCAGCTAACTTCTCAGCATATTTTGCATTTGACTTAGCCTTTGCTTTCATCCATTTTTCTTTTGCTTTTTCGTATTGTTTTACTGTGACAGGTTTGTCTTGAAGTTTCATTCCTTTATATGCTAGAGGACCTTTAGACCCTGCCCAAGAGAAGCCCCCGCTAAATGGAACGGCTTTAGTAACTCGTGGAGTGCCACCCAATGCCACAACTGGAATATCTACGGCATTATCTGTAAGGTAGGCTTGTGCTTTTGCGTAAGCTTTATAGCGCGCATCGTTGTCGTCTGTAATTGCTGCTGCTTCATCAAGAAGAGTTTGGTAGGTATCAAGGCCTGCAGCTGCCACAACATCCTTATTTTGACCTGCTTTGATTCCAAGTTTTTGGATAACAGATCCACCACCTACTGGACTCATGATGTCAAGGTAGGTCCGTGGATCTTGATAGTCTGGTCCCCACCATGATGAAATGATATCGTAGTCTTGTTGTTCTGGGGTCTCAGCATAGAAGCCTTGGGCTTCGTGAGTTGATGTTTCTGTTTCAAGAACATTGACAATGACATTCTCTTTACCAAGAGATGCTTCAACAGATTGTTTGAAAGACTGGGCTTCCTGAACAGTTGCTGCGTTTGCTTGGTCAACAGGGTAATCTAATTGAACTGGGAAGGTTACACCTTCAGCTGTTAAAGCTTCTTTGGCTTTTGCAAACTCAGCTTTTGCTTTTTCAGGATTATAGAAACCATCTTGAGCATCAGCTAAGTTAACGTCTTTCCATTCATCACCAAGTTTTGCCATTTCCTTTTCAACTTCTGAACCAAAATCACTTTCTCCAATGGTCACAAATGTTGGTGGGACAAGCATGTTACGTAAGGCTTTTGTTTTGGCATCTTGACCTGCAGTTTGTGCTTGGAATGACGCTCGGTCAAAAGCAAACTGAATAGCTTGACGAAAATCCTTGTTGTTAAGAGCTTTCTTACCGGCATCTTGTTGTGCAGGGTCTTTCTTAGTGTTTTTGAAAGAAGTACGGTTCAAATTCCATGTTAAATGACGGATATCTCCAGTCAACATTCCGTAAGTAATGTTATCAGCATAGTTTTTCTTAGCTGATTTGTAGGTAGGGTCATTTGGGTAAAGTCGTGCAACGCTGAACTCACCCTTGTCAAAGTTCTTGTAGAACGAACCTGGGTCTGAACCATCTGAGTAAGTCAATTTAACAGATTCTATCCCAACATTCTTAGCATCCCAGTAGTTTTCATTTTTATGGAATTCCATAGATGATTTTGAGGTGAAGGCGCTCAAGAAGTAAGCACCATTAACAAGGATTGATGATGGATCGGTTGTACCAAAATCTTTACCTTTTGACTTCAAAAATTTCGCATTAACTGGGAAAAGCACACTATAAGTTGTTTTTGAATTCCAGTAGCTTTCAGGCTTGTTCAAAGTATACTGAACAGTTTTATCGTCAAGGGCTTTGACACCAACTTCTTTAAAATCTACTTCACCATTTTGGTAAGCCTTTAAGTTTTTTATTGAATCTTCAACAACGTAAAGAGCATCTGATTTATCGTCAACCGCGTGCTTCAAACCAGTCACAAAATCTTCTGCTGTTACTGGGGCATATTCTTCACCATCAGCCGTATACCAAGAGACACCATCGCGAAGAGTATAAGTATAAGTCAGACCGTCTTTTGAAACCTTCCAATCTTTAGCAAGTGATGGTACTAAATTACCATACTCATCGTTTTCCAAAAGACCATCAACCATTTGTGTTATCACATCAGTCGTTCCACCGCCATTAGTCAAAATATAATCCAATGATTTTGGATCGTTAACAAAAACGTACTTGTAGGTTTTTGTAGCTTCTGAGCCACCTGAAGCATTTTTATTACCACAAGCTGCCAAAGCGGATACTGACAAGATCGCAACACTTACAGCTGCCAACCATTTACTTTTCTTCATAAAAGTCACCCCTAAACTTTATTTTTCATTTTTTGGCAATTGCTAAATGAAATTGGTTAATTGAAGACATTATATCATAAAACTTTCTTAAAGAAAATAATGAAATGAAAAATTATCTGAATATTTCGTAGAATTTTCTTTATTTTATACATTTATCTATATGAAAGCGTTACACTCCTTTTTTAATGAGGTTTCAATTAGTTTAATAAAGATTGTCATTCTCTCATGGTAGCGTTTTATTACATCACTACTCTTGTGAGGTAAGTCATTACCTTAGACAAAAATATGGTATAATTAAAAAAATAATACTTGAGTAAGGATAATCTATAAATGATCAAACGATTAATTTCCCTAGTGGTCATCGCCTTATTTTTTGCAGCAAGCACTGTTAGCGGTGAAGAGTATTCGGTAACTGCTAAGCATGCGATTGCCGTTGACCTTGAAAGTGGCAAAGTTTTATACGAAAAAGATGCTAAAGAAGTTGTCCCAGTCGCCTCAGTCAGTAAGCTCTTGACAACCTATCTGGTTTACAAAGAAGTTTCTAAGGGCAAGCTAAATTGGGATAGTCCTGTAACTATTTCTAACTACCCTTATGAACTCACTACAAACTATACTATTAGTAACGTTCCTCTTGATAAGAGAAAATATACCGTTAAAGAACTTTTAAGTGCGTTAGTTGTTAATAACGCCAATAGCCCCGCTATTGCTTTAGCTGAAAAAATAGGCGGAACCGAACCCAAATTTGTTGACAAAATGAAAAAACAATTAAGACAATGGGGCATTTCCGATGCAAAGGTCGTCAATTCAACTGGCTTAACTAACCATTTTTTAGGAGCTAATACTTATCCTAATACAGAACCAGATGATGAAAATTGTTTTTGCGCCACTGATTTAGCTATTATTGCCAGGCATCTCTTATTAGAATTTCCAGAAGTACTGAAATTATCTAGCAAATCCTCCACTATTTTTGCTGGACAAACCATTTACAGTTATAATTACATGCTTAAAGGCATGCCTTGTTATCGAGAAGGCGTGGATGGTCTTTTTGTTGGTTATTCTAAAAAAGCCGGTGCTTCTTTTGTAGCTACTAGTGTCGAAAATCAAATGAGGGTTATTACAGTAGTTTTAAATGCTGATCAAAGCCACGAGGATGATTTAGCTATATTTAAAACAACCAATCAATTGTTGCAGTACCTTTTAATTAATTTTCAAAAAGTCCAGTTAATTGAAAATAATAAACCAGTAAAAACGTTATATGTCTTAGACAGTCCTGAAAAAACTGTCAAACTTGTAGCCCAAAATAGTTTATTTTTTATCAAACCAATACATACAAAGACCAAAAATACCGTCCATATTACTAAGAAATCATCCACAATGATCGCACCTCTATCAAAGGGACAAGTCTTAGGTAGAGCAACCCTTCAAGATAAACATCTTATTGGACAAGGTTATCTGGATACTCCTCCTTCTATCAATCTTATCCTTCAAAAAAACATTTCTAAAAGTTTCTTTTTAAAGGTCTGGTGGAACCGTTTTGTGAGGTATGTCAATACCTCTTTATAGAATAACACAATGCTTTTTGTATGACATTGACTGACAGAGTACTTCTGCAGTCTTTTTCATTTTTATTTAAGCAAACTAGGCCAATCCTAACAATTTTTCAAAAAAACTTCACATTGTATTAGCAAAGTGATATACTGAAAATGCATTACATTTAAAGGAGTCGGAAATTGACCAAAAGAATTATACTAACTATTTTTACCTTTATTTGCTTTTCGGTGATGCCTCTTGTCCACGCCGAAGATGTCATGGATATTACAAGGCAAGCAGGCTACACAGTTAGTGAGGTTAATCGACCAAAATCTTCTATTGTCGTTGATGCAAATAGTTCAGATATTCTTTGGCAAGATAATATTGATATTCCTAGGGATCCTGCTAGTATGTCTAAGATGTTTACGCTTTACATTTTATTTGAAGAGCTCGCTAAGGGAAAAATTACGATGGACACTACTATTACGGCAACTCCAACCGATCAAGCTATCGCTAACATTTATGAGATTAGCAATAATAATATCGTCGCTGGAGTAGCTTATCCTATTCGTGATCTTATTACTATGACAGCTGTGCCTTCATCAAATGCAGCAACTGTTATGATTGCCAATTATTTATCAAACAATGATGCTTCTGCGTTTATCGATCGTGTTAATGCCACAGCCAAACAATT
The DNA here is from genome assembly GCF_002055535.1 of Streptococcus pyogenes. NCBI lineage: Bacteria > Bacillati > Bacillota > Bacilli > Lactobacillales > Streptococcaceae > Streptococcus > Streptococcus pyogenes. The sequence continues at coordinate 255,078 of NZ_LN831034.1, read as the reverse complement.
AGGCATGACTAACACTCATTTTTCAAACGCTAGTGGTGCAGCAGCACAAGCTTTTCAAGGTTATTATAATCCTACTAAATATGATTTATCTGCTTCAAATATTACGACCGCTCGAGATTTGTCCAAGTTACTCTATGCCTTCTTAAAAAAATACCCTGAAATTATCTCCTTTACAAATAAATCTGTTGTGCACACTATGGTAGGAACGCCATATGAAGAAGAATTTCACACCTATAACCACTCTCTCCCAGATAATCAATTTGGTATGAAAGGAGTTGATGGATTAAAAACAGGTTCTAGTCCCAGTGCTGCTTTTAACGCCATGATAACTGCCAAAAGAGGCAAAACTCGACTCATTACTATTGTCATGGGGGTCGGAGATTGGTCAGATCAAAACGGGGAGTTTTATAGACATCCTTTCGTCAATGCCTTGACTGAGAAAGGGTTTAAAGATAGTAAGACCTTATCCAAAAAAGCACGCCAAAAACTCGAAAAATTAGTGCCACAAACCAAAAAAGAAACATCATCTAAACAGCAGCACTTCAAAGCCACTAAAAAGCAATCGTACTTGGAAAGAGTCGAAGATTTTATGAATCACAACCACACTTTCTTGCTTATTTGCTTAGCTATCTTTATAATTACTATCCTTTTACTAAGCCTCGTTGTCTTTGCAATGGGACGCCAATAATGAATTATCAAAAACCTCTGTCAAAGCACAGAGGTTTTTGATATGTTATCTTACGTGTTCAAGGCAACTAAAAACTAACCACTTGGGGTTAGTACTACAACTCATAAAATCCTATCTCAAAGATCTTTCAGATGGATAAGAGAAAATGCAATTAACCGACAGAACCTTCCATCTCATAGGAAATCAATCGATTGAGTTCGACCGCGTATTCCATTGGCAATTCTTTGGTAAAAGGCTCCACAAATCCCATGACAATCATCTCTGTGGCTTCGCTTTCTGATAAGCCACGGCTCATGAGATAGTAGAGTTGTTCTTCAGAAATCTTAGACACTTTGGCTTCATGTTCTAACGCCACCTGTGAATTATGAATTTCGTTAAATGGGATTGTATCTGATTTAGAAATATCGTCCATCAAAATAGTATCACATTCAATATGGGAAACGGATTTTTTAGATTGCTTGTTAAAGGTCACTTGGCCACGATAATCTACTTTACCACCAGACTTGGCAATTGATTTTGACACAATTGATGATGATGTATGTGGAGCATTGTGAATCATTTTAGCCCCTGTATCTTGGTGTTGACCTGCATTAGCAAAGGCAATAGACAGCATGGTGCCACGCGCACCTGGCCCATCAAGATAAACAGAAGGGTACTTCATGGTGGTTTTAGCTCCTAGATTGCCATCAATCCATTCCACTGTTGCATCCGTAAGGGCGCGTGCACGTTTTGTTACTAGATTATACACATTGTCTGACCAGTTTTGAATGGTGGTATAACGCATGTATGCACCATCAAGCGCAAAGATTTCAACGATAGCAGCATGTAAGCTGTTACTTGAATAAGTGGGAGCTGTACATCCTTCAACATAATGAACACTTGCTCCTTCATCAACAATAATCAATGTCCGCTCAAATTGACCAGTATTTTCATTGTTAATGCGGAAATAAGTTTGCAAAGGGATATCTACCTTGACCCCTTTAGGAACATAAATAAAGGTACCACCAGACCAAGCTGCTGAATTAAGGGCTGCTAATTTGTTGTCTGTTGGCGGAACCAGTTTGGCAAAGTATTGTTTGAACAAATCAGGATATTCTTTGAGGGCGGAATCGGTATCTGTAAAGATAATCCCTAGCTTTTCAAATTCACCCTTCATGTTATGGTAAACCACTTCTGACTCATACTGAGCTGATGCCCCAGCAAGATAAGCACGTTCTGCTTCTGGAATTCCAATACGATCAAAGGTTTCTTTTATTTTTTCTGGAACATCATCCCAAGAACGAGCTGGCTTATCAGATGCTTTTTGATAGTAAATGATATCATCAAAGTTAATATCTGATAAGTCTGCTCCCCAGGTTTGCATCGGCATTTTATTAAAGGTTTCCAAGGATTTTAAACGAAACTCCAACATCCACTCAGGTTCATTTTTGGCAGCTGATAGTTCGCGAACCACTGCCTCACTCAATCCTTTTCCTGTAGAATAAATGGGCTCTACATCATCGTGAAATCCAAATTGGTAGTCCCCTAAGTCAATTGGCTTTGGCTCTACTTTCTCATTTATATCAGACATTTTTCCCTTCCTTTACATTTTGGTCCGTGAGGTGCTGAGCATTGGCACTTCGTTTAATGGCTTCCTTGAGAGCATTCCAAGCTAGGGTAGAGCATTTGATACGCTGTGGAAATTTTGCAACTCCTGCCAACAATTCTGCTTCACCTAGCTCTTTTTGAGCAGGATTTTCCTGTCCTTGTACCATCTCTGAAAAAATATCAGCTAACGCGAGTGCTTCTTCTTTACTTTTACCAATAACAGCATCTGTCATCATGCTTGATGAAGCTGTGGAAATGGTACAGCCGTTGCCTGCAAAAGCAATATCTTCAATTTTATCTTCGTCAAACTTAACGGTCAAAGAAATCACATCACCACAAGTCGGATTATTCAGTTGAACAGCCTCTACGCCATCTAGTTGCCCATGATGATGTGGACGTTTCGAATGGTCCGCTACCACAGCCATGTATAGATGGTTCAGTTTAGAGAGTGCCATTGAAAAACTCCTTTGCTTTTAGAATTGCTTCGACTAGACGGTCACAATCTGCCTTGGTGTTATAGATATAAAAACTTGCTCTAACAGTTGCTGGTACACCTAAATAACTAAGAAGAGGTTGGGCGCAGTGGTGCCCTGCTCTTACTGCAACACCTTCATAGTCCAAGGCTGTTGCCAAGTCATGAGGATGCAAATCATCCAGATTAAAAGAAATCAGACCAGATCTTGCACTAGGCTGGCTTGGTCCATATATGGTAAGCCCCTCAATAGCTTCTAATTTCGGCAAGACATAGGCTATTAGTTCTGCTTCATGCGCATGTATATCAGCCATGCCTAGTCTCTGAAGGTAAGAAATGGCTGCGCTTAGCCCAATAGCACCAGCTATGTGAGGTGTTCCTGCTTCAAACTTCCAGGGCAATTCTTTCCAAGTGGCCTCTTGTTCGTAAACAAAATCAATCATTTCTCCGCCAAATTCAAGAGGCTCCACTTGATTCAAAAGCTCTTCTTTGCCGTAAAGAACACCCAAACCTGTTGGCCCCAACATCTTATGAGCTGAAAAAGCAAAGAAATCACAATCCAAGTCTTGAACATCAATAGCCAAATGTGGAACCGACTGGGCACCGTCAACAACAAGGTAGGCTCCTTTAGCATGTGCCAGCTTGGCAATTTCTTTAATGGGATTGATGCAACCAAGAACATTGGAGACATGTACTAGGCTAACAAAACGTGTTTTTGTCGTCAATTTGTTTGCCAAATCGTCCATGTCAAGTTGGCCATCTTTTAAATAAACATAGACTAACCTTGCTCCTGTTTTTTGACAGGCTTGTTGCCAAGGAATGATATTGGCATGATGCTCCATAATCGAAATCAACACCTCATCTTCTGGCATCAAGACCTGCTCTGCAAACCGAGCAACCCAATTCAAACTGGTTGTTGTTCCTCTGGTAAAGAGCACTTCCTTACTTGATTTAGCATGAATAAAGTCAGCAACCTGCTGGCGACTGGCCTCATATTTGAGCGTTGCACGTTCAGCCAAGGTATGAACTCCTCGGTGGACATTAGCATTATCTTCTTGATAATAGGATTGCAAAGCCTCAAGAACAAGCGCCGGTTTTTGTGTGGTGGCGGCATTATCCAAATAAACAAGGGGTTCATCATTGACTTGTTGATTTAAGATTTGAAAGTCTTGTTTGATGTCTTTTGCGTCTAGCAATACTAACCTCTTTCTTTTTGGCAGTAGGTCTTAACGATTAAGCAATTTCTCATCTAAAACCTTAATAATCTCTTGGCGGACTGATGGAATAGGAATTTCAGCGATAACCGCTCCTAGGAATCCTCTAATAACCAATCGTTCTGCTGTTTCTTGATCCAGTCCTCGACTCATCAAGTAATACATATCTTCAGGGTCAACCTGACCGATAGAAGCTGCATGACCTGCTGTTACTTCATTTTCATCAATTAAGAGGATTGGATTGGCATCGGCTCTTGCTTGGTCAGAAAGCATCAAAACACGGCTTTCTTGTTGAGCATCAGCTCCCTTAGCGTCTTTTAGAATATGACCAATCCCGTTAAACGTTAAGGTGCCACGTTCCAAAATCACACCATGCTGTAAAATATGACCGACCGTACGTTGACCATAGTTGGTCACGCGCGTGTCAATACCTTGTACCTGACGACCACTTGAGGCTGCAACAACTTTCAAATCAGCTTGTGAGCCCTGACCAATCAAATCACTGTCAAAATCAGCAATGACATTGCCTTCATTCATCACAGCTAAGGCCCAATCAATGTTGGCATCCTTCTCTAAACGTCCTCGACGGCTAATATAGGTTGTCACTGAAGGACCTAAGCGGTCGATAGCCGAGAATTTAATCTGGCTGCCTGCTTGAGCAATCACTTCTACACTGATATTAGCGCTGATCTTTTGAGTGGCATTGCCAATAGATTCAAAACGCTCTAAATAGGTGAACTTACTTTCTTTTCCTGCAATCACTAGAACATGCTTGTTAAAAGGAACGTCACTGTCACTATCTTGTAAGAAAATAGCTTCAATAGGAGTTGTGATTTCCAAGTGATCAGGAACGTAGAGCACGGCTGCGCTATTAAAATAAGCAGTGTGGTAGGCAGCTAGTTTGTCTTCATCAAAAGCTAATGCCTGACCAAAATGAGCTTCAATTACTTCTGGGATTTCCTCAAGCGCCGTATAAAAATCACTGAAAACAACTCCCTTGTCAATTAACGCCATTGGTAACTGTTCTAAGACTGTTTGCGTGCCTACCTGAACAAGCTTTGGGTTATCTCCAATAGCTATAAAATCTGGAACACTAGCTAGACTTTCATTTTCTGTTAAGGTACCATCTCCTAGATTCCAACGGTGAAATTTAACCCTTTCGATGGTTGGTAATTCCAAATTTGGAATGGCTTCTAATGCCGCTAAACGCCGTTCTTGCAGCCAAGCAGGCTCAGCGTGGGCTTGCGAAAAAGCCACTAGTTTTTCTTTTGTCATCTGTCAATCCTTTGTCTCTGGTTTTTAAATTGGCTGGGTATATAGAACATCACCTAGCTTTTTGTAGAAAGCTAAAGTAATTGTCTCCAAAAACTTAACTTTCTTCCTTATACTCGATTCCCAGATCCTGTGCAATACCTGCGTAGCCTTCTTTTTCAAGACGAGTAGCCAAGGCAGCATCACCAGATAAGACAATACGACCATCCATCATAACATGAACTAGGTCTGGGGTAATGTAATTCAACAAACGTTGATAGTGGGTGATAATCATAGCTCCAAAGTCTTTCCCACGCATCTCATTAACCCCTTTAGAGACTACTTTTAGGGCATCAATATCAAGACCAGAATCAATCTCATCTAACAAAGCAAATTTAGGCTCTAACATGAGCAATTGAAGAATTTCATTGCGTTTTTTCTCCCCACCAGAAAAACCTTCATTGAGGTAACGCTCTGCCATCTCTTCTTTCATACCTAACAAAGCCATTTTCTCATCAAGTTTGGTGATAAAATCTCGCACGGAAATCTTATCCTCATCTGCCTTACCGGCATTCATTGCTGCACGCATAAATTCAGCGTTGGTAATCCCTGGAATTTCTGAAGGGTATTGCATGGCGAGAAAAAGTCCCAGTCTCGCACGCTCATCAACTTCTAGATCGAGAATATTGACCCCGTCAAGCAAAATTTGCCCTTGGGTCACTTCGTAGTTAGGATTTCCCATAATAGCTGCTGAAAGGGTAGACTTTCCTGTCCCATTTGGCCCCATAATGGCAGCTACTTCCCCAGTTTTAAGAGTTAGGTTAACCCCTTTCAAAATCTCTTTACCTTCTATTGAAACATGTAAATTATTAATCTCAAGAATTGACATGATACACCCCTTATTTTCTCTGTCATCTATACCATCTCAAGAAAAGACAGTGTCATTTGCACTGCTTTTTTTATAATGGTCACTGCATCTATTATAGCAAAAAAAGCCTTACTCGGCTTTTTTAGTGTTTCAAATCCTTCTTTTCTTTCCATTTCAGAAGCATTGCTTGACGATAATCACTATTACCAATAAACTTTAACAAGTTAAACAAAGGCGTTCGCTTTTCACCCCAGATCTCCAATCCTTCAATAAAAACTTCTAAACCAAATAAAAGTCCAAGCATCAAGAGGACGCCACCAATTCGACTAGAAACATTTAAAAGTAAAGAAATAAGGGAAAAAAGCATGGTAATACCATAAACTACTAAGACAGCTCCTCGATGAGTAAAGCCCATTGATAAGAGTCGATGATGCAGGTGCATCTTATCCGGCTCGTAGAATTTTTGACCTGATAAACTACGTCGAATAATAGCCACGATGGTATCCATAATGGGTACACCAAGAATAATAACAGGTGTCACCACAGCCACAGCCGTTGAATTTTTCAATCCTTGAAGAGACAAAACCCCTATCATAAAGCCAATAAAGAGGGCTCCTGTGTCACCCAAATAAATCATAGCTGGATGGTAATTATAAGGAAAAAATCCTGCAATAGCAGAAATCAAGACCAAAATGGTTAACGTCAAAAAGAAATCCTTTTGAGGTAAAAAGAAATAAGATACAATAGCCATGGTCACTAAACTAATAATAGAGACCCCACTAACCAAACCATCCAAACCGTCAATCAAGTTAATAGCATTAGTGATGGAAACAATCCACAGGACTGTTAAGAATAAGGTTAAGAAAGGACCAAAAACTAACAACGGCCCTCCAAAAGGAATTTTGAAGCTATCAAATTTAAAGTCGGTAAAAGCCCAGACAATCACTGCACCAATTAGAATACCAAACATCTTTAATTTAGGACTTAACTCATACAAATCATCTAAAAAACCAGTAAGGGTAATTACTGTAGCACCAATCACGACAGGTAAAATATAACTGAAGTAGGTCTGACCAAAAAACATGGCGCCTTTAGAAGCAATCGGAATAAGTCCCAAACTTGCTACTAAAAAAGACATAAAAATAGCTAATCCACCACTGGTTGGCATCGGAACCTTATTGACCCGTCTGGCATTGGGATTGTCTACTGCACCCACACGAAAGGCTAAAAAGCGAACAAGAGGGGTTAAGAATAAGGACATTAACAAAGCCCCTATCAGAACAAGGACATAATCTATTGTGAATGAAAACATACTATTTTATCCCAACTCAATCTTTTGTAATTGCTCAACAGCACCATCAAGCATCAATTGTAAGCCATGCTCTTGTAAATAAGCTCTTGTTTTTGATCCAGGGTTTGCATGCTCAATCAATCTCGCATACATGACGTTCGCAAAATAAGATGGTTGTTGCTGAACATCTAATAAAATAGTCATATGGTAGCAGTTGCTCCCCTTATATAACTCTGAAGCTTCTATCGAAAAATCAATCGTTTTAGCAAAAGCCACTGCCTCTGTAATCGTTGAAAAATCCAATACATAATGGACATAGTCTAAAGGTTCTGACTCATGATTAGTTGATGGATCAGCCGCCTCAGACTGATTAGCTAGAGTGGCTTCAACAACATCTTCCATTATCTCTTCAATTTTTTCCAATTTTTCATGAGCTTTGACATCTCCCTTTTCACGCATGGATTGCTCCAAGCTCTTGAAAAAATCTTCCGGAGTCATTTGGGACATATCACCAAACTCTGCTAAATCTTCAAGATTAATATCTTTATTTATCTCAGATTTGGTAACAAAAACATCTAGACGGTCCTTGCGTGGAGTCACTCGAAAACTAAGCATACCACTATCTTTAAAATTATCTGGAAGATCGAGTTCGTCCATCACAGAATAGAAAAACTCTTCTGTTTTTTCTTGAGGAATCAAGAAATCTTTCAACTCCATTCCTCTTTCTTCTAAATCGTCCATACTAATTGTTATTTTTAGCGTTGTCTCGCTAATTTGTTTCATTTCCATTCTCAATACCTCGCACGCGTAGTCATTTTATTATACTAGAAATGCTGTAATTTCGCAATTTATGACTAACTCCTCGTCTACAAAAGGAAATTTAAAAAGCGACAGTCCCCAAGGTCTGTCGCAACATCCTAAACGATATGTAAGTTTAAAAAACAAATTTAAAGAAGCTATAAATAAGTAAAAGGCTTCCTAACACAATACGGTATTTCCCAAAAATGGTGAAATCGTGTTTCTTAACATAATCTGTCAAGAACCTAATCGCCAATAAACTAACCACAAAAGCGGTCAAGCTAGCCACTAAAAGAATAAGGACTTGTGCAAAATCAAGGTGATGGCCATCAAGGAAAAATTTTACAGCCTTTAATCCACTATATCCAAACATGGTAGGAATGGCCAAAAAGAAGGTGAAATCAGCGGCCACTGTTCGACTAGTTCCTAAAATAATAGCTCCTAAGATGGTAGCCCCTGATCGACTAGTACCAGGCACAATACTTAAGACTTGAAAACAACCAATGAAGAAAGCTGTTTTGTAAGACATTCTAGCTAATTCAGTGACAGCAGGTTCTTGTTGAGCATTTCGTTTTTCAATCCAGATAAAGGCAATCCCGTAGACGATTAAAGCGATGGCAATCGGAACCATAAAATAAAAATGTGCTTCAAACCAATTATCAAGAGGAACCGCTATTAAAATAGAAGGAATACACGCAATCACCACTTTTAGCCATAATTGCCAGGTAAGCTGTACTTCTCTTGCTGTTTTCCCAGGTTGAAAGGGATTGAGACGTTCAAAATAAATCAACATAACAGCGATAATCGCCCCTAATTGAATAACGATATTAAACATTTCTATAAAAGCCTTATCCTGATTTAGTCGGATAAATTCCTGCACCAAAATGAGGTGACCAGTGCTTGAAACTGGTAACCATTCTGTGATTCCCTCAATGATGCCAAAGAAAATGGCTTTTAGCAATTCGATAATTAACATGTTTTCTCCTTATTAACCACTCTTATTGTGATTTTCTAAACTGTGATTAATGCCAAGCAGCTTTTTTAAAAGGCACCGCCGCCGCCACCACCACTAATCCCGCCTCCGGAAGAGACTGAGAAATTTGAGGAAGTTGTAGCTGAAGACAAGCTAGACACAAAGGTTGGTGTCGTAGCATACATTACCATTGATAATTCACCTGGTCGAACAGCTTGGTAAACCTCAGGTAAGGCAATACGATGGACTTTCAAATAGCGTTCCACTTTCTTAGCGTAACCAAATAAGGTGGCATAAACCAAAACACGGTTCCAAACAACCAAACCTTCAATAGCAACATCCTCAAATTTGTCAATGTCTCGTATCATGTTTTTAAAGCTCTGCCATTGATGTAACCGAACACCCCCCTCAGGTGTTTCAATACCCAATTTCTTGTATTGATCTAACTTCAGGCTAATGTAAAAGCCAAGGCACATCGTTAGCACCATTAAAGCAAGGTAAATGAGGGCTAACCCACTTTCTTTAATAGCCAAGTAAATCAATAAACCACTATTTAGAATAAGCAACAAACAACCTAATCCCTGGACACTATTGCTTTTTCGTTTCTCTGCCGGGGTCATTTGACGATAAGTATCTGGTAAGTTTAACTTTTTGATAGTTTCTAGGACATTGTTTGTAATAGCTGCCGACGCTTTTTTCATCGCCTTAATCACCTGCTCAGACGATTGACGGACTTCTTGCTCGAGCTTTTTACCTTTGTACGTTTTCTTTAATTGTTTAATGGTATCAGCATCATAATGGTATTGACTAAACAATTGATCCACCGGCAATGTCACCTTGTTTCCAAAAGCCATATCTAAGAAGGCAGCTTCCTCATCTGTCACACGATCTAACTGACTGATTTCAAGATAAGCTTTCCCTTCTTCTTTCGTTAATAAAAGCACCTTTTGGTCGATCAGATCCAACAAGGTAGCTTGAACAAGGGCCTCAAAGGTCACTCCTTTAGGGATCAATAATTTCTGGCTTTCTGATGCTGTAGGGGATAAATAGGCAAAACTCTGTCCATAAATCGCTTGTGTCAACACAAGAGGCGAAAGATCTTCAGGGACTTCGTAACTGTGATCTGTATGGTTAGCCAAATGATAACGATTGAATTGTTTCTTTAATCTTGTAAACTGTATTAACTGCCAAAGAAGAAAACCTACCTCTACCAGAGGAATGACTTTGCCAAATAGCAGCTGTAACAAGGTCCTTCGTCTGGAAATCTTAGTTTCTAACGCTACAATTTTATTCTTTTTACTCGTTGAAACATCAACTGGCTCTTTTCCCAATAATGCTTTTTTATCCCAATAAGCATGCAATTCCAGTTGCCCTGAGACATTCTTGGCATTAATCTGATAGCGACTGTTACCTTCTTTTAACACTTGAGGTTTCTTTTGGTAATATCCTCTGTGAGCCCATAGATTAGAATCCTGAATATCAGTTGGGGTAGTGACGGTCAAACTCACCTTTTCTAATGTTTTGTCCCAATCACTAATCGGTGTCCAATTCAGCTCTGCCACGTCTTGATAAGCTGTTAAAAGGTGGTGCAGTTGCCAGATAACCTTGACGTCAACCTTATCACCAGCTTGGCCAGCATTATAAAGTTTTAAACGATAGCCATCTCCAAGGTCACTAAACTCTTGACTAACAGGTACCTGTTGACCATTCTGATATACCTCAACTTTAGGCTTTTGGTCAATAGCAAAGCCCGCTGGCAAATGACCTGTCCGGCCCAGCGAAATATACTGGCCGTTATAAGAAGTGTCAAATTGATAGGTTACTTTTTGCTCAAACCGAGCAGTATTTTCTTTTGATAACAGTAACTGACCTTCATAGTTGGTGATGCTATAGTCTACATCAGCTGCTTTTATTCGTATCCCTAAAAGACTGAAGCAGAGCACAAGCGTCATCAAAATTTTTTTCATGGCAACATCCTCTTTCTGCCCTCATTTTACCATATTTTAAGGAGATGACAAAACCTAAACCAAGTCCTTCATCTTATTTTTAATCATTATTTTGAATATTTTTCCATATTTCAACCTATTCACTGATAATATATTGAAATAGGATGCAAATTGCTGTAAAATAGGTCTGAATACTATTTTTGAAACAGGAGACCTATATGAAAAAGCTAATCCTTAGCTGTTTGGTCGCCTTGGCCCTTCTGTTTGGAGGAATGAGCCGGGCTCAAGCAAACCAATATTTAAGAGTCGGAATGGAAGCAGCCTATGCTCCTTTTAACTGGACTCAAGATGACGCTTCAAACGGGGCTGTTCCAATTGAAGGAACTAGCCAATACGCCAACGGTTACGATGTCCAAGTCGCTAAAAAAGTCGCTAAAGCTATGAACAAAGAACTTTTAGTCGTTAAGACCTCTTGGACCGGTTTAATTCCAGCATTAACTTCTGGAAAAATCGATATGATCGCTGCTGGTATGAGTCCTACCAAAGAGCGTAGAAACGAAATTAGCTTCTCAAACAGCTACTACACTAGCCAACCTGTTCTAGTCGTAACTGCCAATGGCAAATATGCTGATGCAACAAGCCTCAAGGATTTTTCTGGAGCTAAAGTAACTGCCCAGCAAGGCGTTTGGCATGTCAATCTCTTAACTCAACTAAAAGGTGCTAAGTTACAAACACCAATGGGAGATTTCTCTCAAATGCGACAAGCCCTTACTTCGGGTGTTATCGATGCCTATATTTCTGAACGACCTGAAGCCATGACTGCTGAAGCTGCTGATAGCCGTTTGAAAATGATCACTCTTAAAAAAGGGTTTGCTGTTGCTGAATCAGATGCTGCTATCGCTGTCGGAATGAAAAAAAATGACGATCGTATGGCAACTGTCAACCAAGTGCTTGAAGGATTTTCTCAAACAGATCGTATGGCCCTGATGGATGATATGGTTACCAAACAACCCGTGGAAAAGAAAGCCGAAGATGCTAAAGCATCATTTCTAGGCCAAATGTGGGCTATTTTTAAAGGTAACTGGAAGCAATTCTTACGTGGAACTGGAATGACCCTTCTGATTTCCATGGTCGGAACCATTACAGGTCTCTTTATTGGATTATTAATCGGTATTTTCCGTACAGCTCCTAAAGCTAAGCATAAAGTAGCTGCCTTGGGACAAAAACTCTTTGGTTGGTTACTCACTATTTATATCGAAATCTTCCGTGGGACACCTATGATTGTTCAATCTATGGTTATCTACTACGGAACAGCGCAAGCCTTTGGTATTTCGATCGACCGTACCCTAGCGGCTATTTTTATCGTATCTATCAATACGGGTGCCTATATGAGTGAAATTGTTCGCGGTGGTATTTTCGCTGTCGACAAAGGTCAATTCGAAGCAGCAACTGCTCTTGGCTTTACTCACGGACAAACCATGCGTAAAATCGTGCTACCACAAGTTGTTCGCAACATTTTACCAGCAACAGGTAATGAGTTTGTCATCAATATCAAAGATACTTCTGTCTTGAATGTTATCTCTGTTGTGGAACTTTACTTCTCAGGTAATACCGTAGCCACACAAACCTACCAATATTTCCAAACCTTTACGATTATCGCCATTATCTACTTTGTTCTTACCTTCACGGTGACACGTATCCTTCGTTATATTGAACGCCGTTTCGATGCCGATACTTACACCACTGGAGCAAACCAAATGCAGATTGCGGAGGTCTCAAATGTCTAACTCAATTATTGAAATCAAAAATCTCAAAAAATCTTACGGCAGCAATGAAGTACTCAAAGATATCTCCCTTTCTGTTAACAAGGGAGAAGTGATTTCCATTATCGGTTCTTCTGGTTCTGGAAAATCAACCCTCCTGCGCTCGATCAATCTTTTGGAAGAGCCAAGTGCCGGTCAAATCCTCTTTCATGGTGAAGATGTCCTTGCTGAACACTACAACTTGACTCACTACCGTGAAAAACTAGGCATGGTTTTCCAATCCTTTAACTTGTTTGAAAACCTAAATGTATTGGAAAATGCTATCGTCGCTCAAACCACCGTCCTCAAAAGAGACCGTGCACAAGCCGAACAAATCGCTAAAGAAAACCTCAATGCGGTTGGTATGACAGAACAATACTGGCAAGCCAAACCAAAACAATTATCAGGGGGGCAAAAACAACGGGTTGCCATTGCCAGAGCCTTATCTGTCAATCCAGAAGCCATGCTCTTTGATGAACCAACATCAGCTCTTGATCCTGAAATGGTTGGTGAGGTCCTTAAAACCATGCAAGACTTGGCAAAATCAGGGTTGACCATGATTATTGTTACCCATGAAATGGAATTTGCTCGTGATGTTTCTGACCGTATCATCTTCATGGATAAGGGATTGATTACTGAAGAAGGAAGTCCTCAACAAATTTTCGAGAATCCTACACAAGATCGTACCAAAGAATTTTTACAACGCTTCTTAAAATAAGATAAAGGATCCAACTATTTCTATGCCAGTTGGGTCTTTTTTCAATTCAAAAAGAATTTGTCATAAAATACTTTACCAGTTAACTATTTTATGCTATACTTATTTTTGTTAACGTTAATAATTTATATTTAGGAGGATAATATGGCAGAAAAAACTGACTTATCGTCAGCTTACAGAAGACTGAAAAGTCCCAATATTAAAACCAGAAAACGTGCTCTGAAGATTATTCACGAGTACAAACGTTACGGTAAAAAATAAGATTTTACTTTTTATCTCTCCAAATTTAAGTCAGACAAAAAAAGGCTAAGACACCCCTTCCATCTTAGCCTTTTTGTATACAGTTTATTAAGGGAACTATTTTAAAATATCTTTTATGCTAGAGTCTAGAATAGTTCAAAACGTTAAAATCATACATTTAAGGTAGTGTTTAAAGTATACGAAAAAGAACTCAGCATAAACCAAGCTCTCTTTCGTTATAACTAATTATTTAGCAATTTTTGCGAAGTACTCAAGAGTACGTACAAGTTGAGCAGTGTAAGACATTTCGTTGTCATACCATGATACAACTTTAACCAATTGTGATCCGTCAACTTCCATTACTTTAGTTTGAGTTGCGTCAAACAATGAACCGTATGATACGCCTACGATATCTGAAGAAACGATTGGATCTTCAGTGTAACCGAAGCTATCGTTTGAAGCAGCTTTCATAGCAGCGTTGATTTCGTCAACAGAAACGTTTTTGTCAAGAGTTACAACCAACTCAGTTACTGATCCAGTTGGAACAGGAACACGTTGTGCAGCACCGTCAAGTTTACCGTTAAGTTCTGGGATAACAAGACCGATAGCTTTAGCAGCACCAGTTGAGTTAGGAACGATATTTGCAGCACCAGCGCGTGCACGACGAAGGTCACCACCACGGTGTGGTCCGTCAAGGATCATTTGGTCACCAGTGTAAGCGTGGATTGTAGTCATAAGACCTTTTTGAATACCGAATGCATCGTGAAGAGCTTTAGCCATAGGAGCTAAACAGTTTGTAGTACATGAAGCACCTGAGATAACTGTTTCAGTACCGTCAAGAATGTCGTGGTTAGTGTTGAAAACAACTGTTTTAACATCGTTTCCACCAGGAGCTGTGATAACAACTTTTTTAGCACCGTTAGCATGTAAGTGTTTTTCAGCTGCTTCTTTTTTAGCAAAGAAACCAGTTGCTTCAAGAACGATTTCAACCCCATCAGTTGCCCAGTCGATGTTTTCTGGATCACGTTCAGCAGAAACTTTGATGAAGTTTCCGTTTACTTCAAATCCACCTTCTTTAACTTCAACTGTTCCATCAAAACGACCTTGAGTTGTATCGTATTTCAACAAGTGTGCAAGCATATTTGGATCTGTAAGGTCATTGATACGAGTTACTTCAACACCTTCGATGTTTTGAATACGGCGGAATGCAAGACGTCCGATACGACCGAAACCGTTAATACCAACTTTAACTACCATTAGTGATTTCCTCCTTATGAAAATCAAAAGAATATTATTTAGAGGGAATGCTCCCTACCTATTGTGAAAAGATTAACTTACAGTCATCTGTAACAACCTTTCAACAGAACTATTATATAACTATTTCAGAAAAAATGCAAATAAATTAGCCATTTTCATAAAGGGCAGCTTCTTTCTTCTAGCCTTCAAAACCCACCAAATATAGGAAAGGGCTTTCTTTTTTCTATGTTCTATTCTGTAATTTATCTTTTTATTGGGAAAGATTTCCAAAACTTCAAACTGTACTATAACGTTCTGTTACACTAAAAAAGAGGTTAGGATAGTTATCCTCAACCTCTTAGTGGTGGTTATTCACCTTTGTTTTTCTTAATGATTTCTTCTTGAACTGACTTAGGAACATCTTCATAGTGGTCAAATACCATCATGAATGTACCACGTCCTTGAGTAGCAGAACGAAGAACTGTTGCATAACCGAACATTTCAGCAAGTGGAACATAAGCACGAACGATTTGGCTGTTACCATGTGCTTCCATACCATCAACGCGTCCACGACGAGCTGTCACGTGTCCCATAACGTCTCCAAGATTGTCTTCTGGAGCTGTAATCGTTACAAGCATCATCGGCTCAAGGATAGCTGGTTGTGCTGATTTAGCTGCTTCTTTAAGAGCAAGAGATGCTGCGATCTTGAAGGCAGTTTCAGATGAGTCGACATCGTGGTATGAACCATCGTAAAGTTTAGCTTTAACGTCAACCATTGGGTAACCAGCAAGAACACCGTTTGCCATAGATTCGATCAACCCTTTTTCAACAGCTGGGATAAATTCACGAGGAACCACACCACCAACGATAGCATTTTCGAATTCGAAACCTTTACCTTCTTCATTTGGTGTAAATTCAATCCAAACATCACCGAATTGACCTTTACCACCAGATTGGCGTTTGAAGAATCCACGAGCTTGTGTAGAAGCACGGAATGTTTCACGGTAAGATACTTGAGGAGCACCAACGTTAGCTTCAACTTTGAACTCACGTTTCATACGGTCAACAAGGACATCAAGGTGAAGTTCACCCATACCAGCGATAACTGTTTCACCAGTTTCAACGTTTGTTTCAACACGGAATGTTGGATCTTCTTCAGCAAGTTTTTGAAGGGCAACACCCATCTTGTCTTGGTCTGCTTTAGATTTTGGCTCAACCATCAACTGGATAACTGGTTCTGGAACTTCGATTGACTCAAGAATAACTTTTGCTTTTTCATCAGTCAATGAGTCACCAGTTGTTGTGTCTTTCAAACCAACAGCGGCAGCGATGTCACCAGCGTAAACTGTTTCAATTTCTTGACGGCTGTTTGCGTGCATTTGAAGGATACGTCCGATACGCTCACGTTTACCTTTTGATGTGTTCATAACGTAAGAACCGCTATTAAGAACACCTGAGTAAACACGGAAGAATGTCAAACGACCTACGAATGGGTCAGTCATGATCTTGAAGGCAAGAGCTGCAAATGGCTCTTCATCAGATGCTGGACGTTCTTCTTCAGCATCTGTATCCGGGTTAACACCTTTGATTGCAGGGATGTCAAGTGGGCTTGGAAGGTATGCGATAACCGCATCAAGCATCAATTGAACACCTTTGTTTTTGAAGGCAGAACCACAAAGTACTGGGAAGAATTCAACGTTGATTGTTGCTTTACGGATACCAGCAATCAATTCGTCGTTAGTGATTTCTTCACCTTCAAGGTATTTCATCATCAAGTCTTCATCAGTTTCAGCAACTGCTTCGATTAATTTTTCACGGTATTCTTGAGCTTGTTCTAAGTATTCTTCTGGAATATCTTCTTCAAGAATATCTGTACCAAGGTCGTTGGTATAGATTTCTGCTTTCATCTTGATCAAGTCAATGATACCACGGAAATCATCTTCTGCACCGATTGGCAATTGGATTGGGTGTGCATTTGCTTGAAGACGGTCATGAAGGGTTTGTACTGAGTAAAGGAAGTCAGCACCGATTTTATCCATTTTGTTGGCGAAAACGATACGTGGAACACCGTATTCAGTTGCTTGACGCCAAACTGTTTCAGTTTGAGGCTCAACACCCGATTGTGAGTCAAGAACGGTTACAGCACCATCAAGAACACGGAGAGAACGTTGTACTTCGATGGTGAAGTCCACGTGTCCTGGTGTGTCGATGATGTTAACGCGGTGACCATCCCATTGAGCTGTTGTAGCGGCAGAAGTAATAGTGATACCACGTTCTTGCTCTTGCTCCATCCAGTCCATTTGTGATGCGCCTTCGTGCGTTTCACCGATTTTATGAATTTTACCAGTGTAGTAAAGGATACGCTCTGTTGTAGTTGTTTTACCAGCATCGACGTGAGCCATGATACCGATATTACGAGTTTTTGCAAGTGAAAATTCGCGAGCCATGTGTTTCTCCTATTTTTTTAGTTTACTCTTTCATTATAGCACTATTTAGCAAAAACGGATAGGCAGGACCTACCCGTTATCTAAATATTTGTTGGTAAAGATAATACCTATTGCCTTTATAAGGCTTGGTATCTTATTCATTGAACTCAGGCTAAACGCTGTGTGAAAAAGATAAACTTTCCTAGAGACAAAGGTTTCTTCGTCAAATTTCCTATTTTCACTTTGCGTTCTATACGCCTTCGTATCTTATTAATTGAGTTCGAGCTACAAGCCACTGACAAAAAGATAATAGTTCCTAGAAACTGAAGTTTCTGCGTCAATTTCCCTATTTTGTCTAGCATTTGTTTGACGCTAAAATATCTTATATTACCAACGGAAGTGAGCAAAGGCACGGTTAGCTTCAGCCATTTTGTGAGTGTCTTCACGTTTCTTAACTGATGCACCTGTGTTGTTTGCAGCATCCATGATTTCTTTAGCAAGACGATCTTTCATAGTGTGTTCACCACGAGCACGTGATGCGTTTACCAACCAACGAAGTCCAAGTGTTGTACGACGTTCTGGACGAACTTCAACTGGGACTTGGTAGTTAGAACCACCGACACGGCGTGCGCGTACTTCAAGTACAGGCATGATGTTGTCCATAGCTGTTTCAAATACTTCAAGAGCGTCATTTCCTGTTGCTTCTTTGATAGCGTTGAAAGCATCGTAAACGATAGTAGCAGCTGTACCACGTTTACCGTCAAGCATAACACGGTTGATAAGACGTGTTACGATTTTTGAGTTATATAATGGATCTGGTAATACTTCGCGTTTAGGCGCTTGATTTTTACGACTCATTTTCTCTTATCCCCCTTCTATTATCCTTTTGGACGTTTCGCACCGTATTTAGAACGGCCTTGTTTACGGTCAGCAACACCTGCAGTATCAAGTGCGCCACGAACGATATGGTAACGTACCCCTGGAAGGTCTTTTACACGTCCGCCACGGATAAGAACAACGCTGTGCTCTTGCAAGTTGTGTCCGATACCTGGGATGTAGGCAGTTACTTCGATAAGGTTGCTCAAACGTACACGAGCGAATTTACGAAGGGCTGAGTTAGGTTTTTTAGGTGTCATTGTTCCAACACGAGTAGCAACGCCACGTTTTTGTGGGGCAGCCATTTTAGTTTGAACTTTTTTGTGACTGTTGTAACCAATGTTCAAAGCTGGTGAATCTGATTTTTCAATTTTAGATTTACGTGGTTTACGTACCAACTGGTTAATTGTAGGCATCTACATTCTCCTGTGTTTTTTTATTTTTGGTTGATATAGCACTTGGTGACAGCCCATATCCGGTGCACTTTTTGCAACAATTGTCAGCACGTCTCTGTACACTTTTGAGAGACCAAAAGTAAAAAGTACCGTCTAATATAATAACACAGACGGCACTTCATGTCAAATAGAATTTTTCCTTTGATGCAATTGCTTATGACGAATGCATCACTTAGATTCCTTACGGAACCTAAATCCTGTGAGGCCGACAGCTGCCAACATGACGACTCCTGCTTTAAGAGCTCTTTGAGTACTTTCATCAACATCAGAAATGAGATTGCTCGTTGTAGAAGATCCTGAGCCATAAGATGTCTTAGATGAGGGCTGAGTAATCGAAGATGTGATTTTAGACACAATGGCATTACTTGCTACCATTTCAGAGGTTTGGCCAACAAGCGCTTCTGCTACAAGACTTGTATTTTCAGCAGCTAATCTTGCTGAAGCTTCTAATAGTTGTTTCGTTTCTTTAACCATTTCTTGAACAAGCGGAGTAGTATCTATCTTACTATATGATAGCGGTTTTACGCCCGTAAGAGGTGGAGCTACTTGCAAATCAGGCACAGTAGCTATATCTTCGTCTAAGTGGCGATATTCCTTTTCGTTAGCTAAGGTTTTAAGCAAAGTCAACTGGTGTTCTGTGGTAGCAATAGTAGCTTCTAGACTGCTTTGTTTAGCTTGTAAGGCTGCTAAAGCTTCTTGTGCATTTAACAAAGATGAGGTAGTTTTAGCCAAATCTTGCTTAGTATTATCAATGCGCTCACGTATCACTTGAAGGCGGTTAGGATTCAATTTAAAGTCCCTTAGATATTGCAAATGAGCTTTTTTAGCCACCAGTGCTGTCACTCTGGCTGCGGCTTGCTCTGCTAAGGCTTCTGTCTGGTGCAGTGCGGCTTTCAACGATGCTAGCTTAGCTAATGATTGATCACGAGTAGCTTCGAGTTGTGCTTGTTTTGCTTTAGCTGCTAGTAATTCTGTTCTCAAAGAACCTTTAGTATCATTTAATTGTCTCACTTGGAGATTTAAGCTGTCTGACTGCTTAAGTGTGCTTGCTAATTTACCTTGAAGTTGACTTACTTTAGCTTGGGCTGCCATAATATCAGCTTCTTGATGAATAGCCGACAAACGATTTTCTAATGAGCTTACTTTTCCTTTGATCGCTGCAATAGTATCAGATACAGTGCCTACTCTTTGGGCATAATCTTTTGTACTTCCAACGGCTTTTATAGGGGTCTTATTAAAGCGTTGATGGTTAGCAATGTTAGACTCTGGAAACATTACAAAGTGTTCATTCAAAGATCCTACATTGCTGGTTGAAAATCCAAGGTAAACAGGCGCATTAGGGTTATGTTTATCTACACGTAAAAAGTTAATAGCATGGCCGTATGTATTTCCGTGTAAATGATCTGTAAAGAGCATATACTTGATACTGTCATAAATACCACGTTTAATACCATTCACAGTATGCACATCGTTAAAAGCACCGATATTCTCGTACATGTTATCATCATTTCGAATGAGCCCTGACGCTCCGGCAGAGTCTTCAATAATAGTTTTATCATGAGGCCCAACACCATAATGCCCTGATACCCCTGGCTGTCCGTAGACAAATGATGGTCTTGTATTACCATGAGTTTTCTTATAGCTGGTACTAAGTAATCTTGCAAATTCTTGTGATCCTGCTGTAACAGTAACTGGTGGTAGACCTAATTGTCTTCTTACACTATTAATCATGTGAGCTGCAAACTGCGCTAGCTCATTTTGCACTTCTGGTGTCAAATTATCGGGATCAACAAAGCGATTACGATCTGCTGGAATATCTTGGTATTGATTTAATTGATTACCTGGACTAGCTTTGGCAATAATTTGATCTGCATGCTCTTTGTAATAATTATTGTAACTAGCTGATCCAATATAACCACTAGCTTCTAATTTTTTAAGTTCTTCAAGAGGATAGCCTTGCGGTGCTTTCATGGTATTATTACCCACAATGCTATCTTGAGTAGACGGAGCTGAGGATTTAAGACGACTAAGTTCTGCCTCTTTTTCTGCTAGAGCAGCTTTCTGAGCTGCCAACTCTTCAGTCAATTGCTTTTTAACTTTAGCTTTTTGATTTTCTAAGTCAGCTTTAGCCTTCTCCAATTCTGAGCTTAATGCTTTTGTATTATCATTAGCCGTTTGAGCTGCTTTAGTGATAGCATCAGGATTGCTAATCATAGCATTGAGCTTAGCAATATTTTGTTCAGACGTTTTGACTTGTTCCACTAAATCTTGAGCTCGAGTAGTTTCTGCTGAAATGCTAGCTTTTTGTTCTGACAATGCAGTCTCTTTTGAATGTTGATCTGCTTGAGCATTATGAAGCTCTGTTTCAGTAGCTGTTAACTCTCTTTGATGTTCGGCTCCTTGGGCTAATAGCGTCTCCTCACTACTTGCAAGAGTATTAGTGTAAATTTCTTGTGCAGAGGTTAAAGCTTTTTGTTCATTATCTTGCTGCTCTTTTAAGTGGTTGATTTCAGCAGTAGTTTTTGTCAGAGCGGTAGCAAGCTCTGTCAGTTCTGCTTTTTGTTGACTGAGAGTTTTTTCAACTGCATCAATAGTTGCCTTTGCCTCTTGAATTGTTTCTGGTTTTGGTAAACTATCGTCGTGAGTATTACTCGCCTTCGTTTCTCCTGAGGCTCTATCATCTGCTTTGACTTGGTGAGATACGCCTACACTGGCACTCAATAAAGCAATTGTTGAGGTTAAAGCAATTTTCTGCTTAACTTGGTTTGGCTTCGTTTGTTCTAAGTCCATTCTCTCTCCTTTTTCCATTTATCGAAAATATTACCAACTTCTACAACAACATTGTTGTTTTTGACATCAATCTCTGAAACTTTCAGCAATGATTTGAAGGTCATTTGCTCACGCTCTGATTGAGCGTTTTCTGCAAACACAGCAACACCAACTAAAGTGCTGTCAAATTCTGTCAAGAGACTGATCATTCCTGTAATCGTCCCCCCGCCCTTCAAGAAATCATCTACAATCAATACACGACTATTGGGTTTCAAACTACGCTTTGACAGAAACATCTTTTCAATACGATCACTAGAAGCACTCGCATAATTGACAGACACTGTCGATCCTTCTGTTATTTTTAAATCACGTCTAACAATGACAAAAGGAACACTTAAAATATTAGCCACTGCATTTGCTAAAGGAACTCCTTTGGTTGCAACTGTCATCACAGCGTCAATCTTTTCTCCTTTAAAGGCATTGGCAATAATACGACCAATATTTTGTAAAATTTTAGGTGTACTCAGCAAGTCTGACAAATAGATATAGCCTCCAGGTAAGATGCGATCACTCTCTGATAACCTTTGACACAGGTCTTCAACAATGGTACGCGCTTCTGTTTCTGAAATACTGGGGGTAAAAATTACGCCTCCACTTGCTCCTGTAAGTGTATCGATATCACCAATGTTAGCTTCTTCAAAAGCTTTCTTGATAATAGCGATATCTTCTGAGATAGAAGATTTTGCGGCCTCATATTTAGTTGCAAAGGTGTTTAAACTAGTTAATTTATACGGATTGTTAATCAAATAATTTGAAATGACAACCATACGTTCACTTCGTCTTAATTTCATAGTTTCCCCATTTTTATGTACTTTTTGCTATTATACCATAAAGTTAATAAAAAACGAACATTCGATTAGGAAAATATTGGTTTTTTTGTTCTTATTAATATCATGCAAGAATTCAATCTAAGATAAACTAATCAACATTCCTACTGAAAGGACATTCTACTTAATAACCATAACAAGAGCCAAAAACACTTATGAAACCATCATAAGTGTTAAGCACATCAAAAATCATCACAAAAGCAAAGGAACTATTACTCGAGAAACACTGATCAATAGTTTGGCTTGTAAAAAGACCGATTATCCATGGCAAAAATCCGATTGGTCATCTCGCCCTCGCTAACACGGCTAAGAGCTGTTGTCATCATCATCATATTAGCATCAATATTGTCAATCATATGAATAATTTCAGCTTCCATGATGCGTGGACGTACCGGACTACCGTATTCTAATTGCCCGTGATGGCTTAAAATCACGTGCCTAAGGACAATGACTTCTTCTTTGGTATCATCGATTTGTAGTTCTGAAATTACTTTTGTAATTTCTTCGTTAATGAGAGAAATATGCCCAATCAAGTTACCACGAACGGTGTATTCTGTATTATCTGGTCCTGTTAATTCTATGACTTTAGCTAAGTCATGTAACATAATACCTGCAAACAGTAGACTCTTATTTAAGTCAGGGTAGATATCTCCAATGCTATCTGCTAGTCTGACCATCGTAGCAGTATGGTAGGCGAGGCCTGACTCAAAAGCATGGTGGTTTGTTTTAGCTGCAGGATAAGTATAAAATTCTTTATCATACTTACGATAAAGAGCCCTTACAATTCGTTGCCACGTTGCATTTTCAATTTTAAAGAGCATCTGTTCCAAATAGTCACGTACTTCTGTCACACTGACAGGTGCCTTTTCTTTGAAGTCCTTTGGATCATTGGGCTCACCTGGGCGAACATTTCGCAAGGTGATTTGATTAACCTGAGGGGTACCATTATACACCTCGCGTCGCCCTTTCATAAACACGACTTTACCAGCAGTAAATTCTTCAACGTTATAAGGTTGGGCATCCCACAGATTTCCTGAAATCTCGCCAGTGTCATCCTGAAAGGTAAGGCTAATAAAATCTTTACCAGCTCTTGTCTTACGAACCTCTGCCGACTTAATGAGGTAGAACCCTTCAAAAAGCTGGTCTTTTTTCATTTGATTAATTTTCATTATTTTCCTCTTCTAATAAGGGCATGTTCAAGAGAGATTTTGTTGCTTGGTCTTGATAAGTTTCAACGGTATTCAAGGCTCGAACAATGGCATTTGTCCTTGTTGAAATGAGCTGATCCAGCGTATTATTAGCTGTATTCATTTGTTTTTGAGCCTTGGCAAGCAGGCCGCCAAATTTATCGAATTCTAACTTGACATTGCCTAAAATTTTACTGATGTCATCAGCATTTTTTTGGATATTAAGGGTCTTGAAACCAACAGATAAGGAATTCAGCAAAGCAGACAGGGTCGAAGGGCCTGCAACCACAATATTTTCTTCCCGACGAAGGCTATCAAAGAAAGACGCATTTCTGACCACTTCTGAATAAAGACCTTCTGTTGGTAAGAACATAACTCCGAAATTGGTCGTCTCTGGGGGGTTCAAGTACTTTTTATGAATGTCTTTGGCAAAGCGTTTGATAGCTGCCAGAAGTGCTTTTCGGCTAGCCTCGATGGCCAGTTTATCACCAACTTCGTAAGCATCTTCTAATCGGTAATAATCTTCAAGAGGGAATTTTGAGTCAATCGGTAGGTAAATATAACCGCCTTGACCATTTCCTGGGAGCTTAATCGCATATTCTACGCGTTCACTAGAACCACTAACCGTTACAAATTCTCTTTCGTACTGGCTTGATGTCATGATATCCTCAATGATTTGGCCTAGTTGAAGTTCGCCTAAAATGCCTCGTGTTTTGGTATTGGACAAAACCTTATTTAAAGTACCCACATCTTGAGCCACGCTACGCATTTCTCCCAAGCCTTTATTGACACTTTCTAGTTGCTTGGATACAGAATCGAAAGAGGCGTGCAGACGATTTTTTAAGGTTTCTTCCAATTTTTCTTCAACGATCTGGCGCATTTTCTCCAAACGTTTTTCGTTAGATTCTTGCATATTTTTGAGCGATTGGTTGACCTGCTGGTTAATTTTTTCTAAGCGTTTGTCAGACCGGTCCCTACTATCAGACAAACTACGGTGCAAGACGTCACGAATATCTGTTAATTGTTGGTAAAGGCCTGCTTGTTGTCGGTTCATCAGCTGTGTTAGCTCTAACAATTGTTGCTTGTTAGCTGTATCCAACTGGTAGGTCATTTGGTCAGACAAATTATCCGCGTTGCCTTCTAGGGTTTGGGCAAGCTGATGTTGAAGGCCGTTGACTTTGAACAACAGATAAGCCCCTAAACCTAAGAGAACCAAGACCAAAAGGAACAAGATAAGGTCCATACTAACTCCAATCTTTACTTTGAATAATAATCAAGTAGCCACTTGGCAAACTAACTGTAATAGGTTGATGGATAAAGGCATTACTGGAATAGATTTTCTTTTTGAAAAAATTATCTTGCGTCAACTCAAATTTAGCACCAGTAATGGTCAAGTCAGCTTCTCCTTCTGCCATAAATGCCACATAGGTCATCCCTTCTTCTTGATGGATAAGGTGCTGACCTGCCGGGCGGTAGGTAATCATATTTTGTTGGTCACGCAAGGCGATTTGTGCCATAAAGGGAGCAATACCAGGGTCGCTAGGCAAGAAAATATTGGATAAGAGGTGGTCCATTCGACCCCCAAAAGCCCCAAAAATGGTCACTTCCGCCTCAGGAAAACGAGCAAAGACCTCTTTAAGGGCTAATTCCGTATCCGTATCATTTTTTTCTGGATGAGCAGTAATAAAAAGCTCTGCCTTCTCTTTTATATCCGTAAACGCTTTTTGGGAAACCGAATCAAAATCACCAACAGCCATATTCAAAGGAAGCCCATTTTCTAATAAAAATAGGCTCCCTCTATCAATACCGACAAAATAATCAAAATCACGGCTGATATAAGAGAGATCTCCTCCCGCAAAAAGAGCAACTTTAGACATTCAAGGCCGTCCTTAAGGTTTGGACTTGGCTCACTAGGTCACTGGCCTTGAAAAGGTAAGAACCTGCCACAAAGACATTGGCCCCTGCTTCATAACAAGCACGAATGGTCTTATTGTCTACTCCGCCATCAACCTCAATGTCAAAGGACAATCCTTTTTCATCTCGCCATTTGGCTACGGT
Source organism: Streptococcus pyogenes (assembly GCF_002055535.1). Taxonomy (NCBI): domain Bacteria; kingdom Bacillati; phylum Bacillota; class Bacilli; order Lactobacillales; family Streptococcaceae; genus Streptococcus; species Streptococcus pyogenes. Next base: position 229,339 of record NZ_LN831034.1, on the reverse strand, counting down.
AGCCACTTTTTCTAAACATTCTGGGATAAAGGCCTGACCCCCAAAACCTGGGTTGACTGTCATAATGAGGACTTGGTCAACTAAGTCTAGCAAAGGTTCTAGGGCTGTTGCAGGAGTTCCTGGATTAATCACTACCCCTGCTTTCATGCCAGCTGCCTTGATTTTTTGAAGGGCTCCATGAATATGACGAGTACTTTCTGTGTGAATGGTCATGATATCAGCACCAGCTTGTGCAAAAGCCTCAACATAGCGTTCAGGATCAACCACCATTAGATGGCAATCAAAGACCAATTTACTGTGCTTTCTCATACTTGCCACAACATCTGCACCAAAACTGATGTTAGGAACAAATTGACCATCCATAATATCAATGTGAACGTATTCGGCATCTGTTTCTTCAATACGAGCTAGCTCAGAAGCAAAATTAGCATAATCAGCTGCTAGAATAGATGGGGCAATTTTTAGAGTTGACATGGAGTAGACCTACTTTCTTTTGATAACTTTTTTATATGTTTCACGACGGTTTTCAATTTCACTGAGAAATTGCAGGTAATGCTCATAACGAACTGGCCACAACTCTCCCGTTTCAAGCGCTGCCTTGACAGCACACTTGGGTTCGTGGGTATGGGTACAGGATCTAAACTTACACTCATGGCTCAGCCGGCGCAGCTCTGGAAAAGCCTCGTTCAAATCTTCAGCATTAGCAATATCATAGTCTAATGATGAAAAACCTGGCGTATCCGCGATTTTTCCGCCATGGGTATTGTAAAAACTCACAGCTCGGGTGGTGTGACGACCACGCCCTAGACTATCTGAGATTTCTCCTATTTCAAGAGCCAATTCGGGGGCGATTCGGTTGAGAAGGGTTGATTTCCCAACACCTGTTTGTCCCATAAAGACGGTAATTTTATCAGCTAGCAAAGGCAGCAATTCCTCAAGACTGGTCACAAAATCGTAACCGATTGCCTGATACTGTCGACCAATAGCCTTAATCTCCTCGGGACTATCTAATAAGTCCATCTTAGAGATATAAACCACTGGATGAATGGCTTTGTGTTCAAGCAAGATGAGAAAGCGGTCTAGAAGATTGCTGTTAAATTCTGGTTCTTTAGCAGACATAATAACCACTGCTTGATCAATATTGACGATAGGAGGTCTTACCAAACTGTTTTTACGAGGATGAATCGCTAAAATATAACCTTCAGAGTTGTCCTCTGCTGAGAAATCCACGATATCTCCAACATAAGGTGTCTCACCGCGCTTCCTAAAATTACCACGCGCTCGCGTCTGATATACCTGTCCTTCTGACTCCACGTAATAAAAACCAGCCAGAGATTTAATGATTTTACCTTGCAACTGTGCTCCTTTGCCCTACTATAATAACTCTATTATATCAGAAAACCGCTCCCAAATCAGCATTTGAGTCTAAGTTTCACTCGCTTTAAAAACTGTCAAGATTCTCTAGACCACTGGCTATCATTTAGGTCACTGCTTTTTAAAAATAGAATATTTTATCAACTAAAAATCAGATCACTGATGATTTTTTGAGGTAGGAAACGATATGAATTTTAAGAAGACCTTTGCTATTTACGAAAAAGAGTCTAACCGTACCGCTATAGTCACGCTCTTGTTAATTGCCCTTTTTTTCCGGGGTATTAAAAAAACTAGCTCTGCACTGCGATGCCTTAACGGCCAGCTTCAATAAGAAAAATCCCCCTGAACTGAACATCTCTGTTTTGTCTACAAGGGAATTTTTTTATTGTCACCGGGGGAAAGCTTTTATAATCCAACTTCTTTTAAAGCATCAGCTAATTTGCCAAAATCTTGAATCGACAAGGCCTCACCACGAATAGAAGGCTTGATATCTGCTAGTGCCAGACCTTTTTCAAGTTTAGCCTTGATGTCTTCAGACTTCCCAAAATGGCTAGTCAAGTTATTCCACAGGGTCTTGCGACGATGGACAAAACTGAGACGAGACACTCTGAAAAAGAAATCTTCGTCCTTAACCTCAATCAAAGGCTGGTCGCGACGCACCATTTTGAGGATAGCACTATCGACATTTGGTGCAGGTACAAAGACGGTGCGCGGCACAATGAAGGCAACCTTGGCAGTCATGTAATACTGCACCGCAATGGACAAGGAACCATAAGCTTTAGTGTTTGGCTCCGCAGAAATACGATCTGCCACTTCACGCTGCATCATGACCACAAACTCTTGGAATGGAATTTTGCTCTCAATCAAGTGCATGAGAATAGGCGTTGTGATGTAGTAAGGTAGATTAGCCACCACCTTAATGGGCAAATCAGGATTTTTAAACTGCTTGATTTGGGTCTGCAAATCAGCTTTTAAAATATCTTGATTGACCACTTGCACATTATCAAAATCGCGCAAGGTATCTGCCAAAATCGGCACCAAGCGGTCATCAATCTCAAAAGCCATCACTTCAGCAGCATTTTCTGCCAAAAATTCCGTCAAAGCCCCAATTCCAGGACCAATCTCGATAACATTGACATTCTGATCAATCTCAGCCGTGTCAACGATTTTCTGTAAAATATTGGTATCGGTCAAAAAGTTCTGACCAAAAGATTTCTTAAAGGTAAATCCGTGACGATCAAGGACAGCCTTGGTCACGCTATAATCTGCAATTCTCATATATTCTCTTCTTTTTATGATCACTTTCTTTTTGGCATTTGAACCACTAGCCTAAACTTTTTTGCCAGGACACGCCATTCAGTTAATGGGGCTGTTATATTTTATTGTACTCTTTACTCCTCATATGTCTCCATCACTTCTTCCACTTCTGCTAGGGTAATGCCAAATAATTCGAGGCGCTTGAGCAGTTGTTTGCCGTTGGCATAACCGATGCGGAGCTTTTCACCCAAGTATTCCCTGCGTTTACGGCTATCTGACGCCATTAAAAGCCCTAGACGAATCAGGTCTGTTTGACGAATGTCAAAATAAGACTCATCATCATATTGCTGAGTGACATGAGCAAGTGCCTTTTGGAGATCCTCAAAATTGGCATGTTCAACCCCTAAGGAACGACCCTTACTCTTAGAACTCGGAACCGCCTCGTTTCGGTTTAAAAAGGCATGACGAGCTGTTGGCACAGCAGCCATAATGAGCTTACGAATGCGCTCACCATTATAATCTGGGTCTGTTAAAACGATAACACCACGCAAATCGTTTAGGCGATTGATTCGTTCTAAATCTTCTTCAGTGATAGCAGAGCCTCTAGTCTCATAGGTATCCACCTCGTAAAAACGGCGTAGGTTAGCCGTGTCGTCCTTGCCTTCTACAACAAGAACCTCTTGAATATTAATTTTTTCAGTCAAGCTTGAATACCCTCTTTGCATTAGCAGTCGTTGCTTTTGCAACTTCTTCCACAGTCATCCCCCGTAGCTCTGCGATTTTATCAACCACATAGCGGGTATAAGCTGTATGATTTTGTTTGCCACGTTTTGGAACTGGTGTAAGATAAGGGGCATCTGTTTCCACCAAAATCTTATCCAAAGGCAAGTGCTGCGCTGCCTCTTGAATATCAAGAGCCTTTTTGAAAGTGACCACACCTGAAAAGGAAATCATCATGCCAAGTTCAATGAAACGTTCAGCCATCTCTAATGACCCTGAGTAAGAATGCATGATGCCTCCACGAGGGCCAACACCAGCTGCTTTGATGACCTCATAGGTATCTTCCAAGGCATCGCGGGTGTGCACCACAAAAGGCAAATCATGGTCTTTTGCTAATTGCATTTGGCGCTTAAAAACCTCTATTTGCACCTCTTTGGGGTCCTCCATCCAATAATAGTCTAAGCCAATTTCACCTAAGGCAATCACTTTGGAATGTGATAATTGAGAGACGATAGCCTCCTCAACAGCCTCTGAATAAGAACCTGCTTCTGTTGGATGCCACCCAATAGTTGCATAAATATTGGCATATTTATTGGCTAGAGTTAGTGCCCCACTAATAGTGGCCTGGTCAAAGCCAACCACATTATGGTAGGCCACGCCCATTTCTTGAGCCAAAGTCAATTCTTCAGTTTCGTGTCCTTGAAATTCTGCTACATTCAGGTGCGTATGGGTATCAAAAATAGTTAGTTTTTCTACTTTATTTGTCATGATGTTATTATAACATAAAGATCTTAACCACATCAGAAAACTTGGTGAGAACTTCTGCCGTTTAGGTTGATCGTAAAACCCTTTGCTAGCTGACACTTGTCTATTTTCTACTTTTTTGACAAATGACCTTTAATAGTCGGCTCCTACATAAGCCCTCAAAAATACTACAACCTACTCAAATAAAGTGGGTTGAACAAATCTGTATCACAAAAAGGGTCGCTACCTTCTGTTAGCGATCTATGCTATACTAGTAGGTAGTTAAACTGTAAGGAGTGTGCTTTGCTATGCCTAAAAACCACCGCCTAATTACCAAAATCGAAGCATCATTGGAACATATGACCAGTTTAGAAAAAGGGATTGCTCATTTTTTTATTACAACCGATCTGACACCTCAAGAGTTGACCGCATCCGAGATAGTTAAGCGACTACACATCTCTCAAGCCGCCTTGACTCGATTTGCAAAAAAATGTGGTTTTACTGGTTATCGTGCTTTTGCCTTTGATTACCTTCACAGTCTTCAAGAATCACAAGAGACTTTCCAATCTATTCACTTAGAATTGACAAAGCGCGTGCTGATGGACTACGACGCTCTTATTAATAAAACCTATGAGCTCGTTAATGAGGAAAAATTACTGAACTTAGCCAAGCTGATCGATTCTTCTGAGCGAGTCTATTTCTTTGGCAAAGGATCTTCTGGACTAGTAGCAAGAGAAATGAAGCTACGCTTTATGCGACTTGGTTTAATCTGTGATGCTTATTCAGACACTGATGGTTTTACTTGGGCAAATAGCCTCGTCAATGAAAATTGCCTTGTTTTTGGTTTTTCTTTATCTGGCAAAACAAACTCTGTCATCACAGCACTTCATCAAGCTAGTCAGCGAGGAGCCAAAACTGTCCTCTTAACAACAGATAATCAAACCGAATTTGACGACTCCTTAGATATTATTCCCGTATCATCAACTCACCAACTACATTATGGGAATCGTGTGTCACCACAATTTCCTCTTCTTATTATGATGGACATTATTTATGCTTACGTTTTAGCGATTGACAAACCGCACAAAGAAAAAATCTTCAAAAACACTATTATTGACAAAGAAAATAACGACCTTTAGACTACAATAGCAAAAAGGGCGTTGTTTTCTTTTTAAAGGGTCGTCATTCACCTCCCCCAGTATACTTAAACAAGAACTCTTCACGTCATATAGACTCACAGCCACTAAGATTAGCTACTCGCTAAATTATTTTCGATTTTCTCAAGAGTTATAAATGAACAAGATCGCTCATTCTTTTGTTTAAAATGGTAGTAAGCTCCTAATATACCAGCATTATTTCCATGACTAGCAAACTTCAGCTGAGTTTTCTTGGCAAGACTAGAAACCAAGTAGCTATCAAGAGCTGTCTTTAATTTATCAGCTAAATAGTCTTTTTGCGCCATGATACCGCCACCAAGCACCACCACATTTGGGTTAACAACGTAGCAGATATTAGCAATACCTTGTCCTAAGTAATCCACCTGCTTACTAATGGCTGCTATACAAATCGCATCACCCGCTTTAGCCTGCTCAAAAATACGACGACCATCCCATTGGCTAATGTCATCGCCATAAGCTAAGACCACCTCTTGAACAAGAGCTGTGGTAGATGCCAGATCCTGAAACTGACCATCTGACAAATGAAGGTAACCAACTTCGCAAGCTGAATGACTACTACCATGAAAAACTTGGGAATTAAACAATAAACAGCCACCGATTCCCGTCCCAATTGTCAAGCAAAGAGCCACAGGATAATCCTTGGCACTACCAGAAATAGCTTCGGCCAGACCAGCACAGTTAACATCGTTTTCCACTTCACACGGTAACCCGAAAGTCTCTTCAATCTCTTTTTTAAACTGAGTTCCAGCATAGTTAGGAATCTGAGGGCCGGCATAAAAGATTTCTCCCTCATCAGGATTAACCATTCCTGCAGAAGAAATGGCCACTCCAGCCAGATCCATTTGGTCTTGATAGGTCTTTACCAAGCCCTTGACCTTTTCCAAAATAGAGGGACCACCTTTATAAGCCTCAGTGGCCATTTCCTCTTTTTCCAACAGGTCTCCTGTTTCAGAAATCAAGCCATACTTGATAGCAGTACCACCAATATCAATTGCTAAATAATGCTTCATTTGTTATCCCCTCGCATCTTATCAAAAGGTTTCCTTAGCCTGATTAATCAGAGCAGCAGCCCGTTGGCAAATAACCCTATCTTCCTCGACCAACTCAGCTAAAGGTGATCGAACAGAACCAATATCAAGACCCTCATTAATACGAAGTACTTCTTTAATAACCCCATACATATTGCCGTGAGCAGAAACAAGGACACCGATAATCTCATTAATAGTATATTGAAGGGCCTTGGCCTTTTCTAAATCCTTGTCAGCAATAAGTTGGTTCAGCCTTAAAAATAATTCTGGCATAGCCCCGTAGGTACCACCAATGCCTGCAGCAGCACCCATCAAGCGCCCTCCTAGAAATTGTTCATCTGGGCCATTAAAAACAATATGATCGTCCCCACCAATCGCACAGAAGGTTTGAATATCCTGCACTGGCATAGATGAATTTTTAACGCCAATCACGCGCTTATTAGCCAACATAGTCTTATAAAGGCTTGGCGTCAAGGCAACCCCTGCCAGTTGAGGAATATTATAGATGATAAAATCTGTGTGAGGAGCAGCCGAAGAAATAGCATTCCAATAATCAGCAACCGCATATTCTGGTAACCGGAAATAAATAGGCGGAATAGCTGCAATGGCATCCACGCCCAAACGTTCTGAATGAGCTGCCAATTCAATACTATCTTTAGTGTTGTTGCAGGCAACGTGATTAATAATCGTCAGCTTGCCCTTAGCGACTGCCATGACATTTTCTAACACCAATTGACGGTCAAAAACGCTCTGGTAAATACACTCTCCAGAAGAGCCATTAATGTAAAGCCCCTGAACCCCTTTGTCAATATAGTACTGGGTCAAGGCACGCACACGCTCAGGGCTGATATTCCCCTGGTCATCGTAACAAGCGTAAAAGGCAGGAATAATGCCTTGGTATTTCGTAAGATCTGTCATAGTAATGTCCTTTATTCAATGTCATTATTAAGTGGGAATCGCCTAAGAAGAGATTCCATGATAATCAAGTAGAGATAAGTTAGACTACTGATGCCGATGATAGCTAGCAAAGACACGCCTCCAAATAACGTTAACAGAGACAATTGTAGGCTAAATATCGTGAGACAAATAAAAGCCAAGAAAGCAAAACTCCATGGAAAAAAGAGTCCTGCTAATAAAAAGCTTCGCTTAAACAGCGTAGATAGGGAAAGGTCTCTTTTGACGGCCTGAGGATAAGCGTACAAAAAGAGTATAACCACCAAAAATAAAACAGCAACGCAAAGTACTTTAAACCCTTGAAAAACTAGGCCTGATTGGTTTCGAATTAAGAAAAGATCTAAGAGACAAATAGTCATTATCCCAAGCTCAATAAGGCCAAGGCGTAGCCCACTTTTAAAGTAATATTTAAAATGAGAGCTATAAGTAGTAACAAGCTGACTAACTTGACCTTCTCGCCAATCCAACAAACTCGCATACAAAGCCATTTTAGCAACCCCAATCGTTAGAAGGGGAAGGCAGGACAAGACAAATAAGAGATTAAACACGAGCAAATCAAACAGTGCTGCGCTAGCCCTCATCCATTTACTATCAAGCTTGAAGAGAGAGTGTAAAAGTCCCTGTTTTTTCGATGTCAAATCACAACTTCCTTTCTAGAAATACGCTTACAAACAAAAGCTAACTCTCCTCTTAAACGTTTAACACATGACTTGCTTCCCATCTGATTTATCTATGTATGCACCTAAATTAATAAGCAACCTATAGATTAAGCTTAGCGACACGCTTTATTTAGTCTAACCTTTCACAGCACCCATAGTAATGCCTTGGGTAAATGATTTTTGGAAGACAAGAAAGACTGTTACAATAGGCACTGCAGCCATGGCAGCCCCTGCCATAATCAAGCCATAATTAGTAGCCATTTCAGCTTGCATAGTGGCAACCCCAAGTGAAATCGTTAAATTTTCTCGAGAGGTTAACATCACTAACTGCATAAAATAATCATTCCAAGTATTGATAAAGGTAAAAATCGCTAGCGCTGCAAAGCCTGGTTTGACAATAGGGAAAGCCACATTGAAAAAGGTACGAATTTCGCCACATCCATCAATCTTGGCGGATTCCAATAACTCGGTTGGAATATTTTCTGAGAACTGTTTCATAAGGAAAACACCAAATGGCCAGCCCACAAGAGGCAAAATAACAGCCGCCAAAGTGTCATGGATTCCCATAAAATTAACAATCCGCACAAGAGGCACTAGAACAACCTGTTTTGGCAAGGCCATAGCAGCAATAAAAATCGAAAACAAAAGCCGCTGTCCATAAAACCGCTTTTTGGCCAAAGCATAGCCAGCCAACGAGGAGGTTCCACAAACCAAGAACATGGTCGCCACCGAAATAAAGACACTATTCCACAACCATTTTAAGGCTGGATTTTGCACTACCAAGGCCTTAAAATTTTCAATAGTAGGCGCCTTTGGCCACCATTGCGGTGGAATCATAATGGTATCGGCTTGAGCCTTAAATGCTCCTGTCATAATCCAATAAAATGGAAAAATAAACAAAATGGTCAAAACACATAGCATCACAGTGGTTAAGATATCTGATGCGGTTAGTTTCTTTTTCGTCATCTTAATATCCTCCTAATATTCCACATCATTACCTAAAATTTTAAATTGAGCAAAGCTGATGATTGCAATCATGACTGCCAAGAATACACCCATTGTGTTGGCATAGCCGTATTCAGAGAGCTTAAAGGCCTTTTCATACAAATAGTACATGAGGGTACTGGTTGAATAATTTGGCCCTCCAGACGTCAAAAGTTGAATCAAAGCAAAACATTGGAAGGAATTAATGGTTGTTATGACAGCAATATATAAGGTTGTTGGCAGCAGACTTGGCCACTTGATATTCCAAAACACCTGAAATTCTGTGGCGCCGTCCACACGCGCAGCTTCTACCAAAGAGTTATCAATATTTCCCATAGCAGCAATATATAGAATAATAGGCTGCCCAACAGATGTGGTTAATAAAATAACAATAATAGCCAACAAAGCCCAGTGCTTATCTCCCAGCCAACTAATATTTTGTTCAATCACATGAGCATATTTTAAGACATAATTCAAAATCCCTGACATTGGATCATAGATCCATTTCCAAACCACCGTCACCGCAACACTTCCGGTAACAACAGGCAGAAAGAAAACTGCCCGGTAAAACGAACGCGCCACTACATTTTTGTCGTAGGTTTTAGCCGCCACAAAGAGGGAAAAGAAAACTACAACAGGTACCGAACCAATAACAATAATCAAGGTGTTAATAAGAGACTTCATGAAAATGGGATCTTGAAACATCCTAGCATAATTAGCAAAACCAACAAAGGTAAACTCTGTCATGGAATAATTGAAAAAGCTCGTCACAAAGCCCATAATCATCGGTATCAAGACAAAAATCACAAAGAAAACCAAGACCGGAGCTAAGAAAGCGTATGAGATGAGCGTCTCTCTCATTTTTAATTTATTGACGTTCACTTGAAATACCTCTTTTTTCTGTTCAACTTTTCTAAAAAGAAAAGCTTCTTTCCAGTGACCATTTGACATGTGCATTGAAAAGAAGCCACTTGTTAGGAACACTTATTGTGTTTTTTTGATTGTCTTGTTTGCTTTTTCAGTGAAGGCTTTCAAAGCATCTTCTGGCTTTTCATCACCATTAGAGACGGCTTGAACCATTGGGAACCAAAGAGTTCTCATTTCAGCAAACCCATCAATCGTGTTATAGTATGGTGAGTAGAATTTTGTCCATTCAGCAATTTTTTCCATTCGTTTGTCTTTGTAAAGATCCCCATAAGAAGTTCTTACAGGGAAAGCACCTGTACGAACAACATTTTTAGGTCCCCATTCTTTATCATCAGCGATAAATTGGATAAATGTCTTAGAGGCAGCGACTTTTTGTTCATCTTTGTTATTAAAGACCGCAAAACCATTTACGAGGTATTCTAGTTCTGGTTTGCCATCATCTGATGGGAATGGGATTTCAAGGTAATCCACTTTACTAGCTTCTAACAATTTAGCTTGGATGCCTGGTTGTGCAGGCGCCCAAAGAATGGTAAAGGAAGTTTGGCCATTCGCAAAGTTTTGAATATCAGCTGAACCATCGTACTGAGAGCCATTCATCATTAAACCATCTTTAATCCAATTGGAAATCTTGGTCATGGCTTTAATAGAGTTAGCATCATCTGTGGTGTATTTGGTTACTTTGTCATCGGTAATATGACTACTATAAAGGTTAGCAAAGAAGGCACGTGGTCCTTGGTCACCACCTTGACCATTAGCAAAGAAAGAACCTGGGTTATATCCTTTGTCCTTCAATGCTTTCAAGACTTTTTCAAAATCATCTGTTGTCCAACCCTCTTTCACAAGATCAAGGACGCCAGCATCTTTGAGCATTTTTTTATTCAACGCCATGTAGAATGGAGCAGAGCTGATAGGATACATGTAAGCTGTATCTCCTGCTTTTGAGGCTTGAATCAATTTGTCATTGTTAACATCTTTGGTAAACTCTTCTGTGAACAAGTCATTCAAGTCAGCCAATTTCCCATTTTTACCATATTGAATGATACGACCTGGAGCATCAAAGAGGACATCAGGAGCTGTTCCAGCTTCAATAGCAGTTGTGATTTTCTCAGGACCAGATGTAAAATCAATGGTTTCCAATTTTACCTTGATTTCTGGATTAGCTTTCTCAAAGGCAGCAATCAATTTCTTCTCATAGGTTCCCACACCATCTTCAGCTTTTTCTTGCGTGAAGACCGGGAAAGCCCACCATGTGATTTCTGTCTTAGCAGTATCAGATTTACTTGCACCAGCCTCTTTCTGGCTCTTTCCGCCACAAGCTGCTAGTCCTAAAACAGATGCACCAAGCATCGCTAATGAAGCTAACTTCTTCATGTTCATCGTAAAATCTCCTTTTTTTGATGTGTGTTTCTAGTTTGACAACCACTATTAGGATTTGAGCGCTTCGATAAAACGCTCTGCAATTTCCTTAGGCCTTGTGATGGCCCCTCCAACAACAATACCTGCCACACCTAAGTCATTAATTTTCTTGGCTTCTTCTGGGGAATGAATCTTTCCTTCGGCAATGACAGCAATGCCTGCTTTGCAAAGAGCTTCTATCAATGCCACATCAGGACCTGCTTCCTGACGGCTATACGGGGTGTAGCCTGACAAGGTGGTTCCAACAAAATCAATGCCAGCCTGATGGGCCACTAGTCCTTCATCAAAGGTACTAATATCTGCCATCAAAAGCTGATTGGGGTACTTTTCCTTAACTTGTCGAATAAAGCTAGCAATATCCAAGCCATCATGTCGGTCACGCTTGGTACAATCCATAGCAATCACTGCAATATTTAAGGCAGCTAATTGATCCACTTCGGTCATCGTTGCCGTAATAAAAGGCTCTTGCGGCGGGTAATCTTTTTTGATGATACCGATAATTGGTAGGTCTGTTATGGCTTGAATTTCTTTAATGTCTCTAACCGAATTAGCTCTGATGCCGACAGCACCAGCTTCTTGAGCAGCTTTTGCCATCAGTGGCATAATACCCCCAGTCTCTGAATAGAGAGGCTCACCTGGCAAAGCCTGACAAGAAACGATAATCCCACCCTTTAACTGCTCCATGAGCTTTTCTTTGGTTGGTTTATCAGGCATAGTTTCTACTCCTTGTGTTTCTTAGTTTTAATAAAAATAACGTTCACAAAGTTATTATAACAAAAAATAAAGCGCTTTCAATAGCAATGAGACTTTTAGAATCTACTTTCATTTTTTATATTATTTTCTATTATTTGGAATGCTCTTTCATACAACAAATAAAAAGGTAAGGAGTTGACACCATACTTATACATTGCAAATTTCCGATTAGAAAACGTTAAAAAACCAAGAGCCTCGAGCACTCTTGGTTTACTTTAGTTGTATTTTTTGCAATTAAGCTGATAATACTTTACGTCCTTTACGACGACGTGCAGCAAGCACGCGACGTCCGTTTTTAGTTGACATACGGTGACGGAATCCGTGTTTACGTTGACGACGGATTTTACTTGGTTGATAAGTACGTTTCACAGTGAATACCTCCTCATAGATTTTGTATTCGTTTAGCCGGCTATTTGTGATATCAGTTACTAAACATACTATAATATTCTATCTTAAAGAGGGTCTACTGTCAAGATTTATTTTCGTTTTTCAACAGTTTCTCTCTCATTTAAGAGGCCGCTCATTTCATAAAGTGTCTCTTCTTTGACACTGTTCCTTTGCCTTACCGTTGAAACCTTATCAATAGCAACAATAATCAATGAGATCAGTAAAACAAACGGTTAAGCTGGCCATACAAAAAATCTTCGATAGCTAAACTAACTACCAAAGATTCTTTTTAGGATCTAACGTTGAAGACTGACTACCACATAGCGGTTAGGGTCATTGCCTTCAGAATAACTATCAACCCCTTCAATGGATGAAACGGTTTTATGAACGATTTTACGCTCACTGTTACTCATGGGATCCATGGTGTAATCTTGACCAGATTCCAAAACGCGTTTGGCAACTTTTTGCGTAAAGTCAATCAAGGTTTCTGTTCGATGTTCCACATAATCATGGACATTCAAGGATACTGAAAAATTTTTTGAATAGCGGTCGTGCAAGAAATTTTGAGCTAACAACTGCAAGGATTTCAAGACCTTACCATGGTAACCAATCACACGTCCCGCCTCTGGCGTTTCAATCTGCAAATTGATTTGGCGACGATTGTTGCTGGTTTCAACGGTAGCTTCGATATCCATTTCATAGATAATTTTAGTCACATAATCGGACACTTCCTGAGCAGCTTTTTCAATATCTTTGCTGAAACCATCATTACCAGCATCTTGGGGCACTTCTGATTCTTCGACTGGGATTGACGGTTGTTGTGCTTTTGTTTCAGTGACTGTCTCAGCAAGATTAGAAGGGGTTTGCGCTGGACTATCTTCAGACATGAGAGGAACCACTTTGGTATCTTCTGCTTCTAACCTTTGAGTGGCTTTTATTTCTTCAGGTTCTACATCAGCAGAATTGACCGCGGGAGTATTTTGACGATTAATATCCTCTGGAACACCTCGAGTGGCTTTTTTATCAGCCTTATAAACCGTCTTGTCGCTGATACCTTCGATATCAACTTGGGCTGGCTTTTTACCAAACCCGAGGAAACCTTTTTTCTCTTTTGAAATGACTTTGATATGCGCTTTAAGGCGTGATAACCCTAACTCTTGAAGTCCTGTTTCGATAGCTTCTTCGACTGTTTTTCCTGTAAATAATACCATAACCTAAACTCCTATTTTCTCTTCATTGCTTTTTTACGAGCACGACGTTCACGAAGACGGCGTTCTTTTTCTTCATTGGCAAGACGTTGTCTTTCCGCAATAATCTTAAAAGGATTGTTTAATAACAGTAGTTGTACCACTTGAAAGGCATTGGAGACCGTCCAATAGAGCACTACTCCACTAGCCAAGTTAAAGCCCATGAAAAAGATCATTAGCGGCATCACATAAATCATAACAGTCATCATGACATTTTTTTCTTTAGCCGCTAGATTGGTCAACCAAGTGGACAAGAAAGTGAAGACAGCTGCCAAAACTGGTAAAAGGTACAAATGATCATGTTGTGCCAATTCCACCCACAAGAAAGTCCCTGTTTTTAAGAAAGATACCCGTGTCAAGGCTTGGAATAAGGCAATCATAACTGGCATCTGAATTAAGAGGGGTAAGAGACTAGCATAAGGGTTAACCCCATATTTTTTGTAAAGGGCTTGACTTTCTTCAGCCAACTTCATCCGCGTTTGTGTGTCTTTACCAGCGTATTTCCTTTGCAATTCTCTAAGCTCAGGTTGGATGTCTTGCATCTTCTGGCTTGATTTGATTTGCATGTTAAACAAAGGCATGAGCATGAGACGGATAGTAAGGGTAAAAAGAATAATGCCAACACCAATTGAACCATCAAAGGAAAGCCATTGAATTGCTCTGGCAAATAAGTAAACCAACTGGTCCCAACCACTAGATGATTGTGCCGTTACCTCACCACGACCACAGGCCACTAATAATAGAACTAAGGGGACTATTCTTGCAATTTTAATGTTTTTCTTCACTCTCAAAACCTTTCTCAAGCAATTGTGCTAACTTTAAAACATGATGTAAATTTTGTTGAAGCTCTTGATACTCCAAAGACTCGACACCCTTACGGGCAATCACCACGAAATCCTCTGACTTCAGCTGATGCCCTAATGCCATGATAACATGACGTATCTTTCGTTTGACTGCATTTCTGGTGACTGCATTTCCTATTTTTTTACCGACAGAAATACCCACACGGAAGTGGTCTTGGCCTCTATTTAAATGATAAATGACAAATTTTCGATTTGCTGTACTTTTTCCATCCTTAAATATGGCTTGGAAATCTTTCTCACGCTTGACACGATAGGTCTTCTTCAAAATTTAACTCCAATATCTAAATTATTACCATTATACCACATCCCCTAAAAAATTAAAAAGCCCTAACCCTTTCAGATTAAGCCTCTTTCTGTACTATTTCTAGTTTTTGTGCTTCAACTGCCTCTTGTCACTCCATCTTTTCGTAGTATAGTTCTTCTTTCGACAAAGGAATAACCTTCAGAAAACAACCATAAAAAGTCAGAATCCACAAGACGTCAGCTACTTATCCCTGTATTTACCTATCAAAAAACCCGGCAAGCCGGGCTTTAATACTGATTTTACAATCAGCTAATGTGATATCCAAACAAAGACAACTGACATCGTCATTTTGTCTGCCGAGCCATCATATCAAAAATACTATTTGTTTATGGAGAGAGAGAAAACAATATTTTGATTGAATTGGGGATTGATTGCTCGATAAACTCATGACTTCGTAAATCTTTATTTACACTAATTATTATAGCGAAAAATGTTTCAAT
Organism: Streptococcus pyogenes; assembly: GCF_002055535.1. Taxonomy (NCBI): domain Bacteria; kingdom Bacillati; phylum Bacillota; class Bacilli; order Lactobacillales; family Streptococcaceae; genus Streptococcus; species Streptococcus pyogenes. The sequence continues at coordinate 214,104 of NZ_LN831034.1, read as the reverse complement.
AAGAGCATCATTTCCTGAAATGTTGCTTTTTCGTCCTAAAATGTTATTGCTCTCTTAACTTTAGCGAAGAGCCTCCCACCGTTCAAACAGACATTTCATTTTTAATCGTGATACCATACAAGAATCACCATTTTCGAAATAAAGGAGCTGCTTACTCTTATCAATTCGAACAACCTTATCTAGATTCACAAGGTAGGATCTATGGCACAAAAAAAGTTTCGGTGCTACTGCTTGAATCTCAGATAGATTACCATAAAACTCTAATCTTTCTGTCTGAGTCCATAAACAAACTTTGTGAGGAGTTGTGGCTGTAGCAAAGTATAAAATATCCTTATAGGGCAATTTTAATCTTGTCTGTGGAGTCTCAAATAAAAACATGTCCTTTGACTCACGACTAGACATCATATCGTAAGTATATCGGATACATTCTTCGATTTGTTCTTTAAACTGTTTTTGACCACCTGCTTTATCAATAAAATCTAGAGCGGATACCTTATATTTAAAAGAAATAGGAGCAAATTCTGAATGAGTGGTGACAAACACAATAACGGCATTAGGATCTTTTTGTCGAATAGCTGCAGCTAATTCAAGCCCACAACGAGTATATTCACCAATTTCAATATCTAAAAAATACAGCTGATGGTCTCCTCTTTCTTGGATACTCTCAAATAATTTTTGAGGAGTCGAGAACACTTCAAGCTGATTACATGGTATTCTAGTCTCTTTTAAGATGCCTACTACGATAGATTCTATGCGTGTCTGCTGGATAAAATCATCCTCAAGAATAAAAATGTTCATCATACTTTATCTCATTTCTAACAATTGTCTTAATCGATAATGGTCACTTTTAGTCGAAAGCGTTATTTGGGGGTAACTATCTAAAACAGTCAAAAAGTGGGCTGAGTTCTGCTGCTGAGCATCAAAGCGTTTGGCTATATCCACACGATTGGTTTTTGTGCTATTTTCAATAATAAATAATTGCTTGTTATCTTGTTTAAAGTATGCAATAGATAAAAAAGGACGTCTACTGCCTTTGGCTGTCTCAATAGCATTGTCCACTAGTCCAGTAAAAAGTACAATTAAGTCGATTAACTTAATAGGTAAATGATCGATAACATCTGGAATCTCAATATAAAGTTCAATACCCAAATACTGAGCTTCAAGCAATTTGGAATTCATGATACTGCGAATCACAGCCTCTTTGATATTGTCTAAAGAAGATATTTCATAATTTGTGCGCATCATAGAAGTTGCCGATTGCTGAATAACCGTGTCATAAACTCTAGTAATCAGATCTATATCACCACTATCGATACTATCTTTTAGACTAATTAAAATATTTTCAGAATCATGTTTAACTGTTCTGATTTCTCGGTAAAGTTGCTCAATCGATTGATTGTAATTTTCAAGATACGCAATACGTTCATTTTGTGCTTGTGTTAATTTTTGTGACAGCTGATCTTTAGCAAATCGATCTAATTTCACAATAACCCAAATAAAAATAGCTAAATAAATAAATACTAAAATAGACCGGTACTGGAAATATAGTGCAAGAAATCCGCTTTGCACAGTTACCAAAAAATGGGCGAAAAAGTAGTAAGAAAACATGGCAGTATTCATCCAAAATACCCACTTTTTCATCTTATCTTCACTGATAAACCTTATTAAGCTTAAGTCAATACTGAAAATGTAGCTAAACAGATAAAATATTGGTAATACAAAAAGATAACATAACTCTAAAAGCTTAAGGTTATTATTAATTTGACCAATGCTAAATCCTAAGACAGCTGGTAAAAAGAAAGATCCGATGACGCGAAACAGTAATTCGACAATCAAGATAGTAAAGAAACCATTAAACATATGCTCAAATAATTTCTTTTTCGGAGCACTTAACAAACTAACAATAATAAAGAACAGTTGGTCAATCAAAATGACTTTGTCAAATATCATATTAGCAATTACAAAACTAATGCCTATAATGCTAACCCGTTTCCAGCTTAGTTTAATAGCAGAAACCTTTGCAAAAATGACCCAGCTGTTAATAAAGATGGTAGCATAGAATAAAGCCATACTGTATATAACCATCATCTATCCACCTCCTCCTTTGGCATGGTCAAGGTTTGGCTAAATTCCTTATCAAAACTTTTAGTCCGCAAGGATAAATAAGGATACTTTTTGAGAATACGCTGCGCATTAGAAAGGCCGATACCACGTTCTGAACCTTTTGAAGAATAGCCTTCTTCAAAGATCTTGTTAATGTCTACCTTTTTTTTAGTCGTATTTGTCACAACAAACATCTGATAGTCACCTAACAAAAAGTAAGCAATTGACATATGAGGTTGTTGTGCTTCAAGAGCTGCCTCAATGGCGTTATCACAAAAAATAGACATCAACAATAGTAAGTCCAACTCAGGAATGTAAGTCTCTTTTATATTATCTGGCACTTCCACATTCAAATCAATACCTGATTTTTCCGCACTGATAATTTTAGCTGACAATAAGCTCTTAATCGATGAGATATTAATTTTCCTAAGCTTCGAGATATTATAGTGTTTATCATCCCAGTAGTCGTTAGCTTCATGAACCGTTTGGGCATAAATATCTTGAATCTGAGTAATGGATTCACTCTTAATGGCTTGACCTAAACGCTCTATACGGCTCAGGTAATCACTTTGAAAAGCTCTTACATCTCGATAGAGTTTCTCAAGATGTTTCCCATAAATCTCTAAGTTAGTCATATAAGCTTGTTGTTCTCTTCTCAACTCATTTTTAAGGTATTCTTTAGAACTATGATTAAAATAAGATAGAAGATAAACTAAAAGAAGTATAAACATCAAAAACAATAACTTATAAGGTGTGGGAACAAAAAGAGAATGATGAAAATGTAAAAAGGGGTCCGTAAATCCTAAAATGACAAAAATGTCCACATAATAAACCAAAACAAAAATCAGCAATGTTTGATAGAAATTATGCGATCGTTTCGAATATCCGGATTGGCATATCATCTTGTAATCTTTTCCAATCATATAATTAATAATAGCAAAACTTGGAAAAATCAGCAGATAAGCAAGCAAGTCAAAGATAATATGACCCAGATAAATACCACTCGACAAAAAAAGATAGGGGATAACGATTGTACCCATAAATCGAGATAGCAAATCCACCAAAACACTAGGTGCAACAGCCAAAAAAAGAGCTTTCAAAGAAAATAATTGCTTGGTTTCTTGCCTTAAAACAACTAAAAATAATAGAGGATCAATTAGCAATGGCGACAAATACGGGAACTGATTGAAAAATAGGGCTAAAGCCAAAATCGTTAGTTGTTTCCAAACTGGTAATGTGATATCAGATAGAAAGGAAAAAATATAAATTTTTGTCATATAATAGACAATAATTGATAATAATAAAAACATATATTCGCTATTAGCCATTTTTTTCTCCTTTCCAACTTTATTATTTTAGCATATTTTATGACAATGATTACAATATTATTTGATTACAATTGATTAGCTAAGTGAGTACTAAACTAGTCTCTTTCAGTATATACCAAAAAAATATTGTACACTAATTGATTCATAAAAACCATTTCTTTAAATCACACTAATCAAAACCTCACCGTTTGCTGTCATTATCACGTAAGCATCTCACCACCTCTCTTTCAAATCCAATCTCCAAAATAGAAATAAACTATACTATTTTTTACTTTACCAAGGTAGCAAGCTCAGATAACGATAAAAAAGACTGAAGAACTTAATCTTCAATCTTTCGTTGTCGTGACTTTTTAACTCCTTAAAGCGTTTAAAAATAAAGGTGAACGATACAGCCTTATAGCATGTTTTTGATGTGCTCAATGGATTTATCACGTCCCAATAAATAAATCGTATTTGGTAATTCTGGGCCATGCATTTCACCAGATACTGCAATACGAATAGGCATAAAGAGGTTTTTCCCTTTGATTCCTGTTTCTTTTTGAACAGCCTTAATTTGTGGGAAAATATTTTCTGGTTTGAAGTCTTCATCTGACATAGCTTCCAACTTAGCCTTGAAAGCTTGCAAGACTGTCGAAACTGTTTCACCTGCCATCACTTCTTTTTCGGCTTCTGTTAATTCAGGGAAATCAGAAAAGAAAAGGTCAGTCAATGGAATAATCTCATCTGCAGATTTTAATTGAGGTTTGTATAATTCTACTAGCTTCTCAGCTTTTTCTGTCAAACGGCCTGCCTCTTCAAGGAATGGTTTGCAGAGGGCATAAACTGTTTCAAAATCCGCATGTTTAAGATACTCATTGCTCATCCAATCCATTTTCTTCTGGTCAAAGGCAGCTGGCGACTTGCTAAGGCGATTTTCATCAAAAAGGGCAATCAGTTGCTCACGAGAGAAGATTTCCTCTTCTCCGCCAGGATTCCAGCCAAGAAGGGCGATGAAGTTAAAGACAGCTTCAGGCATATAACCTTTTTTGCGGTAATCTTCAATGAATTGGAGGGTATTGGTGTCGCGTTTTGATAATTTTTTACCCGTTTCAGAATTGATGATAAGAGTCATATGACCAAACTCTGGCGCTTCCCAGCCAAGAGCTTCATAGACCATCAATTGTTTTGGCGTATTGGCAATATGGTCATCGCCACGGATAACGTGAGAAATTTGCATATCATGATCATCAACAACAACGGCAAAGTTATAAGTTGGATAGCCATCTTTCTTTTGAATAACCCAGTCACCACCGATGTTACCACCTTCAAACTCGATATCGCCTTTAACCATGTCAGTCCATTTGTAAATACCGGACTCATTAACAGCAAGACGGACTGTTGGAACGATACCTGCTGCTTCACGCTCAGCAATGTACTTAGCTTTTTCGTCAGCTGACATACCAATAAATTCATTGATATAGCGAGGCGTTTCGCCAGCTGCTTCTTGGCGTTCACGCTCTGCTGCCAATTCTTCCTCAGTCACGTAAGACTTGTAGGCTTTTCCTTCAGCTAACAATTGATCAATATATTGTTGATAAAGTGCTAGACGTTCAGACTGGCGGTAATTTTCATGCGTTTCTGGGCTTTCATCCCAATCCATTCCTAACCATTTTAGGTTTTCAAGTTGAGAACGTTCACCATCTTCAACATGACGTTTACGGTCAGTATCTTCAATACGAATGATAAAAGTACCTCCGTGACGACGGGCATAAAGGTAATTAAATAGGGCTGTGCGGGCATTCCCGATATGTAAAAGCCCTGTTGGACTTGGTGCATAACGCACACGAATTGGTTTAGACATGCTTCTTCTCCTGTTACATATATCACTCAGAAACCTGTGGCACGAAAAACAAGCAACAAATGATGATTTGAGCTTGCCAAGACCTTTTCAGACTTCTTCTAAAATCTTTCTTATTATAGCATATTTTACTTGCTTAGGCGAAAAAAATCAGCCCTAAAAAGCTGATTTTATGTTATTTTGACTAATTTGAACTAGTTGGTAGATAACGTTTAAGAGTCCCAGCAAATTGCTCAAGGTTAAGACTTTGGATATAAATCTCACCATGACCTCTAAAGGTATTAACAACTCCTTCACCTGTACCAATTGACTGCATAAAGCCATTTTCTAAATGAATATCATAATCAAGTTCTCTGCTCCATGCTACAACATGGGCATTATCAATAGTCATTGTGCCACCATCAAGTGTGATTTTCTTGATAGATCCAAACGAGTTAGCAAGTAAGGTACCAAGGCCTTCAGTTGTCATGACAAAAAGTCCGCCTTGACCACCAAAAAGTGCTTTTCCAATATTTTGACGTTCCATTTTGTACTGTGCTGAACCATCTAGGGCTAGAAAGGCACCATCATTTAGACGATATTGTTTTTCACCTAGTTCTAAAGCAACAATCTGTCCTGGTGTATTGGGTGCTAATGCTAATTTACCATCTCCATTTGACATAGCTTGTGTAATGAACATTGATTCACCAGAAACCATGGAACGGCCGATGGCTCCAACTAATTTTCCTAAACCAGATCCCTTACCATTCAATTTGGTATTCAAGGTTACATTCTCAGTATGATAAACCATACTTCCTTGTTGTAAGTAAACTGATCCCCCATGTTCCAGATCAATCTCAACTAGTGGAAATTGCATGTTTTGATCAATCGTAAATCTCATTCTATTGTCGACCATCTTACTCTCCTTGTTTGTATGAATAACTTGATACAATTATTATAACGCTTCCCTATTTCTTTGTCTAATATTTTCAATAATTTTTAAAAATAAAAAAGAGCTGAATTCAGCTCTACAACTTGGCTACTAACTATTCCATTACTTGTGTCATCTTTCCAGTATCCACATCGTAGACGACACCGTTAATAACGACATCATCAGAGATAAGAGAGGAGGCTCTTATCTTAGCCATATCCTCGCGGACACTGTCTTCCACATCTTGGAAGGGAAGGAAATCTTGCCCTGAAACATCCACACCTAAGTGCTCATGAATATGCTTGGCAAAGCCTTCATTAGTAAAAGTCTGCGCGCCACAATCTGTATGGTGGAGAACCACAATCTCTCTCGTTCCCATTTGCTGCTGAGAAATAACCAGCGACCGAATCATGTCTTCGGTGACACGTCCGCCAGCATTCCTTAAAATATGAGCATCTCCTAGAGCCAGCCCCAGAGCTTGGGCCACATGTAGCCGTGAATCCATACAAGTCACAATCGCTACTTTAGTCTTGGGTTTTAAGGGCAAATGAGCTGTCCCATGCAAGGCCACATAAGCCTGATTGGCAGCCATAAAATGTTCAAAATAAGACATCAATAAACTCCTTTTGAGAAACAGCAGAGCTATTTTTGCTGTTAGTTTGTCTTATCTTAACATCTTTTATGGAAAATAGCTGGATTAACCTCTTAGACGGTCGGTATCGTTCGAAAAGTTAAAAAAACAAATGATTGGGATACTTTCTTGACAAATTTCCTCCTCATTTGCTCTTAGTTTCTGATCCTCTAGCTAAAAACTGCATTTAAAACCTGACCAACCGTAGTCACTCCGACAACCTCAATACCTTGAGGGATATCAATGCCTTGCAAGGCATTTTTAGGAGCATAGACCTTGGTAAAGCCAAGCTTTGCTGCTTCATTAATCCGTTGCTCAATACGGGTCACTCGCCGAATCTCACCTGTTAACCCGATCTCGCCTAAGAAAGCTTCTTGAGGGCTGGTTGGTTTTTCCTTATAACTGGATGCGATAGCCACAGCGACTGCCAAATCAATGGCAGGTTCGTCTAGTTTGACACCACCAGCCGACTTGAGGTAGGCATCTTGATTTTGTAAGAGTAAACCACAGCGCTTTTCTAAAACTGCCATTATTAGGCTTACGCGATTGAAATCAAGTCCCGTAGTGGTTCGTCTGGCATTGCCAAAAACGGTTGGTGTCACTAAAGATTGCACCTCTGCTAAGATAGGACGACTTCCTTCCATCGTTACAACGACAGCCGATCCTGTTGCCCCATCTAAGCGTTCCTCTAAAAAGACTTGACTAGGATTTAAGACCTCTACCAAGCCGCCAGACTGCATTTCAAAAATGCCAATCTCGTTAGTGGAGCCAAAGCGGTTTTTCACAGCCCGCAGAATGCGAAAGGTGTGATGCCTTTCCCCTTCAAAGTAGAGAACGGTATCCACCATATGTTCTAACATACGAGGCCCAGCCAAGGTTCCTTCCTTGGTGACATGACCCACAATAAAGGTTGCAATGTTGTTCGTCTTTGCAAGCTGCATCAATTCTGCAGTGACTTCTCTCACCTGACTGACTGATCCTTGAACACCTGTAATATCAGGGCTCATGATGGTCTGAATGGAGTCAATAATTAAAAAATCTGGTTTAATATTTTCAATTTCTGTGCGAATAGCTTGCATATTGGTTTCGGCATAGAGGTAAAATTCATTGTCAATATCACCCAGACGCTCACTCCGCAGTTTAATCTGCTCTGCTGATTCTTCCCCAGACACATAGAGAACCGTTCCCTTATTAGCGAGCTGCGTGGATACCTGCAAGAGTAAGGTGGATTTTCCAATACCTGGATCACCACCAATTAAAATCAAGCTTCCAGGAACCACACCCCCTCCAAGAACTCTATTAAATTCAGACATGTCAGTCTGTGTTCTGTGATAACTAATATTATCCACATCTTTTAGTTTAACCGGTCTGGACTTTTCTCCAGCTAGACTAACACGGGCATTTTTGACTTCTTTGACCTCTACTTCTTCCACAAAAGAAGACCAGGCCGAGCAATTTGGACAGCGCCCTAAATACTTTGGCGACTGGTAGCCACACTCCTGACAGATAAAGGTTGCTTTTTTCTTTGCCATAGTAATCTCCCTCCCCTATACAAGACAAACCCACTCTTAAAGAATAGGTCTGCTGTCATAAGCATTTTTGTTAAATCGCTTTACTGCCCTGTCGAACCAAAACCACCTGTTCGTTCACCTCTGGCTTGGTCACCATCAGCAATTAAAAAAGGCATAAAAACACCCTGAACGATCCTCTCACCCACAGCTAATGTCACAGGGTGATCTGTAATGTTTTGCATTTGTGCAAAAATATGTCCTTCATTAGCCTCATTACCATAATAATCTGCATCAATCACACCTACTGAATTAATCAGGATAATCCCTTTTTTTCGTGGATTTGACGAACGATCATAGAGGTAAAGCACCTCGCCATCTTGCATATAGGCCTTAACCCCTGTTGGTACCAACTTAATCTCCCCTGGGGCAATGGTTACAGCCTCAGCAACAGACAGGTCATAACCAGCTGCATGAGTCGTCTCACGTTTTGGTAGTAAATCAGGATTAGTAAAGCTTGAAACAAGCTCGAAACCACGAATTTTTGTCATTATGATAGGTATATCCTTTCAAGTCAATCATATCCTCTTATTATAGACTATTCGTAAAAGAATAGCAAAAAAGCGGTCAACTTTAAACGGACCACTTTTAATCATGCCATCACATCTCATCCCCACGATAACTAAAGCGGATGTGGGTGAAATCATTATCCAAATCCTTGTCTGCCATAAAAGCTTTGGCATCTTTTTTCACTTGAACCAAGTCAATACCTTGCATTTTGGCAGCATAGACACAGCCACAATAGCATTGGCGGTAAATATCATACTCCTCACACATTTCAACGGATCTGCGATAACCGTTGTTTTTCTTGAAATCACTTGGCAGGTATTTGGTGGTGTAAACCTTTTGCACATCGATGCCCACATCATTAATGGTTTGCGAATTTTTATGAGGACTGATGGTTAGGGCACTGGCAAAGTAGTCAAAACCAAGTTCCACTGCTTTTTGAGCGGTCTTGTCTAGTCGGTAATCAAAACAGACACGGCAACGGTCCCCACCTTCTGGTTCCTCTTCTAAGCCTCGCACTTGTCGAACGTACTCATTGGGGACATAGTCCGCTTCGAGAAACTGAACAGTATTGCCTGTTTTAGCGTTGAACTCGGAGACAAACTGTTGTGTCACATAAGCTCTGCGATGGTATTCGTCCTTAGGGTGAATATTAGAATTGGCAAAGTAAACCGTAATGTCAGCAAACTGCGTCAGGTATTCTAGGGTGTAAGTGGAGCATGGGGCGCAGCAGACATGCATTAAAATACTGGGGCGCACGGATTCCTTCTCCCAAACCTTGGCCATCTGTTGCATGACCCTGTCATAATTTATCTTTTGATTGGGATTCATGTTAGCGAGAATCTCTTGTAAATCAATCATTGTGGCTACTTTCTAATTGTTTTTTCTCTTGCTTGCTATTATACCATATCAGAAAAGAAAGCTTGACTGCTTTATTGTTCACCAAAAAACTCCGCTAAGACGCGGAGCTGATGCCATCTATTCAAAGACAAATTGATTGTGATACAATTCGGCATAAAAGCCTTTTTGATGCAATAGCTCATGATGATTTCCTTGCTCAATGACCTTGCCATCTTTCAACACAATAATGTGATCGGCATTTAAAATGGTTTTGAGGCGGTGAGCAATGACAAAGCTAGTTCGACCTGCCACGATAGCTTCCATGGCCCGTTGAATTTTACTTTCGGTAACCGTATCAACATTTGAAGTGGCCTCATCCAAAATCAACACTTCAGGGTCAGTCAGTAGCGTCCTAGCAATAGAAATCAACTGCTTTTGACCTGTTGAAAAGACATTGTCATCATCTGAGACATAGGTATTGTACCCTTTTGGTAAGGACATGATAAAGTCATGAATATGGGTCGCACGCGCAGCAGTTTCAACCATGTCTTGACTAATGGTCTGATCACCAAAACGAATATTATCCGTAATGGTTCCTGAAAAAAGAACTGACTCTTGCAACACAATCCCTACCTTTTGACGAAGACTATCCAAATCGTAGTCACGAATATCACGGCCATCAAAGGTAATCGAACCTGCATCCACATCGTAGAAACGGTTAATCAAGTTCATAATAGTGGTCTTTCCAGAACCTGTCGGTCCAACCACGGCAATCATTTTGCCCTTGGGTGCAACGATTGACACATCTGATAAAACTTTTTGCCCAGGAAGATACCCAAAATCGACGTGGTTAATCGCCACTGCTTCTTTTAAGCTGGTGAACGCTGGTGCATTTTGTGGACGAACTTCTTCGGTTTCATCAAACATTTCTTGAATACGGTGAGCACCGGTAAAGGCCAGCTGCAATTCTCCCCAACTAGACGCGATTTGCATCATGGGTTGGTAATATTGCTGGGAATATTGTACAAAAGTAACCACTAAACCAAGCGCTGCCGCTGCTGGCATAGATTTGTCACTGAGGACAATTGTTGAACCGACAAAAATCACGATAGCCGTGTTAATAAGGCTCATTCCATTCATGACTGGAAATAATTGTCCTGAGAACAGACGGCGTTTGAAGGTGGCTTGTCGAACCCTTTCATTATGCTTTAAAAAGGCTGTCATCGTATCTTCTTGGACACCTTGTACAATAATAGCCTTTTGTCCTGAAATGGTTTCATCCATAAAAGCATTTAAAGCACTGACTTCTTGCTGTTGGATATTGGTGTATTTTCTTGCCAAACGGATGTTAATCACTAAAAAAATGAGAGCAACTGGGGTTGATGCGATGGTTAACAAAGCTAAACGGCTATCTTGCCTAAACATCATCCAGACCAGGCCGATGTAAAGGGCAATATTAGTCACCACTTGAATCAAGGATTGGTTCAGCGAGTTTTGAATATTATCCAAATCACTCGTGAAACGAGAAAGAATCTCCCCATCTTTATGGCGGTCAAAAAAGGCGACGGTTAAACGTTCTAATTTACCAAATAAGCCCTTGCGCATGCGGTTAGTCGAATGTGAGACAACACGTGTAAGTAAGAAACTATATATTAGATTAGCTAAAACAGTAAAGAAATAAGTCATCAAAAGCTTAAACATCACGGCATTAAAAGCTGATAAATCAGGGCTAAAATGTGTCTGGCCACTCATCTTAGCAACGTAATAAGCCTGACCGATTTTTCCCAACTCAGTCAAGGACTCTCCTAAGAAGACAGGAGCTTTTACTTGTAAATAAGTTGCTAAGATAACGGCAACAGCAATGACAGTAAATGAGAAACGATAGCGTTTAAAATAAAACCAGAAAAAACGTGCTGTTTTCATCACTACTCCTCCCTTCCTTTTTGTGTCTCATAAATTTCACGATAAATCGCATTATTAGCCACCAACTCTGCGTGTGTTCCTTCTCCAATTAACTGTCCTTGGTCAAGGACTAAGATCTTATCTGCCTTAACTACCGATGAAATTTTTTGAGCAACAATAACTGTAGTTGTACCTTCTAATTTATGACTTAAGGCTTCTTGAACGCGTTTTTCAGATTTTGCATCAAGAGCTGAAGTGGAATCGTCTAATATAAGAATTTTGGGATGATTAATGACACCACGTGCAATAGACAGACGTTGCTTTTGTCCGCCAGACAAGTTACTACCTCGCTCTTCAACTTGGCTCTCATAACGGCTATCCATACGATCAATAAATTCTTTTGCTTGCGCGATTTGAGCGGCTTTTTGCATAGCATCAATATCAGCTTTTGCTGAGCCTTGGCGAAGGTTATCAGCTATCGTTCCTGAAAAGAGAATAGCCTTTTGCAACACGATGGAAACCGATTGGCGCAGGGTTGTTTGACTTAGGGTTTTAATCGGCTTTCCTCCTAACAAAATTTGGCCATCTTGAGGATCAAATAAGCGAGGGATGAGCTGTGCAAGCGTTGATTTCCCAGATCCTGTTGCACCAACGATGCCGACCATTTGCCCAGGTTCAATAGCAAAAGAAATGTGCTTCAAGGTTGGCTCATCATCATTAGGATATGTAAAACTAACATCGTCAAATACAATGCTTCCTGAGATGGTTTCTTCCTTTTCATTTTCAAATGTCATGGCAGGTTCTGTAGACAATATTTGCCTAATTCTAGCCATAGAAACAAAAGCACGACTAACTTGCATCCCCATGGAACCAACCACAATAATTGAAAACATAATTTGCATCATATAAGTCATGAAAGAGGCAATATTCCCAATCACTGTTGGATCTGTTTCGACCATGGTCGAAACAACATTTATAGAAACATAAACTGCCAAATAAGACACCAACATTAAAGCCGGCTGCATTAGTGAAAAACCATAACCAATAGATAAATTTAACGCCAAAAGATCATTGGACGTTTCTTTAAATTTAGTGTATTGTTGTTGTTCTTGTACAAATGATTTAACCACGCGAACGCCACGGAGATTTTCCTTAGCGATGCGATTAATCTTATCCATTAACCGTTGAAATTTACCAAAACGAGGACCCATTTGACGCATCACCAAACCCATGATGAGGGCAATTAAGATAACCATTACAACAATGACCCACCATAATTGAGGGAATGTCTGAACTGCCATAATAAACGCGCCAATAAAAAGGATCGGCAAACGAAAGAGAATTTGAAACATCATCATGACTAAACTTTGGATTTGATTGATATCATTAGTTAGCCTAACCACAAGATTACCAGCATTAAAAGCTTCAATATTGGCATATGAAAAGTCTTGGATTTTTCGAAAGGTCTTCTCCCTCATATCAGCAGATACACCTTGAGCTATTTTAGCAGCTAAAACCGTATTAATCGCTCCAGACATTAACCCTAAAAGGGCAATAATAAGTAATGGTTTCCCAACCTCATAAATTTTCTCTTGATTATTTTGAATAACAGCGCTTAGCACAGATTTAAGATAATGTGGTTGCAAGAGACTACTTGCAACAACCCCAATAACCATAAAAAATGAGCCTAAAGCATACCATTTATAACGTAAGATTGCGTCTTTAAGCATCGTTGTCTCCTTTATAAGTTAGCATATTTTGCTTGAGCTGTTCAATTACTTTTTTCGCTGTCAGCAACTCTTCTTTTGTAATTTCTTTTAAAAAATAGTGCTCGATATCCTTACGACACTCCCGCAACAAAGGCAATTTATCTCTACCAACCTGCGCTAACACTACTTGCTTATAACGCTTATCCACTTGGGAAGGCATCACATTGATAAACCCATTTTTGACCATACGTTTCACTAAATGACTAGCAACTGACTTTGAGATACGAAGTTGTTTTTCAATATCTTTGACAAATATTTCTTGATTTTGGTGTTTAGCTAAAAAAACAAGAACATAACCTTGAGGACCTGCTAGATGCTCTACATCATATTTTTTTGCAATCTCATCACTAATTTGTTCGATTTGATGTATCAATTCACGTAAATCACCTATCACTTGTGACATCTCTTCCCTCCTTATTTTCTTTAATAGTTTCTATGATAAGTATTTTAGTTCTCTAGATAACTATTGTCAATTAAAATATCTTTATTTTTAAAAATAAGTTTCCGAACTTAAATAACTAAAAAGAACAGGGCAAAGCCATGACAACAGCTCACCTGATGAAGCTTATTAAACAACATTATTAATATAGCTAGCTCTCTTGGGAACGCCTTATTAGCCAAGACCATATACCTTTTCTAATAGAGCTAATCAAGGTGTTATGTTATAATAGAGTGACTAGCTCTTGAAGGAGAATTTAGAATGACAAAACAAAAAGTAGCTATTTTAGGACCTGGTTCTTGGGGAACTGCCCTTTCTCAGGTTCTTAATGACAATGGCCATGACGTCCGTTTATGGGGAAATATTCCTGATCAAATTGAAGAGATAAATACCAAGCATACCAATAGACACTACTTCAAAGACATTGTGTTAGACAAAAACATTACGGCAACTCTTGATTTAGGTCAAGCCCTATCAGATGTTGATGCGGTGCTTTTTGTTGTGCCAACTAAAGTAACACGATTAGTTGCTAGACAAGTTGCCGCCATTTTAGATCATAAAGTAGTGGTCATGCATGCCTCAAAAGGTCTAGAACCAGAGACCCACGAACGTTTATCAACTATCCTAGAAGAAGAAATTCCAGCTCATTTTCGTAGTGAAGTGGTCGTTGTATCAGGTCCTAGTCATGCTGAAGAAACTATCGTTCGCGATATTACTCTCATCACGGCAGCCTCAAAAGATATTGAAGCTGCAAAGTATGTTCAGTCCCTCTTTAGTAACCACTACTTCCGACTTTATACCAATACCGACGTCATCGGAGTTGAAACAGCTGGTGCCCTCAAAAACATTATTGCTGTTGGAGCAGGAGCTCTCCATGGACTTGGGTATGGAGATAATGCCAAAGCAGCGGTAATTACTCGTGGGTTAGCTGAAATCACCCGTCTAGGCGTCAAGCTTGGTGCTGACCCGTTAACCTACAGTGGGTTATCTGGTGTTGGTGATCTAATTGTAACAGGTACTTCTGTCCATTCACGTAACTGGCGGGCTGGAGCTGCCCTTGGACGTGGTGAAAAATTAGAAGATATTGAACGCAACATGGGTATGGTTATCGAAGGTATCGCAACAACTAAGGTAGCCTATGAAATTGCCCAAGACCTCGGAGTTTACATGCCAATTACAACAGCTATTTATAAGTCCATCTACGAGGGCGCTGATATCAAAGAAAGCATCCTCGGCATGATGTCAAATGAATTTCGTTCTGAAAATGAATGGCATTAAGCCATGCGTCACTAAAATAAGAGGAGGTGCTGATGACCAAAGTCAGAAAAGCTATTATTCCCGCAGCAGGTTTAGGCACACGTTTTTTACCTGCAACCAAGGCCCTTGCCAAGGAGATGCTACCTATTGTTGATAAACCAACTATTCAATTTATCGTTGAAGAAGCTCTAAAATCAGGTATCGAAGAAATTCTTATCGTTACTGGAAAATCCAAACGCTCCATAGAAGATCATTTTGATTCTAATTTTGAATTAGAATATAATTTACAGGCTAAAGGAAAAATCGAACTTCTAAAGTTAGTAGACGAGACCACTTCTATTAATCTTCACTTTATTCGACAGAGTCATCCAAGAGGATTAGGAGACGCAGTTCTTCAAGCAAAGACCTTTGTTGGCAATGAACCTTTTGTTGTCATGCTAGGTGATGATCTGATGGATATTACAAATCCAAATGTAAAACCATTAACCAAACAATTGATCGATGACTATGAAGAAACTCATGCTGCAACTATTGCCGTCATGAGGGTTCCTCACGAGGATGTCTCTAACTACGGTATCATTGCTCCTCAAGCAAAAGCAGTAAAAGGACTCTATAGTGTGGATACTTTTGTTGAAAAACCACAACCTCAAGATGCACCTAGTGATTTGGCAATTATTGGACGTTACTTGCTCACACCAGAAATTTTTAGTATTTTAGAAAAACAAGAACCTGGTGCAGGCAATGAAGTTCAACTGACTGATGCTATTGATACCCTCAATAAGACACAGCGTGTCTTTGCTCGTGAGTTTAAAGGGAAACGCTATGATGTTGGCGATAAATTTGGGTTTATGAAAACTTCTTTGGATTATGCCCTGAAACACCCTCAAGTCAAAGATGACTTGAAAGCCTACATCATCCAACTGGGCAAAGCACTAGAGAAGACAAAACCATAAAAATAAGGAGGGAAAATCCCTCCTTATTTTTATGGTTTTTAAGTCATTTCATCCTACTAGCCATCTGAGAAGTAACAGTGCTAACCACTCACTTATTTTTATAAAAACCCAAGCACTAACACACCAACCAAAATAATACCATAGCTCACTAAAGCCAACATTCGCTTGGTTTTCTTCACTGTTATCACTCTCATCTTAGTTGGAAAAACTATACTCAGTAACGCACCACCCACGACACCGCCAATATGGCCTGCCATACTCACGTTTGGCATAAAAAGATTCATCAGTAAATTGACTACAATTAACGTCTGGTATGACTTGCCCAAATCTTTCAACGCTTGGTTCTTACCCAAAAAACTCAATACTACAATAGCAGCAAAAAGTCCAAATAACGACGTCGATGCTCCTGCAGCTACTGTTTCAGGAGTCAACCAAAAAGTAAAGGCATTGCCCATAACACCTGATAAAACATAAAGTAATAAAAAACGGCGTGAGCCCCAGAGGTCTTCGACGATTTGACCAACAAAATATAGTGTTAATCCATTGACAAAAAAATGACCAAAGCCGATATGAATAAATATCGGAGTCACCAATCGCCACAACTGGTCTGGCATTGCTTTTACTAGTAATCCAAACATACCTCCAACTTGATAAATAGCTTGAGCACCAGTTGCTAAATGTCCATATACCACTTGCATTGCTATAAAAATTAAGCCTGTTAACCCTAAAAGGAAAATAGTAATAGGATATCGTTTTAATAACTGTGTCATCTAAGATAAACCTCCTAAACAGCAATATCATAAATCGTTTGATTTGGCAATCGTATTGGCCCGCTGATAAGCTTGATTGCTAACAACATCCACTAATAAAGCTTGATCATTTTGACGTTTTAAGTCTACATCCATAGTTCGTAAAGACTAGAAGAGTTCTTTGAGAATCTCTTTTTTCATCATCTTCTTATCATACCATAAATTAGGAAAAAGGTTCAAGGCTGACAAGAAACTAGCCACGCCGTACGCATGAAAACTTTCTCTTCATCCTTTTGTGCCCGGACATCAATTTTGAAAAGATTCCTTTTTAAATCAATCATCTGCTTAGCCTCTTTCTCCAAATAATTGGACTAAATAATCTTCCAAATGGACAGAAATATACCGTTGTTTGCGACGATAACTGAGGTCTTTTTTAGGAAATACCATCACTTTGAGAAAATATAAGCACATTTTTCGGATAAGATTTAGGTTAAATGCGGCTCTTTTATCCAATGTCTGATGATGATCTTCATGATAAACAACGTCCAATAACCAGTGCATACTCTCTATCTGCCAATGACCTCGTACACAATTGGCAAATGTGAGGACATCCGGCTTAAAGCTAAAGATAAAATAACGATTCTCTTGACTCAGCTGACCATCCTTATCAATCGTGTTACGAGTCATCCCAATACCACGTAACTTATGCCATTTGGGATAATTTTGACACAACCATTTGATATCGGAAGACACCCAGTATTCTCTAACTTCAATCTGTCCCCTAGATTTTTCAACAGTCTGATAATACTGTGCATTTTCTTGGAGTTCTTCCAATAAGTTGACATCACTAAAATAAAGAGCAATATCATCATAAAGTGTTTCTTGATTTCCTTTGACGGCTAAGCAATAGTCTGCTTTACCTTTTATAATCGTATCAACGATAGCCGTCTGCGTGCCCATTGCGTCTATCGTTACAATGCTTTTACGGATATCAATTGTCCGCAATAGCTGAGGGATGGCAACAATTTCATTACTTTTCTCCTCAACCGCTACCTGTCCCAAACTAAGATGATGACCCCCATCATAAGCCGTTACAATATGAACAGGCTTCTGATTTTTACCTCGATTGCCTCGAATCGTTTTACCGTCCACTGAAATCAGTTGATGAACGGCATCTAAGCTTGTCAATGATTGCTCAAATTGAACTTTAAGCTCTTTTAAACGGTCTGAATTAACAAGACTAATCACACGCTCTAAGGTATCATGAGACGGACAACCTTCACTCAAATCAACGTAGGTCGCAAACAATGGTTCATTCATTTCAATAAAATCTTCCATCTCCTTCCAGGTTTCAATGCCAGCTAACTGACAAACGAAGACAAGAAATAGAATGGTTGATAAGGGGTAGCGAATTTTCCAAGATTGACGACTATCCAATTCAACTGCGCAATCATCAATAGAAATAATAAAATCAATCATCGTAGTCACCTCATCTATAGTGTACTACTTTGATTGATTTTGTCATTATGAATCTAGTTTTCTGAAAACAAAAGTTTCTTCATGCGTTTGGCGTGGAAACTAGCTCTCTCAAAAAAGATTAAAAATAAAGGCATTCTAAAGAATCATTTAAGAAAACTTTAAGGTTACTATCGTAGAATGAAAACATCCTAAAAAGCGGTTTACCTAAACCGTTGGGAGAATAGGTTTTCCCCTTGTTTTCCCTTTTCATAAATCTCCTGGGCACCTATCTTCTTAGGTGCCCTCCCTTGTTTAAACCTGACCAGTTAACCGGCTGGTTAGGTTTTTAAATTTAAAAAGTCAACAGCAAAAATATGATTTCACCCGCGTGTTCTTAGCTCTCTCAATTATGGGCTAAAAACACGCATCAATCAATCTATTGATGAAGTTTGCTGCTTTTTGATGATCTTTATTGTGACTATACTGGTAATCCTATTGATTTTAGTTGACTTTTACGGTAGATTCGCTACAATATATAGGATTATACAATTTAATTTAAGGAGAGAAAAATTACATTGTTAGATTATTATTTGGAATCCGATATTATTGACCAGAAAATCCTACTGGCTATTTTGTTGACAGAAAAAGAACTGACGATGGCAGCAGCTTGTTCTCAAACAACTTTGACTGCTTTAAAAATAAAGCAGTATCTTCGACAATTTAACGCCTTATTTAAAGGGTACTTACGTATTGAGCTTATTAAATCTCGTATTTATTGTGAGGTATTAAATGATAAGCGAGAAGCATTTTTTTATGACATTTTTGCCTTATCAGATACTCTAAAAATGTTGACATTCTTATTACTAGATAATCCCAAACACAAATCAATCGCTGTTTATACACGAAAACAAGGGATATCCCAGTCAAAAGCTTATCGTCTTATTCATAAATTAAAACATTATTTACAAGACATTGGTTTAAATATTGTAGACAATACTGTTATCGGAGATGAACTTAAAATACGGTATTTGATTGCTCTTTTACATAAAGAGTACGGCATTATATTATATGATATACAACCTGCAGACATTGAAACGATTCATGCTTTTATCTTTGCAGCACAAAAAAACTTACAACCTTCTGCCTTTTTAGATAGACGCTTCTTGTTTTTTGATGTGCTGTTGATGTTGACTTGGAAGCGCCATCGCTATCCTGTTCATTTGCCTCATTTAGCTCTTTTTGAACATCTCAAATCCTTGCCTATTTTTGACAATATCAAAACCATTGCCGTGGATGAGCTAGCACCTCGAACTCGTGTCACATTTTCGTCTGATGATTTTGACTATCTCTTTTTAATTTATTTAACGACTGATAACTCCTTCTTGAGTGGGTACTGGACAAGTCATCAGCGACAACAACTTTACCATTTAATCACCAAAGATCCCGATTATCATTTACTAATCCATCGTCTTCAGGCACTAGTTGGAAAATATTCCGATATTCATGAGCATATCCCTAACTTAATTCCTTTTTTCAAAAGAACTCTCTACAATTTACAAACTTTAATTACCTTTGATGGTTATTATTTTGATCAATATCAAGGCAACATGCTACTACTAGATAAGCTTGAAACCGTTATCAAAGATTGGCTTTATGACACAGGCCGTCAAGGCAGTATTAGTTCTGGTCACTTACACTTGATGTGTTTATACCTTGAGCAGATCTTGGAAAGCTCTATTGCTCCAATCAATATTACTGTTATTGAGAGCCAAGAAACTGTTGGTAACGTTATAGCTAATTTCATCACCTCAACTATCCCTTCTTACAAAGTTAAACTGTCACGGGTCAATATCTTATCTGATAATATTTATCCCTATGATAAACCTGTAGATCTGGTTGTAACCAGTCAGAAGCTCTTGCCTTTCTTAAAAGAACTCGGTGTTTTTCCCAAAGAGACCCGCTTGTTTGGTTTGAGTTTGGACTGTATCCAACAGCAGCGCGAAGATTTAATCAAAACCATCTTAGCCTTGCACCAGAACCACTACCAAAAACGTTTAGAAGAACTTTGGAGAGTTCCTTCTTAATTTTTTGACAGTCCCTCCTAGATACTTTCACAGTCTAGGAGGGTCTTTAAGGTTGTCACTTGCAACCTTGATAAGCTCTCTTTTTAGCCATTGCTATTTGCTTAGAAACAGAACTGGAACTGTTATAGCGGTTCAACTCCTCTTGTAGGATCTTCTTCCCTTTTTTGAAGGTCTTATCTGAAATTTGGTATAATAAAGTGCGCTCCCATGTTCTGGAAGCGCACTTTATTATCCCTTTTACTTAACCTTGTATCCACTCGATGATGGAAGTGCCGCCCCAATTCTTAGATTGCTTGGCTAACTTTTAAGCTCTTGTACAAGGAAGAAGTCTTTTTGACTATCTGTTGATTAGAGGCGAGCATTAAGCTCTGCTGATAATGCTTCAAAACCTGGTTTTCCAAGAAGCGCAAACATGTTACGTTTGTAAGCTTCAACACCTGGTTGATCAAATGGGTTAACAGCATTCATGTAGCCTGAAACAGCGATGGCAAGCTCAAAGAAGTAAATAGTGTAACCAAGGGTAAACTCGTCTTGAGCTGGAAGAGTGACAAACATGTTTGGCACGCCGCCATCTGTGTGGGCAAGAAGCACACCATCTGTAGCTTTCTTGTTAACGAAATCAACGTCTTTACCTTGAAGGTAACCAAGTCCATCTAGGTCTTCTGCTAATTCAGGAATGATAACATTTTTACGAGGATTATCAACACGAATAACTGTTTCAAAGAGATTACGGTAACCTTCTTGGATAAATTGACCAAGTGAGTGAAGGTCTGTTGAGAAGTTAGCTGAAGTTGGGTAAATCCCTTTTTGATCTTTTCCTTCTGATTCACCAGCTAATTGTTTCCACCATTCGCCAAAGTACTGAAGAGATGGCTCGTAGTTAGCCAAGATTTCAGTGATGTAGCCTTTACGGTAAAGCACATTACGAACAGCAGCGTATTGGTAAGCAATGTTTTCAGAGATTTTGTCTGAAGAAAGGTCTTTACGAGCAGCATTTGCCCCTTCCATAAGAGCAGTAATATCTGCACCTGATGCAGCAATTGGAAGCAAACCAACAGCAGTCAAGACTGAGAAACGACCACCAACATTATCTGGCACCACAAATGTTTCCCAGTTGTTAGCGTCAGCTTCTACCTTAACAGCACCCTTAACTTTGTCTGTGGTAGCGTAGATACGTTTGTTAGCTTCTTCTTGGCCATATTTTTTAACCAAAAGTTCTTTGAACACGCGAAAGGCAATAGCTGGTTCAGTGGTTGTACCTGATTTAGAGATCACGTTTACTGAGAACTCTTTGTCTTGAACGTATTCAACTAAATCGGCAAGGTAAGTAGATGAAATAGAGTTTCCAGCGTAAAGAATTTGTGGGGCTTTGCGCTCTTTGGCAGTTTGCAAGTTAGCAAAATGATGATTTAAAAAATCAATCGCTGCTTTGGCACCAAGGTATGACCCACCGATACCGATCACCACAAGAACTTCGCTGTCTGCCTTAATCTTTTCAGCAGCAGTCAAGATACGTGCAAATTCATCTTTATCATAGTTTTCTGGAAGATCAAGCCAGCCCAAGAAATCTGAACCTGGTCCAGTTCCTTCACGCAATAACTTGTCAGCTTCTGTTACTTGGCCTTGTAAAAAATCAATTTCATGTTGTCCCGCAAATGACTCGAGGACTTTTGAATAATCAAATGTAATATGTGACATGAGTTTCGCTCCCTTAAAATTTTAAGTTTCATTAGTATGATAACCTTTTCTATCTAATATTTCAATGGTTTTTAGTGGTTTTCACCTGTGAAAAAGCTAGGTTTTTTGAAAAGGTTTTCGTTTTTTCAGACATAAAACATGTGTCAATGCAAGCATATTCTCATCATAGTGGTTTTTTAAGAGAAAATAGGATTTCATATTTCCTAAAAATATCATGAAAAAAGGCCCTGAGGCCGCTTTACCGTAATAACTTATTTTAAGGATTTTATCATTTCAACACGGGTAATAACCCCATCATGCATATGATCAATGCATAAAGCCACACCTACAAAGGCAATTGAAGCCCCAATCACCTGTAAATACTTTCTCATGCTATCTTCTTAACATTACTTACTCTCATTATCTAAAAATGGCAATCATTTGAATACTTAAAAAGCAAAGGGGGGAGAATAGCACTAGTGCGTTTTTAAGTAGATATCAAAATGACTAATTTCTTCACTATTAAAAATCTTATTATCTTTATACCTTTTAAAGAAACTGTCTCGACTTAAAAGCTTATCATCCTTATTAAATAAATCAACTTCATAATGTTTACTATCTTTAGTAGCAAGGAAAAGGCTCCCCGATGTATAACGCGATTCCGAATCATAGATATTGTATTTTTCCATTAGAAATTTTCTTATTTTAAAATCAAATTCCTGTAAAGTAAACTGTTTCTTTTTTATGCGAACAGCCTCAGAGGGCAAATAAGTTTCTTTCCCATCTTGATTTAAAATTCCTACAAACTGTAATGATTTATTTCCTTGATTCGAATGTTTTACAATACCACCATAAATATTATCTACATAAGGTGGGGAAAAATTATAAGGGAGACCAAAAACATCGACCTTATCCCCTTTTATAAACTGATCAGTAATGCCTAAAGATACAATAGAATCAACATAAAGAATACATTCCGATCTTTTTTGTTTAGTATTAATATGTATGCTATTTGTAGTAACAAATGCAATTTCTACATTTTCATAATCGCATGGGGTAATATTATAGGCAAATCTTAAACTTCTTTTTAAATCTTTTAAATTTTCATCTGCATAAGCTAATTGACTTCCATAGCTAAAAACACATGATAATATGATAATTGTCAAAATGTTTGTTTTCATTTAAAACTTTTTATGTCCTGTTTTATACCTCTTAGCCTAAATAAAAATATCAATCGGTTTCAACAACTGATGACACTATAGAAGGAGGAAATTACTTTAGTAAAGTCAACAAAAAAAGAGCACACACCCGAAAATCGCTTAGGGCTGCTGGATTCCTCCCCTGACCCACTTCACGCACAAGTGTTGCTCCGCCTATTATTATATCATATTACGGACAGTTTGCAAGTTTTCCAACTAAGTAAAATCACTTTCAAGTGAGCATAGCTTCATTTTGGGACAAGATGGACTGAATACCTAGAAAAATCATGACCCTTTCCAAACACGATTTTGCTTTTTGAAAATCTTTCCCTCTCCCCATTCCAGCTATTCTCTATGTTATAATAAGATTATTAGATTAGAATGGGAGTTATGATGAAACAAAAGATTAAAATCTTAACAGTAATTGGCCTTATGACAGTTGGTATGTCTGCGTGTCACAACACTAGCAAACCTTCTAATACCGATTCTGTTTTTTCTTTAACCGGAAAAAAGCGCCAACAAATCGTCAAACAAGTAAGACAACGGTATTATTTCCAACAATTATCCAAAACCGAACAAGAAAATTACCTCACTTTATACGATAGTTTAGCACAATTTCGTGAAATCATCAGTTTGACGCCGGCTTCTAAAAAAAGCTTAATTAAAACAATTGACGCCTTTGTGATGGATAATCCCGAATTTTACTGGATTACATCTGCCGATTATCGATTTGAGTTTTCTGATCAAACGGTCTTTGTCACCTTTCCTATCCCAGAAGATGCCAAGAACATTTATCAAGACTTGCAAGCAATCGGTAATGATATCGTCGCAAACACGCCATCAAAGGATCGCTATGAGCAGGTCAAATATTTTTATGAGGTCATCATTCGAGACACAGACTACAATAAAAAAGCCTTTGAAGCCTATCAATCAGGCAGTCAAGCCCAGGTCGCTTCTAATCAAGACATTAAAAGTGTTTTTATTGATCATTTATCTGTTTGTAATGGCTATGCCCAAGCCTTTCAGTTTCTTTGTCAAAAAGCTGGCATTCCAGTCGCCTATATCCGTGGAACTGGTACATCTCAGCAACCTCAGCAATCTTTTGCACATGCATGGAATGCTGTTCAAATTAATAACACTTATTATGGCGTTGATGTCACTTGGGGTGACCCTGTTTTTGATAACCATCTCTCACATCAAAAGCAAGGAACTATCAATTACAGTTTTCTATGCCTGCCAGATTATCTAATGGCCTTATCACATCAGCCAAGCAAAGACATTGCTTTTAATACTAAAGAACGTTTTGAAAATGTTTGGACTATACCTTCTTGTACAGATGATTCTTTGCTTTATTCTAAACGTCATCAAAGCTATATCTCAACGTTTGACAGTGACGCCATCCTTGCAAGCCTTGAAAATCAGTTGTTAAATAGACAAGAGCCACTGTCTCTACAATTTGCTCATCAAGATGATTATCAACAAATGGTAACTGATTTAACGACGAATCAAACAGGTTATCATAACCTTTTCAATCAGTATTGGAATAATTATACGGGCTTTACCTATGGACTCTTACCAGAGACTCTTAGTATTTCATTTGCTAGTAGGAACTAGGTTTAGACACATGAAACACAAAGTTAAGATGATTATCTTTGTCAAACATTACAAGAAATTGATATACTAACACAATTGAAGGCGATTATTATTCTAACCGTCTTCAATAGATATAACCTTTTCAGATTGAGCACATCTAATGCTTGTAACATTAGCAACAGTGATGAGCTCTTTTTTAATGCTTTAGCAAAATATATCAGCTAAGACAAAAGATTAAATAACTCAAGCCATGCCTATAAGTCACTTGTTTTTAATCCCTGTGTCAGTGTCAATCTACGCAACAGATAACTGACAGCTCTGAGCCCTAGAAGTCTGAACTTGATAAGTTTACTAAAAACAAAAATAAGGTGAGCCATTACTATCTGTTTTTAGATAGTAAATCTTTTTAAGAATGACTAACTCATCTAGTCATCACGTGTTTTATTTTTCGATTGTTTTCATCTCGATTGGGTCTGAAAAAGAGCGCTTCTAGTACTTGGAAACGCCCTTTTGTATATTCTATCTTCGTATGTTGAATCTAACAACCATTGGAAAAATGGTCTAACGTTTCACTCAGTATTTTGACAGGCTACCCTTCACCAAAAATGCATGTGATAACAAACTCCTTAAAACTCTAGTCAAAGGGATCTGACTGTTCCTTGATCAAATGCTTAGCTATTTTTTTGCGCTCTCGCCCTTGGCGGAAAAAGGTTTGCATGATGTTAGCACAGTCTGCTGCTAGCAGGCCTCGTTCAACTTGCACGCGATGGTTTAAGCGCTCATCTGTCAAAATCTGGTAAAGGCTGTCTACTCCACCAAATTTTTGATTGCTGGCTCCATAAATAACATGCGGAATCCTTGCTAGCCCAATGGCACCACTACACATCACACAAGGCTCGATGGTCACAAAGAGTGTGGTATCTAATAAACGCCAGTTGCCTTCATGAGCGTTAGCCTCGTTAATAGCCATCATTTCAGCGTGCATAATGGCTTGGTTACTCTCTTCACGCGCATTGTGCCCACGACCAATAATCTCACCATCCTTGACAATGACACAGCCAATGGGGATTTCAGCTTTCTGTAAGGATTTTTCGGCTTCTTTTAAAGCCTCTTGCATGAAATAAGTTTGCTCTTCTAAACTATATGGCATCAAGAAAGACTCCCCAAGTTCCAAGATTTGTGTGGTAAGGCAAGGTCAACAGGAATATTACCTGCATAGGCCTGTGTTTCTTGCCTCAACACTTCTAAATGGTTTTTGGAATTAATACCATCTGGAGGAACCGGTGGCATGTGGGTCAAGACAAGCTTCTTAACACCTGCCTGGCTAGCCATTAGTCCTGCTTCCTTACTGGTCAAATGGGCCATATGATTTTCATTGCCTTCGTATAAGTAAACATCCGCTAAGAAAAGGTCTGCTTCTTTTGCGAAGTCTGCCAATCCTTCAAAATAACCACTGTCTCCAGTAAAGACAAGTACCTGACCAGTCGCTCTTTCTACAATTCGAAAGGCATAACACACAACTGGATGGACTGTTTTAAGAAAGGTAATGTCAAAAGAACCAATCTGTTCAACTCCAGTAACATCATAGGCTCTACCTTCTGAAACATCAGGAATGCTTAACTTAGCAAATTCGTTTCGGTCCTCATCATGCCCATAAATGGGCAATACTTTAGGCTGCCACAGGTGTTTAGGATAAAGTTGAAAATAATGGCGCAACACGCCTAAATCGGCCACGTGGTCTGGATGGTAATGGCTAATAATCACTGCATCCAAATCGAGAGGACTGATTTCTTTTTCCAGCTCATTGAGCGCTCGACTACCAGCATCCATCAATAACTGAAAGCCGTCATGTCCTGTGACCAAATAAGAGGTTGTGCCTGCATCTTGATAGGGATAGGCTCCCCAAGACCCTAAGGTGGTTAATTTCATCTCAAACCCTTCTTTCTTGCTTTAACTCTTATTATAACAAAAATTAGTGTCAAAGAGGATTGAGACCCACCAAAAACAGGTCCTAGCAGATAAATCTGCCAAGACCTGTTCAACACAACTTAACTATTTGATGATTAGATTACTGTTTTGTATTCAAAAAACTATCTTTGTATTTAACAGCGATAATGGTCGCAATGATTGCTTTGATGGTATCTCCTGGAATAAAGACCAAGTTTGATAAAAGCGATGTCACAAGAGACATGCCAGTGTAGGCTGACAACCAGATAGCACCCAGAACATCAACCAGTACAACTCCTGAGATTAAA
This sequence comes from Streptococcus pyogenes, assembly GCF_002055535.1. Classification (NCBI taxonomy): domain Bacteria; kingdom Bacillati; phylum Bacillota; class Bacilli; order Lactobacillales; family Streptococcaceae; genus Streptococcus; species Streptococcus pyogenes. The sequence goes on along the minus strand of NZ_LN831034.1, from coordinate 187,045 downwards.
AGAGCTAGGAATGCTAATGGCGTGCTTTTTGAGAACCAATTGCGGTAAAGTAATGAAAAGACAATAGGCACAAGAAGGTAGGCAATAACATAGCCAGCAGATGGCCCCATCAATACTGGAATGGTTGTTCTTGAGCCTGAGAAAACAGGTAAGAAAAGGCCAATCACTAAAAATAAGAAAACAGATAAGGTTCCCTTTTTACCACCCAGCATCAATCCAGCCAACATGACACCTAAGTTTTGTAAAACAATAGGGACTGGGATAAAGCCTAGCGGGATAGCAGGAATAAAGCCTAAAATAATAATCAAAGTGGTCATCATAGCCACCTTAACAAGTTCTTTGGTTGTAAACATCAGTTACGACTCCTTTAAAAAATAGATATCCTTGTGCCTATGACAGGCTGGATTAAAGGGACTTTGACAATAAGGACAGCATCCACAACCATACTCAGCTCGACTCAAGAGCTTTCGACAATGCCCACAAATAACAGGAGATGTTTCTTGATGTCCTGTTGGCACAAAGGCATGATCTGTTAACTGGTCATGGCAATGGTAACAAGCATAATAAGTCTGACAAGAAGCACATTTGAGCCCAACAATATCAAGCGGGGTATGATAATGTAGGCACCGATACTCTTGGTCAAGGTCAATTCCAAAACAGTCCGTCATATCTCATCCTCTTGTAATAGTTTAATCAAAAGCTTATGATTTGTCAACTCTATTTTTACAAAAGGGTAACTGTTTTCTGAAAAAGAACACGTAAAACAAGAACTTCCCTTTAAAGAGTGACCTATCAGTTGAAAGCAATAGGACATCCGTCTATACAAAAAAACTGAAACCAAAGACGATAGATCGCCCTCAGTTCCAGGATCATAGCATTTTTAATTAGAAATTACGGTTTGATTTATTATAACCATACCGTTCAAGAAAATCTTGGCGGAATTCAAGTAAGTTATCGTCCATAATAGCCTGACGTACTTTTTTCATCAAGTTAACCAAGAAATAAAGGTTGTGGTAGCTTGTCAAACGAATACCAAAAGTTTCGTCCGCTTTTAGCAAGTGACGAATGTAGGCACGGCTATAGTTTTGACAAGTGTAGCAGTCACAGTCATGATCAAGTGGGGTAAAATCTTCAGCGAATTTGGCATTTTTAATCACAAGACGCCCCTCACTAGTCATACAAGTTCCGTTACGGGCGATACGCGTTGGCAAGACACAGTCAAACATATCGACACCACGAATCACACCATCAATCAAGCTATCTGGTGCTCCCACTCCCATCAGGTAACGAGGTTTATTTTCTGGTAAGAGGGGAGTCGTAAAGTCAAGGACGGCATTCATTTCTTCATGGCTCTCCCCAACAGCTAAACCACCAATAGAATAACCTGGGAAATCCATAGCCACCAAATCTGCCGCAGACTGACGACGAAGGTCCTCAAATCCAGCTCCTTGCACAATTCCAAATAATCCTTGGTCATGAGGACGACGATGGGCTTTCAAGCCACGTTCTGCCCAACGGCTAGTACGTTCAATGGATTTTTTCACGTAATCATAAGGTTGGTAAAATTGCGGGCACTCGTCAAAACTCATCATGATGTCTGAGCCAAGGTTATTCTGAATGGAAATGGCTTTTTCGGGTGATAGAAACATTTTTGAGCCATTCAAGTGATTTTTGAAAGTCACTCCTTCTTCAGTGATGTTTCGTGAATCGGCTAAAGAGTAAACTTGAAAACCACCCGAATCGGTTAAGATTGGCTGATCCCAGTTCATAAACTTGTGCAGACCACCAGAGCGAGCAATCAACTCATCTCCTGGACGCAACCAGAGGTGATAAGTGTTTGATAAAATAATCCCTGATCCAATTGCTTTTAACTCTTCTGGAGACTGTGTTTTAACAGTAGCCTGAGTTCCCACTGGCATAAACATTGGTGTCGGAAAGGTCCCGTGAGGGGTGATAATTTCGCCCAAGCGTGCACCGGTGTGCTTTTCTGCTTTGATAAGGCGATACTTAATCGGATAATCTGTCATGTGCTTTCTTCCTTGCTATCAAGTTAAACAGTCTTGAGCTTTTTTGATCTGCCTGAGTTTCCATCATAATGAAGGGCTTCAAGATGACATGTTGTTCTAGCGCCTATCATTTTATCAAAAAATCCATAATTTGTCATGCTTTCCCAAAAAAGTATAGTCAAAATAATGGTTAGCTGTCTCATTTTGTTTTATGGTATAATGAAATAAAGGAGTCTGTTATGTCAATTAAAGCAATCAAAGGCCAGGCTAGAGACACGTTAAAAAATCTCTCTGGCAAGTATTTACTATTTTTAATTCCAACCCTTCTCTTTATGTTTCATTTCGGTATTGAGATTCATCAAGGTTACGTCCTATCTAGTGGTATTGAAGTCTCGCTAGCGGCTAGTTATTTCCCATTACTACTAGGACTTATCCTTAGCCTTTTCATTTTATCAGCATCCTTTACGATGATTGATGTTGTTAGGCATTTTCGTCAGAAAGTTTCTTTTGCCGAATCAACAACAGCCTTCTCAAAAGAATTCTTTGGGAACCTGCTGGTTTTAGCGATCACTAAGTGGCTATTCTTTCTCATCTGGTCACTAATTTGGTTTTTTGGCCTCTTTATTTTCCTTTCCGGACTTTCAGCGTTTTTGGTCAATGCTAAATCAGGTAGCTCAACAGTCATTTCACTGATCTTTTTACTATTTGGAGCAGTTTTGTCCTTAATTGGTTTTGGTATTTATATCAACCGTTATTACGCTTATAGTCTATCAGAATACCTTCTCTACGATGAGGTTAAAGAGGGGACTTATCTAGGAGCTATAGCCGTCATTGAAACAAGTGTAGCTATGATGAAAGGTTATAAATGGAAGCTTTTTTTCCTACAACTTAGCTTCACCGGTTGGTTTCTACTGAATATTGTTACTTTTGGGTTACTTAATATCTATCTTTTACCATATTTTACAACAGCCAATGTCATTTTTTATGATCAACTCAAGAAACGTTTCAAAGACAAAGATGACCCAATTGAAGGAGAACATTTAAGCCTTCATCAGCTTAATAAAAATCCTACTCCTATGATGTATGACGATCAAAAAGACTAAATAAATCCTCCATCCATAAAAATAGCCCTTGAACTGCACCCCAAAAGTTAGACACAAAATCTAACGATTGGGGTGCTATTTTTTTATGAAATTTAATCAAGAAACGAAAGTTAAGATTTATGAGTTACGGCAAATGGGAGAGTCCATTAAATCCATATCAAAAAAGTTTGATATGGCAGAATCCGATCTCAAATATATGATTCGCTTGATTGATAGGTATGGGGTAACCATTGTTCAAAAATGTAAGAATCATTATTATTCTCCAGAACTGAAGCAAGAGATAATAAATAAAGTCCTGATTGACGGCCAATCTCAGAAACAAACATCCTTAGATTATGCTTTACCAACTTCTAGTATGCTCTCAAGGTGGATAGCGCAATACAAGAAAAACGGTTATACTATTCTTGAAAAACCAAGAGGGAGACCGAGTAAGATGGGGCGTAAACGTAAGAAAAATTTGGAAGAGATGACAGAGGTTGAACGTCTTCAGAAGGAATTAGAATACCCTAGAGCGGAGAATGCTGTGCTAAAAAAGCTGAGAGAATACCGCTTGAGGGACGAAGCAAAACTCAAAGAGCAACAGAAATCATTCAAGCATTAAGGAATCAATTTCCCTTAGAGATGCTACTTGAAATCCTTGATTTATCACGCTCCACCTATTACTATCAAGTGAAGCGACTAGCTCAAGGAGATAAGGATATAGAACTAAAGCATGTGATTCGAGAGATTTATGATGAGCATAAAGGTAATTACGGTTATCGTCGTATTCATATGGAGTTGCGTAACCGAGGATTTGTGGTCAATCATAAGAAAGTTCAACGTCTCATGAAAGTCATGGGCTTAGCAGCCCGCATTCGTCGGAAGCGCAAGTATTCTTCTTACAAAGGAGAGGTTGGTAAGAAGGCTGATAATCTGATTAAACGTCACTTCGAAGGCTCTAAACCTTACGAAAAATGTTACACTGATGTGACGGAGTTGGCCTTACCTGAAGGAAAACTCTACTTATCACCTGTTCTTGATGGCTATAACAGTGAGATTATTGATTTCACTCTATCTCGGTCTCCTAACTTGAAACAGGTTCAAACCATGCTTGAGAAGACTTTTCCAGCAGATTCATACAGCGGAACTATTCTTCATAGTGACCAGGGGTGGCAATACCAACACCAGTCCTACCATGATTTTTTAGAGTCTAAAGGTATTCTGGCATCCATGTCCCGCAAAGGGAATAGTCCGGATAACGGCATGATGGAATCCTTCTTTGGCATTCTCAAATCTGAAATGTTTTATGGACTCGAGACAACTTATCAATCACTTGACAAGCTTGAAGAAGCTATTACAGATTACATTTTTTACTACAACAACAAACGAATTAAAGCAAAACTAAAAGGATTTAGTCCTGTCCAATACAGAACTAAATCCTTTCAATAATTATTTGTCCAACTTTTTGGGGTCAGTACACTCCTAGTTAACGACTTTGATTGATTTTATTATGATGAATCGTGATTTCTGAAAACAAAATTTTCTTCATGGATTTGGCGTGGAACTTTTACAATAAAAACACTAACCTCTCCCTATCGTTTTTTCAGGTGAATGCTTGGAATTGGTATAATAAGCGGACACGAATCAGGTGAAAACAGGGAAAGTATTTGAAAAGGCGTTTAAACTATCTGACATAAAACTCGTTCTAGAGGAAAGACATCCTTTAAAAAGTTAGTTTATTTTGCAACTTAGACATCAAGGTAGGTTAAACCCTTCATGGAAAAATCGAGACTCTTAGCACTATGGGTTAAACTACCACTGGAGACGTAATCAATCGCTAAACCACGAAAACGGCTAATAGTGGTCATATCAATATTTCCAGAACATTCAATCCGAGAACGTCCTGCAATTAGAGTAATGGCCTGTTCAATCTGTTCCAATGACATATTATCCAACATGATAATATCAACACCCGCCGCCGCAGCTTCTTCGGCAGCAGCAAGGCTTTCCACTTCCACCTCGACCATTTTCACAAAAGGGGCATAGGCACGCGCTTGAGCAATCGCCTTTTGAACACTACCTACTGCCGCAATGTGATTGTCTTTTAGCATGATAGCATCTGATAAATTAAAGCGATGATTATAGCCACCGCCAACTCTCACGGCATATTTCTCAAAAAGACGTAAATTAGGAGTGGTTTTTCGAGTATCAAATACCTTAATGCGATCATCGCCTAAGGCTTCTACATAAGCAGCTGTCATCGAAGCAATCCCTGATAAATGTTGTAAAAAATTCAAGGCAACGCGTTCACATGTTAAGAGGCTTCTCACCGAGCCTATGATTTCTAAAACCAAATCGCCACTAGTCAAACGATCCCCATCCTTAAATTGATGAGGATTCTGGAAGGTCACCTCAGTATCAAATAGGGTAAAAACCCTTTGAAAAACGGTTAGCCCCGCTAAAACACCAGCTTCCTTGGCAAAAAGCGACACCTTGGCTTGGCCATGATGATCAAAAATGGCATTGGTACTGTAATCTTCGGAATGAACATCTTCTCGCAAGGCTGCTTTCAATGTATCATCTATTTGAAAAGGGGTTAAATCAGTTGAAATGATTGACATCACTAAGTCCTCTATTTTTAATATCACTTGTAAGCACTAGAGGCAATTGCTATTAACTTCCGTAGGAAATCACAAACCTGAATACCTCATTTTAAATCCCAACAAGTGTCAAGACAATTGTAATTTTTTTGTGTATAATAGTCAAGTACCAATAGGAAACAGGTGGTCTTTTGAGCGCCAAAATTGCCAACCTATTTTCATATTCTAACTAAAGGACAATTCAATGATTCATTTAATAATAATTAGCGCCATTGCTCTAGCCATTGGAATTGGTTACCGCACCAAAATCAATATTGGCCTGCTGGCTATTGCTTTTTCTTACCTCATCGCAACCACTCTCATGGGATTAAGCCCCAAAGAACTTCTTCATTTTTGGCCAACCTCACTCTTTTTTACCATTTTTAGCGTCTCTCTCTTTTATAACGTTGCAACAACTAACGGCACTCTTGATGTTTTGGCTCAACACATTCTCTACCGCACACGCACCCACCCTAACGCCCTCTACATGATTTTATACCTGATAGCAACCCTTTTGTCTGCTTTAGGTGCTGGATTTTTCACTACTATGGCCGTTTGCTGTCCTCTAGCGATTACCCTCTGTCAAAAAGCGGACAAACACCCTTTGATTGGAGCTCAAGCCGTCAATTGGGGAGCTTCAGGAGGGGCTAATTTGATAACCAGTGGCTCAGGCATTGTCTTTCAAGGCCTGTTTAAGCAAATGGGATGGGAAGAGCAAGCTTTTTCACTTGGCAATCATATCTTTATCGTCAGCATTATCTACCCACTCATCGTCTTGCTTTTATTATCTTGTTACATCCGCTACAGTAAGGGAAGAACAAACTCATCCTTGACTATTGACCAACCACCAGTCCTCAGCAAGGTCCAAAGACAAACCACCTTGCTCATGATCAGCAGCATGGTTTTGGTTTGGCTTTTTCCCTTGTTGCATCTCATTTTCCCAAACATCGCATGGATAGCTACTTATCGACAAACATTTGATATTGGCTTTGTCTCAATACTCATGGTCTGCCTCGCCTTAAGGCTCAAATTAGGGAAGCAAGAAGCCATTTTGGCTAAGGTTCCCTGGGCTATAATTATCATGCTCTGCGGTATGAGCTTACTAATGTCTCTAGCGGTCAAGTCAGGTTTAGTTACACTGATAGGGCACCTCATAACAACAACCATTCCTCATTTCTGGTTACCTCTGTTCTTTTGTGTGATAGCCGGAGTGATGTCACTCTTTAGTTCCACCCTATCCGTCGTAGCCCCAACTCTCTTTCCCATCATTGCTACCATCAGTGCTCAAAGTCCTCACATTGATATTCGCTTACTCACAACAGCCACTATTATTGGCGCTCTATCTACTAATATCTCTCCTTTTTCATCAGCTGGTTCCCTCATTCAACTCTCCCTTCCCCATATAGAGGAACGCAGTCTTGCTTTCAAAAAACAAATTCTTCTGGGTGTGCCCATCAGCTTAAGTTTGGCACTCTTGACCATCTGGATTCTCATGCTGCTAGCTTCCTTAAGTTAGATTTATTGTCTAACTTAAGGTTGGACTTGGTATAATAAAGTAGACACAAAATTAAGTGGAAACGAGGAAAAGTCATTATGCCAAGAAAAACCTTTGATAAAGCCTTCAAACTCTCTGCTGTAAAACTCATCCTTGAGGAAGAGCAGTCTGTAAAAATGGTTAGTTCAACTTTAGAAATTCATCCCAATAGTCTTTATCAATGGATTCAAGAATATGAAAAATATGGAGAAAGTGCGTTCCCAGGACATGGGAGCGCACTTCGTCATGCTCAATTTGAGACAAAAAAACTTGAAAAAGAGCACAAACTGCTACAGGAGGAATTAGCTCTTCTAAAAAAGTTCCAGGTCTTTTTGAAGCCAAACCGGAAATAAAATTTCAGCTTCTGAAGGAAAATAGTGTTAGCTTGAATAGTCATCACACCTGTCAAACTCTTCAAGTCTCCCGTTCAGGTTTCTATGCTTATTTAAAACGTCGTCCCTCTTCAAGGCATGTTGAGAATGAAGCTTTAAAGGAAATGATTAAAGCCATTTTCTATGAACATAAAGAGCGTTACGGAAGTGTACGAATTACCCAAGAACTTTGTAGACGTGGCATCCATGTCAATTATAAACGTGTTGGTAGACTCCTTCATCAGCTAGGTCTCTATGCTAAAGGAAGTCGATATCAATATAAATACTATAACCGTCGACGTTCTTCATGAACTCGTCCCAATCTTGTTAATCAATGTTTCCAAGCGACTGGTAAGAATAAATTATGGCTAGGAGACCTAACCTACATTCCTACACAAGAAGGAATACTTTATGTGTCTGTCTTGATAGACGTTTATAGTAGAAAGGTTGTTGGTTGGGCAATGGGCTAACGTATGCAAGACAAGTTGGTAACAGAAGCTTTCAATCAAGCTTATAATAGAGAAAAGCCTAAAGAAGGGGTAATCGTCCATACAGATCAGGGTTCTCAATATACCGGAGCATGATTTCAGGACCTACTTAGATGGAAAAAATGTAAGTCCAGGATGAGTCGAAAAGGTAATCCATACGATAATGCACTCATGGAGGCCTTTTATAAAACATTAAAAAGAGAGCTTGTCAATGATGCTCATTTCGCAACTATTAAGCAAGCTCAGCTTGAGATTTTTAAATATAGTGAGACTTACTATAACCCTAAACGTCTGCATTCAGCTTTAGGGTATCTCTCACCTGTAGAATTTGAAAAAATAGTTACTCATTAGCTTAACTTTATGTCTATTTTTCTTGACAAGTCCATGGTATGAAGTCCCCTTATACACATACTTTCAAAACAGCTCTCAATCCTCTGTCCGCTACAAAAATACGTCACCGCTGCCCTCCAGCTGCCTCATTCAACGACAAACTTGAAGCCACAAACAGACTCATCAAGGGCATTAAGTACAATGCCTTTAGATTTCAGAACTTTGACAACTTTAAAACCAAAATCCTCATCGCTTTGAACATCCAAAAAGAGAGAACCAATCTGATTCTCTCTCGTTGTTAATGATAAGTCACCCACTACAGTTGACAATGAGTCTCTTACTTCCTGTTTACTCATTTAATAGCTCTTCTGGTTCCCAAGATTGATTAAACTCATGGTCCTTAAAAAGAGAAGCCAATCCTGTTATTTGTTTCAGTCTTAAAATTTCATCTTTATCCATTCCTAAATGTTTTGCAATCCAGTTATCACTTCGCCCACACTCATGAAGATCCTTTACAATCTGACTCATCAAATCAACATCATGACTTCCTCTAGCTCTATTATGTCGAATGGTAGAAGCCATTCGATAGTCTAATGACTTATCAATAACAGAAACAGGTAATCTCCCACTTTCCCTTTCATAAATATCTGAATAATCTAGCATTATACGATATCTATGAAAACCATCAACAATACTATACCGATCCTCTTCCTTATCGTAATAGCAAACAATCGGCATAGTATAACCATCAGATTTTATACTATCATACAATAATTTCATTTCAGGCGGAGCAACTGAATTCGGATTATAATCATTTGGAGAAATCTTTTCAATTGGAATTGATTTAATCTCATAGACTGGACTAATAAAATTACTCACTTTCTAACTCCTTTAAACTCGTCTTATATTTCTCTTTTAAAAAGGCTACTATTTTTTGTTGCTCTCTTGTCAAACCAAACCCCATAGTTCGACAAATATGATCGTTTTTTAAAATACAGAAACACATTCGTTTCCAGCTTGGTATATCCTTTGTTGTTACAATATCGTCTGTATCATCAGGAATTTGATCTAAAAAAATAACCCTTGAATGTTTAAAAGAGGTATAATTTGAAATACCATTTCTAGCAATACGATATCCTTTTTCAATTAGTTCATTAATTGTTTCCTCCGCAAGTCCTCCGCCTGTTTTATGCCAAAAGTCTATTGATTTATTAAATTTTCTAACATAATTATTTCTTAACCTCACTGGTAGCGTTGATAAAAGAAACTGAGTATACGACTTCCACGAATGACCCTTTGGTAAAGCAATTGATTTATATCCCATTGCTTTAGTACGTCCATAAATATTCGAAAAGTTAACTCCTTGAACACGTCCCAAAAGCTTTACCCAAGTTTCTTGATCTATTATTCTATAAAGATTTAGGCTATCAACAGCATAGTCTTGAAAAGGAGATGCAACTCTCATTTGTGATGGTTTTAAACCCGCTTTATAAAATAGATCATAAAGTTCGTTATAAGAATAAGAAAACTTATAGTAAGCATGCCATATGTCTTCCACTGACCAATCATATAAGGGAGATGCTGTCCAGACATCTTTGAATTGTTTGGTAATCCAGCATTCCTTTTGATAACCATACTTTTTATTGATAAAACCACTATATCTGTGTAAGGATTCTGAAGCACGGTTTCCTAATATACAAACTGTTTTTTGATTTCCGTGAATTTGTTTATACCACCTACCAAATTGTTTCGCTAAATCCTCCTGATTCATTTTATAACGATAAGTAGTAATTGAATTATTTTCCAAATTAATAACATAATCTTGAGATGGCATTGGTCTTACCCAGATATCTTCTGTTTTGTCATCCCACGGATACCAAAACATTTCATAACTACTAAGTGCAGTTCTAGTAGCCATCGGTAAGCACACCCAATACAAAGAAACTTTTTTTCTACCTTCTAAAGAAGTGAATGTTTCTTGAACATATTTTGTTGTTAAACTGTACTGTGCTTCAAAATCTTGATGAAACACACCTATTTCTCTATCCGGATAATATTTATCTCTAAAATCCAGTAAAATATTAAGAAGTAACCCACTATCTTTTCCACCTGAGAAGGAAATATAGACAATAGGAAAATCATTAAACAAAAAATGTAATCTTTCTATCAATGCATCATAAACATTTTGATTTAAATACTTTTTCACTAAACTTCCTCATTATGCATTTAAAAATATTAATACATAGATTCACTAAGAATCTCTTTTTCGATCTTTTTGTTTTTTAATTTTTCAAGTTGAATAATTAAACCTTGCTTTTCTTTTTCAAGGTAATAGACTCTACTCCTTGTAAGTCTAACTTATTCTTAATCTTATTTATCGCTCATTTTTTAAATTCCGATGCTCTCACAGATATTATCATTGTTTAGTTACATGTCTGTCAATCTATTCGCCACCACACTAGGGGCCATCTGATTGAAAAATAAAATTTCGGAGTCCGTTGTTTGCTCAAGAATCATATCTGTCACAATTACGTCATACTCTGAAGACAGTGACACCATATCAACCATGGTCAGCCTCAAGTCATCAAAGTTGACAATCTCAAAAAATCCTCCAAAATACTCTTTTAAGAAGTTGCCAACATTGTTATAACTTCTCTCAACCACTAATAGTTTCAAGCGACGACGCGATTGATTTGTAAGAAAGAGATTTTCCCAGGTGAGGAACAAACAATAGAGGAGATGATTGATGGTTCTTTCCTTTAATTCCTTATGATCCCCAGCAAATAACTCTTTAAAATAAGCAACAAAGGTCTGGTAGTGAACTGGGGGTTTTTGATTTGTAAAGGCACTATATTTATAATGCCTTTATTTAAGGGTTAACTCTAAAAATCAGGTTGGTCTTTTGCTTGGCAATCCGGACAAATCCCGTAAGCAATAACTGGGATACGCGTGACCTTATAACCTGTTTGCTCATGGGCTTCTTTGGCAATATCCATAACATCAACATCCATAAAGTCAGCAATCTTCCCACATATTTCACAAACCACATTGACGTGTTGATGGCCCATAAAGTCATAGTAGGTGGTTAAATCATTGCTGATTTTCAATTCTGAGACAAAACCTTCATCAACTAAAACTTTCAAATTATTATAGACTGTGGCAAGGCTCATGTTAGGAAAGTTAGGCTGTAAGTCACGGTAAATCTTATCGGCACTAGGGTGTTCTGTGGACTGAATCATGTAAGAAATAATGGCTTTACGTGTCTCTGTAATTCGAATATGTTTTTCCCGTAGATGCTCTAGGACATTTTCATAGGCATCTAGGGCTTGCTGATGTGAATGAATGTCCATAAGCTGCTACTCCTATCTTTTTTTCCTTTATTATCACGCACGTCTCTAGTTTCAATGATTTGTGATGCATTCTGGTTTAGCGACTAATTGCAAATAGTCTATTTTTAGGCAGCGGTTCATCACAATAGCCTCTTTGCCTGCCGACCGTAAAATGGTTTGTGCTTCTTGGTTTTCAAGGCCTAATTGCGCCCAAAAGACTTTGGCCTGACCTGCTAAAAAGTCTCTGGCAACTTCTGGTAAAAACTCACTTCTGCGAAAGACATCTACAATGTCAACCTCAAAGGGAATTGCCTTGATACTGGCATAGACCTTCTCTCCCAAAATAAGCTGACCTGCTAATTTGGGATTGACTGGAATGATCCGATAATCCATAGCCTGCATAAATTTGGCGACACCATAAGCTGCTGTGTCTTTGCGGTCAGAAAGACCAACAACCGCAATGGTTTTGGCTGACTCCAAGTAAGCTTTTAGGACATCCTCTGAGGGATTTTGAAACGAATAAATCACTTGTTCCCCTATCTATTTAATAACCTCTACAGCTGTTCAATATAGCAGGATAACTCCTAAAGCATGGCTTCAATCACTTTTAACCTTATCCGTCAAAAAGCTCAAAGCAGCTTCATGACTTCTCCTACAATTTTTTAGTTTATTATAACATAAGTTGTCAAAATGAGAAATAACAAGTAAGAAAACTTATTTGGCTTCGTACCAGCTATGCCCAGTACTTTCATCGACACATAAAGGAACAGCTAAATCAACAGCAGCTTCCATGGTGTCTTTGACAAGTTTTTTTATAGCAGTCAACTCATCATTTGGCACTTCCAAAACGATTTCATCATGCACTTGAAGCAGCATTTTAGCTCTAAAACCACCTGCTTGCAAGGCCTTATCCAGATTAATCATAGCGATTTTGAGAATATCAGCTGCGCTTCCTTGAATGGGCGAGTTGATGGCTGTACGCTCCGCAAAAGAGCGAACGTTGAAATTACGAGAGTTGATATCCGGTAATTCACGACGACGCTTAAAGAGGGTCTCTACATAGCCCTTGTCTTTAGCCTCACGCACCACATTTTCCATATAGGCTTTAATCCCAGGATAGCGTTCAAAATAGGTATCAATGTAAGACTTGGCCTGTTTACGGGTGATACCAAGGTTATTTGACAAACCAAAATCAGAAATCCCATACACAATTCCAAAGTTAACAGCCTTGGCATTACGGCGGTCATTGGCAGTAACATCTGCTGCCCTGTCAATCCCAAACACACGCATAGCCGTTGAGGTATGAATGTCTGCCCCTTCATTAAAGGCAGCAATCAAATGCTCATCCCCTGAAATATGTGCCAGTACCCGCAATTCAATCTGTGAGTAATCTGAACTCAACAAGACGGCATCTTCATGAGATGGGGTAAAGGCCTTACGAATCAAACGCCCCTGTTCCAAACGAATGGGAATGTTTTGAAGATTAGGGTCCACACTAGACAAACGCCCTGTCTGCGTGAGATCCTGCACATAGCGGGTATGAATCTTGCCATCAGCCAGAATATAATCCTGTAAACCAATCACATAAGTAGACTGTAATTTGGTAATCTGGCGGTAATCCAAAATTTTAGCCACAATTGGAGCAATCGGTGCCAAACGTTCCAAAACATTAACAGCTGTAGAATAACCTGTTTTGGTCTTCTTAGTCATCTCAAGAGGTAGTTGCATCTTCTCAAACAAGATACTGCCTAACTGTTTAGGCGAATTGATATTAAATTCTTGGCCAGCCATATCATAAATCTCTTGGGTGAGCGCTTCAATAATGACCTTGTTTTGCTCTGCCATATCTTGCAAAGTCGCCCTATTAACCTTGATCCCTTCAATTTCCATTTTAGCAAGGACATTAGCCAAAGGCAATTCAATATTCTGATAGAGGTCTAGTTGCTCATGGGCAGTGAGCTTGTCTAGCATTTGAGACTTGCTATCTAATAATACTTTGACCTTACGAGCTAAGTGTTCTAGTAAGACGTCTTTATCAGGAACAGCCCGTTTAGCACCTTTACCATAGACTGTATCGTCTTCTTCCAAAGAGATGTCAGTAAAAATGCGGGCAATGGTGCTAAGCTCATTGTCTTCTACAGTTGACAGAAGGTAATTAGCTAATCTAGCATCATAGCTAGGTGCTACCAACTCAATTCCTAAGTGGCTCAACAAGACCTTGCTACGTTTAAAATCATAAGTGGCAATGGGTTTTTGGAAGACCTGCTTAAAACTATCCGTCGCTAATAGGCCAAGGTCTGTGGATGCGTAAATCTGCTCACCATGTCCCCAAGCAAAACCAATGATGGCCTCACGATGGTAATTGTCCCGAAGCGTTTCAAAGTAGAAGATGTCTTCTGCGCTAAACAAATCAGCAGACACATTGGTCACTTCTTGATAGGAAATGACAGCTACTGGCTCTTGAGGCATCTGGCTAGCAAGACCTTTCTTGAGTTGCACAAAATCCATCTCATCGTAAAATTGAGAGAGACTAGCAACATCTGGACCATTGTAGACAATATCATCTAAGCCAATTGTGATAGGAGATGCTGTATTGATAGTGGCGAGCGTTTTAGATAGGAAAGCTTGGTCACGATCATTAATCAAGTTTTCTTTCATTTTTGAGGTCTTGAATCCATCAATATGCTCGTAGATACCTTCTAAACTACCAAATTCATGAAGGAGCTTGAGCCCAGTTTTTTCACCGATTTTGGTCACTCCTGGAATATTATCCGATTTATCTCCCATCAAGGCTTTGAGGTCAATAAACTGGTTTGGCGTCAATCCCATTTTTTCCATGAGGTAAGCCGGTGTGAATTCTTCAAATTCGGCTACCCCTTTTTTAGAAATTTCAACCACGGTATTTTCGTCAGTTAACTGGATCAAATCTTTATCACCACTGACAATGGTCACATCAAAAGGCACTTCTGTGCGCTCCGCCATTTTATCAAGCGTCCCGATAATATCGTCTGCTTCGTAGTGTTCCAACTCATAATAAGCAATCCCAAGGGCTGTCAACATCTCACGAATATAAGGAAACTGCTCACGAAATTCCTCTGGGGTTTTAGCGCGACCCGCCTTATAATCGGCATACATTTCTGTCCGGAAGGTGGTTTTGCCCGCATCAAAAGCCACCAGCACGTGTGTGGGCTGGACTCGCTTCATCATGTGGTCTAGCATCAAATGAAAGCCATAAATGGCATTGGTATGAAGACCGCTATGGTTTTTAAAGCGGTCAATTTGATTGTAGAGGGCAAAAAAGGCACGAAAGGCAACAGATGACCCATCAATTAATAGTAATTTATTCTTGTTTTCCATAAGCTTATTATAACACAGAGGGACGGGCTTTTCTCCTTTAAGCCATTGGTTTTGCTGATAAGTAAATGGTTAACCTAAAAAGCCTAGGATAATTCCTAGACTTCTCTATTTGCTATTTAGACAAAAGCACTTATTTTGTCCAACTTGATACTTTAGATTTGTTTGCCTCTACCCATTTTTTGGCGGCAGCTTCTGGACTCATGCCTTTGTTGATGTCAAGCATGACTGCTTCCATATCTTTTTGGGTCCAGTGGAACTTATCAATGATTTTGTAGACATTTGGAAGTTCTTTTTTCAAGCCTTTACGAGCAATGGTATTGATGTTCTCAGTCGAGCCAAAGATTTCTTTAGGATCTTTAAGGTACTTCAAGTCATACTTGGCAAACATCCAGTGTGGTGACCAAGCTGTCACAACAATAGGATCTTTTTTCTTGATCGCTTGATCCAAGGAAGTCGTCATGGCTCCTGTTGATGCCGCCACTAACTCCCAACTAGATAGATTATGATACTCTTTTAGAGTCTTTTGGGCTGCTGCCATGATACCTGCACCTGGTTCGATCCCTGTGATTTTTTGATCGGCTTGTTTGCTTAAGTCCTCAATACTATTGACATCTGTCATGTATTTTGGAACAGCTAAACCAAGTTTGGTCCCTTTTAGGTTAGGTCCTAAATCATCTAATTTTGACTTGTATTTCTGATATTGTTGGCCATGGGTGACTGGCAACCAAGCACTAGTTGAAAAATCAGCGTTCCCATTTGCAACGGTTTGCCACATAACGGCATTGTCAAGCGGAGTCAAGGTCACATGGTAACCTTCGTTT
This sequence comes from Streptococcus pyogenes, assembly GCF_002055535.1. Lineage (NCBI taxonomy): Bacteria > Bacillati > Bacillota > Bacilli > Lactobacillales > Streptococcaceae > Streptococcus > Streptococcus pyogenes. The sequence continues at coordinate 171,088 of NZ_LN831034.1, read as the reverse complement.
TTCAAAACTTCTGCAATCACATGAGTTGAGGCAACCTCAGAATCCCACTGCACGTAAGCGATGTTAACAGTTTCACCCTTATCTGCCATACCAGAAGTCATAGCCATAATACCGCGTCCTAAAGCAGCTATCAAAAAGACAGCAAGGGCTGCTAAACCAATCCATTTATTGGTTTTGCCAGCTTTGGCTTTTTCTTGAGGTTTGCTATTGAACAACTGTGTCATACGGTCAAGCACAATCGCCAAGATAACCAAGGCAAGACCACTGACAAATCCACTACCAATATCAGCGTGTTGAAGGGCTGACAAGACTTCACGTCCTAAACCAGGAGCACCAATCATGGAGCCTGTTACTACCATGGAAAGGGCTAACATCATGGTCTGATTAACACCTGCCATAATAGTATTTTTAGCTAAAGGCAATTCCACTTTAAAGAGCTTTTGTTTCCCAGTTGACCCAAAGGCATCTGAGGCCTCAATCAATTCTGTTGGAATGTCACGAATGGCCAAATTTGTGAAACGAACCGTTGGTGGTAAGGCAAAGATGACTGAAGCAAATACTCCAGGCACCATACCAATACCAAAAAAGGCAACGGCAGGAATCAAGTAAACAAAAGCCGGCATGGTTTGCATAAAGTCCAAAATAGGATTCACAATCTGACGGACAGTGGCATTTTTAGCCATCCAAATCCCCAGCGGAATACCAATAAGTACCGAAATCAAACTAGCTACTAACACCAGAGTAAAGGTATTCATTAGCTGCTTCCATAACCCTTGATTGTAAATAAAGAGCAATCCTAACAAGGTAAAGGTTGGCAAAGGCCATTTTTTCTTAGCAAGGAAAAACATCCCTGCTGTTACTAGAACAATAAAAAGTAACGGGTGGATAAATAAAAGTGTTTTGGTCATCCAATCCATCAAAAAGCTACCAACTACTTGCATAATATCAAATAGACCTGAGAAAGTTTTAGTTAGCCACTCCGTTAGCTGCTCCACCAGTTGAGCTACTGGTAATTTTGTTTGTAATATCGTTTCCAAAATGCATCACTCCTTTTAGTTAAGGTCTTCGTCTGAGATATTAGCCAAGGCTTCAATCACTCGTCCTCGAATAATGACACCTAACAGACGATTATTATCATCTGTCACTGCAATCGGAGCAGATGAATCATAGATAAGAGGCAAAATATCTGTAATAATAGTATCTTTTGAGACAGTTCTCACATCGCGATCAATCACTTCTGATAGCGGTAACCCTTTTTTGCGCGCCTCTATAGCGGCATCGGCCGTCAAACTACCGACTAATTGGCGGCGGCGATTCGTCGCCATCAACATAGACACCTCTTCGTTGTGCATACGGTTCAAGGCAACTTGAGGTCCATCTAATTCAACAGTAGTTGTTAACGGTTTGATCATGATATTTTGTGCTGTCAAGACTTTAGAACGGTCCACATCCTCAACGAATTCACGCACAAAGTCATTGGCTGGGTTAGTCAAGATTTCCTCACCAGTACCAATTTGCATAATTTGTCCGTCTTTCATCAAAGCAATCCGATCACCAATCCGCAAGGCTTCATTCAAGTCATGACTGATAAAGATGATGGTTTGTTTCATGCTGTCTTGCAAATCAAGTAATTCATCTTGCATCTCACGACGAATCAAAGGATCAAGCGCTGAGAATGCCTCGTCCATTAAGAGAATTTTAGGGCTATTAGCTAGCGCACGGGCTAGGCCGACACGCTGCTGCATCCCACCAGATAGTTGGTTTGGGTACTGGTCTTTAAAATCTAATAGGCCTGAATTATCAAGGGCTTTTTCTGCCAATCGCTGGCGTTCTTCTTTGGGAACGCCACGTAATTCCAAACCAAATTCGGTATTTTCCAAAATGGTTTTATGAGGAAAGAGGGCAAAGCTTTGGAAAACCATGTTAATGTCATGGCGGCGCACCTCACGCAGCTGATCTGCTGACATGGTTGAGATGTCTTTACCTTCCAGCAAGATAGATCCTGCTGAAGGTTCAATCAAACGATTTAGCATGCGGACAAGGGTTGATTTCCCACTTCCTGATAGCCCCATAATAACAAAGATTTCACCTTTTTTGACCTCAAAACTAGCGTCATAGACACCTACAGTAGCGCCTGTTTTCTTAAAAATCTCACTCTTATTTTTGCCAGTCTTTACCATCTCAAGAGCTGCTTTTTGTTTTTTGCCAAAAATTTTACTGAGATGTTTGACTTCTAAAATTGTTTCCATTCGTTTTTTCTCCTAGGTAATCGTTTATCATGTGAAATAATGACATAGCTTTGGCGAAATATTAGCCAATATTTAACAAAGTAGCTCTACACAATTAATAAACGTGTGGTCACTTTTTTACTTAAAAAAAGAATCTGCCGGAACAGAACATAACTATATTATCACGTGTGGTCACTTTTTGTCAAGGACAATAACTCGATCTGGTAATGCCACAATGATAGGTGATCGCTTTCATTCTTTTAGGTATGGTCTTTTAACCAGTACAATTTTTTATCACAACTGATGACTATTTCTTTGCTGATTAGGCTATTGTTACATTAGAAATCCTTCTTTTACCTATAATATCTCTTTTGCGGCCATCGTAAATAACGACCACGGTGACTCTTAAACATTTGCTCATCTCTCCAAAAAAACTCACCTAAGACAATGTCCTATGAAGCGAGTTAGCTTAATTAGGCACTATCATCTTAGGTGAGTAGGGTGTTGCTTATAGTAAAGCTTTAAATTGGATATTAGAATCTTCTAAGAAGCAGTCATCAAATCCACGAGGATGATGGTATTCGATACGATTTTGGTCTTGTGGATAAGTATACTTGCCACCAACCTCCCAGATAAAGGGATGGAAATCATATTGGAGACGTTCTTTGCGCATTTTCCACAGTTCAAGGATTTCATCTGTTGATGCCATAAAGTTTGACCAAATGTCATAATGAACTGGGATAACGACTTTGGCACGGAGATTTTCTGCCATACGAAGAAGGTCAACAGAAGTCATCTTGTCTTGAATCCCAATTGGGTTTTCCCCATAGTTATTTAACACAACGTCAATATCATAATCACGTCCATGTTTAGCAAAGTAGTTCGAAAAATGAGAATCCGCACCATGATAGATGGTACCACCTGGTGTTTCAAAAATATAGTTAACAGCTTTGCGAGCCATGTCATCATCTGTGATAGCTAAACCTGCTAAATCACCATCTTGAGCATCAGCTCCTTGTATTGGGAGAGTTACCAGACAGGTGCGGTCAAACGACTCTACAGCGGTGATCTTAATATCTTTGAATTCAAAGCTATCACCTGGCTTTAAGATCATAATACGATCTTTTGGCACACCCCAATTTTTCCAAACTTCACCACATTCATAAGGTCCTACAAATTTAACATGATTAAGTTTTGGGTTATTGATAATGGCTGCCGCAGTATTGATATCGATGTGGTCACTATGATAATGAGAAACCAAATAATAATCCAACTCATTAATCATAAATGGATCAATCACCATTGGTTGGGCCCTAAGATTGGGCTGTAATTTACGAGCTCCTGCCATATTAGCCATTTGATGTCCACGAACCATATCCTTAACTTGCTTGGTCGCTTTCCCACGATTTGACCATAAGTCCATGACAACATTAGCACCGCCTGGTGTCTTAATCCAGATACCACAGTTTCCTAACCACCACATCGCAAAGTTGTCAGCTGGCACGACTTCTTGCTCGATTTCTTCATTTAACCATGTTCCCCATTCTGGAAACGTGTTAAGGATCCATGATTCACGTGTAATATCTTGTACTTTAGTCATTAGGGTTTCCTCCGAATTTGTTCTTCGTTTCTATACTTTAAGTATAGACTTTCTTGTCAATGATAAAAAGACCAAGTGTCACACAGATCTGTGTTCAAAAGTGGACTGACTTTTTCATTAGCTCAGTCTAATACTGTCTCATTTTGCACACTGTATCTCGCATCAATACTGTATTCAAAGCTATATTAAAAACCTCAGTTATATTTTTCTATGTCATAGAAAACTGAGGTACTTTGACGACTTAACACTTACTCATAGCAGCTCGCGATGAATGAGTTTTTCAATTTTAGAAACCAAGGCATAACGATCTGATTCATCTTTTACAACAGCTTCAATTGCTTTTGTGAGCTCTGTAGAAAAGCGGGAGTGCTCACTCAAGCGTCCTTGCTTTGAAAAGCGTATCAATTTGATGATATCATCGTCACTTAAAATAGGGTTAACAATAAGCATCGGGATTTTAGTCTTTAGCGTATCTGTAGTAGCAACAATCATATCGACTGCTAAAAGATCGTAAACACTCTGATACTGTTCTGTCGTAAAAACAGCTTCAATCTGACCATTTGCTAGATACCTTTGACACTGTTTGAACAATAACTTTTGAATGCCTATCCCATCATCTGAAACAATAACGAGTTTGGTCTTTTCTTGCTCTGTATTATTGTGACGCAGCTCTCCCCCAAGATGGATAGTCAAGTAGGCAATATCATCGTCTGTCAAGCTAATCGTCCAATCTTGTTCCAAAATAGTGGCACAAGATTGAGTCATAGCAAACAATTCTTCGTATTTTTCTTTAATATGGTCTGTTAAGGGATTAACTAAAAAAATCCCATAAGCTTTACGGTAAACGAGCGCCTTACAATGGGTCGTCAACCGCTTCAGCAAATCCTGTTTATGCGTGAAATGTAACTGATAACGGCTCTCCAACTGGTCAATAAAGTGACTAATGGTTGCTCGCATGTCATCGTAATCTTGACTTTCCACGTGATGATCTTGATCTTTTCGAAAAGACAACATCAACATCGCTACCATACTAACTTCGATATCATCCAAATGAAGCTTAAAATTATGGTAAAGCTCTCTAGCTAAGTCCTGAGCAATGTGATATTCTTTACGTTTCCAAATCAAATGAAATTCTTGTTTAAGAGCAGACTTTGTTTCTGAATCAAGACGCATATTACGATAACTTAAAAGCATGAAAGGTAAAATCTGCAACATGAATTGGCTATCTTGGGTATTAATTGTCTTTCCTAAACTAGCTTGAGATAAAAAAAGATACTCATGAAAATAGGTCAAAATATCTTTAGAAAAATAAACCGATAAGCCTTGTATCTCTGAGAGTTTACGGTTGAATATATCAATAAAGCTAGTATTGCCACCTTGGTAAACGTCCACTAACAATTTGTACAGGTATTGAATAAGAGCCATTGGATGACAACCAAAATAATATCCCCTAGCCTTTGTCGCATGAAGCTGAATCTTGTATTGTTTGTCTTCCAGTTCTTCCCTTAACTCAGTCAGGTCATTTAAAATCGTGTTACGAGACACATCATTGATCTGCATCAGTTTATCAATGGTCACGCGCTCAGTGGAAACCGCAATATAAATCGAGGATAGTCGTCTGCGCTCATCACTTTTCATGACATAATTATAATCAGTCACTTCTTCTAATAATAAGCGACAAGCAGCTTTTTGATCCGCCGTTAAAAGAATGCCAAGTCTAGGATAAGAGATAATCTGATCTACTCCCTTTGGCAAAGCCTGATTAATTTTGTCAAGCTGGTAATAAACTTTACGACGTGACTGATTTAAAGCATGAGAAATGGCCATAACTGTCTCAGGTGTTTCTAGTTTAAGTAAATAAGACAGCAAGTCATAACTCTTTTTATCTAAAATCATCATGTTTACAAACCTCCTCTCTGAAAATCCATCCTTGCTTATTTTATCATGATTTCAGTGACTGCGCAGCCAAGTTTTTAAAAACTCACCATAATAAGATTCACTTAATATGATTCGAGCTAATCACCTCAACTGATCCAACACCAACACCTTATATCTGGTCTCTAAGAACTCCACAACATACGGTTCATCCAGTTTGTGCTCATTGGCGTTTAAACAGTTCATCGAAAAGGACAAGTCAAAAGGACTTGCCCAAACAATGATTAACAAAACCTTGAACTTTCTGGCTTCTAGTGAGAACCTGTGCTAATAAGCCATATCGCGACCTCATTTTTGACCGTAATAAGCATTTGGGCCATGTTTACGCAAATAATGCTTATCCATAATGTATCTTGGCGCTGGCTCTACGCGTGGATTGATTTGTTCTGTCAAGCGATTCATCCTAGCCACTTCTTCTAAGACAACCGAGTGGTAAACGGCTTGCTCTGGGGTTTTCCCCCACGTAAATGGGCCATGATTGCGAACCACGATTCCTGGAACCGCCATAGGATCTAAGCCTCGCTTGCTAAATTCTTCCAAAATCACGTTGCCAGTTTCTTGCTCGTAAGCCCCATCAACTTCTGCTTTTGTGAGAGAACGAGCACACGGAACTGGTCCATAGAAGTAGTCAGCATGCGTAGTCCCATAAAACGGAATATCACGACCTGCCTGTGCCCAACCAACAGCTTCTGTGGAGTGAGTGTGGACAATACCGCCCACTTCTGGCCAAGCTTTATAAAGTTCCACATGGGTTGGCAGATCTGAAGAAGGGTTCAAATCACCTTCGACCACATTCCCATCAAGGTCTGTAACAACCATATTTTCTGGTGTCAAGAGGTCGTAGTCCACCCCAGAAGGCTTGATGACAATACGTCCTAATTCACGACAAACTTCAGAGACATTGCCCCACGTAAATTTGACAAGACCGTGTTGTGGTAGAGACTTGTTAGCCGCACAGACACGTTCACGCATTTCTTGCAAGTTTTTCGCCATATTATGTCAACCCCGCTTTCTCAATAAGTGGGTAAAGGAAGTCCTGAGCTTCTTTGATAGCAGCTTTTGTTTCCTCCACCGTGTCACAATTTTCTGACCACATTTCAATCAAAAAAGGCCCATTGTAGTTGGTTTTCTTGAGGACCGCAAACAGCTCTTGCCAGTCCACACAACCTTGACCAAATGGCACATCACGAAACTGCCCTTTTGAGGTTTCCGTGACAGCATAAGTATCTTTCAAGTGGAGGGCTGCAATGGATTTGTGCCCATTGTAAAATTCACTCCACAAATCATTATGCCAAGCAGAAACATTGCCTGCATCAGGATAAACAAAGAGATAAGGCGAGTCAATCTCTTTTTCAACTGCCAAGTATTTCTCAATAGAGTTGATAAAAGGGTCATCCATAATCTCAATAGAAAGCATCACTTGGGCTTCTTCGGCCCAGTCACAAGATTGTCTCAAGTTTTTGATAAAACGAGCACGGGTTTCAGGCGATTTTTTTTCATAGTAAACGTCATAACCAGCTAATTGAATGGTACGAACGCCTAAGTCCTGTGCCAATTCAATACATTGTTTCATCAGTTTAAGGGACTTAGCTTCAATAGCAGGATCATTTGAGCCTAGTGGGTAACGTCTATGACCAGAAAAACAAATGGTCGGGATGCGAATGCCTGTTTCATAAATGGCTTTCACTAAATCAAGCCGTTCTTCCTTAGTCCACTCTAAGCGCGCTAAGCGAGCATCTGATTCATCAACAGACATTTCCACAAAATCAAAACCTAAGTCTTTTGCAAATTGCAAGCGTTCACGCCAGGTAAACTGTTTTGGCGTTGCTTTTTCATAAATACCAATAGGACGCGCCATAAAGTTACCCCCAGATACGTTTGATTTCATCTTTGAAGGCACGCGCCGCTGCAGCAGGATCTTCTGCTTCAGTAATGCCTCGCCCTGCGATAAAGGTAAAGACATCAACCCCTTCAAAAAGTCTCAAAGTGTCTACATCAAGCCCACCAGTTACTGAGACACGAAAGCCCATGTCAATCAATGTTTTCACCTTGTTAAGGTCTTTTTCACCCCAAGTTTCTCCAGCAAGAAGGGCATCACGAGATTGGTGGTAAATCGCTTGGGAAATCCCAGCGTCAAGCCATAATTGAGCTTGCTCATAAGTCCAATCACCATAAAGTTCGATTTGAATTTCCCCACGGTCACCGCGCTCTTCTTTAATAGCCTTGAGGGCTGCTTCCATGGTTGGAATCGTCGCACAGCAAATGCAGGTCATCCAGTCAGCACCACGTTTTGCATTGTTTTTAGCGACCGTACCGCCAGCGTCAGCACATTTGGTATCTGCTACGATAATTTTCTCTGGGAAGAGGCTGCGTAATACCTCAACTAGTTCGCTTCCCACTTGAAGCAAACAAACGGTACCAGCTTCAATCACATCTACTTCGTGACCCACAGCAACGGCTGCTTTAACAGCCCCCTGTAAGTCAGAATGGTCTAAAGCAACTTGTAAATTTGGAATATGTGTCATCTCTTTTTCCTAAAACTCTTAGCCACCGTGCAAACTGGTTAAGAGTTCTTATCCTTTCCATCATTCGTTAGTATCCTGTGTAAGGAAAGCTTAAGCATTCAAGTCCATACCTTCTAAGTAAGGACTGTCTTTAGATTCTTCTACCATCTCTAGAACCTCTTTAGGACTTTGGCAGGCCACCAAGCGTTCAATGGCATTATCTAGTTCAAACAAGGCCACAATTTGTGGGATAGCCACTGTTGTGTGAATAGAAGGGTCTGTAGCGGCCAACGTCAAAAGAACAGAAACCTCTTTACCATCTGAGAAGGTGACTGGTTTTGTTAGTGTAATCAAAGCAAATGCATTACGATTAACGCCTAAACCTGCTTCCGCATGGGGCATAGCCATACCTGGCATCAACACATAATAAGGGCCGTATTTTTCTGTTGATGCAATGATGGCGTCGTAGTAAGCTGACGTCACTGCTTTGCTATCAATCAAAGGTTGAACAGCTAATCGAACAGCCTCTTGCCAAGTATCAGCACTTAGCCCCAATCGGATGGAGTTGTTGTCAATAAAGGCTTGTTTTAAATTCATAAAAACTATCTCTTTCTAGTGTCTTGCTTTGCAACACACACCATTTTACTAGTTTTATCCTACTAAAGAGAAAGAGCTGAAAACCTTCGTCACAACTCCTTCGTTTTGATTCAGAATTAGCTTATAGCACTTCTTGTAGTTTGGTTTTAATTTCATTATCATCCATCAGGTTATCAAGACCAACCAAGTGGCCTTTGGTACGACCATCAAGCTCATGAATCAAGTGGTTTGATGCCACTACAATATCATAACCAGAAGCTAGACCTTTAGCTTCACCAACTGAGCAAGAAGCTGACTGAATATCTGTCACACCAAGTTGACGAAGCGCATTTTCAACTTTCATTTTGATCACCATAGATGACCCCATACCATTGCCACATGCTGTTAAGACTTTAACCATTGTTTTTTCCTCCGAAAATGTTTTATTATTGTTTTGTTAAAATAGCAGAGCTATTTCTTAAGATGCAGTGTTATTGAGCTTCCCCACGGTAGTAAGCTTCTTTGTCCTTAGCTTTTGCGAATTGCAATTGTGGAATGGCAAGTAAGAAGATGCAAACAAGCACATACCCTGCAATACCAAGGAATTTGAAGAGGTACCCAAATGGTAACCATGGAAGAACCAAGTCGATATTACCGTGATAACCACCTGTAAGTCCTAAAAGACCTACAGCAACAGCACCAAGTGCAACTTGCAAAATACCTGAGATAAATGATAGAGCTACCGCTGCTTTCCAGCCACCACGTTTATCTGCATAAACCGCAATTGCCGCATTATCAAAGAATACGGGAACGAATCCTGTGATAATTAAGATTGGATTTTTAAAGATAACAAGAAGAGCAATGGTGATTAATTGACCAATCAAACCAAAGGCAAATCCTGAAAGCACCGCATTTGAAGAACCAAAGCCATAGGAAGCTGCAACGTCAACCGCTGGGAATGACCCTGGAAGCAATTTGCTTGAGATCCCTTGAAAAGCATTGGTCAATTCAGAAACAAACATGCGAACACCCTGCATCAAGATAAAGAGATAAACTGAGAAGGTGAGAGAGGTTTGCAAAATATACATGAAGAAAGCTTGCTTAGCTGGGTTGAATGCTCCAGGTCCGATTAAGTCCACATCAGACATAATGTCTGGACCAAGGACAGCCAAGATAGCTCCGAAAAAGACCAACATCAAAGTTGCTGACGCAACAACAGTATCATGGAAAATGTTTAAGAAGGTCGGTAATTTTAGGTTATCAAGGTTTTCTTCTTTTTTACCAAAGAACGGTGCAACCTTATCCACAAACCAAATCGCAAATTGTTGTTGGTGACCAATCGCAAACCCACCGCCACCTGTAAGGCGTTGAGTTGCTTCAACGGTCATGTTTGAGCTGATAGCCCAGTAAAGCCCACAGATGATACCGACTGCCCATGCCCCAAAAGCATTTTGGAATTGAGGGATTAAAAGAAGGACAAAGACCGAAATCGTCGCTGCCTGTTGGACCATGATGTGACCTGTGATGAAAAGGGTACGAACTTTAGTGACCTTGCGAAGTGCAACCAAAAGAATGTTGACCCCAAATCCAATCAAGAGAGCTGTCGTAGCAACACTGATGAAGCCCATCTCTTCTAACTTAGTATTAGCAGCAGCCAAACCAAAATAAGGATCAATAACGGCGGCTTTCAATTCAAATTTCTTGGCAAGAGCAACCAAGATCGGACGAAAAGTCGTTACAAGACCGCCTGCTCCAACGTTCAAAATCAAGTAACCAACGGTAGCCTTTACAAAACCAGCAAAGACCTCATAAATGGGTTTTTTAAGGAGTAAATACCCGATTAAAACCAAAAGACCTACAAAGAACGCTGGGTTTTGCAAAATATTTTGCGAGAACCAGTTTAGGGGAGCTAGGAGCATTTCCATAAGAACTACCTCTTTTCAAAGTTAATAAAGATAAAGTGTTTATATGTTCATTATAGGTAATGAAAGCGTTTTAAAAAAGACCAACTATCACACAAAGAAGTGTTCAATATTAGACTTAAGTTAACTTATTTTAAAATTTAACTACACTTAATAATAAAGAGAAAATACCCCTAAACAACGATTAAAAACCACAAGAACCTTCGTTCTTGTGGTTTTTCTAGATAAGTTGCTTTTTGAATAGATCAGCTCTTTGGCATTAACTGTGACGTGACGCAAATAACCACTGAAGGGCTGTGTCACCTCAAACTATTTGATAACAATATTAACGAGTTTGTTTGGTACTGCGATGACTTTGATGATGTCTTTGCCTGCGATTTCGGCTTGGACTTTTTCGTTAGCAAGAGCAACTTCTTGTAATTCTTCGCGTGAAAGGTCTTTAGCAACTACAAGTTTAGCTTTGACCTTACCTTTGATTTGGACAACGATTTCCACATCGTTTTCAACCAATTTGCTTTCATCATAACTTGGCCATGGCACGTAAGAGATTGACTCACCTGAGGCTGTCAAGGCTTGCCAGAGTTCCTCACCTAAGTGCGGTGCAAATGGTGCAATCAATTGAACAAAGCCTTTGGCATAGTCGCTAAAGAGTTTGTCTTCCTTGTTGGCTGCATTGACAAATACCATGAGTTGAGCGATAGCTGTGTTGAATTTCATTTGGTCAACTTGCTCAGTAACGGCCTTAACGGTTTCGTTGTAAACCTTGTCAAGGGCTCCGCTATTTTCCTCAGTGATCTCTTTAGTTGTGATCAAACGGTAAACACGGTCCAAGAACTTACGTGAGCCTTCAAGACCTTCTTCAGACCAGGCGATGGAAGCGTCAAGTGGTCCCATGAACATCTCGTAAACACGAAGAGTGTCAGCACCGTACTGCTCAACAACATCATCTGGGTTGACAACGTTCTTAAGTGATTTAGACATCTTAGCTGGTGCTTGTTCAAGCTCTTCCCCAGTTTCCACATGGAAGAAGCTACCATCACGTTTTTCAACCTTGTCAGTTGCCACAAGAGCACCACGGCTATCGCGGTAGCTTGTCCCCAAAATCATCCCTTGGTTAAAGAGTTTTTGGAATGGCTCTTTGGTAGGTACAACACCGAGATCGTAAAGAACCTTGTGCCAGAAGCGAGCGTAGAGAAGGTGAAGCACGGCATGCTCTGCACCACCGACATAGATATCAACTGGCAACCATTGTTTGAGGAGTTCCTCGTCAGCCAGTTTTTCAGTGTTGTGTGGATCGATGTAACGAAGATAATACCAGCTTGAACCTGCCCATTGTGGCATGGTGTTAGTCTCACGACGACCTTTCACACCATCTTCACGAGTCACTTCCAACCAGTCTGTCACGTTAGCAAGTGGGCTCTCACCAGTACCTGAAGGACGGATATCCTTCGTTACTGGAAGAACCAGTGGCAACTCACTCTCAGGAACCGCTGTTGAGGTCCCATCTTCCCAGTGGATGATTGGGATTGGCTCACCCCAATAACGTTGACGGCTAAAGAGCCAGTCACGAAGACGGTAAGTGACTTTCTCATTACCGACGCCTTCTGCTTCAAGCCATTCGACCATTTTGGCAATAGCTGACGCTTTGTCAAGACCATCTAGGAAGCCTGAGTTGATGTGAAGACCGTCTTCTGTAAAGGCAGCCTCTTCAACATTACCACCTTCAAGAACAGGGATGATGTCTAGCTTAAATTGTTTTGCGAATTCCCAGTCACGTTCATCGTGGGCTGGAACAGCCATGATAGCACCAGTACCGTAGCTGGCAAGGACATAGTCCGCAATCCAAACTGGCATTTCGTTACCATTAACTGGGTTAATCGCATAGGCACCTGTCCACACACCAGTTTTTTCTTTGGCAAGATCTGTACGAGCAAGGTCTGATTTGAGACTTGCTTGACGTTTGTATTTGGCAACGGCTTCTGCTTGGTCAGCTGTTGTAATAGCATCAACCAAGGCATGCTCAGGAGCAAGAACGGCGTAAGTTGCACCAAAAAGCGTGTCAGGACGTGTTGTAAAGACAGTGAAGTCCTTATCTGTATCCTTAACCTTGAAGGTTACATTAGCACCAGTTGATTTACCAATCCAGTTGCGTTGCATGTCCTTGATTGATTCTGGCCAGTCAACTTCTTCCAAGTCTTCTAGCAAGCGCTCTGCATAGGCAGTGATTTTGAGCATCCATTGGCGCATGGGTTTTCTGACAACTGGGTAGCCGCCACGTTCTGATGTCCCATCAGGGAGAACCTCTTCGTTAGCGATAGCTGTTCCCAATTCTTCAACCCAGTTAACGGGAACTTCAGCTTCGTAGGCTAGGCCTTTTTCATAAAGCTTGGTAAAGATCCACTGTGTCCACTTGTAGTAGTTAGGGTCAGTTGTGTTAACTTCACGATCCCAGTCGTATGAGAAACCAAGAGCATTAATCTGGCGTTTGAAGTTAGCGATGTTTTCAGCTGTAAACTCGGCTGGGTCATTACCAGTATCCATAGCGTACTGCTCAGCAGGAAGTCCAAAGGCATCCCAACCCATTGGGTGGAGAATATTGTGACCTTGGGCACGTTTGAAACGGCTGAGAATATCAGTTGCTGTATAGCCTTCTGGGTGACCAACGTGGAGACCAGCTCCAGATGGGTATGGGAACATATCTAGGGCATAAAACTTAGGTTTTGATGCGTCTGTTCCTGTTTTAAAAGTATGATTATCTGCCCAAAAGGCTTGCCATTTGGGTTCAATAGCGGTGTGATCGTAAAATGTCATGTGAAATCTCCCATGTAAAAAATCTAGTCTTCTTATTATAGCATGAGATGAAGCTTTTAGGAATGGTCAAGACATGACTAGCACCTTGGCTTTTGAGACTTCAGACGATTAGCTATTTTTAAACCCTGCTTTAGCATCAACCATCCTCACAAAAAGCTAATAAAAAAGCCAGACTTAAAAAGCAAGTGCTTGCTCAAAATCGGCTAATAAGTCTTCGATATTTTCAACACCACAAGACAAGCGCAGCAAACCATCAACAACCCCTTGTTCCAACCGCGCTTGTGGTGATAAACAAGCATGAGACATCGTTGCTGGATGTGACAAAATGGACTCTACTCCACCTAGACTAACGGCTAAAATCGGCAACTGAATACGATGGGTAAAGGTCATCAGCTCCTCCTTAGAAGCCAACTCAAAGGATAAAACAGCACCACCATTCTTAGCTTGTTGCAGGTGGGTGTCGTGATTAGGATGACTGTCTAAGCCAGGGTAATGTACCTTAAGAACTTTGGGGTGCTTCGCTAAATAGTTAGCGAGCTGCTGAGCATTTTTTACCGCTTGTTCCATACGGATCCCCATAGTTTTCATGCCACGAAGAATCAGCCAAGCGTCTTCGACCCCAACAATTGCTCCAAAGTTTTTTTGAAAAAGCTTGAGCTGGTTGTAGATAGCCTCATTATTGGTAGCAGCTAAACCAGCTACCACATCACTATGACCATTGATAAATTTGGTCACACTTTCTACCACAATATCCACACCCATAGCTAAGGGTTCTTGATACAAACTTGTCATAAAGGTATTATCAGCCACAGTTAGCACACCATAAGCTTTGGCGAGTTGCACAAGCTCTGAAATATCACAAATTTTCAAGAGCGGATTTGACGGTGTCTCTAGATAAATCATACGCGTATTAGGCCTGATACTTGCTTTTACTGTTGCTAAATCAGCCATATCTACAAAGCTTGTTTCAATCTGATAATTGGGTAAAATAGCTGTCGCAAATTGGCAAGTCCCTCCATAGACCTCCAATGGGAAAATCACATGATCTCCAGCTTTTAAGAGCATCAAAACAGTTGAAATAGCAGCCATACCAGATGCATAAGCCACCGCATAAGTCGCTTTTTCTAAACAGGCTAACCCGTCTTCTAAAGCTTCAGTCGTTGGGTTTGAAAAGCGTGTGTACAAATGTTTTTGACTAGGACAATACAGTTCTGAATTGTGGAACGTCGAAGTCTGATAGATGGGAACTGAAGCTGCTCCTGTAAACTCATCAATAACCGTATAGCCATGTAATAAGGTCGTATTTTCTCTCATTTCGTACACCTCCGCAATAGCGTTAACTCCAATGAACTCTCTTTTAGACAATGGTCCCACCCCAATGGTTGCACAAACCAAAAAGCTCTTCAAAAAAGCGTGATCTGCTAACCTATAAGAAAAGTAGTGGGCACCTTTTAAATGGATAATGAATTTTTCCAACAATATCATTTTTAGATCGATTACGTTTATTATACAACCTTTAGCTAAGTTTGCAAGCCCTTTTATCATCTTTGACCAAGCTGCCAACACCTCTCCAGCAAGTTAAAGTATAGCTACCTTTGGCCCCATCGTCTCAAAAGCTCAGCTTATCACACTGACAGTCCTACTTTGCATCGTCACCTACTCAATAGGGCAATATTGCCATCAAAATTTCATTAAAAGGTCACAATTTATTTCATTTAATGAGAAACAGAACTTGTTTTCACCATGCGTCTTATAGTACACTGCTAAAGTACTATTTATTTTTAGGAGAGAAATATAGTGAAAAACAAATTATTTTTAGTTGCCCTTGCGACCGTAACTGTCCTAGGGCCGTCTTTAGCAACCCCTCATCACCAGACCGTGCATGCTAGTGATGTAACATTAACTGAGACATGTGATAAAAACGGAACAGTATGTTTTGGCTACGAAAACGTAGATGGTGAAGTATGTAAATTAACAGCTGACGGAAAGGGAACCATTTGTGTGGGTTACGAAAATAGAGACATAAAAGAGAGTGAAACTTCTAGCACCAAAAATGATTGTTCTAATTGGTTTTGGTGCTTTTTAAATTATCTTTGGACTACAATAAAAAGCTGGGTTTCGTAATACTAGTCACAGCATAGTCTACCGCTAACTATTAAAATAAAAAACCATCTCGTGGCGGTTTTCTAATCCTAGGTCGCCACATTTCTTATTCAGATAAATAATAATAAAAACATTAAAACAACACTTGATTTATTAACAAAAAGTTAGTATAATATAGTCATACTACAAATTAAAGGAGTTATCTATGAAAAAGAAATTATCTTTATTTATGATCGCAACTGCTGCTGTTGCAGGCCTTAGCCTTGCAACACTAGGAGACCACCAAACTGTTTCAGCAAATGATGCTAGCTATAGTAACGGTTTCTACGGACACACTGGTCCTGACAGCTGGTTACTTTACACTGTATGGTAAGCCTAATACCGTAACATAGAAGCTATCTTCTTCGTAAGACTACGGTTATGAAAAGCCTAGGACTGCATAAGCAGCCTTAGGCTTTTTGATTGGCTAAAACGTTTTTGCCAATGATCCCTCAAGGTAAAAAAGAAAAGGTACACTGCCTATAAAAGGAGAGGAGCCCAAAACACAAGTCGTAACAGTTGCTAGCTAACCAGCACCAAAAAAGCTGTAACATCTCAAATAGAATGATAACCAGATTAATATTATTAGCCATTAATGTGATTTGTATAAGATAAAGAAATACTTTAATATTAGCTTTCTTTGCCTTTTTCGGTCAAACACATCACAAAAAGATTAAAATGTGATGTTGAATAATTAATAGAATATGAGTATAATATAGGTATACTATAATTTAAGGAGTTACAAATGAAAAAGAAATTATCTTTATTTATGATCGCAACTGCTGCTGTCGTAAGCCTTAGCCTTGCAACACCAGAAAACCAAACTGTTTCAGCATACGAAGTGACCGCAACTAGAGATGCCAGCGTGTGTTGGACTTGTTGCCCTCTAACCTGCTTAAAGTATAATGTAGAAGACTGGTACAAAGCAGTAACAAGTTTCTTCTAATTTCAAACAGCTTTAAGTAAAATCAACATAGTCTGAGACAGTAGTCTCTTGATTATGCTAGAAAAGCAATGGCGTCAAAGCTATTGCTTTTTTGTGTGGCCGAGAGACTCTTTCACAAACTCTTTTTTTATTTTTCATTCCCATATCCTAAAAAAACAGCCTTTCACATTAGCAGTTAAAGGCTGTTTTTAATTCATTTTTTTATGACATGCTTTGTGCTGCGGTACTTGACTGATTATTGGGGAATAATCGCTGTAGCCAATAAGAGATCAAATCCCATATAACCTTGACCGGAGTCAAAACGGGATACTGAGATTTCCAGCCTTCATTATAACCCTCTTTGTACCCATCTTTATACCCTTCTTTATAGAGCTGTTTATTAGTAGTCTCTCCGATGTCACTAGGTGTTTCTGGATTAGTTGGGACAGTTGGGGTCAAATCAGTCCAAGTAGCTTCTTTTCCAGCTTTTTTCCCTGCTTCTTCTCCAGCACTTTGCCCTTTATAATACGCCGCATCAGCACTATTTGTTCCCTCATCTGCCATAACAGGTCTTGCTATAAGCAACAGAGCAGCAAATAGAGCCACCAAGAGGTAGACGAAGCGTAGAGGCTGGTAAGATTGTTGTTTCATGATAGTAGTTATCTCTCCCTTTTATGTTATGCTTTGCTTGTTAAAAAGCAGTTTGTTAGTATTATAGATTAGAAGCAGCTTAGCTTCAAGGTCACGATGTGAGAAAAGAATAATTTTTTGATTAGTATATCAAAAAAGCTTGTCTATGAAGGTATCTCATAGACAAGCTTTTTTCTGTATTTGTGAGAGGAGTGGGCACAAGGCCTCAAGAGATAAGCAGCATCAAGGTGCTTATCTCTTGAACCAGTCCTACTTATAAGTAATCGAACCATATGGGCTCAAGGTTGATCCTGAGATATTGACATTGATTTCTTTAGACAGTTTCACATCTCTTTCGTCGATCACTTTTCGCCACCATTCCCAAGCTAAGCCAGTGCACTCTCTAGCCATGATACGGATATTTCGTGAATTAGCTCCTAGTGGGATAACTGTGCTAAATGGTGATGTCTTACTATACCAGTTGTTGTCCCAACGTCGTTTTGTAATCACTTCTTTTCCTTTGTCATCATAATTGATTTCATCCCAAAGGATTTCATATTGAGCAACATACGCGCCTTGATGAGACAGGTTAATTTTTCCACTAGTGTACTCGGTAGATGTTGTTTCAACGTATTCAGTTCTGTTATTGACACCCGCAATTTTATTATTTTTAAGGAAAACACTGGTGTATGAAATAGGATAAGCTGGGTTTTTTCTACTGAAGGTAGCATTGTCTTTGATAACGTTTCTAATAACATCAAAGTCTTTTGTGACTACCTTATTGTGCTCTGCAGCATCTCCTCCTAAAACGACAGCTGTAAATGAGCTATTTTCTAAGATATCAGAATATTTTCCATTAGTTTTAACATCTGTTCCTTTTAGAGCTGCACTAAAGGCCGCTTCAACATCATTACTTTTAGAACTTGTTTCTAGTTTGACAAAAACAGTTCGACCATAGGCTACGTTACTCACAAAGAGTGGCGGAGCTTCATTGCTGACACCTTTTCGTTGCAACTCTTTAAAGGTCACCGATTTATCAAACACATCCGCAGGATTATTAGGAAGGTTTGCTGATACGGTGTAAAAAATTTGCTTGTATGCTGCAATCATCACCTTCTTTTCACCTTTTGAAATCGACTTGAAATCAATGCCTAAAGTACCATCTAAGATTTTGCTATTAACATTTAGAGCTGCTTCAATCTGTGACTTAGAATATACCATTGATTCAGTATATTGTGTTCTGGCAGGAAGCGTATTACCACCAGAATAATTATCATGCCATTGGTTAACAAGATTATCAATAGCTGTTGAAACATTGGCATAGGTAGGGTCATTGACCTCAACCGTTGCTTTGTCTCCCATACCTGGTAAATCAATATGGATTTTTTGTGGGTTTCGCTTGGTGACTACCGCGTCTGGTTTGTTTTCGGTAAAACCTTTATTAGCCAGCTGAAGGGCTGCTGGATAGGTCCTATCAGTGACAGAGTCAATAATGGAAATATCGACTGGTGTAGTGTTGATATTTTTTTTCTTTCTTTCAATGACAATAAATTTATCAGCTTTCTTAACGCCTTCTTTAGGAACAAAATTTTCAATGGTTTCACCATTTTTAGCAAGTACTTCAAGCTCATTATAATTTAGTGAATAAATCTTGTCATTGATTTCTTCAGTGTGATCTTCTTCGCTCTTTTTTTGTCTTCTGACTTTTTTTCTTCTTTTTCTGCAGATTCTAGTGGCATTTCTTTGGGAGCAAGCTTAATCATATCATTAGAGTTAAGCATATCATCCGTTTTCTGACCTGCTTTTTCAGTAGTTAGCTCACTACTTTCTGGCTTTGGTTGCTCATTTGTCGTTGTGGTTTCTGTACTAGCAGTGTTTTGTTTGTTCGATTCAGCATTAGCAGTAACAAGGTTACCAATGATAAGAGCTGCCGTCAGTAGCCCAGCGACGCGACTGTATTTTTTAAATGTTTTTTTATTAGACATGTCCTTCATACCTTTTTATCATTCTAAAATGTTTTTATTGTTCTTTCGACCATATCAAGCATAGTATCTTGATAGTGAGCAAATTCTCCTAATTTGTAATGTGCCATAGCCTCTCTAATATGCGCATCTTTTAACGCTTTGGTCATATTAGCTAGTATGCTTTGACGGTTTAAATAAAATGGCAAGCTTTCGTAATAATTTAATAACATGTTTTCAGCGTTTAGGGTTTGAACTGCTTGGTAAATGTCTAATGCTTGACCGCTATTTGACATTTCTAATAATGCTTCTTCGATGTTAGCTTTCAATTGGGTATAGCCTTTTATGAAAGCAGGGTAAACCCCATACTCTAAAATAACTTCTGGATCAGAAATATCTTCCATATAAGAGTCTCTTCTAGTGATACGATACTCTTTGTCACTACCTATCAAGTATTTTTTTTAATCATTAACAGTTACTTCTTTTTGAAACATTTTTTGGTAATGTTCTAAACCCTTTGGCACCTTATACATATTGTTACTTCCTATCTTGCATTTTCTTAATTTTGAAGCGACCAGTTACTTTTTTATGGTCACCATTTGGAGCAATGATGGTAGGATCAATAATTTCAAAATAGCCTTTGGCATCAATCTCTGCTAAGACAGCTTTAGATTTTAGATCTTTAACACTAATCGATGGGAAAATTAATTCACTTTCTGAATTTTCAATGTGTTTTCCTGACCACGTTTGGCAACCAGGAACGTTGAGCGAATTTGCTCCAGGAGTATCTCCGCTAGCTGTTCGGATATAGCCTAGCTTATCAATGTTTTTTGTTAGTTCAGAATCGTACTCATATTGATAAACCCCATCGCTATATTTTCCGCTATCGACATCTTTTATATTTTCAATTTGGTCAGCTGATTTTAACTTACCTTGATCAGTAAAGAGCAAAGCCATATCCTCAGCAAAACTTGTCACAAAAAGACCGTTTTCTTGTCGACCAATCGTTGACTTTTTTTTAGCATCGTCAAAAGCTAACATCACATCT
Source organism: Streptococcus pyogenes (assembly GCF_002055535.1). Classification (NCBI taxonomy): domain Bacteria; kingdom Bacillati; phylum Bacillota; class Bacilli; order Lactobacillales; family Streptococcaceae; genus Streptococcus; species Streptococcus pyogenes. Next base: position 150,806 of record NZ_LN831034.1, on the reverse strand, counting down.
TTTTTGCTTGTAACGTGGGAAGCTCCGCTTTCTTTGTAGACTTGTTTTAGTTTTTCAACAAACTCTTTTTTGTAGTGGTATTTGCGGCTAACGTACATCCGGTAATACTCAGCACGTGACGCAACAGCAGACATCTGAACAGCTTTATCAGCATACTTGTCGGCAGTTTCAATAAACTCATCTGCTTGTTTATCTGTTACCCATTTATCTTTAATTTCTTTAAACTTTTTTTCAAAAATATCGCGTTCTATATTGCCAAAAGTGACCTCTGACAAGGCTAAAATATCCTTGTTTTGTCCCTGATGGACCTCTGTTACCTCAATATCAATACGATCAACATCTAATTTTTTATCAATCTCAATGTGATGCGGTTTTTTAGTGTAGGTGTCGCCTAATTCAATTTTTTGAAAGAGGACCAATTTATTCCTGTTATAGTATTTAACATCAGCCTTTGCAATTCTATTTTTCTTGTAGTAATTCTCCTTGCTAGATGTATCTCCATTAACAATTAAAATTCTCCCAATATGCATCGGGGACGCAAACTTGTAGGAAAGTACTTCACCAACACCACCACCAGGTGAATTTTCCTCCCAGACAGTACTCATTGAGCCGTCTAATGTGTGCATGACATGATTGTCTTCTTTAGAGGAAGTTGCGTTAGCTTCCATAACTTTGGTCGTTTCATATTTGACATCGCTTTTTTTATTTTCTTTGCCACTAACAGCGTACGTTGTGCTATTAGCTAATAAACTGCTACCCATTGCTCCAGCCAAAGCAATAGCAACACTTGTCTTTGCGACAATATGAGCTAATGTTACTTTTTTGTTTCTCATGTAAACCACCTTATATTATTTTTAAGTAAACTATACATTAGCAAATAGTTTTTGTCAATGCGATTTATTAACATCGTTTTAGGCTTTTCTATCAAAAAAATGAACACAAAAAAAACAAGTAGCCAACTGTTACAAGTTTCAAGGGGATATTTCCATCTTATTATCACAGAACCTTCACATCTGTTCTATTTAAACCAGATTAAAAGTACTAGTTAAATATTTGATAGTAGCACCGTTATCAGTAATAGATCTGTTAATTATCTCTGATTACAATGATGTTAACAATAGTCATCCGTTTGTTTGTACACACGCTTCACTTCCAACTAAAAAAGGTCTGATGGTAATACTTATACCATCAAACCTTTGAGAGCCTATAGTTCTGCAATTTGATAAAGTTCAACTTCTGCTACTGTTTCAGAGCCAAACATGTTGAGCATCAGTTTCACTTTGTTGTTTTCGATTTCTACCACACGGCCTTCTTGTCCCATAAAGGCACCGTCTATGATCTGAACCACATCGCCTTCTTTGATATTGGTATCAAAGACATCAATGGTTTGACCCATAGACAACAAGATAGCACGGATTTCTTCTTCAAGAAGTGGTGTTGGTTTTGATCGGTTCCCGTGTGATCCCACAAAACCTGTAACGTTTGGTGTGTTACGCACAACAAACCAAGCTTCATCTGTCATGACCATTTCAACCAAGACATACCCTGGAAAGCGATTTTCTTCGATTTCTTTGGTTTGCCCATTTTTTTCAACGTTAACCGTTTGTGTCGGAATTTCGACGCGCAAAATATTGTCCAACATGTTATAGGTTTGGGCACGTTGCAAGAGGTTTTCTTTTACTTTGTTTTCGTAGCCTGAGTAAGTTTGGAGGACGAACCAGCCCTTATCAAATGAATCTAGCATGATGTTTCCTTTCATTATAAAAAAGCCCTTTTTTTGGCTTTTGCGCTGTTTTCTATCACCTTCATTATAATAAAAGGCAGGGCTGCTGTCAACGTATCTGTGGAGCTACTTGACACCTTTATTAAAAAGTCCAAAGTCGGTTCGTGACGACTCTGGACGGTATTGTACAGTTTTAGTTTTCAGGAACTGTGATGGTTCCTTCGATAATCGCTTTTTTAGCAGCCTCAATAGCTTTTTTAGTGTCTTGTGTCAGAGCATCCGTTGTAAGGCTAACACCACCTTCTTTTAAACCAAAAGTGGTTATTTGACCACCTGGGAATTGGTCTTCTGAGGTTTTTACGGCTACTTTTACTAAAGCTTTTCCGACTTCCTTGATACTTGAGGTCAAAACAAAATTAGCTGACTTGCCATCTTTTGTAGTGTATTTTCCATCTTCACTTTGGTCACGGTCAACACCAATAACCCAAACCTTATCTTCTTCTTTACGTTTTTCGTTGATAGACTTAGCTTCGCTAAAGACACCCGCCCCTGTGCCTCCTGCTGCATGATAAATAACATCTGCGCCTTCAGCGTATTGAGCAGCTGCAATCGTCTTGCCTTTGGCAGCATCTGCAAAAGAGCCTGCATAAGCAACTCTTACTTTGATGGTATCATCTACTGATTTCACACCAGCTTCAAAACCTTTTTCAAAGCGCTTGACAACATCTCCTTCCATACCACCTACAAAACCAACTTGCTTGGTTTTTGTCGTTTTAGCTGCTGCAACACCGGCTAGGTATGCCGCTTCATGGTCTGAAAAGGTGATACTTGCAACATTTTTTTGACCTTTAATCACATCATCCACAATTGCAAAATGGTTGTCAGGATTGTTTGCGGCTACTTTTTCTACAGCGTCATGTAATGGAAATCCAATCCCAAAAACAAGATTATAACCATTGGTTACTGCTGACTCAAGGTTTGTGGTAAACTCTGATTCATTGGCTGATTGGAAATAATCATAGCCTTTTCCTTTTTCAAGTTTATTTTCTTTTCCCCAAGCTTGTAAGCCTTCCCAGGCTGACTGGTTAAATGACTTGTCATCAATACCCGTCTGATTAGTAATCATAGCGATTTTTAATGAATTGTCAGTTGTTTGTTTAGCGGAGTTATTGGTACAGCCTCCTAATGTGAATAGGGCAGTCGAAACAAGACCAAGTGACATTACTTTTTTGTTCATGTGAAAATGAACCTCCTAAATGTTTAATCCTAAAGTGATGTGTCATTGTTAACGTTCTACTTATGCTCTAGAACGAAAAGTTTAGTATATCAAAAAAATCAGTTTTATCCTACTATTTTTGCTGAAAAATCTCTTTTTCACCAAAATGACCGAACGAGAAAGTGAGATCAACTGGTAAAACCCATTATCTCCTTAAAAATCACCTCTTAAGGAGATAAGACAACGACAAAACTCAAGCAACTAGTAATAGCATGACTAACTATACAATCCAACAAACGGTAAAAAGAGCTGGAAACGCTATCCAACTCTTTGTCATACTAGACACCTTAGATAGATGCCCAGACTGACTCAAGAATATTGGTCTGTTCACGCCCTGGACCAACTGAGAAGGTTGAAATGCGAACGCCAACCAATTCTCCAACACGACGAACGTAGTTGCGGGCATTTTCAGGAAGCTCATCAAGGCTACGAACACCTGTGATGTCCTCTTGCCAGCCTGGTAATTCTTCATAGATTGGTTTGCAACGTTTGAGTTGTTCAAGGTTTGCTGGGTAATAGTCAATACGTTTCCCATCAAGGTCATAAGCCACACAAATCTTAACCGTATCAAGCCCTGAAAGAACATCAATTGAATTCAGAGAGAGGTTAGTAATACCTGATACACGACGACTGTGGCGCATGACAACCGAATCAAACCAACCGACACGACGTGGACGGCCGGTCGTTGTCCCGTACTCATGACCCACTTCACGAATGCGCTCACCCACTTCATCAAAGAGTTCTGTAGGGAATGGCCCATCACCGACACGGCTTGTGTAGGCTTTACAGACACCAACTACTTTGTTGATTTTATTTGGGCCAACACCAGAACCAATGGTTACACCACCAGCAACTGGGTTTGAAGACGTTACAAATGGGTACGTTCCTTGGTCAATATCAAGCATAACCCCTTGTGCACCTTCAAAAAGAACACGTTTACCGGCATCAAGTGCATCATTTAAAATTACAGAAGTATCTGTCACATATTGCTTGATTTCTTGACCGTAAGCATAGTATTCTTCAAAAATAGCATCAAAATCAAGAGGTGTACTGTCATACATTTTTTCAAATAAACGGTTTTTCTCAGCTAAATTAATGCGTAGGCGCTCTGCAAAGATATCCTTATCCAGTAAATCTGCGATACGGATACCAACTCGAGCAGCTTTATCCATATAAGCTGGACCAATCCCTTTAATAGTTGTTCCGATTTTATTGTCACCTTTTGCATCTTCTTGCAGTTGATCCAGCTGGATATGATAAGGTAAAATGACATGAGCTCGGTCTGAAATGCGAAGGTTATCTGTCGTCACTCCTTCATCATGCAGGTACGCCAACTCTTTGACCAAAGATTTGGGGTTGACCACAACGCCATTACCAATAACGGAAATTTTTTGCGGGAAGAAAATTCCTGATGGGATCAAGTGAAGTTTAAACTTCTTACCATCAATCACGATCGTATGACCAGCATTATCACCACCTTGATAGCGTGCAATTACTTCTGCATCCGCTGACAAGAAATCAGTGATTTTACCTTTACCTTCGTCACCCCACTGGGTACCAACAACAACTACAGATGTCATATCATTGTCCTAACTTTCTGAAACACTTATTCTCAATAAAAATCATAGGCAAGCTAACCACTGCTTAAAAACCAAAAAGAAGGTCAGATCTGTAAGATCAGCAATGTAGCTCTTGATATTTAAAGAAAACAGGCAGGAATCTCACCTGCTAGCATATATCTTACAACTTATTATAGCAAAAAATGATTTTTTCTGCTAGATTTCTTAGCATTATTAAGGAAAAAGAGAAACTCTTTTTTTAACCATGGTAAACAATCCTAAAAAAACGAACATTATAAGAGAAAAGCTTTTAACCTCGTTTCTCCTAAGCTTTAGCAGGGTTAAACGATTCTCTTAAAACATTAGCTCTTTTCTTTCAGAAATAGCGGTTTTAAGGTAAAATAATAGTAAGTTACCTCTATGAGATAGCCAGTAAAAACATATCGAGGAAATATCACATGATTAGAAAGTATGACCGCACGAGCACAAAAAAGAAATCACTAAACTGGATTTGGCTAATCATTGCTTTTTTTATGATTTCAAGCTTTATAGGTGGCTCTTCTTTTACTGAGTCACTTCTAGACATTTTGCCTGCCATAGCCATTGGTGGTACAGGTTATGCTATTTTTCGTGTTAGATCTCATCAAAAGCGGCTAGCAAAGGCCAAGATTGCCAAACAATTAGAAGATCTAAAAGCAAAAATTCAGCTAGCTGATCGTAAAGTTCGGCTGTTAGACACTTATCTGGCAGACCATGATGACTTCCAATATAACGTACTAGCTCAGCAATTATTACCACAACTTAGTGACATCAAAGCAAAAGCTATTACGTTAAAAGACCAGTTAGATCCCCAAATTTATCGTCGTATCACCAAAAAAGCCAATGACGTTGAAAGTGATATTACCCTTCAACTCGAAACACTGCAGATTGCCACAACTCTTAACCCTCAGCCTTTGAAAACCCCATCTCCTAATCTTATTAACAAAGCACCTGAGCTCAAACCGTATTATGATAATATTCAGACAGATCATCAAGCTATCCTTGCTAAAATCCAAGGAGCCGACAATCAAGAAGAATTGCTTGCGCTGCATGATGCTAACATGAGGAGGTTTGAGGATATCTTAACAGGCTACTTAAAAATCAAAGAAGAGCCTAAAAATTACTATAACGCTGCTGCTCGTTTAGAACAAGCCAAACAAGCTATCCAACAATTTGATGAAGATCTTGACGAAACCCTTCGTCGACTCAATGAAAGTGATCTTAAAGATTTTGATATTAGCCTTCGAATCATGCAAGGTGCTACTCAAAGACGAACAACGCATCACCAAAAAGACTAAAGGAGTCCCTTTATGGCAGATTTTAATTTTGACATTGACCAAATTGCTGACAATGCTGTTATCAAAACCGATAAAACCACCGATATTATCTCAGACTTACCAACTGACACAAATGGCCAAATCTCTTTTTTTGAGAAACTAAGTGCTGACCAGCAGACAGCTATTACTGCCAAAGCCCCGGCATTGGTAGATACCTTTTTGGCAGACCAAAATGCGCTACTTGATTTTGGTCAGTCTGCTGTTGAAGGGGTCAATGCAACGGTTAATCATATCTTGGCAGAGCAAAAAAAATTACAGATTCCACAAGTGGATGATCTTTTAAAATCAACCAATCGTGAACTCAATGGTTTTATCGCTAAATACAAGGATGCCACACCTGTGGACCTTGATAAAAAGCCAAACTTTCTTCAAAAACTCTTTAAACAAAGCCGTGATACCCTGCAAGAGTTTTATTTTGATTCTCAAAACATTGAGCAAAAAATGGATAGTATGGCTGCAGCGGTTGTCAAGCAAGAAGATACCTTAGCTCGCAATATTGTCTCAGCAGAATTGTTAATTGAAGATAATACTAAGTCCATTGAACATTTGGTAGGCGTCATTGCTTTTATCGAAGCTAGTCAAAAAGAAGCTAGTCAGCGCGCTGCGGCTTTACAAAAAGACCTAAAAACCAAAGACAGTGCTACACCAGACTATCAAATAAAAGCTGATCTTTTGGCAAGAACTACCGAAGTCATCAACACTCTCGAACAACAACACACCGAATACTTGAGTCGCCTCTATGTTGCTTGGGCGACAACTCCGCAAATGCGTAATCTAGTCAAGGTCTCTTCTGACATGCGTCAAAAACTAGGCATGTTACGCCGCAATACCATTCCAACGATGAAACTATCTATTGCTCAGTTAGGCATGATGCAACAATCGGTTAAATCTGGAATGACTGCTGATGCCATTATTAATGCTAATAATGCTGCCCTTCAGATGCTAGCAGAAACAAGTAAAGAAGCCATCCCAGCATTGGAACAATCAGCACAAAACCCTACTTTGTCTATGAAATCTGTGACAAGTCTGGCAGAAAGTTTAGTAGCACAAAATAATGGGATCATTGCGGCGATTGATCATGGACGCAAAGAACGAGCACAACTAGAAAGTGCTATTATCAGGTCTGCCGAAACCATTAACGATTCTGTCAAACTACGTGACCAAAATATTGTGCAAGCACTTCTTAGTGAAGGCAAGGAAACTCAAAAAACAATTGATAAAATAACTCGCGCATAAGCTAAACATCACCTGTCACGCTACTTAAAAAGCAAGCCATCAGTTAGGTTAATCCCTTTGATGGCTTGCTTTTTTACTACTTAACGAATAATCGCCTTGTTTGATATAACACTTATCTTTTATGATGTTATTTTCATAATACGAACAAGGCTCGCACGCTCGGCCTCTTCTAATTTCAACTCAATGTAGTGAATCGTCTCTTTCAGTTGCGGGATAATAGAATACTCTAAGCCATTGACGCGACGTCTAGTCTTTTCAATGTCATCAGCCATTAGTTGACAAGTTTTTTCAACTTCAGCTAACCGTAAGAGCTTTTCTAATAGTTCTTTTGTCTTTTGGATAGTATTGTCCATCTCACTATTTGAGCTGAGGTAACTATAAGCAAACTCACCTTGTTCTTGCTCTCTTGCCGTATTAGACTGGACATGGAATTTAGGCACATTGACACTCATGATATTTTCAATATCAATCCATAAGGTCACTTCATGGACTGGAACAGCAAAGAGTTCTTCTACCATTAGACTATTTTCGGATGCTTTTGCCAAGACAAACTCCTTCATATTGGCAGCAAGTTCTTTTTCGATAGTTTGCCGAAGCTCATTGTTTTCACGAATTAAATCAACGAAGCGGCGCATCAACTCATCCCGCTTGTCCTTTAATAATTTATGACCTCTTGTAGCTGTCTTCAAGCGATTTTTCAAGTTACTAAGTTCCATGCGTGTTGGTTTAACATTTAATCGTGCCATTGATATAACTCCTTTCGTCAAGGGCTTGAAATTGCATGGTCAACTCAATCATTTGCAACAAAAACCTTTGTCATCGTGGTATCTGCTTTAGGCAAATAACGATCTAACATATCATCTTTAATGCGTTTTAATTCGGTACGTGGCAAAATCGACAACAATTCCCAACCCAAGTCAAGACTTTCTTCAATGCTACGGTTGGTGTAAAATCCTTGGTTAATGTATTCTTCTTCAAACCGGTTGGTAAAGGCCACATATAGTTTATCCGTTTCAGAAAGGGCTGATTCACCGAGCACAACAGCCAATTCCTTAGCTTGTTTTCCTTGGGCATAGGCTGCAAAGAGCTGATTCATTGTAGCAGCATGGTCTTGTCGAGTCTTACCTTCACCTGAGCCTTTATCTTTTAGGCGAGATAGCGATGGCAAGACATTAATAGGCGGTCTAAAACCATTTTTATATAGTTCTTGCGACAAAATAATCTGACCTTCGGTAATATAACCTGTCAAATCGGGGATAGGGTGGGTAATGTCATCTTCTGGCATGGTTAAAATAGGAATTTGAGTCACTGACCCTTTTTTCCCGATCAAGCGACCAGCCCGTTCATATAAGGTGGAGAGATTAGTATAGAGATAGCCAGGATAACCTCGTCTGCCTGGAACTTCTCTGCGAGCGGCTGATACTTCTCGTAAGGCTTCACAATAATTTGTCATATCTGTCATGATGACTAAAACATGCATACCTTTTTCATAAGCCAAGTATTCGGCTGTTGTCAGAGCTATACGTGGTGTTGCAATGCGTTCAATAGCAGGGTCATTAGCTAAATTGATAAATAAAACAGATCGATCAATGGCACCCGTTTCACGCAAGTCATTCATAAAGAATTCTGCCTCTTCAAAAGTAATACCCATAGCTGCAAACACAACCGCAAAGTTATCATCAGAGTTTAGAACAGTTGCCTGACGAGCAATCTGTGCGGCCAATTCATTATGAGGTAACCCTGAGCCCGAAAAAACTGGTAACTTTTGACCACGAACGAGGGTATTGAGGTGATCAATAGCTGAGATACCTGTCTGGATAAATTCGTCTGGGTAATCACGAGCGACAGGATTGATCGCTTGACCATCAATATCAAGGTATTTTTCGGGAATAAGTTCTGGACCGCCGTCTATGGGCTGCCCCATTCCATCAAAGATGCGCCCTACCATATCTTCTGATACGGCTAATTCCAAAGGATGCCCTGTAAATCGAACCTTGGTTTTGGCTAGGTTGATGCCAGTTGATCCTTCAAATAGCTGTACCATAGCCTTGTCACCTTGGACTTCTAAGACTTGACCTTTACGCCTTTCTCCATTATGCAAAGTAATATCTACCAATTCGTTGTAGTGCACTCCTGCAACTTGATCAACAATCATCAAAGGGCCAACCACTTCGCTAACCGTCCGATATTCTTTGAGAACGCTCATCTAAATTCCTCCCTTTGCTAAAACGTGGTGAATCTCTTTGGTAACCTTCTGAGTAAGCCCTTTAATCTGCTCTAAGTTTTCTTCTGGGATAAATTTGCTGCGTGCGATGCGATCGCGTACCTGAGCAGTGCCTTCCATAATCTCATTAAAATAAGCTCCCAAAGAAAGGGCTTTGCTGGCTTCCTCATTAAAGGTCAAAATATTGGTTAGCATGGCCTCTTGTTTCGGAAAGGAAGTAAAGGTATCCACCGAATCAAAGGCATTTTGCTGGAGATAATCCTCCCGAATTTGCCGGGCAACAGCCATGGTCAAACGATCTTGTTCAGACAGTGAATCAAGCCCCACCAAGCGTACAATTTCTTCTAGACTGGCTTCACGCTGCAAAATAGCCATGGCACGAGTTACCTTGTTGGACCAATTAGATTGCTGTTTACGGTCAATATAGCTTCCTACATCATCTTGATACAATGAATAAGACGTCAGCCAGTTAATCGCTGGGAAGTGACGCCGTTGCGCAAGAGGCGCGTCGAGCCCCCAGAAAACTTTGACAATCCGAAGGGTGTTTTGAGTGACAGGCTCTGAAATATCCCCTCCAGGAGGAGAAACCGCGCCGATGGCTGTAATGGTTCCCTCACGTTCTTGACTTCCCAAGGTCCGAACACGACCAGCCCGTTCATAATATTCGGCAATACGACTCCCTAAGTAAGCCGGGTAGCCTTCATCACCAGGCATTTCTTGTAGGCGTCCTGACATCTCGCGCAGAGCTTCTGCCCAACGTGATGTCGAGTCTGCCATGATAGCCACAGAATAGCCCATATCACGGAAATATTCGGCAATGGTAATACCTGTGTAAATCGACGCTTCACGCGCTGCTACTGGCATATTAGAGGTGTTTGCAATTAACACCGTGCGCTCCATAATGGACTGGCCTGTATTTGGGTCAATTAACTCTGGAAACTCATTCAAAACGTCGGTCATCTCGTTGCCGCGTTCCCCACAACCGACATAAATAACAATATCAACGTTGGCAAATTTAGCTATTTGATGCTGCACAACTGTTTTTCCTGCCCCAAATGGTCCAGGAACGGCAGCGGCACCACCTTTTGTAACAGGGAAAAAGGTGTCAATAACCCGTTGACCTGTAACCAAAGGTTCGACTGGGATAAGCTTTTGAGCAACAGGGCGACTTTGACGAACTGGCCAAGTCTGCATGAGGCTACCTTGGTAAATGGAACCGTCTTCCTGCTTAATTTCATAAACTGTATCTGTTACTGTGAAGTCCCCTGCATGAATAGCCACCAAGGTCCCTGAAACTTTATAAGGAACCATGATACGGTGCTCAATGACAGCTGTTTCTTGCACAGTTCCTAAAATATCACCTGCAACTACTTCTTGACCAACACTTAGCTTGGGAATAAATGCCCACTTAGCCTTTCGATCAAGACTTGGGATAGCCACACCACGGATTAAAAAGTCGCTGTCCGTTGCTTTTTGAAAACGATCAAGCGGTCGCTGAATACCGTCAAACATTTCTGAAATCAGGCCCGGGCCTAACTCGACCGACAAAGGACAACCAGTAGTCACTACTGGTTCTCCTGGACCGATCCCTGATGTTTCCTCATAAACCTGAATAGACGCTTGATCGCGACGCATTTCAATAATTTCTCCGACTAAGCCAAGATGTCCCACACGACAAATATCTTGAATATTAGCTTCTTGCATCCCAGAAGCCACAACAAGAGGTCCCGAAACGGTTATTATTTTTCCTTGGTTCACCTTTTTCCTCCTTTATTTTTTCCAAATCATACTAACTAATCTATACTGTCAAGGTTTAATGTGACTATTTTGAATAGTCAGCAAACTATCCTATGCGTTCAGCTGCTAACTTCACCAATTTTCCTGTCCTTGCATTTCATCAGTTAGCTACTCATAAGCCTCAAACAGAGTATAAGTCCTCTTTGCCTAACGTCTTAGTGTTATAAAATATTTTGACCGACAGCCTTTTCAACCATGGCTTGTATGCGTGACAGGCCTATCCCTTGCGCTCCTTGATGAGTTGGTAATGGTATGACTGCTGGTAGAACTTGATTGTCATAGTGAGTGAGGGCTTCTGGAATAGCTGCAGCAATATCTTCTGTGATATAAATAATACCAAAGTCTTCCATTGCTAGTTGACGCAACTGGTTAATAGCGTCTTGTGGTTTTATTACTGGAAAAGTTTGAAACCCAATCATCTGAAAAGGTAGAATAACATCTCTGTTACCAATTACCCCGACTTTATACAATGTTTTGGTCATGCTATTGGTCTCATCCTTTCTATGACACGTTCTTTGGGTAAATCATTAGCTAAAGCAGCCGCTAAAAGCCGTAGGTTTTTTACTTCAAACGATTTAGCGAGCAAAAAGCGAGCAAGCACATAAGGCCCATCGACTTGATATTTGGCCTTCGCAAATAAATGGTAAAGGCATTCATCAACAAGGTATTCTAACTCAGTCGTTTGAAGAGTGCCTTGGCGAAGTTTCTCTGAATAAGGTTTTAGGGCTGTCATATAGCTATCAGGTGTTACATTTTCAAACCACGTCATCAGATCCTTATCATCTTCAAGTGTGATAAATGTTTTACTTGGTCTACTTGCTTCATCAGATAATAACTGCATCATGAAACTTATTGGTTTATTTTGCGATTTGGCCCGTCTGACGGTAATCAGATTATACAAATCAATCACAATAAGAACAGCTTGTTGGAAAACAGGGTCCTCTAATCTTTGTGCTATTTGTTTCAACGCCTTAAAATAAGCTAAGTCAGTACCAATTTCTAAGACGCGTATGTCTTGATAATCTTGATATTCGGCCCAAATGGACTGGATTTCTGTTACCACCTCTTTTGGAAACTCATCAGAAGTCATCGTCCTAATCAAATGTTCCAAAGCCACCAAAGGCTTGTCACCAATTGGTAGTAATAAGTGACTCAGATCTGCTTGACTAGCTTTAGCTTTTAACAACACTTTGACATTATGATAGGTGTAACGCAAGGTAAATAATTGTACTATGTCAGGTTGAGGGGTTTCTGCAAAAGCCCAGCGATAGGTCTTGGTTAGCTCAGCCATTAAGATAGATTCTAGCCGATCCAAATCGTTGAGATCGTCAACAGTTAGGTGATAGACTGACTGGTGCAACAGTCGAGCTAAGGTTGTTGTATTGGGAGCCTGCAATAGCTTATCAAATTGCTCTTTAGTCAATAACTCTTTTTCTTTGACACTGATAGTAGTGTTTAATTCTAGAAATGTTGGCATCGCTAGTCAAACCTCCTATATCTCTGAAAAAAGCATATCAATGATGCGGGAGCTTTCTTCTTTAAGAACTGATTCTAAAAGGTAACGGTATAAATAATTGTCATCGACTTGGTCTAAACTGACTAAAAATCCTGCTTCCTGAGGAATTAGCTCTTGATTATAGCTTAATTGAGGAAATGCTAATCTCAGCTCAGCACAATCATAAGAACTGAACTTTTGCCCTGTTTTTTCGCCAAAAGTAACTTGCAATGGCTGTTCTGGATATTTAGACAAGACTTGCTTCAAAAAAGCCAATTCTTCTTCCTTAGAAAAGTTCGTCATCTTCTCCAAAGAAGCTTCAAATAGCTCCTTTATACTGTCTTGTTTTAATGCTAGTAGAGCTTGTCTTTCTTGATTTTTGAGTTGCTGCTGCGCAACCTGAAATTGCTGTTCAAGAGCTTTTAACTCTTTTTGACGCTTTGCTTTTAAATCGTGTAGTCCTTGCTGTTGACGCTCTTTAAAGTCAGTATCAAGACTATCTGTCGCTATCTTTAGGCACTGTTGACCTTCTTGATGTGCTTTTTCAAGAACGTTTTGTCTTAACTGTGTTATATCATTCACCTAATTTCCCCCTTTTGATAGTGTTAGTGGTGTCACCGTTTTTTAAAATCTAGATAAGGACCATACCTTATCCAATTTTATTTAAGAGAATAAAGGAGACGACAAAGGCAAGAATAGCATAGGTTTCAACCATAGCTGCTAAAATGACACCTTTCATAAAGTCTTTAGGGCGCTTAGCCAAGATTTGCATACCAGCTACAGAAACATTGCCTTGGTGCTTGGCCGAAAAATAACCAACAATAGCAATTGGAAGAGATACCAAAAAGTAAGCTAATCCTTGGTTAACTGAAAGTTCTGGTGTCAGTTTCATCCAAATTAAAATACCAATAGCAAAGCCGTAGATTCCTTGACTACCGGGTAACAGTTGCAAGATAAGCGCAGACGTAAATTTTTCGGGTTCTTCTTTTAAGAGCGCAGCTGCCGCTTGACCACCTTTACCGACACCATAAGCTGAGCCCATGCCACTAAGAGCTACGGCTAAAACAATTCCTAAGGCTGCGAAGAAAACGCCACCATGTGCTGTAAAATAATGTGCTAAATGTTCCATGTTAATTGTCCTCCAAATCTGTTTCTTCATTGACATTGACATAATTATCAGCTAACTTTAAAGGATTGAAAGCTTTTCCTCCACCTTCATAAAATTTTCCAAAAAACTCTACGAAAATAAGACGAGCACCATGCACATATCCTGAAAGCATTGATAAGAAAATATTGATCGCATGCAAAAGAATAAAAATAAAGATACCTACTGTAAAGCGCGTGACTGGTGGAAAAATCCCAACAATCATGTTAAAAGCCGCTCCAATACTAGCTCCAGAAAGCCCTAATGCCATTAGACGAGTAAAGCTAACCAAATCACTTAAGTAAGAGCTAATGCCATATAAATTATATAATCCACTACCTAGACCTAAAAGGCTTTTGCTTTTTAGTAAAGAAACAACCAAAATCCCAAAGGCATTGCCCAATGCAAGCCACTTACCAATAACCGATAAGTAAGCAAGGCCAGATACATTCTTACCAAGAATAAATAACAGCAGACCTAATAAAATAAAAGTCCAAGCTAGACTTGACGTATAGGCCGTAGCATATGCTTTCATCCTTACTTGTTGCCATGCTCCTAACAAAAGCCCAAATATAAGTGTAACAAACCCAAATAGCAAAGAAACAACCAAAATAGTAATCACATCCGTTTTAGTTGATAATAATGCCACAGGTAAGTCAAAACCAAAGAAAGAACCGTAAATAAGCCCCCATATGGCTACTGAAATAGCTAAAATATTAAAGAAGGTCACTAACCGTTTACTGGTTTTTTGGAGATTAAAAAAGACCAATGCAGCTAGTGTCACAGCATATAGCAACAAACCATAGCCCAAATCAGCTACCATCATGCCAAAAAAAGTAAGGTATAAAGGAGCTAAAAAAGGTGTCGGATCTTTTTCTTGATATTTTGGCAAAGCGTACATTTCTGTAACCAATTCAAACGGTGCAATGTAGCGGTGATTACGTAGCTTAATGGGAACATCTTCCCAATCGTCTGGCGTGACATCGTAACTATCCAGATAAAACATATCACCTAGTGTCTTAGTCATTAGCCCTTTTAATTGGTTAACCGAATCAGCTTCTATCCACCCTTCTAAGGCTATTAGATGTCTTGTACCGAGTAATTGCTTTTTAGTTTGCTGCCGTTGATACTGACTAAGGACATAGTCTATTTCAACCTGTAACTGTGCCAGTATCTTTTGAGACTGCCTAAGCTCTTTTAGTAGACTATCTTTTTCAGCTAGCCAATTCGTTAGTAACTCTTTGTTTATACGAAGTTGTTCTGATGGCAGTAACTGTTCTTTATATAATAAGGGTTTAAACTGATATTTCTGTAAATGAATCGTATCTTGTGCTTGCCAAAATAAGACAAGGCCGTACTCAAATTCTGTATGGTATACTTCCTCAATAAAAAGACCTTTGTGCTGCTTTAGCTGATGATAAAAATGATTATTTGCTGTACTAGGAATCGTTCCAACTCTTGCCGACAAAAAATGAAATTGCGCTAAGTCCTGAGGCAAAACAGTCAAGGAACGCCACTTTTCTAACTCCTGACAGTATTCTGTTAGCTGGTCTATTTTGCTTTGCAGCTGCTCTAGTCGCTCTATCTTTTGTGACATCATTTTCAAAGCCGTTTGAGCTGCTTGTTGTCGATGGCGTTCTTCGAACTGTTTAAACGAAAGAGATGGCGTTTTTTGTCTCAAGGCTGTTAACTTTCCTATTGGTGGTAAAAACGCTGATAAGCTAGCAAGGCCGTTTTCTAACTCTTGTTGGCTTTGTAAAAGGTATTGTAAAGCTTCATCATCTAGTAGAGGTTTTTGATGCGTCAGATCGTATTGGACGATTTGTGGCAACTTGACGTTGCCTTTGTTAAAAGCATCTTGCCAATGTTTTAGTTGCTTCATGTCACGAACTTCAACTAATTGAGATTGTTGAAGTGTTTTTAAAACAAGATCAAGATAATCTTTTTCAAAAACCATTGCCAGCTTTTTCATTTGACTAATGGCCATATGTCTCCACCACCTTATCCACTAACTCCCTAACAACGGTTAGCTTATGCTCTTCTAAAATGGCATGAAGGGCTAGCTGTTGCGTCGCTAATCTCTTTTTTGAAGCTTTTTGTTCTTGACGATTAGCTTCAAAAAACACCTCACGTTTAGCTTCTAATAGTAGCTGAGTTTCTTGTTCGTACTCAAGGAACAGCTGCTTTAACTCTTCTTCTTTTTTGTCAGCTAGAGCTTTTTTCTTAGCATCGTAACTGTCATAAATTGTTCTAGCCTCTTGTTCGATACTATTCATTAGTGACAATAGGGTATTCATCACATATCAACTCCTTATCTTTATCTATTGCTAATTCTTTGACTCACTAGGTACTTAAAAACAAAGCTACAAGAAAGGCTACTTTTGGGGGGTTAATCAACCAGTGAATATAAGCTAGAGCTAAATCTCTAACCTATCTACTAACAGCTTTTTTGAGATAGGATAATGGCTTAATTAAACGAACAGCATCTTTAAGTTAAGCGCTTTCAATTCTATCCATAAAAACAATGGCTTAGTTCAGAAAAAGGTTAGCTAAAAACCTGTCAAAGCAGTAAGATGACACAGAACTCTAAAGCTTTGTATTGCTGTCTTTCGTGTGTTATCTTATACTTCTTTAGGCATTTAGTAACCTTGATCTAGTTGACGGTAAGGTACCTTTACCAGCCAATAGCCAAGCCAATGTGATAACAGTATAACTGCTATCTTGTTAAAAGTCCTGTCAAAAAGATGTTTATTAGTTTCTCGCTTGTAATTCTTGTTTTGTTACTAAACGGTAATTTTTAAAGACAGAACCTCCAATATAACCCACAATTAAGCTGATAATAATACATCCAAGGGCTGTTATCAACACTTTAGCGACAGGATTATAGGCAAACATCACCGCAAAACCGGCAATCGGAGTAGCTGTCCCTGGCGTATCATTAACCAATTTCATTAGGGCGATCAAAACACCACATGCAGCACCACCAACAAAATTAGTCACATAAATCGGAATGGGATTGGCTGACGTCACATCTGCCTGCGTTAGTGGTTCAATAGCAAAAGCAATATTGTCTTTTCTTTCACCCAATTTTAATCGGTAAAAAAGAACACCATTCATAAAAGAAGAGCCAAAGACAGATAAGGCACCTATAGCCATCGGAATACCTGTTAGACCAAGCATGGCTGTCAAAGCCATTGATGACAGCGGAGCTGTTGCTACAACAACAATCGTACCGCCTAGTATCATTCCCATGATAATAGGGTTGCTATTAGCACTTGAGGTCAGGATGTCTCCAATAGTCAATAAAGTACTATTGATCACTGGCGTAATTAACTGCGCCAAGAAACGAGTTAATGGTGCACCGACAATAATAATCGAGATTAAATCAAGCCCACCAGGAATATTTTTTTCCATCCACTTGATTAAAAAAGATACCACATACCCAGCCACAAAACCTGGGATAATACCCGTTCCTGAAACTGACAAACCAATCAAAACGGCATAACCTGGAGACACACCAATTGCAATGGCAACCAAGATAGCAGCAGCTACCCCTGATAATGAGCCATTTGCTCCGCCTACTTCACTTAGAAACTGAAAGCCTAAAACCTTACCAAAAAAAGAATCTTGAAAGGCTTCAACTAAAAAAGAGGCACAAGCTGCCGAAGCCAAAGCTCCCATTGCCTTGGCACCATGAGGAGCCTTATAGTTAAACAAGCTAAAAATAGCTAAAACAAGAATCAAAAGACTTGTTCCAATAATAATATCCATAATCTATTCCACCAATCTATCTCATTACATAAGACACTATAACTGCTTCACTCTGGCGACAGCTTCGACTTCAATCAAAGCTTGCAAAGGAAGCGCCGACACTTGAACCGCTGTCCGAACAGGGTAGGGCTCTTCAAACAAATCAGTCATGACATGATTTAATATTTCCACATTGGTCACATCTGTTAAATACACATTTAGCTTATAGATATGATTCAAGTCCAACTTTTGCTCTGCCAAAATAGATTGTAAATTAACAAAAACCTGGCGACACTGTGCCTCAAAACCATCTGACAATTGACCTGTCACTGGATTAAGGGGTAATTGGCCTGCGGTGTATAGAAAATGTCCTTCAATCGTATAAGTTGAATAAGGGCCCATTGGTTCTGGGTAGCTCTTCATATACGAACCTCCTCATTGATAATATAGTTAAATTTTACAGGAAACCGCATTCACAGTCAATAATAAATTCTCTTTTTGATAAAAAATTATTATTAAGGTGATTGGCAATTGTTTTTTAGTCTAAAATGTATTACTATATTTGTAAATAAGAAGATAGATATAGGAAGTTTGACATGGATAAAGAAACGCTAAACTACTGGAAAACGGTTATCACATTTCTTCACGATGTCTTAGGTGATAACTATGAAATTATTTTACATGTGATTGATAAAAATGATATCTATATTGGAGAACTCGTTAATAGTCATATCAGTGGACGGTCTAAACAGTCTCCTCTCACCACCTTTGCTCTTGATTTGATTACTAATAAAGTCTATAAGGAAAAAGATTTTGTGACCAATTACAAAGCAATCGTTAGTCCTCAGCACAAAGAAGTTCGGGGATCTACTTTTTTTATTAAAGATAAAAAGGGTAATCTCGAGGGAATGCTATGTATTAACTTAGATATTTCAGCCTATCAAGGAGTAGCTAGGGACCTCTTAAAACTTGTCAATCTCAATTTAGAACATTTCATCCCAACTGCTAAAGAGCCTAAAACAGTCACACCCCAGCCAGAAGAAGCTGTTGAAATTTTAACCTCTAACATCCAAGATATTATCGGTCAAATTATTGATCCCTCGTTACTGAGACACAATGTACATCTTAGCCAAGATGTCAAAATAGACATTGTTGCCAAGCTTTATGAAAAAGGGGTCTTTCAGCTAAAAGGAGCCGTCTCAAAAGTCGCTGATATTCTATGTATTTCCGAACCAAGTGTTTACCGCTACCTTAAAAAAATTGAAGCCGATCAATAACCAAATCACCATAAAACGCCAGTTAAAAGTATTTCAGATAAGCATCACAATCTCTGATATACCGATGACTGACGTTTTTTTTACTCAATATGCCTTTATGGCAAGAAAAGGCTACTGGTCATTAACCTTCAGCTATGCTTAGAGGTACACCTGTCGCAGCTTGAACCTCATCAAAAGTAAACCCTTCACTGATTTCAATTACTTGGATACCATCTGGCGTTACTTTAAACACACCCATTTCTGTGATAATAAGGTCAACCACACCTTTTGCTGTTAAAGGTAAGGTACATTCTTTTAGGAGCTTATGCTTTCCTTTATTGGTATGCTCCATAGCTACGATGACTTTTTTAGCACCAACTAATAAATCCATCGCTCCTCCCATACCAGGAACCATTTTGCCTGGAATCAGGTAATTGGCGATATCTCCATTTTCTGCAATTTCTAAAGCACCCAAGACGGTCAAATCAACATGACCACCACGTATAATGCCAAAAGAATCTGCACTATTAAAGAAAGCGGCTCCTGGATAAACCGTCACAGGCTGTCCTCCTGCATTAACGATAGTCGAATTCGGATCATCTGACTTAGGACCTAGTCCAATAAACCCATTTTCAGATTGAAAATACACTGTCATTTCTTCAGGCACAAAATTTGCTACTTTGGTTGGTAGACCAATACCTAAATTTACCAAAGTACCATCTTCTAATTCTTTGGCCACACGCTTTGCAATACGATTTTGAATCTCTTCTTTACTTAATGCAACCGCCATAACTATACTCCTTCTTTAACAATGTAATCTACAAAAATATGTGGTGTATGAACGCATTCTGGTTGTATGGTGCCGACTGGTACTATTTCTCGCGCCTGAACAATTGTTGTTTTTGCACAAGCTGCCATCAATTGATTAAAATTATTTTCAGAACCACTATACTGTAAATTTCCCATTTCATCAGCTTGATTAGCAAATATCAAGGCGACATCTGCCTCAAATGGGTATTCTAAGAGATAGGTTTTTCCCTTGATGGTTTTTGTTTCCTTGCCTTCTGCCACTAAGGTTCCTACCCCTGTTGGCGTGTAAAAGCCACCAATGCCATAAGCTCCGATGCGAATTTTTTCGGCGAAGGTTCCTTGAGGAATGAGCTCAATCGTCGTTTCACCGGCAGTCATTTGGCGCCCAGCTTCTTTATTTAATCCAATATGTGTTGCATAAATGGTTTTGAATTGATGATTAGCCACCATTTTTCCAACACCGCGATCAACAAAACCAGCATCATTACAGATCAAGGTTAAGTCTTTTGTGCCTTTGTCAACCAGTGCATCAATTAACGCTTCTGGTGTTCCATTAGCCATAAAACCACCGACCATAATCGTGTCACCATCTTTAATATGACTGATAGCTTCTGCTATTGCTATTCTTTTATTCTCTTTCATACGGTTACCTTCTATCTTGTTACGATGATACTTTGACCTTGGCCACCACCAATACAAAGCGTTGCTAAGCCATGTCTCACATCACGCTTAGCCATTTCTGCTAATAAGGTGACTAAAATACGAGCACCTGATGCTCCAATCGGGTGACCCAAAGCAATAGCTCCTCCATTGACATTAACTTTTTCATTGTCAAAACCAAGGTCTCGTGAAACCGCTAAAGCCTGAGCAGCAAAAGCTTCGTTTGCTTCAATCAAATCAATGTCATCAATTGTCAGCTGAGCCTTTGCAAGAGCCTTTTTCGTAGCAGGTATTGGTCCGCAGCCCATAATACTTGGGTCTACACCTGCACTTGCATAACTAGTGATTTTAGCTAAAATAGGGAGCCCTAATTCTTCAGCTTTTTCTTTACTCATCAATAAAATTGCCGCTGCTCCATCATTGATTCCTGAAGCATTACCAGCAGTTACTGTCCCCTCATCTTTGATAAAAGCAGGGCGTAACTTTGCTAACTTATCCACTGTCGTTCCAAATTTAGGGTATTCATCTTGATCAACGAGTAAAGGTTCACCTTTACGCTGAGGAATAGTGACAGGTGCAATCTCTTCTTTGAAACGACCTTTTTCTATGGCAAGTTGGGCTTTACGTTGGCTATCAGCTGCAAAGGCATCTTGTTCTTCTCTGGTCAGTCCATACTGTTGCACAATATTTTCGGCTGTTATACCCATGTGATAACCTGCAAAAGCATCACTCAACCCATCTTTAAGCATGGTATCTACTACTTTACTATCTCCCATACGAGATCCCCAACGTTGGCCTTGTAAAACGTAAGGTGCTTGACTCATGTTTTCGGTACCACCAACTAAAACAATATCAGCGTTGCCCGTTTGAATCTTTTGAGCACCTAACTCAACTGCTTTTAAGCCAGAACCACAGACCATATCAATCGTAAAAGCAGGGGTATCATAAGAAAGCCCCGCATTTAGCGCTACTTGCCGGGCAACATTTTGACCCAGACCTGCATGTAACACATTCCCAAAGATCACTTCATCAATGGCATCACTTTTAAGACCGGTATCAGCTAAAATTTTTGTAACAACTGTCACCCCCAAATCTACGGCTGATAAAGATTTAAAGACTCCTCCAAAATTTCCTATCGGGGTACGATAAGCAGATGTGATCACCACTTCTTTAGTCATAGAAACTTCTCCTTTTTCATTATTGAAACGCTTACATTTTTATTATATAATGTGAACTATAATAAACAAATATCGTTTTTTTATATATGCTATAACTAAACGTTATCGAAAGAGGAAAATATGAATATCTCAAGCTTGGCTTATTTTATTGAGATTGTTAATTGTGACTTTAACTTAACCAAAGCAGCCCAAAAAAGTCATATTTCGCAACCCGCCCTTAGTAGTTATATCAAGACTATCGAAAAAGAAGAAGGAGTCGTTTTATTCCAGCGTCAAAAAGGGCGTCTAGTTGGACTAACTTCAGTCGGCGAACGCTTTTTTGAAAATGCTAAGGTGGTTATCGCATCACATGAGCAATTAATGGCTGATTTGCGGAGTGAATCCAAAAAATACAAAGGAGAAATTTCAATCGGTATTCCTCAACTCATCTCTGGCATTGTTTTTTCTGAGCTCATTCCAAAACTCATCGAAGAAAATCCCGAAGTTAAATTTCATATTGTAGAAACGGGTGCTTATGAACTGCAAAAAAACTGTTTCTAAAAGAAGTCGATTTTGCGATTTTATTAACACCCACTACACTAGATGCTACTATTGCTGATATCGACATTCTCCTAAGAGATCAACTCTGCCTTTATATGAGTCACAAAACCTTTCAAGAGACGTTTGATAGTAATCCTAACATCTCTATCAAAGCATTACATCGTCAAAACTTAGTAACTTTTGATAAAACCTTTATGATTAATCATCAGCTTACCACCTTATTTGAAGAAGCAAATAGTCTTCCTGTAGTCAAATGTTATTCTGCCTCGTGGGATTTTTTATTAAATTGCACGCGCTATTCCTCTTACCTAACAATCCTACCAAGACCTATTACTCATTTTGCTCATATGGACGGTTTAGTGGAGGTCCAACTGACCGAACATCCAAAATGGGAAGTTGTTCTAGCCTCTCTCAAGCACAACAAAACAAGCCATTTAAAACATTATATCAAGCACACCATCTTAGATTATTTCATGAACCAGCGCTTCTAATTGCTGGACTCAGACCTTAAAAAAACGCCTGAAGGAAACAATCCCAAGCGTTTCATGTAGTTATTTCCTAAAATACAAATAGGTAAATGATGGCAATACCTGTGACCACCAAGACACAAGGAATAGTATAAGCCACAATTTGATTGAATTTTAGTTTGAAGTTTGAGAGGTAAGATAAGGCCCAAAAAGGAACTATCAAGTTTGTTGTGGCATCTCCTAATTGATAAGCCTGCAAAATCTTACCTAAGTCATTACCAACTTCGATAGTTGCAGGGACGATATAGGGAGCTTCAATCACAAATTTTGAGCCTCCTGATGGTACCGCAATATTCAGCAAAGCCGAGTAAAGATAAGCAAAGACCGGCCATGTTGTCCCATTTGAAATAGCGACAAAGAAATGGGAAATCTCTAATCCTAAACCTGTACTTTGAATGATTCCAAAAATACCAGCGTAAAATGGAAACTGAAGCACCAAGCCCCAAGATGACATGACCCCATCTTTGAATAAGGAACCATAATATTCTGGTCCTTGTTGACCACAAAGAAGCAAGCCTAAGCCTAAAAATAAAAAGTTAAAACAATTGAGATCTAGACCAGACAAGCCCACCACCGAAAAATGATAAAGGCTATAGCTAACAATGGCCCCACCAACAAGATACATCACTAAGCGAGATGCGTTCATCTTTTCAGCAGGTGTGTTTCTTGCAATAACAACATGTGAAGCGGTATCAAGACTATGGTGATAGATCTCATCATCAAGTTCCATGATTTTAGTTTCATCTTTTGGGTGCGCCAATAAAGCAAAGCAAAGCGGTACCAGCATACACACCACTAAAAGACTGATAAATGGAAGATTCAAAACTGATTCTGTCAGAGGAACACTTTCAGGAACAACCTGTTTATAAGCATCTGCGACACTATTTCGCAAATAATCTGGAGTAGCCGAATAAAGCACCGCAGCACCAGATAGACCAGAAGTAGCTGGTAAAAAGGTAAAAAATAAAGTAGCAACAAACAAAGGCGTATGCACCTTAATCCCTTTTTGCCTAGCCTGAACAAGCAACTCTTTCCCAAACACAATAGCAACCATCATACCAAGACCCCAGTGTAAAAAGCCAAAGATAGAGCCTACTACAATGGAAAAGATAAAAATCTGAGTCCTGGTTTGAGGCAGTTTGGCAAGGGACTTAAACATCTTATGAGCAGGTGGAGAACTCGCTACAGCATTCCCTGTCGCAAGTAAAATAGTCATCTGCATGGCAAAGGACAACAGCCCCCAAAAACCATTTACCCAGCCATAGATAATCCCGCCCGTCTTTTCCGTACCAATAAAGGGACTATCCGTCATCAACACAGACATAGTAACGACTAAAAAGGTTAAAATAAAACAGATAAAAAGCGATTCTGGCATCCATTTCATAAAGCCATCAATATAGCGATCCATAAACCTTTTTTTGGTTTTGATGTTATTCATGTTGTCAATTCCTTTCACATTGTCCAAAAGCACTTTTATTCTTTTGACCAGTAACCTGTCGATAATATTAATAAGCGTTTCTTTAGTTCATTTAGTTATCAATAAGTTTAAATCCACAAAAAACACTTTTGTCCCCTTTTTATTATGACAGCGTTTTCATAAACAACTATGATTTTTTTATTGCTTCCATAACCCTTATTTATAGCAAAAAGAATGGCGCTTCACTCATCAACAATATCTTTGTTATATTTGAATAATTAAATAATTATGATAAAAAACTAAAAAATAATTTACTTTTTAGTTTTTTTGTTATAATATATTAGTATTAAAAGAAAGGTTTTTCATGATATGAAACGATGTAATAAATATCTCTTCACTTCACTACTAGCAGCTTCGATGCTGTTTAGTTCGTATAAATCAGTACATGCCCATGATAACATTGATGAGAAAGGTAAAGTGCACCTTTACTGGCAGGGAAATTACTATGTTGATAACTATGTCGACTATACTAAAAAATTGGTCGATAGCGATAAAAATATTGAATGGACTGTAACCTTTAATTCAGCTAAAGAACAATGGGTTTACCCTGATTTCTCAGTTTTTCTTCCTAAGGGTGTAAAAGCTCCTACAGAGATAACTTATGAGCATCATTATTGGGACGGTACAGTTCGTTCTGAAACACGCAATAATACACAATGGCATTATGATTGGAAAAGCCAACAAACAAATTTTAATCAAGAATTTGATAAATTCCCTGGTTATACTGGTTGGAGTCCTTCTCTAGATAAATTTTACAAACTAAAAAACGACGGAAAATTTTCTCACGTTTTAGTAGATACCTATGGCCGTCAATCACACACTTATTTTTCTCATAAAATGGTTTGGAAGTTTAAAACTGAGCTTGAAGATAATTACAAAAATAAATGGGATAAATTACCGTTTATAGCAGGTATTAAACAAAACAACCCATTAGCAGCATCATTCCCAAGTTATAAAGGGGAATTCGGTGAGTAAATGAAGCTGCCAGTCCATCATCTTTTGCATAATACAGTCAGAGTCTAAGACAACATGATTGCTCAGACTCTTTTTATTTCTTTTATTATACTTAAAGTAACCGAAGGAGCTCTTCTGTACGATATCCCCACCGTACCCCAAAAAACTGGTGGGCAAAGTCCACCAGTTTCTATTACAATCTCTTATTTAACTATCACTTGCTTTTCTTAGCACTTACTCGCGAATACATAAACACTAAAATAATAGCTATAACCACCCCGAAAGCAGCACACACTACTTCTGCCCACATTCTTGATTTATCCACGAGTTTCATTGCTTTTTTAGCCTGTTGATACTTTTTATAATGATATGCAATTCTATGACCTCGGACCAATAGACGCTTGGTGTTAACACCATATGGTGTGCAGGTAACCAAAGTAGCATAATCTTTCCCCATGACTCCAGAAAGTGATGTGACTTGATCTGGTTCAACAGTTAGTATCTGATCAACTTTATAAGCCAATACTTTATTTAACACACGAAAGTAAAAAGTATCTCCCTTTTTCACTAAATTCAAATTAGTAAACATTTCTGCCGATGGAAGGCCTCTATGAGCAGAAATAACCGTGTGAGTCCCGTCACCACCAACTGGTAAGGCACTTCCAAATAAGTGACCTGCTCCTTTAGTTAGCACCTCGTCTGTCGTATAGTGGTATATGGGTAACGTCACTTTAATAGAGGGCACTTCAACATATCCCATAATATCATTGTTTTCAATTTGAAGTAGGCTTTCGTAGTTTTTATCATGAATGCCATCCCTAAATGAAAAAGCATCTGGAACAGGCTGAATCCCAAGCCTAGCGTTATACGCCTTAGCCTTTTGCCACACCTCCTCCATTTCTGAGGGCTTCTTTTGAGTCACTTGTTTGTGATAAGTTGATAACAATTGACGATCACGATAGCATTCCACTGACTACTTAACGTAGGGTAAAGAAAAATGGCTGTTCCCAATAAAAATAATGTAAGCGTCCAATAACAGGGTATCTACCGTGATTCTCAATCCTCCAGTATACTGTTAGTAAAACTAGTCTATCGGAGGATAATTTAAATATCACACCCTATTGTTCCTTTGGAAGTTCCCCAATCTCGTCGATTTGAGAAAAAAACAGAAATGATATCTTGCTTAAAGTTCGCCTTGGAAAACTGGAACTTAGTTTATTTCAAGCACTCAATCAGGACTTGTTGGAAAGCATTTTGGATAAGGTACTGAACGATGACCATTCGGCTAAATGACCTAGGACAAGTTTATCTGGTTTGTGGAAAAACAGATATGCGACAAGGCATTGATTCCCTAGCCTATCTTGTCAAATCCCAACATGAGTTAGATCTCTTTTCAGGTGCTGTTTATCTCTTCTGTGGTGGGCGACGTGATCGGTTCAAAGCGCTTTACTGGGATGGTCAAGGTTTCTGGTTACTTTATAAACGCTTTGAAAATGGGAAACTAGCCTGGCCAAGAAATAGGGATGAGGTCAAATGCTTGACAGCTGTACAGGTGGACTGGCTTATGAAGGGATTTTTCATTAGTCCTAACATAAAAATTTCAAAAAGTCATGATTTCTATTGAACTCATGGCTTTTCTTCAGGTATAATGAAGAAAATATCAGGAGGAAGACCATGAGTTCACAAGATAAAGTCATTAAAACACAAGCCAAAACCATTGAAACAATGGCTAATGAGCTAGCCCTCCTGCGTGAACAAGTGGCTTATTTAACTCAAAAGCTTTATGGGAAATCTTCTGAAAAAGCTATGCCTATGACCGGTCAACTCAGTCTCTTTGACCAGGACCAATTACCAGAAGAAGCGGATGACTTGCCCAGTAGAAACAGAAGACATTACTTATAGACGCAAGAAAATCAAAGGAAGACGTCAAGCTATTCTAGCTCAATTTGAACCTGAGCTTGTTCACCACGAATTAATTGGTGACAGCTGTACTTGTCCGGATTGTCATGGAACATTGACAGAAATTGGCTCGGTGGTTCAACGTCAAGAATTAGTCTTTATCCCAGCACAATTGAAACGTATAAATCATGTGCAACACGCTTATAAGTGCCAAACTTGTAGCGATAATAGCCTCAGTGACAAGATCATCAAAGCGCCTGTTCCTAAGGCACCATTAGCTCATAGCCTTGGTTCGGCTTCTATTATTGCCCATACCGTTCATCAAAAATTCACCCTTAAAGTTCCTAACTACAGACAGGAAGAGGATTGGAATAAATTAGGACTGTCCATTAGTCGCAAGGAAATCGCTAACTGGCATATCAAGTCTAGCCAGTATTATTTTGAGCCTCTTTATGACTTGCTTCGTGACATCTTATTAAGTCAAGAGGTCATTCATGCGGATGAGACATCTTATAGAGTTCTTGAAAGTGACACTCAGTTGACCTATTACTGGACTTTTTTGTCTGGTAAGCATGAGAAAAAAGGGATTACCCTTTACCATCATGATAAAAGGCGTAGCGGCCTCGTTACTCAAGAGGTTCTCGGCGATTACTCAGGTTATGTGCATTGTGATATGCATGGGGCTTATCGTCAATTAGAGCATGCCAAGCTTGTTGGTTGTTGGGCACATGTGAGGCGGAAGTTCTTTGAGGCCACCCCGAAGCAAGCTGATAAGACTTCTCTAGGGCGTAAAGGACTTGTTTACTGTGACAAGTTGTTCGCCTTAGAAGCTGAATGGTGTGAGTTACCCCCTCAAGAGCGTCTGGTTAAACGCAAAGAAATCTTGACGCCATTAATGACCACCTTCTTTGATTGGTGTCGCGAGCAAGTTGTCCTTTCAGGATCGAAGCTGGGTCTCGCTATCGCTTATAGTCTCAAGCATGAAAGAACCTTTAGAACTGTTTTAGAGGATGGCCATATTGTTCTGTCTAACAATATGGCAGAGAGAGCTATCAAATCCTTAGTGATGGGCCGAAAAAATTGGTTGTTTTCTCAAAGTTTTGAAGGAGCCAAAGCGGCAGCTATCATCATGAGTTTGCTTGAAACGGCTAAGCGACATGGACTGAACTCCGAAAAATATATTAGCTACCTTCTAGACCGCCTTCCTAATGAAGAAACTCTCGCTAAAAGAGAAGTGCTAGAAGCTTATTTGCCATGGGCTAAAAAAGTACAAACAAATTGTCAATAATCAAAACCTCCAGAGTCAATTAGAAACTTTGGAGGTTTTCAATATACCTTGTTATTGGACGCTTACGAACAATTTGCTGTCGTGGGGCAATAAAAAATTCCTTTATCATTAAGTAAAGGAATTTTTGGTTTTTCTTACATATCTTTCCTAAATCCTCAAGGAGAATTACTCTGCTTAAAATTGAATCTATTTGCTTGTCTTTAGCTTTTTATAAATAGAATACAAAGTAATGGTAGCCACTAAGACAATTCCTAAAGCAGATACGTAACTCACCATTTCACCAGTTGATGGCAAAATACCATTACGTTTTTTCTGAGGTTTTTCCTTCTCAGTTGTATCTGGTTGATGAGGTTCCGGTGTTTTTTCACTATATTCTTGTTTAAAAATAAGCTCCGATTTTTCGGTTTCTCCAAGTTTGTTAGAAACTAGGTTAGTTTCTAAAGCACCACTTTGCTCATTATACAATACGTAAATAACAACTTCATATACTGTTTCATCATAATGATATTGACTATTCTTACCTAACAGTTGATGAATTTTATAATGATATTGTCCAACTTCTGAAAAAGTCAACTGTTCAAATGATGTTTTCCCATTTCCCTTAACAGAAGTAGTTACCGAATTAGGTAAAGGACTTTCTTTATCTAACGCTTCAATTACAAACATAAACGTTTCATCTATGTCAGAGGATTGTTTGTTGGTAGCAACATCAACTTGATTAATAACTTCAATATTAATGCTTGCAGTGAGGTTCTCTGCCTCTACGGAGTCTAACAAACAAAAACTCATAAGTAAATAACCAATAGCTAAAATTCTTAATATAGATTTTTTCATATGACCTCCTTTCTCTTACAATTATTCAATTTGTCCAATAACGATAATCCTACCATCTGTTGTCATATCCTCACAGGTTGATAAGGCAACAAAACGACTTTCATTTGTTGTCAATATTTCACGATACTGTACCGATTTTTGCTTGATATGGTTTAAAAATTCATTTTTACTAGAAATATCAACATCAATTGGATTAAACAGTAAACTGTCAAAAGCATCTGTTTGGATACATGCAAAAATATTGATTTTCAGTTTTTGCTTTGTTTTGGTTTCAATACTAAATTCTTTGTGTTTATTAAAAAATGATTTTTTCCTAAAGTTAGGTAATTCGCCAAACATAACATTTCCAGCCATATGATGTGCATAGATTAATGAGTATTTATCTTCAAAAGTTACTTTATTACGATAATCTAGAAAAACACTTCCTGATAAGGAGTACTCTCCTTCTACTGATTTGTTGATATATTCTAAATTATTCTCTCCCTGTACAATTGGATAATCAATATGCGTTCCTTTAACAGTCAGCCATGCCATAACATCAGAATTAATAGCTAATAAATCGTCAAACTGAACACCCTTTTTCTTATATTGTTGATAGTTAGTAGCATTAGCTCCTTGATAAACTGTTAAAGCATCGTAGATTCCAAGTGCCGCAATCAATAAACAAAGAAAGAAGAAACAAAGAACAATGACGTTTATCAACTTGTCAAGGAGCTTAATCAGTCTTACTATCATAATAATAATTTAAGCATTTTTCTTTTTAACAAAGTAAAGAGCTCCACCAACTGCTACAATTCCTAAAGCAATATATGGTGCCACAGTCATTGCTACTCCTGTTGGCACTTCAAAGTCTTTTTTATTTGTAAAAGTAATGGTCATATCTTTATCAGTAGATGTCTCTTGTTCAGTTGAATTACCTGCGATATTTTTTACAGCTCCATCTTGAGGACTAACTTCCACGTTGGTTGTATATTTTTCTGATTTGTAATCGTCTTCAGTGACAACATAATCCACACCTACTGGAAGATTTGTGACTTTGATTGATTCACCATCTTTCAAGGTAAAATGATAGAGTTGATCTATACTAGCCTCTGTTTGAACAGGAGCTTGACCACCTTTAGTTGTCTTCTCAATCATGACTTTTTCTGACGCCTTATAATACTGATTTGCTTTTAAAGTCAGACCAAAATTAAAATCTTTAGAGCGATCTCCACCGGTACCTGAAACTTTTTTCTTCACCGTTAATGTAGTAGAATCTAAGCTATTTTTGAACTGAATTGGCACCTTACTACCTTCTTTATAACCAACAATATAAGTAGCTACTGGTTTTTGTTGCTCTTCATTCCACAAGACATGAACTTGAACAGTGTAAGATGTTGTATCATAAGAAACACCAGGAACTTTATCTATCTTCTCCTCAGTTACTTTGTAATAATAAACACCTGGTTTTTCAAAAGTAACTTCTGAAAAATCAAATTCTGCAGTTTTCGTATTTGATCCACCTTTATCTGAATTGGTGTAAGTGACTTTAGTCATCGGTGTGTTCAAAGCTACACCTTTAAACTTATTTCCGTCTTCGTTGACAGTAGTATCAGGTTCGATTTTAAATGTAAAATCTGTATTTGGAATTAATGCATTGCTATTAACTAAATCAAGGTTTTTTGTAACTGTTAGTTTGGCTCCGTTTACAACAGTCTCCCCGTGAACTGTTGTAGCAGCAAAACTAGTTAGGGCTGCTCCCGTTAATAGTAAGTGACGTAATTTCATTGTTTCTCTCCTTTTTTAAATAAGCCTTTAGCTTAATGGTTTCTTAATCGAATAAGTGTATTAATCGTGCCTTTTATAGCATCTTTAGCAATTGCATCTTGTAGGTAATTCTCACTCTCTTGGCTATAGTAATCATTGAGTATCAAATAACTATTATCAGCAATTCGATACGGATAATTAGCTTCTCTTGATTTTATAAAAGTTAGTCCTTCATTTTGAATATGGCCATTAATTTTTAATTCACCTTGTTCTGTCAGGTCCACTTCATCACCTGCTTGAGCAATAATCCGACCGACTTTCGTTATAGATGTTTTAGAGTCCTCATAAACAACTGCTTCTTCTACTTTATAAGTCTGAGATAAGCGATAAAATAAAATAGCATCTCCTGCTTTTACACTAGGAGCCATATCGTTTCTTTTGATAATCATAAATCCAAAAACAAAGTGAAAAAGTAGATAGCCGCCAATAAGAATAAGGGCTATTTTTTTAACAAGTCCTATGAGTAAGGGCTTTATTGCTTCTTTATCTGAAAATGATAGTTTGTTAAGTTCTCCAGATGAATTAGAAGTTCTGAAATCAGCTCTAGTCATGTTTTCTTATCCTTATCGTGTGAATTCCCCAGATCCCCAAACTGATACCAGCGATAACTATCAAAGCTAGATAGCCATTGATCTTTTGATCAACTCCTGTAGGAACAACAGGCTCTTTATTATTTTCAAAAGCAAGTGTCTCATCACTTGTTATTCCTGTTTTTGAAACTGTAGCATTTGCTACTTCTTGGCTATTAACTTTAACCTTATAGCCTTCAGAATCTGTTTCTTTGACAAGGTAAGAATAACCTTCTGGTAAACCTTGAAGTGTTAAACTTTCCCCATGTTTTAAATTAATGGTTGCTTTACCATCTTTAAATTCGAGGTTTGTTTTATCTGTTTTAACAGTTTGAGAAAGCAATTCTTGCTTATTATTTTTTAATTCAATTTCAAAATGGAAATCTTTAGTTCTGTCACCAGCTAAACCAGTCACCGTTTTTCTCAATGTTAAATTATGAGTTACAGGTATAACTTCTTTTTTATCTTCCATACGAATAATATCAACTAAATCTTCTGGATGCCACTGAGTTCCAATAAGAGATTGATATTTATTGTTATTCGGAATAAAGAAATCAAGGTCAGTTAGCTGTGGAGGATTACTATCTTGAGCGTATTCTACAAGGATTTTAGCAACTGCTAAAGTACTATCATTCATGTCTCCAAAACCATGATAGTCTTTTAGTTTATCCTTATCTAATTCAGCACTATCAGTGAAATAATATATTGCTAACTGAGTAGCCGCACGCAATTGTGTCTCAGTTAGACCACTATACTCAATAGCTTGTCCTTTTTCCCTGTAACCCTTCTCAATTACTTTTTTGATATGTTTTAAGAAAGTGTCAGGATCGGTATCTCTTGGTTTCACAGTATATTTAAAGAGGTCACGACCTGCAATATGAGTGTATTTTACTTCTCCTGTTGTAAAGTCTGGAGTCATTGTTTTCCCACCATCTTCAGAGTCTGGTGGAGATTTTAGATCTGCATTAAAGCAATAGACAACCTGTGAACTTCCATTTTTATTTTTTGCATAATAAAATTTTGCATAGTTTTGTGTAGTTAAAACGCTAAATTCTTCAAAATCATTATATGCTTCTACTGAGTAAGGCTCTACTATCTCTTTATTGGGATTTTCAATCTGTTTTCCATCAATAATAGTATACACTTTGCCAGCTTCAACCTTAAAAGTGATTGGCTCTGCGATACTATAACCAGCTGGAGAATTCAATTCAGTTAAAGTATAAGTTCCATCTGATAGTTCAATTCTTTCTCCAATATCATTACTGCTAAACACTCTCGCTTGAAAACTATTCACGTTATCCCCTGTCAACTGTAATGTTGCACCTTCAAGCAATTTAGAGTAATCACCTATAGCATACTTTCTAATAAGTACTGAAGTCGTTTGAGGTTGATTTGGAGGCATTGGTGGGTCTCCTGGAGTTGGTGGTTTAGTAGGAACTAAACCACCACTCAAAAGATTTTGGTATCCTTTATTATATTTATCTCCCTTGTCCTCAGACTCAAAAATACTTAGCTGAAAATCATCCGGAACTTGTTTTGGCATTTTAGTTGCCAAATTCGGATCAATCAGTTGCTTCAAAGCTTGACGCATCAAAGATAATTGAGAAGTACTAACCAAGTTACTTTCTGACTCCCTTTTAAAACTTTCATCTGGATTAGAAATAGGAGCATTATCAGAATAGTACCATACCGCCTCTTGTGTAACTCTGATAGCATTCAAGGGTTCCAAGCCTTCCATAATACCATTGGCATTTTGTGGATGTCCATTATACATAACAGCTCGTAACTTCTGATTTAGCTCATCTCCCGTAATTCTAGGGCTCATCGCATAATCTTCAAATTTTGTAGAGATTCCATCATGTTTTTTATACCACTTTTTAACACTACTATCTGATCCGAGAGGAAATGCTTTCTTTAAATTAAAGCAATAAACTTGATAACTTCTACTTCCTTCTAAGTTAACCCTTAAATCGTGTGCTACTCTAAACTGTTTATAATATGGATGCCCTCTTACATAAGATTCATATCCATACCATCTGTATTCCGAACTTGAATCTGGATTTATTGCGTTTGGCGTCGAGGATTCTACTAAACCAAAAACAGTCTTAGCACCAACCATGGAAGTTACCAAAGCGAAGATCATTAAAAAGACTCCCACTAAAGTGACAGTAAATCGTTTTGAGTTTTTACTTAATACCCTTTGAGTATTAAGAGTATTAAGCTTATTTGGAAACCTTGTTTTTTTCATTTTCTCTCCTCTCAATGTGACATCATATCATTCTATTGAAGTCAAAGAAATATATTCGTACTAAGTTTTTCACCAAATTAGTGTTTTTGAAAATGATTTTTTGAGAAAATATTGCTTTAAAGCTATTTCAAAAGGTTTCGACTTTTTACCAAAAACCATTAGATTTGACTTCTATTTTTAGCTTAGATAGAATTGAAATAGGAGAATACACTTATCAAAGACTTATTTGGCTTTCTAAGTGTAGGAAGAGAGGTCCCTTTCCTTGATAGAAAAATACTTGGAATCATCAATCGAATCAAAATGTCAGTTAATTGTCTTGTTTTTTAAGACATCTTATTTGCCAATAACTGAGGTAGCAGAAAAAACTGGCTTAACCTTTTTACAACTAAACCATTATTGTGAGGAACTGAATGCCTTTTTCCCTGGTAGTCTGTCTATGACCATCCAAAAAAGGATGATATCTTGCCAATTTACACATCCTTTTAAAGAAACTTATCTTTACCAACTCTATGCATCATCTAATGTCTTACAATTACTAGCCTTTTTAATAAAAAATGGTTCCCACTCTCGTCCCCTTACGGATTTTGCAAGAAGTCATTTTTTATCAAACTCCTCAGCTTATCGGATGCGCGAAGCATTGATTCCTTTATTAAGAAACTTTGAATTAAAACTCTCTAAGAACAAGATTGTCGGTGAGGAATATCGCATCCGTTACCTCATCGCTCTGCTATATAGTAAGTTTGGCATTAAAGTTTATGACTTGACGCAGCAAGACAAAAACACTATTCATAGCTTTTTATCCCATAGTTCCACCCACCTTAAAACCTCTCCTTGGTTATCGGAATCGTTTTCTTTCTATGACATTTTATTAGCTTTATCGTGGAAGCGGCATCAATTTTCGGTAACTATTCCCCAAACCAGAATTTTTCAACAATTAAAAAAACTTTTTGTCTACGATTCTTTGAAAAAAAGTAGCCATGATATTATCGAAACTTACTGCCAACTAAACTTTTCAGCAGGAGATTTGGACTACCTCTATTTAATTTATATCACCGCTAATAATTCTTTTGCGAGCTTACAATGGACACCTGAGCATATCAGACAATGTTGTCAACTTTTTGAAGAAAATGATACTTTTCGCCTGCTTTTAAATCCTATCATCACTCTTTTACCTAACCTAAAAGAGCAAAAGGCTAGTTTAGTAAAAGCTCTTATGTTTTTTTCAAAATCATTCTTGTTTAATCTGCAACATTTTATTCCTGAGACCAACTTATTCGTTTCTCCGTACTATAAAGGAAACCAAAAACTCTATACGTCCTTAAAGTTAATTGTCGAAGAGTGGATGGCCAAACTTCCTGGTAAGCGTGACTTGAACCATAAGCATTTTCATCTTTTTTGCCACTATGTCGAGCAAAGTCTAAGAAATATCCAACCTCCTTTAGTTGTTGTTTTCGTAGCCAGTAATTTTATCAGTGCTCATCTCCTAACGGATTCTTTTCCAAGGTATTTCTCGGATAAAAGCATTGATTTTCATTCCTATTATCTATTGCAAGATAATGTTTATCAAATTCCTGATTTAAAGCCAGATTTGGTCATCACTCACAGTCAACTGATTCCTTTTGTTCACCATGAACTTACAAAAGGAATTGCTGTTGCTGAAATATCTTTTGATGAATCGATTCTGTCTATCCAAGAATTGATGTATCAAGTTAAAGAGGAAAAATTCCAAGCTGATTTAACCAAGCAATTAACATAAGCGCCATGTCACCACATTGCGCGACTTTAGACCACACCTTAACTTAATCCCGAGTCATTCTCTGGGATTTTTTACTGTCTATCTGTATTGATTTTTCAAGCAATCCTGTCAATACAAGTTTTACACTTTATGCTATAATCTAAGTTATGGATAAAATAATTAAATCAATAGCACAATCAGGGGCTTTTAGGGCTTATGTCCTTGATAGCACTGAGACGGTTGCATTAGCTCAAGAAAAACACAACACGCTGTCATCGTCTACTGTTGCGCTTGGCCGTACCTTGATCGCCAACCAGATTTTGGCGGCTAATCAAAAAGGCGATAGTAAAATCACCGTCAAAGTGATTGGTGATTCTTCTTTTGGACACATTATCTCTGTGGCAGATACCAAAGGACATGTGAAAGGTTACATTCAAAATACTGGTGTCGATATTAAAAAGACCGCAACAGGTGAAGTCCTTGTTGGGCCTTTTATGGGGAATGGTCATTTTGTGACGATTATTGATTATGGCACAGGTAACCCTTACACCTCAACAACGCCTCTTATTACTGGGGAAATTGGTGAGGATTTTGCCTACTACTTAACCGAATCAGAGCAAACACCATCTGCAATCGGACTTAATGTGCTTTTAGATGAAAATGATAAGGTTAAGGTTGCTGGTGGCTTTATGGTGCAGGTGCTACCAGGCGCTTCTGAAGAAGAGATTGCTCGCTATGAAAAACGCCTGCAAGAAATGCCTGCCATTTCTCACCTACTAGCTTCCAAAAATCATGTGGATGCCCTTTTGGAGGCCATCTATGGAGATGAACCTTACAAGCGTCTTTCTGAAGAACCTCTGAGTTTTCAGTGTGACTGTTCTAGAGAACGTTTTGAAGCAGCCCTAATGACTTTGCCAAAAGCAGATTTACAGGCCATGATTGACGAAGATAAGGGTGCTGAGATTGTTTGCCAATTTTGTGGTACCAAGTACCAATTTAATGAAAGTGATTTGGAGGCCATTATCAGTGATAAAGCTTAATTCTTCCTTTAGGATTGGTGATGTGGAAATCCCTCACCGCACTGTCCTTGCTCCCATGGCTGGCGTGACCAATTCTGCCTTTCGTACCATCGCCAAAGAATTTGGTGCTGGTTTGGTGGTTATGGAAATGATTTCCGAAAAAGGGCTTCTTTACAACAATGAAAAGACCCTTCACATGCTCCATATTGATGAAAATGAGCACCCTATGTCCATTCAATTATTTGGTGGTGACGCAGAAGGGTTGAAACGTGCAGCTGATTTCATTCAAACCAATACCAAGGCCGATATTGTTGATATTAATATGGGCTGCCCTGTTAATAAAGTTGTCAAAAACGAGGCTGGTGCCAAGTGGCTCCGTGACCCTGATAAGATTTACCACATTGTCAAGGAAGTCACGTCTGTTTTAGATATTCCACTGACTGTCAAAATGCGTACAGGTTGGGCGGATAGTTCACTTGCTGTTGAAAATGCCCTTGCCGCTGAGTCGGCAGGTGTATCTGCTCTTGCCATGCACGGTCGTACCCGTGAACAAATGTATACAGGAACCTGCGACCATGAGACATTAGCCCGAGTTTCTAAGGCTATCACTAAGATTCCCTTTATTGGAAATGGGGACGTGCGTTCGGTGCAAGACGCCAAATTTATGATTGAAGAAATCGGTGTAGATGCCGTGATGATTGGCCGCGCAGCCATGAACAATCCTTATCTTTTTACCCAAATCAATCATTTCTTTGAAACTGGTCAAGAATTGCCAGATCTTCCCTTTGCCAAAAAATTAGACATCGCCAAAGACCACCTTAAACGCCTGATTAACCTCAAAGGTGAAACCATTGCTGTTCGGGAATTTCGGGGCTTAGCACCACACTATCTTCGCGGAACAGCAGGTGCTGCCAAAGTTCGTGGTGCTGTTTCACGCGCTGAGACTCTAGCTGAGGTTGAAGCCATCTTCGAAACAGTACGCTAATGATATTAGAAGGAGACGCATGTTGATTGTACTAGCTGGAACAATTGGGGCTGGCAAGAGCTCGCTTGCTGCTGCACTTGGAGAGCATTTAGGAACTGACGTTTTTTACGAAGCTGTTGATAATAACCCCGTGCTAGACCTCTACTACCAAGACCCTAAAAAATACGCCTTTTTACTTCAAATTTATTTTTTGAATAAACGATTTAAGTCCATCAAAGAAGCTTATCAAGCCGATAACAACATTCTTGACCGCTCTATTTTTGAAGACGAACTCTTCTTAAAACTTAACTACAAAAATGGCAATGTCACTAAGACAGAACTTGACATCTATCAGGAACTTCTCGCCAACATGTTAGAAGAACTAGAAGGCATGCCTAAAAAACGCCCTGATCTTCTCATCTACATTGATGTGTCTTTTGACAAAATGCTTGAGCGCATTGAAAGACGTGGCCGAAGTTTTGAGCAGGTCGACGGCAATCCTAGTCTTGAGCAATATTACCATCAAGTCCACGGTGAATACCCAACCTGGTACGAAGACTACGAGGTCTCTCCAAAAATGAAAATTGATGGCAATTCCCTTGACTTCGTTCAAAACCCACAAGATTTGGCGACTGTCTTAAAAATGATTGACACCAAACTCAAAGAGCTCCATTTATTATAAGAGTTCTAGTGGCCTGATAACCGCTTGTAAGCAAGTAAACCTTAACACTAGCAACAAAAAGAAGTAATACACTAAAAAACACCCTACTATTCCTATGATGAACAAAGTTCCAACATCTAGCACTTGAAACTTTGTTCATACTCGTAAGGTGTTTTTTTATTTTTATCAGAAGTATCTAGTCACACTTTTGTTGTTCGGATATCACCTCATCATATATTTCAGTAATCAGCTGAACCCTGATGAGAAGCATTATCCTCTATCAAAAGGGAAGAGTATCTTCTTCTAAGACTAAATCAACTAGATCATTAGTAACATTATTTTCTCTCATAGCGCGCTGAGCACGACTTTCAAGCAGTTGAAATGATTGGCAGAGAACTTCTGTCACATAATGCACTTGCCCATCTTTATCATACTTGCGGGTCCTAAGTTCGCCATCAATAGACATCAAACTACCTTTGCTAGCATAAGAAACCAGAGTTTCTGCTAACTTTCCCCAAACAACAACTGAAATAAAATCAGCTTCTCGCTCTCCAGAAGCATTTTTAAATCTTCGATTAACAGCTAAAGAGAGACGTGCTACATGCTTATCCGTAGCTGTTTTTACCAATTCTGGTTTAGCTACCAAACGACCGATTGCTATCACTTTATTATACATACTGACCTCCTTATCTTATTATTCGTAAAAATTGTGGTAAAATAAGTTTCATTTTAAACGTTTTTGAAAACATAAGAAAAAAGGATTAAGGGCTCCTAATCCTTTTTTTCTGGTCATTTAGTTAAATACAGTCTTATTTCAGCTGGTTTTTCTAACCTTTCCAATGTTTGGCTGGGTCAAAAGCTTCTCCTACCACAGCTGACTCATCAAATTCAATAATGCCACGTTTTTGCGGTGCATTTGGCAAGGCTAACTCACGAGGAGAGCACATCATACCATAACTTTCTTCACCACGCAATTTTCCTGGGAAAATCAGACTACCATTTGGCATTATAGCACCTGGTAAGGCAACAATCGTTTTTAAACCAAGCGCAGCATTTGGTGCGCCCGCTACGATTTGAACCGTTTGATCTTCACCAATAGCCACTTGGCAGATATTAAGATGGTCGCTATCTGGATGAGCCACCATCTCAACAATTTGACCAACCACAAAAACAGGTCCCACAATCGGTTCAAGCCTTTCTGAAAATCCTTCCTTAGCAAGCTCTGCATTTAATCTTGCAAGGTTCTCGTCTGTCAAAAAAATCTGTCCATTGCCTTCAATAGTAATCAAGCTTGACGCTTCAAAGATATTCCAAGCAAGGGTTTTGCCGCTTTCTTCTGCAAAAACACGGGCTACTTTGCCTTTTCGTTCTACTTGACGTTTGATATCTTTGGTGTCTTGTAAGATAACCATCAAGACATCGCCAACTTGTTCTTTATTGTATGCAAAAATCATTTATTCTTCCTCTTTTCTTATTGATAAGCAGCTAAAAAATGCATAATCTCAGTTTTTGTCTTTCTCATTTTGTTAACCAGACGCCCTACTTCCTGACCTTTTTCAATCACGACAAAACTAGGAATACCAAAAATATTCCACTTTTGTGCTACCTCTATAAACTGATCACGATTAACACAAACAAAAGTCATATCTGTAAGTTCTGCTTCAATTTCTGGCATAATAGGATAAATAAATTGACAGTCTGGACACCAGTCTGCCGTAAAAAATAACACCAGCTTATCTTCTTTTTCAATAAGAGTCGCTAATGACTCATAAGAAGTCGGTCTGATCATCCCTTGTCCTCCTCAAAACTAATTTGTCGACTGTGATAGGTGAATTGGTACTGTTTGCCGTTTGACATAACAACCCCACCTGAAATATAATCTTGTTTGACCTGACAAGGATTGATATATAAAACTTCGATTTGTCCTAAAGGTGAAAAAAAGGTGCGTAAATCCCTTGTCATTTGTCGACGCTGCCTGTCTTGGCAATAATCTTTGATAACTATTCCTAGGCCAATAGCTAAACTAAATCCAAAGATACCTGAAATCATACCTATTTTCTTTTTACTCATATCCCTCATTTTATCATAAAAAGATCAAATTGGACGATCTGAAATAAGAAAACTAAAGATTTCTACTGTTATGTATTGACAAAAATAGTAAAAACAACTAAACTAAAGGTACGTTGATTAGGTGTGGTTTATTATTAATTTAACCACGCTATAAAAATCACTGATTAACCTAAAATGGAAGGTTCTCCTTATGACTCCATTATCCTTACTTTTCGCTAGTGAAGAGTCTTTTCGCATCCTAAGCGCCCTACTATTCTTATTAACCAGCTTGTGCTTTATCATTTTAATGATTTCCTTGCTGCCTAAAAAAACAGGTTATCGCCAAAAGACAAACACTTCTTCCAGAGATCTCTAGTCTCTGGGATTTTTCTTTTCTGTGAAACCCATTCTTACTTAAAAAGTGGTAGAATATAAGGAGATGACCGCGTTGAACTGGTCTGAAACCTTTTAAATGGAGATGAAAAATGACAGACTTATTCTCAAAAATCAAAGAAGTTACCGAACTGGATGGCATTGCGGGCTATGAACATAGCGTTCGTGACTACCTACGCACCAAAATAACCCCGCTGGTTGACCGTGTTGAAACAGACGGGCTTGGTGGCATTTTTGGTATCAGAGATAGTAAAGCTGAAAAAGCCCCCCGTATTTTAGTAGCTGCGCACATGGACGAAGTCGGTTTTATGGTCAGTGATATCAAAGTTGACGGAACGCTACGCGTGGTTGGTATCGGTGGTTGGAACCCACTTGTTGTCAGTTCACAACGGTTTACCCTTTACACACGCACTGGCCAAGTTATTCCCCTTATTTCAGGATCGGTACCTCCCCATTTTTTACGTGGGGCAAATGGCTCTGCTAGTCTACCACATATCGAAGATATTGTGTTTGATGGTGGCTTTACGGATAAGGCAGAAGCTGAAAGATTTAGTATTACACCGGGTGATATTATTATCCCTCAATCTGAAACGATCCTAACAGCCAATCAAAAAAATATTATTTCAAAAGCTTGGGACAATCGCTATGGCGTTCTCATGATAACAGAAATGCTTGAAGCGTTAAAAGGACAAGACCTTAACAACACCCTAATTGCAGGTGCTAACGTTCAAGAAGAAGTTGGTCTGCGCGGAGCCCACGTCTCAACCACCAAGTTCGACCCTGAACTCTTTTTCGCAGTAGATTGTTCGCCTGCTGGTGATATTTATGGCAATCCTGGAACAATCGGAGATGGTACCTTGTTGCGTTTCTACGACCCAGGCCATGTCATGCTCAAAGATATGCGCGACTTCTTACTGACTACTGCTGAGGAAGCTGGTGTCAATTTCCAATACTATTGTGGCAAGGGAGGCACAGATGCAGGTGCTGCACACCTTCAAAATGGTGGTGTCCCATCAACAACCATCGGAGTCTGTGCACGCTACATTCACTCTCATCAAACCCTCTACGCTATGGATGATTTCGTAGAAGCCCAAGCCTTCTTACAAGCCATTATCAAAAAACTGGATCGCTCAACCGTTGACTTGATTAAATGTTACTAAACTAGCATTAGCCTGATTAACCATAATATCCCACAAGGAGCAACAGAATGAAAATTGGCATTATTGGTGTTGGCAAAATGGCTAGCGCTATCATCAAAGGCCTTAAACAAACACCCCATGAACTTATCATTTCAGGATCATCTTTAGAACGGTCCAAGGAAATTGCGGAGCAGTTAGCACTGCCTTATGCTATGTCCCACCAAGACCTTATTGACCAGGTTGATCTTGTTATTTTAGGCATCAAGCCTCAACTATTTGAAACGGTACTCAAACCGCTTCACTTCAAACAGCCTATTATATCTATGGCAGCAGGCATTTCCCTTCAACGACTAGCAACATTCGTAGGACAAGACCTTCCGCTGCTACGTATCATGCCAAACATGAATGCACAAATTCTCCAAAGCAGTACCGCTTTAACGGGAAATGCTTTGGTGTCCCAGGAATTACAAGCACGTGTTCGAGACTTAACAGATAGCTTTGGTAGCACATTTGATATTAGTGAAAAGGATTTTGACACCTTTACCGCTTTAGCAGGGTCAAGTCCTGCCTATATTTATCTCTTTATTGAGGCTTTGGCTAAGGCTGGCGTCAAGAATGGCATACCTAAAGCAAAGGCGCTGGAGATTGTTACTCAAACAGTATTGGCTAGCGCCAGCAATCTCAAGACCAGTTCTCAAAGTCCGCACGATTTCATTGACGCTATTTGTAGCCCCGGTGGCACAACTATTGCTGGTCTGATGGAGTTAGAACGCCTTGGCCTCACAGCTACTGTCAGCTCTGCCATTGACAAAACCATCGATAAAGCTAAAAGCTTGTAAAATAAGTGCCCCAATACAAATCAGACAACAATACAAACACCTCCGTTGACCAGACAGGAAACTCAACCGTTAGACAAGTCATCTAACAAAGAACCTGACTCGTATCAAACGGAGGTTTTTGACTATTAGTTGTTATTTTCCCTAGTGCCTCCATTTTCTTAGCCACCAGACTTCTGATAATCAAGTAAAGGTAAGCAAAAATCAAAGGTAGCTTATAAGAAACAAGATCTCGAATGGTTAAGCAAGGGAAGAAAAAGAATAAGGCAACAAATAGAAC
This sequence comes from Streptococcus pyogenes, assembly GCF_002055535.1. NCBI lineage: Bacteria > Bacillati > Bacillota > Bacilli > Lactobacillales > Streptococcaceae > Streptococcus > Streptococcus pyogenes. The sequence continues at coordinate 108,104 of NZ_LN831034.1, read as the reverse complement.
AATCATCAGGTAAAAGCAGTAAACTTGTGTCTGTTTTCGAATCGCACGATTACGCTCATCATAAACCGTTATCAAATAGTCTTTTAGATCATTGGGCTCTATAAACACATACAAGAAAAGCGTTGAAGCAATTAAAAACTTCTAAATAAGGCTGACATCCAAATCGCCTAGCACAAGATTACAAAAAGCAAGGAGACTGATCAGAACTAATACCTAGGCACCATAACCAACAGATAAACCTCATAAAAAACCAAGTAAAGTGTTACCTTACTTGGTTAATCTATTGAGACTTAGTCTCTTTTATTTTGTATTTTTTAAACGTTCAACGTCACGCGCGATGCACAATTCTTCGTCTGTTGAGATAACAAGCACCTTCACTTTTGACTCAGGAGTTGAAATGTCACCACGGTATCCAAAAACATTTTTCTCAGGATCAATGTCCATTCCGAACCATGTTAAGCCACCAATAACATCTTGACGCATCAATGGTGCATTTTCACCCATACCAGCTGTAAAGACCAAAGCATCTGCTCCATTCAAAACAGCAAAATATTGACCAATGCATTTTTTAATGCGATCAATAAAGATATTGTAAGCTAAAACAGCATCTGGATTATCTTCTTGTAAACCAGCCTCGATATCACGCATATCACTAGAAATGCCTGACACCCCACTAAGACCTGATTTTTTGTTTAACATATTAACAACGTCAGCAGCGTCTTTTAACTCTGGGTCTTGCTCAATTAAATAAGGAATGATAGCTGGGTCAATGTCACCAGAACGTGTTCCCATCATAGGACCAGCAAGTGGTGTAAAGCCCATCGAGGTATCAACTGATTTACCGTGGTAATTAGCTGTAATTGAGACACCATTTCCAATATGAGCAGTAATTAGTTTTAATTCTTCTAATGGACGACCAAGCATTTTAGCAGCTTCTTGCGCTACATATTTATGACTTGTCCCATGCGCCCCATATTTACGAACCTTGTAGTCCGTATAATATTTTTGAGGAATTGGGTAAAGGTAAGTATGCTTTGCCATGCTAGTGTGAAATGACGTGTCAAACTCACAAACACTGGTAATATCTGGCAAAATATCACGGAAGGCACGAATCCCTGCCGCCGCTCCAGGATTGTGAAGTGGAGCTAAAACGGATAATTCTTCAATCTGTTCAAGAACTTTGTCATTAACCACAACGGATTCTTTGAAAAGTTCACCACCAGCAACAACACGGTGTCCAACTCCTGTAATTTCATCATAAGCTGCAATGATTCCAAAGTGAATCAAATCGTTCAATAAGATTTTAACAGCTTCTGTATGATCGTGAATATCAAGAATTTGCTCTTCTTTTTTGCCATCGTACTTAACTGTTGAAATAGAATCCTTGAGACCGATACGCTCAATAATTCCTTGTGCTAACACTGCTTCTTCTGGCATCTGATAAAGTTGCCATTTTAAACTAGAACTACCTGCATTAATTGCAATTGTCTTTGACATTTTTAACCTCTCTTGAAATCGTTTTCTGTGATGCTTTTTTATTATAACAAAAAATCAATTAATTGACATTACTCAGTTTCCATTTTTTGAAATTTTCCATAAAATCATGAATATTCTCTGCAAGCTTCAAATCCCGAATTGGATAGACAAAGGTTTCCATTGGGTGGTCTGTTTGTTTTTGTAAGACAATAATGGACTTGGCATTTGAGGGATGACCAAAAATAGAATCTGGTAGCGTAATCAAGGTCACCACCTGAGCATAATCTTTTAACCACTGTTTCAACAACTGGCTCTGAGGGCTCGTCAATAAATTGACTGGTGCCAGAAAAATCGCAAAACCGTCTTTTTTCAAGTATTTTAAAGACTGTTCCATTAATAAATGATGGGCATAGGTATGCTTATCTGAACTAGCCACCTTGTACCGTTTGGCAATATCATCGTTAGGATAATAACCAACTGGTAAGTCACTGATGACAATGTCACTTTCTTTTAGTAATTGAGGCCTTACCGCATCTTCTTGAATAAAATGAGCTGAAGAATCCATTATCTCAGCAATACTGGCTGACAGATCAATCAAGAGATCATCAAGTTCAATCCCTACATAATCAAGGCTCTTGCTCGTGTTGTTGAGAAGGGTTTGGGCTAGGTTCCCTGTTCCACTTCCAATCTCAAGTACCTCTAAGCTATCTTTATCACTCAATTGTTCCAAAAGATACAGCAGAATGAAGCCAATAGCATCTGGTGTGAACTGATGGTTGGCTTGGAGTTGCTCAGTCTGAGCTGCCTTAATAAAAAGAAACTGGTAGGCCTTACGCCATTCTTCTTTTGTCAGGCACAAGGCTTTCAGTTTATCACTATTTTGAGCAACTTGAGGACTAGCTCCCTCAGCCCCTAAATAAAAGGAGTTTTGTTCAACAATGGCATCGTATATATGTGTTTTTAGATCATTTTCAATTAGTTGACAGTTCTCTAAGAGCAGCTGATAAGCTTCTTCAATTTTTTCAAAAGTCATAACCTTATCATACCAAATTACACTTGAAATGAAAAGAAGTGTCACCTTTAATTACTATATATTGGATCATTTTAAGGATTTATGACAACAATACTATTTATTGACTATATTGTTTGGGTTTAAGGTATTCAAACTGATACTGTCGTTGCTGATCTAACTTAACAATTAACATCCATCTCTCTTTTCGCTCTCGACAAATGACTTGACCACCTTTAAAAAAGACAGGATTAGAAGCTTTATATCTATGATCTTGATAAACTATTTCTGCTATCAGTCGGGCTTTAACATAGTCAGTTTGAGCTTGGTATTCCTTGTGTAGAGCTGTCACTTGAGAAAGGTAAACCTGTAAAACCAGCAAAAAAATACTAGCCATAAACATAGCATACAAAAGGATGCCTGCTTTGAGATTAGTCTTGAAAGGCATAATAAAAAGTCCTTTCTAACCCACTTTTCCACTTTAAAGTAATGCAAATCTGTGACTGCTCTATGTGAATATGACTACGTGATATTCCAAATAACATGGGTTGATACCCTTTTCCATTACTAGCTGATTTTCGAAAATCATGACTTTTAAATTGGCCAAAAGCTAGTACTTTCTTTCCTTTTTCAACGTATAGTTTATTATCAGCTACTTTGTAAAACCTTGCTCCACTTAACTCCTCTCGCAATTGATGAGAAAATAAGAGCCAATTATCTTGATCATGACGGGCTAGATAATGGCTATGTTTAAGGAGGGTTCGGGTCAAACCTTGATAAACCAATAAAGACCCTGATATCACGAGTAAGGCTATTAACGCCTCTAGAAGGGTAAAAGCTTTTATGTTACTTAATTGTTTACTCAATCTTCATCACTTCTCCTTCGTCATCGTGAATACTAATGTATCTATCCGTACGTAAAATAGTAATATGACAACCATTCAATGTCATCTCTTTAGTTCTAGTTTGTACTGCCATCAAGGCTAGATTAAGCTTTTCTTGCTGCTTTCGATAGTACGTTAGAGCAGCCTGACTCTGCTGTAAACTGCTTAAGACGAGAATGACAATACTAAAGAGGATGCCTGTTGCGATCATACTTTCAAGGGCTATGTAAGCTTTGACTTGTTTTTTGATAATTCCCACTCCCTAGATAAAATTGGTATTTAAAGCGTCGATCAGTCATGTCAAAAATAATTTTAGCTAAGGAATGGTTGCCTCCCATCTGATCAATAACTAACCGATAAGGATGATTCACTGTTATTGATTTAGGAACTGTTAGGCTATTACCTTCTGTAACAATTTTTGTTGAAGAAATATCCAAGACGCGCTGTTTTTGCTGTAATATGGCTAACTTTTGCTGATGTCGATACAAATGTTCAAAATGGCTAAAAAACAGATGCTCTTCTACTTTTTGATAGCTTTTTGTCACTGGTACAGACAATCCCAATATAATGAAACTCATCACTGACAAACTTAGTAAAGTTTCAAGCAAAGTAAAAGCTTTAATTGCTAAGACGGGCTTTTTCATTTTTATGTTTGTCATAATAGTCTTGATAAGCTTTTTCTTGTTTCTCAGTGATACTACCATCTGCCTTTAACTGGCTCAAACTTGGTTTTGAGCCTTGAGATAATTCATATAGTTCTGCTTGATTCTCCACTAATTTAACAACAGCGGCATTACCTGTTTCTGTAACCCTGTCTTTTTGCTTGCTTAAATTAGGCACAAATAATAGCATCAAAACACTGATGACAAGAATCACCAATAACATTTCTAGAAGAGTAAATCCTTTTAGCTTCTTGTGTCGTAAGTTGTTCCATTGATTAATCATCTTAAAAAATACCTCCCATATTTTGGTAAATTGGTAATAGGATTGCCGCATAAATCATGACGATTGTCACAGCAACTACTAAAAAAATAGCTGGTTGAATAAGTTGTGTCACTTGATAAAGCTGACTAAAAAATTGTTCCCAGCTTTCCTGGGCATAGATTTCCAACTCAGCCCCCAGTTTCGATTTGATTTCACCGTATTCAATCATTAAACTTAATTCTTTTTTAAAAAAAGGGTAGGTAGCTACTTTAATGTGAAAGGCTTGCCCTTCAAGCAGACTCATTCTGATGTCCTCAGCTAATTCTTTCATTAGTGAGGATTTCTCAATGGCCATAATGTCTAAAATAGTCATCAAATCAAGACCTTGACCTATTAACGTACCCCATTCTCTAGCATAATAACTAGTTAAGTATTGTTTTAACAGTTTACCTAAAAAAGGATAACGGCTTAGCCGACTATAGAGTTTCAAGCGGCTTTGAGATCGCCATCGTAGCCATACCATCCCGAACAACAAAATAAGACCTGAGCAAAAACCTATAAAGAAGGCAGGAAAATGGTTAAGAAAGTAAGTTATCTGATTTTGAGTTTCTAATTGAGGGACTAAATAGCGTCTCAACCCTAGCATCATCACAAAAAGAAAAAGTAAAAGAATAAGAGGATAGGTGATAACTTCAACAGTTTTTCGTCTGATCCTTGCCATTTGGTTCAAGTAATGTTGAATCGCTACTAATGTTGTTTCAATATTACCGTGTCTATCAGCTAAACTAATTTGAGTAAGAATAGCATCTGAAAAACCTAAACCCGACAACATATCTGCTAAGCCTTGTCCTTTTAATAAAGACTCTTCCATTTTAAGAACATAATCTAGCTGAAGCAACTGGCTTCTTTTTAAAAAAGCAATAACCTCTGCGAAGCTAAATCCTGTAGATAAAAGATTAGCTAGTAATTGAATGAATTTATGCTGATGTTTACTAGATAATTTTTTCAAGCTTAGCTTGCTTGGGATTGAGATGTCCTGCCTCAAGAAGCTGATCAATTTGTTGATTCCAGTTCGATGAGGAATAATATTCAAATTCGTTTTGAGTAGAGTCAATCAATGCTCCTCCATTAAGTAACCTTTGGTAAGCAATTAATGCTAAGCAATTAGACAGTTCTGCTTTCGTTACACCAAGTTCTAACAATCTTGCATAAACACCCGAGATACTTTTAGCGTGAACCGTTGAAAAAACCATGGCACCTGTTAGACTAGCCCTAATAACGGCTCTTGCTGTTTGACTATCTCGAATCTCACCAATAACTAAAATATCTGGTCGATGGCGTAAAGACAGTTTGATCAAATTGTCATAAGTCATACCAATATCATCATTCACTTGTAATTGTAAAATTTGGTGATTTTTAATTTCTACAGGATCTTCTATACTAATAACCTGTGCTTCTTGATGATAATTCGAAATCAGCTGGTACATCAAGGTTGTCTTCCCAGACCCAACTGGTCCTGCAAATAAATACAACCCTCTACCGCCAACCTGATTGGCTACTTTTGTCAATCCATCAAACCAATAATGTACACTTTTATTTTGATGATGAAGCAGACGAATCACTAAGCTTTCTTGCCCGCGATAATCACCCACGCTAGATAAGCGCAAAGATAACTGCTTATCTTTACTAAGCTTATAATCACATGAACCCACCTGACAACGTCTCTTTTCACCAACTATCATTCCTGCAACGAATTTAAAGTGACTAATAAGAGGAGCCATCCGATCGCTCTGATAAACATCAACTAATCTCCTTTCATCTCCTATTCGTAAAAAAAGATCATATTGATCTGCTCTTGGCAAAATATAAATATCTTGTGCATGAACCTGTTCAGCTTTTGCTAGAATAGCTTTTGCTAATGCTTGTACCATAATTCCTCCTTACTCATTTATTCGTAAACAAAAAAAGAAAATATCAGAAGAAGTGATATTTTCTTTTAACTTATTTTGTTTTTAACAAACACTTAAAGGTTTAACTTGCAAAGATAAGCTACCTGTGGTGAATCATTTCGTTGTTCAAATTCAGGGATATAATTATTGCTTGGTACAATATCTTTATTTTTAAGGAGTAAAAGAGAATGAAACTGCTGCAAATCTTCGTCACAGTCCTCGCACCATCTTTTATCTTCTTTTTCCCAAAAAGTAGCTAACAAATTCTTTTGACTATGATAACTAGGAAAAATAGCTTTCATGCGCTGCCATTCTTGATTAAAATAATCAAGCGCTTCTTGCCAGTCACTAAATTGTTGCTCATCTATAATATCGTCTTGCCATCCATCGATGAACCACCAAGGCTCCCAATCACCATACATTTTAATTACTTGATACATAACACATTACCCATTCCTCTTATGCATTATTATAGCTAAATCATAAGTATTTTGAAAAACATCTGCTCATTGGGACTAAGACTGATTGTCAATGCTTTTTACTGCCAACAAACTCAGACAAAAAAGAGCCCCTAAGGACCCTTTCATGAGATTATTCTGCTTCTGCTGTAAAAACGGCTTCTGCTGAGACTTCTGTATGATCAATCACTTCAATCTCATTCATCGCTTGTGGTTCAATGTTACGGTAACGAGCCATACCAGTACCAGCTGGGATGATTTTACCAATGATAACATTTTCTTTAAGACCAAGAAGATGATCTTTTTTACCACGGATAGCAGCATCTGTAAGAACACGAGTTGTTTCTTGGAAGGATGCAGCTGATAAGAAGGAATTGGTTTCAAGGGAAGCCTTAGTAATACCCATAAGAACAGGACGAGATGTCGCAGGAATACCACCAGAGATAACAATATCTTTGTTAGCATCTGTGAAATCAGAAATATCCATAAGTGTACCTGGAAGGAGGTCTGTATCACCTGGATCCATGACACGAACTTTACGAAGCATTTGGCGAACCATTACCTCAACGTGTTTGTCTCCGATTTCTACCCCTTGGCTACGGTAAACTTTTTGTACTTCTGCAAGAAGGTACGTTTCAACTGACAAGGTATCACGCACTTCAAGGAGACGTTTCGGTTGAATTGACCCTTCTGTAAGGGCAGCTCCGCGATTAACTTCGTCGCCAACTTCAACTTTCATACGTGCTGTAAATGGTATGACATATTCGCCCATGCCAGTTTTTCCTTGAACGTAGACTTTCTTGGTACGAGTTGACGCATCTTCTTCAATCTCGACGACATTCCCTTTCACTTCAGTAATGACCGCTTCCCCTTTAGGATTACGTGCTTCAAAGATCTCTTGAATACGAGGAAGACCCTGGGTGATATCGGTATTTGAGGCTACACCACCCGTGTGGAAGGTACGCATGGTAAGCTGAGTACCAGGCTCACCGATAGATTGGGCAGCAATAGTACCAACTGCTTCACCCACTTCAACAGCATCACCAGTTGCCAAGTTGATACCATAACAGTGACGGCAGACACCATGACGAGTCGCACAGGTAAAGACAGAACGAATGGTCACTTCTTCAACACCTGCATCAACAATCTTACGAGCCATGTCTTCAGTGATTAATTGGTCAGCACCAATCAAGACTTCACCAGTTTCAGGGTGTTTGACTGATTTACGTGTGTAACGACCTTGAAGACGCTCTTCAAGCGTTTCGGTAACTTCTTTACCATCTGTAATAGCACGGATAAGAAGACCACGATCAGTGCCACAATCGTCCTCACGAATGATAACATCTTGGGCAACGTCAACCAAACGACGAGTAAGGTAACCTGAGTCGGCTGTTTTAAGGGCCGTATCGGTCATCCCTTTACGTGCACCGTGGGTTGAGAAGAACATTTCCAAAACGCTCAAACCTTCACGGAAGTTTGACAAGATAGGAAGTTCCATGATGCGTCCGTTAGGAGCAGCCATCAAACCACGCATACCAGCAAGCTGTGAGAAGTTTGAGATGTTACCACGAGCTCCTGAGTCCATCATCATAACGATTGGGTTCTTAGGATCTTGTGTTTCAATCAGACGTTTTTCAAGGGCTTCTTTAGCTTCACGCCATGTTGTTGTAACGGCAACATAACGGTCATCATCTGTCATCAAACCACGACGGAAGGCTTTGTTAATTTCTTCAACACGATGGTGAGCAGCATCAATGATTTCAGCTTTATTATCAATAACAGGAATGTCAGCGATACCCACTGTCAAACCAGCAAGGGTTGAGTGGTAGTAACCAAGGTCTTTCAAGCGGTCAAGGAAGGCTGATGTTTCTGTTGTACGGAAACGTTTGAAGGTTTCCGCAATGATGTTACCGAGGTTTTTCTTCTTAAATGGCACATTGATGTCTAAGCGATCAATCACTTCTTGGATGTCTTGACCAGGTTCAAGGAAGTATTTATCAGGTGTTCCTTCTGTCAAGTTGGCATTGTTTGGCTCTTGGAGGTAAGGAAGGTCCTCTGGCATGATATCGTTAAAGAGAATCTTACCAACAGTTGTCACCATGATTTTATGTCTTTGATTGTCTTTCCAAGGTTTGTTTGGCATGCTGTCAACAGCGATACCCACACGACTATGAAGATGAGCATAACCATTACGATATGCCATCACAGCTTCGTCTTTATCCTTGAAAATCATACCTTCGCCTTCGCGACCAGCATCTTCCATCGTAAGATAGTAGTTACCAAGAACCATATCCTGAGATGGAGTAACAACTGGTTTACCATCTTTAGGGTTCAAGATGTGCTCTGCAGCAAGCATCAAAAGACGAGCTTCAGCTTGTGCTTCTTCTGAAAGTGGCACGTGAATGGCCATTTGGTCTCCATCGAAGTCGGCATTGTAGGCCTCACACACAAGTGGGTGAAGACGAAGTGCCTTACCGTCAATAAGAACGGGTTCAAAAGCCTGAATACCAAGTCTGTGAAGAGTCGGTGCGCGGTTAAGTAGGACTGGGTGTTCTTTGATAACTTCTTCTAAGATATCCCAGATGCGTTCGTCGCCACGTTCAACCATACGTTTAGCGGCTTTAACGTTACCAGCATATTCTTTGGCAACAATTTCGCGCATTACAAATGGTTTAAAAAGCTCGATAGCCATTTCACGTGGGACACCACATTGATACATTTTAAGGGTTGGACCAACAGCGATAACGGAACGTCCAGAGAAGTCTACACGTTTACCAAGCAAGTTTTGACGGAAACGCCCTTGTTTACCTTTAAGCATGTGGCTCAATGATTTCAATGGACGACTTCCTGGTCCAGTGATTGGACGACCACGACGACCATTATCAATCAAAGCATCAACGGCTTCTTGAAGCATTCGTTTTTCATTTTGAACAATGATGCCAGGGGCATTAAGTTCTAACAAACGTGCCAAACGGTTATTACGGTTAATCACACGACGGTACAAGTCATTCAAGTCTGATGCCGCAAAACGACCACCATCCAATTGAACCATCGGACGAAGATCTGGTGGAATAACCGGCAGGATGTTAAGAACCATCCATTCTGGTTTATTTCCAGATTTGTTAAAGGCATCAAGGACGTCTAAACGACGAACTGCTTTAATCCGTTTTTGACCAGAAGCAGATTTCAACTCTTCTTTTAATTCAGCGATTTCAGCTGCCAAGTCCACACGTTTCAAGAGATCTTGAATGGCTTCAGCACCCATCTTAGCGACAAATGACCCATGACCATACTCTTGTAGTTTTTCACGGTATTCACGTTCTGTTAATAATGATTTTGGTTCAAGCGGTGTATCTTTTGGATCAATGACCACATAAGCCGCAAAATAGATCACTTCTTCAAGGGCACGAGGACTCATATCAAGAGTCAATCCCATACGAGATGGAATCCCTTTGAAATACCAGATATGTGATACAGGAGCTTTTAACTCAATGTGACCCATACGTTCACGACGTACTTTAGCACGAGTTACCTCAACCCCACAGCGATCACAAACGATCCCTTTATAACGGATACGTTTGTACTTACCACACGCACATTCCCAGTCTTTTGTTGGACCAAAGATGACTTCGTCAAAGAGTCCTTCACGTTCTGGTTTTAATGTACGGTAGTTGATTGTTTCAGGTTTTTTAACTTCACCATAAGACCATGAACGGACCTTACTTGGTGAGGCTAATGTGATTTGCATACTTTTAAAACGATTTACGTCAACCACTAGTTTTACCTTTCTGCCTTTGATGACTTTACCAGTTCCTGGGGCCTTTGCCCCAGACCAGTAAATAATTATTTAATAAGAATTGATTGCTTATTTTTCGTCAGTTGTTTCAGAAACTTCTTGAGTTTCTTGAGCTTGTTTTTCACGTGCCTTCTCGAGATCGTCAACATGCATAATGTCATCGTCTTCACCTTCATCAAGATCACGAAGTTCCACTTCATTATCATCCTCGTCAAGCACACGCATATCAAGACCAAGCGATTGCAATTCTTTTACAAGAACACGGAAGGATTCTGGTACACCTGGTTTTGGAATTGGTTTACCTTTAGTAATCGCTTCATAGGCTTTCAAACGTCCTGTGACGTCATCTGACTTGTAGGTCAAGATTTCTTGAAGAACATTTGATGCACCATAAGCTTCAAGGGCCCAAACCTCCATCTCACCAAAACGTTGTCCACCAAATTGAGCTTTACCACCAAGTGGCTGTTGGGTAACAAGTGAGTATGGTCCTACAGAACGGGCATGAAGTTTATCATCAACCATGTGGTGAAGTTTGATCATATACATGACACCAACGGATACACGGTTGTCAAATGGTTCACCGGTGCGACCATCATAAAGGACCGTCTTAGCATCGCTATCCATACCAGCTTCACGAACAGTGTCCCAAAGGTCTTCTGATGAAGCCCCGTCAAAGACAGGTGTTGCAATGTGAATACCAAGATTACGAGCAGCCATACCAAGGTGAAGTTCCATAACCTGACCAATATTCATCCGTGATGGCACCCCAAGAGGGTTCAACATGATGTCAACTGGTGTTCCGTCTGGAAGGTATGGCATGTCTTCAACTGGTACAATACGTGAAACGACACCCTTGTTTCCGTGACGACCGGCCATTTTATCTCCGACCTTGATTTTACGTTTTTGAGCGATGTAAACACGCACAAGCATATTAACACCTGATTGCAATTCATCGCCGTTAGCGCGTGTAAAGATTTTCACATCACGAACGATACCATCACCACCGTGAGGGACACGAAGTGAGGTATCACGCACTTCACGCGATTTATCCCCAAAGATGGCGTGAAGTAAACGTTCTTCAGCAGAAAGGTCTTTTTCACCTTTAGGTGTGACTTTACCTACTAAGATGTCGCCTTCTTTAACCTCAGCACCGATACGGATAATGCCCATTTCGTCAAGGTCTTTGAGGGCTTCTTCACCAACATTTGGGATTTCCCGAGTGATTTCTTCAGGGCCAAGTTTTGTATCACGCGTTTCAGATTCGAATTCTTCCAAGTGAACAGATGTGTAGACATCTTCTTTCACAAGGCGCTCACTCATGATAACGGCATCCTCAAAGTTATAACCTTCCCAAGTCATGTAAGCAACGACTGGGTTTTGTCCAAGAGCCATTTCACCATTTTCCATAGAAGGTCCATCAGCGATGAAATCACCTTTTTCAACAATGTCTCCTACTTTAACAAGGGTGCGTTGGTTATAGGCTGTTCCTGAGTTTGAACGACGGAATTTGGTAATGTGGTAAACATCAAGCGAGCCATCTTGACGACGGATTTCCACTTTTTCAGCATCAGAAAAGACAACTTTACCATTTTGCTGAGCAATCACCGCAGCGCCTGAGTCATGGGCAGCTTGATATTCCATACCAGTACCAACATATGGTGCTTTTGGATCAATCAATGGCACAGCCTGACGTTGCATGTTGGCACCCATGAGGGCACGGTTGGAGTCATCGTTTTCCAAGAAAGGAATACATGCCGTCGCAACAGCAACTACCTGTTTAGGGGAAACGTCAACGAAATCAACAACACTTGCAGAAAATTCTTGGTTATTACCTTGGTGACGACCCATAACGATTTCTTCAGCAAAAGTGCCATCTTCGTTTAGTTTCGAATTGGCCTGTGCAACTGTGTATTCGTCTTCTTCGTCGGCAGTCAACCAAACAATCTCGTTAGTTACCGTACCAGTCGCACGGTCAACCTTACGGTAAGGTGTTTGGATGAAACCATATTTATTAAGATGTCCAAATGAAGACAAGTTATTAATCAAACCAATGTTTGGTCCTTCAGGTGTTTCAATCGGACACATACGGCCATAGTGCGTGTAATGCACGTCACGAACCTCATAACCAGCACGGTCACGTGTCAAACCACCAGGTCCTAAGGCAGATAAACGACGTTTGTGAGACAACTCTGACAATGGGTTGTGTTGGTCCATGAACTGTGACAACTGAGACGAACCGAAGAATTCTTTGACAGCTGCTGTGACAGGACGGATATTGATGATTTGTTGTGGTGTTAACACATCGTTGTCTTGAACAGACATACGCTCACGCACGTTACGCTCCATACGAGCAAGACCGATGCGGAATTGGTTGGCAAGCAATTCACCAACGGCACGGATACGACGGTTACCCAAGTGGTCAATATCGTCAACTTTTCCAAGACCTTCAGCAAGGTTCAAGAAGTAAGACATTTCTGCCAAAATATCAGCAGGTGTCAATGCACGAACCTTATCATCTGGATTGGCATTACCAACAATAGTTACTACACGATCAGGATCAATTGGTGACACAACCTTGAACTTTTGAAGGACAACTGGTTCAGTAACCACAGCGTAATCATTTGGTGTGTAAACAAACTTGTTCAAATCACCGTCAAGGTGTTCTTCGATGGATTCGATGACGCTACGAGTCATCTCAGTTCCAGCTTCTACCAAAATTTCGCCAGTTTCAGCATCCACAAGGTTTTCAGCAATGATTTGGTTCAAAAGACGAGTCTTGATATTAAGTTTTTTGTTCACTTTGTAACGACCAACCGCAGCCAAATCGTAACGACGTGCATCAAAGAAACGCGCAATCAAAAGACTACGAGAGCTATCTGCAGTTTTTGGCTCACCTGGACGAAGACGCTCGTAAATTTCTTTAAGGGCTTCGTCTGTACGAGAATCACTTGGATTTTTGTGAATGTCTTTTTCAATGGTATTACGAACAAGGTCGCTTTCACCAAAGATATCAACAATTTCATCATCACCTGAGAAACCAAGGGCACGAACCAAGGTTGTGAATGGAATCTTACGGGTACGGTCAATACGAGTGTAGGCAATGTCTTTTGAGTCAGTCTCTAATTCCAACCAAGCCCCACGGTTAGGAATCACTGTTGATCCGTAACCAACTTTACCGTTTTTATCAACTTTATCGTTGAAATAAACACCTGGAGAACGCACCAACTGAGAAACGATGATACGTTCACCACCATTGATAATAAAGGTACCCATTTCCGTCATGATTGGGAAATCACCAAAGAAGACTTCTTGAGTTTTAATCTCACCAGTTTCTTTATTGACCAAACGGAAGGTAACAAAGATTGGTGCAGAATAACTTGCATCGTGGATACGAGCTTCTTCAAGGGTATATTTAGGTTCTTTAAATTCGTAACCAACAAATTCAAGTTCCATAGTATCCGTAAAGTTTGAAATAGGAAGTACATCTTCAAATACTTCTTTCAAACCTGAATCGAGGAAATCTTGGAATGAGTCAGTTTGAATTTCAATCAAATTTGGTAAATCAAGAACTTCTTTGATTCTTGAAAAGCTACGACGTGTACGGTGTTTTCCGTATCGAACTTCATGTCCTGCCAAGTTTTTAGCTCCTTCTTCTATTTAAGCTTTGCTGTTTCAGCAAATCGCAACTAAGTTATCATTTGCCCTAAATGTTAATTTTTAGAATATTTAAATATAGGTTACAAACCCTATCTTTTCTAAAAATAGACACAAAAAGAGCAGCTAAATCTGACTTTATCAGTGTGATTTAACTGCTGTTCTTCCTAACTGGACAATATTTCAGCTAGATTGGACGACAAATAGTTATTACTATTATACCCTTTTTATCGATAAATGGCAACCTAATTTTTTCTGAACCCGAAGTTCCCCCAGGCTTTTTGATAATCGGCATCCGTGCCACCAATAGCAAATCGGTAAGTCATAGCCCCCGGTCCTTTTTGGGACCATAGACTGGTGGTCATTTCTCCACCAACAGAAAAAGTATGTCCATTGACATTAACAGTTCCTGGTTGTAAACCTGTTGACTTCAAGACATTCGCCTTAATGACTCCTGGATCTAAGTTGAAGCGTTGCCCTACTCCAATAACATTGGGATCGGCCTGATTAATGGCATTAGCTAAATAGGCAAGATAATTAGAATTATTGTTATATCCTGTTAATGGCGCTAATGAGGTATTGTCATCATGTCCTGCCCAACCGCCTAAAGTAACTTTTGGAGTAGACAGGACTAGCCAAACATCCGTATAATTCTCAGTTGTTCCGGTCTTACCAATCCAATCAGCATTAGCAAGCCACGGATTAATAGCCGCCAAACGGTTCTTGAAAGTAGTCGTAGCGCCTGAAGTAATCGGACCTCTCAACAATTCTTGTAAAATCGTAGCTGTTGCTGCAGAAAAAATACGAATTGGCTTATTTTCATGTTTGTAAACGACTGTACCATCGCTAGCAGTAATCTTATCTACAATATATTGCTTTTGATATAAGCCATTGTTTGAAAGCATTTGGTAAGCATTGGTTTGTTGAGCAACCGAGACTTCAATACCGCCCCCTAGAGGTAAACTTTCAATCGAGTAGTCTGCAATCTTATAACCCATTTTTGTCATATAATTTTCGACATCGACACCTTTTTCACGCAGTAATTTCTGTGTCCAAAAAGCTGGGATGTTCCAAGAAGTATTTAGGGCCTCTTGAAGTGGCATCATGGCTGTTCCTTCACTATCAGCATGCATGATTTTTTGGCCACTCGAGTAAGTTGTTGGGTAATTAGACAAAACGCTAGCACTCCCCATTAAACCTTGATCAATAGCAGGACCATAAGCGATTATCGGTTTAATGCTAGAACCTGGCGATCTAACTGTATTGAAAGCATGATTATTTTGATTCAGAGCATAATCTCTACCACCAACAAAACCTAACACAGCACCAGTCGCATTGTCTGTCAAGACATTTCCCATTTGAACTGTACCAGTGCCATCATCTAACAAGCCACCAAACTGAGCTGCCGCTGTCTGCATCGCATTGTAAATAGGCTTATTAATGGTTGTGGTGATGGTATAGCCACCCTGTTGCAATTCTGTTAAGGCTCTCTCTTCATAAGCAGCCTTAGTCTCGTCATTTTTCAAGTCACGACTAGACACCTTATCTCGCTTAATCAAATAGCTATACATGGCTTTCTTAGCATCCGCTAACACCGTGTAATAAAGGTAATCGTGATTATTTACTATTGCACTTCCCGGTTGAATAAAATCCTTTTGAATCGGATAAGCCTTATAGTCCTCGTATTCTTTTTTAGACAGAACACCTGTACGGTACATGTTAAAGAGAACATTTTGCTGACGCTTGATGCCATAAGCCATGTCCTTTTCTGATTTCAGTTGTCCCGTTGACAAATAAGGAGAGTAAACAATAGGACTCTGCGGAAGACCCGCCAAAAATGCTGCCTGTGGCACCGTTAAATCTTTGGCAGAAACGCCAAAAATGCCACGCGCAGCTTCTTCAACACCAGCAATATTTTGACCCTTGTTGTTACGGCCAAAAGGTGAAACATTAAGATAATCACATAAGATATTGTCTTTGGACATATAACGCTCTAAGGCAAGAGCGTAAACGATCTCCTTAGACTTGCGCTTAAATGTGGGATCGTCTCCCAAAACTTGTTGCTTGACTAATTGCTGTGTTAAGGTCGAACCTCCACTAGCTTCTCCAAATCCCAATACAGAAGCCAATGTTGCCCGAAAAACAGCTTTTGGCACGATACCTTTATGTTCTTGAAAATGTTCGTCTTCTGTTGATACAATAGCTTTTTTGATATTCTCTGAAATCGCATCATTAGCTACTGGTGTTCGAAGTAAATCCGTATCTAAAGTAGAAATTAAACTATTATCAGAATAGTTCATTTGCGAAATCATCGTTAATGATTCAACTTGTTTGACTAAACTTTCTTTACTTGGTACCTTAACAGATTCAATCTGACTAGCCAAATACCCAAATGCCATACCAAATCCCATCATTCCAAAAAGGAAGATAACAATATAAAAAAAGTTAGACAGTAGTCTCAACGTACGTAATAGCACCGGCCCCAAATCCAAGAGACCTAATCTTTGATGACTTATACGCTTTTGTTTCGTGTTCCATTTCACCATAAAATACCTCATTTATCATTATACCAAACTTTGATAAAGCTTGCATAGCAGTAGCGTTTTTTGATATAATGATTCGAAACTATAATGAAAATGGAGAAAGCCTATGAATATTTTTGAAGAACTCAAAGCTCGTGGCTTGGTCTTTCAAACGACTGATGAACAAGCCCTTGTCAAAGCATTAACAGAAGGGCAAGTATCCTATTATACCGGTTATGATCCAACCGCTGACAGCCTTCATCTGGGCCATCTAGTGGCTATCTTAACATCTCGTCGCTTGCAACTAGCAGGGCACAAACCTTACGCTCTTGTGGGGGGTGCCACAGGTTTAATTGGTGATCCTTCCTTTAAAGATGCAGAGCGCAGCCTTCAAACCAAAGAAACAGTTTTGGAGTGGAGTGACAAGATTAAAGGGCAGTTGTCTACTTTCCTTGATTTTGAAAATGGTGATAATAAAGCAGAGCTTGTCAACAACTACGACTGGTTCTCGCAAATCAGCTTTATTGACTTCCTCCGTGATGTCGGTAAATACTTCACCGTTAACTACATGATGAGTAAAGACTCTGTTAAAAAACGCATTGAAACAGGCATTTCTTACACTGAGTTTGCTTACCAAATCATGCAGGGCTACGACTTCTACGAACTCAATGACAAGCATAATGTAACCTTACAAATTGGCGGCTCTGACCAGTGGGGTAATATGACAGCTGGTACTGAATTGCTCCGCAAAAAGGCTGATAAAACTGGGCACGTCATGACTGTACCACTCATCACTGACTCAACCGGGAAAAAATTCGGTAAATCAGAAGGTAATGCTGTCTGGCTTGATGCCGATAAGACGTCTCCTTACGAGATGTACCAATTCTGGTTAAATGTCATGGATGATGATGCAGTGCGTTTCTTGAAAATCTTCACCTTCTTATCTCTAGATGAGATTGCAGAAATTGAAACTCAATTTAATGCCGCTCGTCACGAGCGTCTCGCTCAAAAAACCTTGGCACGCGAAGTGGTTACCTTGGTTCATGGCGAAGAAGCTTATAAACAAGCTCTTAACATTACCGAGCAGTTATTTGCTGGAAACATCAAAAATCTTTCTGCCAATGAATTAAAACAAGGATTGAGCAATGTACCAAATTATCACGTTCAATCAATAGACAATCATAATATTGTCGAGATTTTAGTAGCTGCTAAGATTTCCCCATCAAAACGCCAGGCGCGTGAAGACGTGCAAAATGGAGCAATCTACATTAACGGAGACCGCGTTCAAGATTTAGATTACCAATTAAGTAATGATGATAAAATTGATGATCAATTAACCGTTATTCGCCGCGGTAAGAAAAAATACGCTGTTCTCACTTACTAGATAACCGATTAAACGAGCTCTGGCTCGTTTTTTCATAAGGAGATGTACCTATGACAGAATGTATCTTTTGCCATCAGCTCAAAGCAAATCAGCTACTGACTCAAAGTCAATATTTCAAGGTTGTTTTTGATATTGATCCTATCCAAAAGGGGCACCTTTTACTGATTTCCAAAGACCATTACACTAGTCTGACACAACTACCAAAGGAAGGGCACTATGATCTCATCGACTTACAAGCCGCTCTAGTTGCTAAGCTAGAGCAGCACCTTCCCATTTCAGGCGTTACTAGCGTCAGCAATGACAAGGAGTTGATGGATGAGGGGACTCATTTTCACCTTCATTTGATTCCTCGTTTAACTAATGATAGCTTTTGGGAGGGCATCACCATTAATCAAGAAAATTGGGACCTTACCCCCTTTTTAAAGCATTTATAAATAAATCCTCACATGTTAAACATGTGAGGATTTTTCTTATTAAAATAACCGTTTTTTAAGCATTCCACCTAGACTAACTAAGAGGAAAATACTAATGAAAATCATGGTAATAGTGGCACTAGCTGGCGTTTCAAAGAAATAAGATAAGAAAATACCAGATAACATACCGCTAAAACCGATGACAATTCCCAGTAAGATAACTGTTTTAAAGTTTTTACCCAATCTCATTGCGATACTTGCTGGCAAGACCATAATGGTAGAAACCAAAAGTGCTCCTGCTGCTGGAATGGTCAAAGCAATAGCAACCCCAGTGACGATATTGAATAGAACAGACATCAAGCGAACGGGCAAACCATCTACAAAAGCAGTATCTTCATCAAAGGTCAGAATGTACATCGGTCTAATGAAGAGAACGGTCAAGATTAAAATAATCGCAGCAATAGCAAACAAGGCGACAACTTGTTCCATACTAATCGTGATGATCGATCCAAAAAGGTATTGTTCTAAACTCATGCTTGATGAACTATGCGACTTACTCATAATAATCAGAGATAGGGCCAAGCCAAGTGACATCAAAATCGCCGTTGAAATCTCCATGTAGTGTTTGTAAACTACACGCAGGTATTCTAACAAAATAGCAGCTAAAACCACAACAATAATAGTAGTGATGGTTGGTGAAATACCAAGGACTACCCCAAGCGCTACCCCAGCCAAAGAAACATGACTAAGGGTATCGCTCATCAAACTTTGACGACGTAAAATAAGGAAAATACCTAAAATCGGAGCAAAAATACTAATGGCAACTACCGCCATTACCGCCCGTTGCATGAAATCATAGAATAAAATATCAAGCATGACCATGACCTCCTTTTTCGTCATCTGTTTCAGCTTCATGAATGTTGAAACAACGCCAAGGAAGTTTTTGGTTTCTGACTAAATGAATGTTCCGATCAGCATAAGCCTTCACTTCTTCTGGGTCATGGGTAATCATCAGAACGGATTTCCCATGTTGATGTGCACTGTGGTGCATCAGTTCATAAAAGGTATCAGTAGTACCGCTATCCATTCCCGTTGTTGGCTCGTCTAGCACAAAAATATCAGGGTCAGAAGCAAACATACGGGCAATAACCACACGTTGTTTTTGACCACCTGATAAACTACCAATTCTCTTATGACGGTTTTCCCACATGCCGACTGCTTCTAAGCTTGCTTGCACATGCTCTTCATCGTGTTTGTTCAAATGTCTAAACCAACCACTACGTGGGTAGCGACCTGATTTGACAAACTCGTAAACGGTGGATGGAAAACCAGCGTTAAAGCTAGCTACTTGCTGCGGCAAGTAAGCAATTCTTAATTGTTTACCGTCTTTATTTTTTTTAGCAATAGTAACTCGTCCAGCCTTTGGTTGTAAAATTCCTAAGGTTGCTTTTATTAAGGTTGACTTTGCAGCACCATTTTCACCGGTCATGGTGACAAATTCTCCACTATCTAAATGATAAGTGATCCCTTCTAAAACTGGCTCACTTTCATATTGAAAGGAGAGATTTTTCACTGATATGTATC
This sequence comes from Streptococcus pyogenes, assembly GCF_002055535.1. NCBI lineage: Bacteria > Bacillati > Bacillota > Bacilli > Lactobacillales > Streptococcaceae > Streptococcus > Streptococcus pyogenes. The sequence goes on along the minus strand of NZ_LN831034.1, from coordinate 88,051 downwards.
TCATGGATTACCCTTCTAATTCCTCAGCAAAAACTGTTACAAACTTATCTACAATCTCTAATTCTTTCGCGGAGAATTTTTGTAATAAACGGTTGTAAACATTTAAGGTTTCATCATGATGATGGGTATGTTCTGACGCAATAGGCTTAGCTAACTCGGTTAATTCAAAATAAGTCACCCTAGCATCAACCGTATCCTTAGTTCCTGCTAACATGTCTTGTTTGACCAAACTCTTGATAGCCTTAGTTACTGCCGCCTGACTAATATTTAATGCCTTAGCCAAATCTGTATTAGTGAGACGTTGCTGAGATAGTAACATTAAAATATGTTCTTGCGTATTAGTAAGCTTAACGTCACTTTGACAAGCTCCAAATAATAACTCATGCTGATTTTCTGCTTTTAATAAAATAGTATTTACTAAGTTATCAAGTTTTTTTTCTAAAATCCCCATAAATCTCCTCTTTCATTAACCAGTTAATTATAACATGAAGCTTCCAAAGAAGCAATCCCAACAAAATATTACAACATTCTCACCTTAAAAACTTCCTTGCAAAGTCCTTTTAAACTATTATAGTTTGTTTTTCGGTTTGGCACAAAGCAAAAACAGTCGGTCCACTTCCTGTCATCAAAGCATTAGCAGCACCAGCTTGCAGTGTTTTCTCTTTTATTTTTTGAATAAAGGGTCGCTTGGCAATGAAAATATCTTCCAGCAAATTGTTCATTTCAGTCAATATCCCATCATTATAGTTACCCGCTTCAATCGCCGCAACCAAATGAGTAGTAGACACTCTTGAAATGATTTTACAATTAATATCTAGAAAAAATGTTCAAGTCGAGATACCAAAATCTGGTTTAACCAAAACCACCCAAGACGATAACAGCCCCAAAATGCGACAAACCACTTCACCTTTACCAGTGACTTGGGCACAACCTGAAAGCAAGCAATAAGGCACATCACTACCAATCGGTATACCAATATCCATCATATCTTTTCGGCTAAGAGTAAGGAGCCATCTGATTTAATGCTCTGATAGTAACAGCATCGCTAGAACCTCCTCCCATACCAGCACACATGGGAATCCGCTTTTCCAAGTAAACGGAAACTCCTCTTTTAACTTGAAATCGATGTTTCATTAGCTGAACTATCTTATAAACATCATTATCTTAGTTAATAGGTATTTTCGGACAGTTTGAGGCAAAGACAATCTTATTGTCATCTATATGGTCAACCGTCACATAGTCACACAGATCAATACTCATCATGACCATCGATAAATCGTGGTAACCATCTCATCGCTTATTCTTAGTATCAAGGCCTAACTTGATTTTTACAGAAGCTCTCTCATTGATTGCCATCATAGTACTCCTTACTTCTTACATCAGTACACTATCAAATATACACAAACCTCAGAAAAAATTCAAAAATTATTACTTCTAAGATTGATGGACTTTATATTGGCCAACCATCTCAAAGCACAAATTTATTTTATACTTCAGATAAGGAATAAACGAACCTTCATCAATCATACCTAAAATATCTTCACGACTGGCTCAACGAATTACCTGCACTTCTTCTTCATAAAGAACCAAATTCTCCAACTCTACAAAGTCTTGAACTAAAAACGTATCATCAAACCCATCATCGAAATGAATTGTAAAGTGAGGTCATACCCCAGTCAAGCCTAATGAAAGTCCCAATTCTTCCTCAGGATCTAATATTACTATATGCTGTGCCATCTCACCAAAAAGGACTTCCACCAAACGTCACATCTCAAGGCTCTAGCCAGTCAGCTTTATCTTCATGGCCTTGCTGACTCAGCATCTCATCCCTAACATTTAACAAGCAAATATGAACCACCAAACGATAATCTCCTTGCTTAAACGAAGAACCACACTCCATTACCCGATACCCGACCAGTTTCCACCCGATTATCAGTGTAAATATCTCAAAACTCAACCACCATTAACCTCCAACATTAGTTACAATACATCAATCCATAACTGTCTTTCTATAGTTAAAAAAGCACCTAGTAGTGACAAACCTTTTTCAAAACCTTACCGGTAATCCCATAAAGCATCAATACTCAATCATATTCATCATACCACAAATCTTGCGCATTAAATAGACCTTATCAGTAATATAAGAGATTGTACTACGTAGCTACAGCTTAAGATCAAAACAAAAAACAAGGTTTACAAACCTTGTTTTTCAAGTATACCGGCGGCCGGGGTCGAACCGGCACGTCCTTGCGGACACTGGATTTTGAGTCCAGCGCGTCTGCCAATTCCGCCACGCCGGCTTTAAATATAAAATTTAAACTGGGGTAGCTGGATTCGAACCAACGCATGAGGGAGTCAAAGTCCCTTGCCTTACCGCTTGGCTATACCCCAATAAAATAGGCGAGTGATGGGAATCGAACCCACGAATGTCAGAGCCACAATCTGATGTGTTAACCACTTCACCACACCCGCCATATTTCTAACACGGGCAGTAGGAATCGAACCCACACTGAAGGTTTTGGAGACCTTAGTTCTACCTTTAAACTATGCCCGTTTAGGATGGAAAGAGAGGGATTCGAACCCCCGAACCCGAAGGAGCGGATTTACAGTCCGCCGCGTTTAGCCTCTTCGCTATCTTTCCGTAAAATATTAAACTTTAATGGCGCGAGACGGAATCGAACCGCCGACACATGGAGCTTCAATCCATTGCTCTACCAACTGAGCTACCGAGCCAACAACTACATACTTATGTATTGCGGGAGCAGGATTTGAACCTACGACCTTCGGGTTATGAGCCCGACGAGCTACCTAACTGCTCCATCCCGCGATAGTTAAAAGGAGGATGTGGGATTCGAACCCACGCACGCTTTTACACGCCTGACGGTTTTCAAGACCGTTCCCTTCAGCCGGACTTGGGTAATCCTCCAAATATAATATAGTCCGTACGGGATTCGAACCCGTGTTACCGCCGTGAAAAGGCGGTGTCTTAACCCCTTGACCAACGGACCATAATAATATAATTATAGATAATGGGCACGAGTGGACTCGAACCACCGACCTCACGCTTATCAGGCGTGCGCTCTAACCACCTGAGCTACGCGCCCAAGCTTTTATTGATATAGCTTGGGAAAACTATAAAGCGGGTGACGAGAATCGAACTCGCGACAACAGCTTGGAAGGCTGTAGTTTTACCACTAAACTACACCCGCTAAAATGGGAGTTAACGGGATCGAACCGCTGACCCTCTGCTTGTAAGGCAGATGCTCTCCCAGCTGAGCTAAACTCCCATTGAGTGTGTCATTAAGCTAAGCGACTACCTTATCTCACAGGGGGCAACCCCCAACTACATCAGGCGTTCTAGGGCTTAACTGCTGTGTTCGGCATGGGTACAGGTGTATCTCCTAGGCTATCGTCACTTAACTTGTAAATGTGCTATTTTCATAACCCACTCAAAATTGAATATCTATAGTCTAACAAGAATCCGTAACGTTGTCAATATTTCTTTTTGGATAAGTCCTCGAGCTATTAGTATTAGTCCGCTACATGTATCGCTACACTTACACTCCTAACCTATCTACCTGATCATCTCTCAGGGCTCTTACTGATATAAAATCATGGGAAATCTCATCTTGAGGGGGGCTTCGCACTTAGATGCTTTCAGCGCTTATCCCTTCCCTACATAGCTACCCAGCGATGCCTTTGGCAAGACAACTGGTACACCAGCGGTAAGTCCACTCTGGTCCTCTCGTACTAGGAGCAGATCCTCTCAAATTTCCTACGCCCGCGACGGATAGGGACCGAACTGTCTCACGACGTTCTGAACCCAGCTCGCGTGCCGCTTTAATGGGCGAACAGCCCAACCCTTGGGACCGACTACAGCCCCAGGATGCGACGAGCCGACATCGAGGTGCCAAACCTCCCCGTCGATGTGAACTCTTGGGGGAGATAAGCCTGTTATCCCCAGGGTAGCTTTTATCCGTTGAGCGATGGCCCTTCCATTCGGTACCACCGGATCACTAAGCCCGACTTTCGTCCCTGCTCGAGTTGTAGCTCTCGCAGTCAAGCTCCCTTATACCTTTACACTCTGCGATTGATTTCCAACCAATCTGAGGGAACCTTTGGGCGCCTCCGTTACTCTTTAGGAGGCGACCGCCCCAGTCAAACTGCCCGTCAGACACTGTCTCCGATAGGGATAACCTATCTGGGTTAGAGTAGCCATAACACAAGGGTAGTATCCCAACAACGCCTCATTCGAAACTGGCGTCCCGAAGTCAATGGCTCCTACCTATCCTGTACATGTGGTACAGATACTCAATATCAAACTGCAGTAAAGCTCCATGGGGTCTTTCCGTCCTGTCGCGGGTAACCTGCATCTTCACAGGTACTAAAATTTCACCGAGTCTCTCGTTGAGACAGTGCCCAAATCATTACGCCTTTCGTGCGGGTCGGAACTTACCCGACAAGGAATTTCGCTACCTTAGGACCGTTATAGTTACGGCCGCCGTTTACTGGGGCTTCAATTCAGATCTTCGCTTGCGCTAAACCCTCCTCTTAACCTTCCAGCACCGGGCAGGCGTCACCCCCTATACATCATCTTACGATTTAGCAGAGAGCTGTGTTTTTGATAAACAGTTGCTTGGGCCTATTCACTGCGGCTGACCTAAGTCAGCACCCCTTCTCCCGAAGTTACGGGGTCATTTTGCCGAGTTCCTTAACGAGAGTTCTCTCGATCACCTGAGGCTACTCGCCTCGACTACCTGTGTCGGTTTGCGGTACGGGTAGAGTATCATTAAACGCTAGAAGCTTTTCTTGGCAGTGTGACATCACTAACTTCGCTACTAAAATTCGCTCCCCATCACAGCTCAATGTTATAAAGATAAGCATTTGACTCATCTTACACCTCACTGCTTAGCCGGACTCTTCCAATCGTCCGGTTTAGTTAGCCTACTGCGTCCCTCCATCACTATATACTCTAGTACAGGAATATCAACCTGTTGGCCATCGGATACACCTTTCGGTCTCTCCTTAGGTCCCGACTAACCCAGGGCGGACGAGCCTTCCCCTGGAAACCTTAGTCTTACGGTGGACAGGATTCTCACCTGTCTTTCGCTACTCATACCGGCATTCTCACTTCTATGCGTTCCAGCGCTCCTCACGGTACACCTTCTTCACACATAGAACGCTCTCCTACCATGACACTTTTGTGTCATCCACAGCTTCGGTAAACTGTTTTAGCCCCGGTACATTTTCGGCGCAGGGTCACTCGACTAGTGAGCTATTACGCACTCTTTGAATGAATAGCTGCTTCTAAGCTAACATCCTAGTTGTCTGTGCAACCCCACATCCTTTTCCACTTAACAGTTATTTTGGGACCTTAGCTGGTGGTCTGGGCTGTTTCCCTTTCGACTACGGATCTTAGCACTCGCAGTCTGACTGCCGATGATATCTCGTTGGCATTCGGAGTTTATCTGAGATTGGTAATCCGAGATGGACCCCTCACCCAAACAGTGCTCTACCTCCAAGAGACTTAACATCGACGCTAGCCCTAAAGCTATTTCGGAGAGAACCAGCTATCTCCAAGTTCGTTTGGAATTTCTCCGCTACCCACAAGTCATCCAAGCACTTTTCAACGTGCCCTGGTTCGGTCCTCCAGTGAGTTTTACCTCACCTTCAACCTGCTCATGGGTAGGTCACATGGTTTCGGGTCTACAACATGATACTAAATCGCCCTATTAAGACTCGGTTTCCCTACGGCTCCGTCTCTTCAACTTAACCTCGCATCATATCGTAACTCGCCGGTTCATTCTACAAAAGGCACGCTCTCACCCATTAACGGGCTCGAACTTGTTGTAGGCACACGGTTTCAGGTTCTATTTCACTCCCCTCCCGGGGTGCTTTTCACCTTTCCCTCACGGTACTGGTTCACTATCGGTCACTAGAGAGTATTTAGGGTTGGGAGATGGTCCTCCCAGATTCCAACGAGATTTCACGTGTCTCGCCGTACTCAGGATACTGCTAGGGCTCAAAAGAATTTTAAATACGAGGCTTTTACTCTCTTTGGCTTACCTTCCCAGGTAATTCTTCTATCCTTTTAAAGTCCCACGTCGCAGTCCTACAACCCCGAAGTGTAAACACTTCGGTTTGCCCTCCTGCCGTTTCGCTCGCCGCTACTAAGGCAATCGCGTTTGCTTTCTCTTCCTGCAGCTACTTAGATGTTTCAGTTCACTGCGTCTTCCTTCTCATAACCTTAACAGTTATGGATACTAACCATTAGTTAGTGGGTTCCCCCATTCGGACATCTCTGGATCAGCGCTTACTTACAGCTCCCCAAAGCATTTCGTCGTTTGTCACGTCCTTCTTCGGCTTCTAGTGCCAAGGCATCCACCGTGCGCCCTTATTAACTTAACCTTATTAACCTAGTTTTTTTAAACTAGAAAACTTATTAAATAGTCACAGCGTTTTCGGTTTATTTTCTTGTTACTTTTCTACAATCTATTTCTAGATCGTGGAATTTGATATAGATATTCAATTTTCAATGGACTATTATATAGGATACTAAGCAACGCTCGCTTTAGCGAAACTTCTGTAGAAAATTAGGAATCTGACCATGTGGGCCTTGCACACAAGGGAAGATTGTCCATTTTCCTAGGAAGTGAGTTGCGTGTTCAACTTCACTTGTATTAAGTTTAGTAGGATTGTATCCTGATGGAGCCTAGCGGGATCGAACCGCTGACCTCCTGCGTGCAAAGCAGGCGCTCTCCCAGCTGAGCTAAGGCCCCACAAGACCTCTCAAAACTAAATAAGACGATAAACGTGTTCCATTTCCTTAGAAAGGAGGTGATCCAGCCGCACCTTCCGATACGGCTACCTTGTTACGACTTCACCCCAATCATCTATCCCACCTTAGGCGGCTGGCTCCTAATAGGTTACCTCACCGACTTCGGGTGTTACAAACTCTCGTGGTGTGACGGGCGGTGTGTACAAGGCCCGGGAACGTATTCACCGCGGCGTGCTGATCCGCGATTACTAGCGATTCCGACTTCATGTAGGCGAGTTGCAGCCTACAATCCGAACTGAGATTGGCTTTAAGAGATTAGCTTGCCGTCACCGGCTTGCGACTCGTTGTACCAACCATTGTAGCACGTGTGTAGCCCAGGTCATAAGGGGCATGATGATTTGACGTCATCCCCACCTTCCTCCGGTTTATTACCGGCAGTCTCGCTAGAGTGCCCAACTTAATGATGGCAACTAACAATAGGGGTTGCGCTCGTTGCGGGACTTAACCCAACATCTCACGACACGAGCTGACGACAACCATGCACCACCTGTCACCGATGTACCGAAGTAAAACTCTATCTCTAGAGCGGGCATCGGGATGTCAAGACCTGGTAAGGTTCTTCGCGTTGCTTCGAATTAAACCACATGCTCCACCGCTTGTGCGGGCCCCCGTCAATTCCTTTGAGTTTCAACCTTGCGGTCGTACTCCCCAGGCGGAGTGCTTAATGCGTTAGCTCCGGCACTAAGCCCCGGAAAGGGCCTAACACCTAGCACTCATCGTTTACGGCGTGGACTACCAGGGTATCTAATCCTGTTTGCTCCCCACGCTTTCGAGCCTCAGCGTCAGTTACAGACCAGAGAGCCGCTTTCGCCACCGGTGTTCCTCCATATATCTACGCATTTCACCGCTACACATGGAATTCCACTCTCCCCTTCTGCACTCAAGTTCTCCAGTTTCCAAAGCGTACATTGGTTGAGCCAATGCCTTTAACTTCAGACTTAAAAAACCGCCTGCGCTCGCTTTACGCCCAATAAATCCGGACAACGCTCGGGACCTACGTATTACCGCGGCTGCTGGCACGTAGTTAGCCGTCCCTTTCTGGTTAGTTACCGTCACTTGGTGGATTTTCCACTCCCACCATCATTCTTCTCTAACAACAGAGCTTTACGATCCGAAAACCTTCTTCACTCACGCGGCGTTGCTCGGTCAGGGTTGCCCCCATTGCCGAAGATTCCCTACTGCTGCCTCCCGTAGGAGTCTGGGCCGTGTCTCAGTCCCAGTGTGGCCGATCACCCTCTCAGGTCGGCTATGTATCGTCGCCTTGGTGAGCCTTTACCTCACCAACTAGCTAATACAACGCAGGTCCATCTCATAGTGGAGCAATTGCCCCTTTTAAATTACTAACATGCGTTAGTCTCTCTTATGCGGTATTAGCTATCGTTTCCAATAGTTATCCCCCGCTATGAGGTAGGTTACCTACGCGTTACTCACCCGTTCGCAACTCCTTGAACCGGTGCAAGCACCAGTTCTCAGCGTTCTACTTGCATGTATTAGGCACGCCGCCAGCGTTCGTCCTGAGCCAGGATCAAACTCTCTTTAATTTGCGTTTGAACTTACTCGTTCCTTCTGTCGCTGACAGATTTATTTCTCGTTTCTTGACGGGTAATATGTCTCCATATCACCCTCACGTTTGGTTCGTCTTATTCAGTTCTCAAAGGTCTTAACGTCTCCTAAGAGACAACTTCTTTATTCTATCAGGTTTCTCATAGCCTGTCAACTACTTTTTCATCTTTTTTCAATAAGTGTGTTACAGGAACCTCTCTGACAGCTTTATTAGTATACGATATCTTTACTGTCATTGTCAACTCTTTTTTTACTTTTTTTGTACTTTTTTACAATTTTGTTGGAAACGGCTTAAAGTGACAGATTTTAAAAGTAAAAAAGATATTTTCACCTCCAAATTAAAAGAGGATTTTAGAATACTTATTAATAAAATATTGAATAGGGGATAAAACTAACAATATAGTTTGAGCATCTGTTTGCGATGCAAGTTTTTTTCGGACATTTAAACGAGGGGATTACACCGTTTATTTGCCCATGAGAGGTCTTTAAACACCTGCATAAGGTTTTCTTATTCTGATGACCTTATTGTCTCTGAGAAAACTTTATAAACGCATCAGAAGAGGCTTCTGTGTTATTGTTTTGCTCAGCTTAAAAGCGGGGGGTGTTCACCTCATAATACAACAAAACGCCTGCTTATAAAAAGTTTCTATAGCTTAGATACCTTTCATAAACAAGCGTTACATATTAACAATATGATGAGTGTTCCCGCTAGGAAAAATCCTAGCGGTAGACCAGAGCTAGACTAAGAATAATCTCTCGATTACTCCATCATCATAACACTCAACAAAATTGATAAAAATTAAACTAATTCAATAATTGCCATTGGAGCAGCATCTCCACGGCGTGGTTCTGTTTTAAGAATACGAGTGTATCCACCGTTACGTTCTGCATAACGAGGTGCAATTTCTGAGAAAAGTTTTTGAAGAGCTGTCGTTGATGTGTATTTATCGGTAGCTTCATCATAATTTTCTGATGCGATTTCGTTACGAACGTATGCAGCTGCTTGGCGACGAGCATGAAGATCACCACGTTTACCAAGAGTAATCATTTTTTCAACTGTTTTACGGATTTCTTTTGCACGTGCTTCTGTCGTTACAATTGATTCGTTGATCAAAAGATCTGTCGTCAAATCACGAAGCATTGCTTTACGTTGTGAGCTAGTGCGTCCTAGTTTACGGTAAGCCATTTTGTCCTCCTATATTATTTATCGTTTTTTAGTCCGAGACCTAAGTCAGCAAGTTTAACCTTAACTTCTTCAAGGCTCTTACGTCCAAGATTACGGACTTTCATCATTTCAGGCTCAGATTTTTCTGTTAAATCGAAGACAGTGTTAATGCCTGCACGTTTTAAACAGTTATATGAGCGTACGGATAAATCAAGCTCCTCGATGGTGCGGTCAAGTACCTTTTCATCGTTCACTTTTTCAGTTTCTTTCATTACTTCGGTAGCTTTTGCAACCTCTGTTAAATCAGTAAACAGGTTTAAGTGTTCGATCAAAACTCGAGCAGATAGACCTAAAGCATCTTCAGGAATAATTGTTCCGTTTGTCATGATTTCAATCGTTAATTTATCAAAGCCATCATTGCTACCTACACGGGCAGGTTCAACTTGATAATTAACTTTTTTAACTGGCGTATAGATTGAATCTACTGCCAATGTACCCACAGGTGCATCATCTTTTTTGTTGCCTTCTGCTGGCACATAACCACGTTTTTTAGCAACAGTCATTGTTGCACGTAGAGAATGTCCTTCAGCGATTGTAAAAAGATAATGATCCGGGTTAACAAGTTCGATATCACTGTCAGTAAGAATATCACCAGCTGTTACCTCTGCTGGTCCTTCTACTTCAAGTTCGATAATCTTTTCGTCTTCGACGTATGATTTCACAGCAAGTCCCTTAACATTAAGGATAATTTGCATGACATCTTCACGTACACCTGGGATTGTATCAAATTCGTGTAGTACTCCATCAATTTTAATTGATGTTACTGCTGCACCTGGAAGTGAAGACAAGAGTACACGACGAAGAGAATTACCTAGAGTTGTTCCGTAGCCACGTTCAAGTGGTTCGATGACAAATCTACCGTAATCTTTATTTTCATCAATTTTTGTTATTATTGGTTTTTCAAACTCAATCATTTTTTCACCCCTCGAAACGAAACTTGTGTACTATTTGTTATATGATTATACACGACGACGTTTTGGAGGACGAGCACCATTATGTGGCACAGGGGTCACATCACGAATTGCAGTTACTTCAAGACCTGCAGCTGCTAGAGCACGAATAGCTGATTCACGACCTGAACCAGGACCTTTTACAGTCACTTCAACAGTTTTTAGTCCGTGTTCTTGTGCAGATTTTGCAGCAGCTTCTGCAGCCATTTGAGCAGCAAATGGAGTAGATTTACGAGAACCTTTGAAACCAAGAGCACCAGCTGATGACCATGCAAGAGCATTACCATGCACATCTGTAATCATAACAATAGTGTTATTAAATGTAGCGTGAATGTGTGCAACACCAGATTCGATGTCCTTTTTCACACGACGTTTACGTGTTGGTTTAGCCAATTGTTTTACCTCCTATTTTATTTTTTCTTACCTGCAATCGCAACAGCTTTCCCTTTACGAGTGCGAGCATTGTTTTTAGTATTTTGTCCACGGACAGGAAGTCCACGACGATGACGGATTCCACGGTATGAACCGATTTCCATCAAACGTTTAATGTTCATGTTTACTTCACGTCGAAGGTCACCTTCAACTTTGATTGCATCCACTTCACGACGGATAGCATCTTCTTGATCTGATGTTAAATCTTTAACACGGATATCTTCAGAAATACCTGCAGCTGCTAAGATTTTTTTAGATGTTGCAAGACCAATTCCGTAAACATAAGTAAGTGAAATTACTACGCGTTTATCATTTGGAATATCAACTCCAGCAATACGAGCCATTTTTTCTCCTTTCTATTTTATCCTTGACGTTGTTTGTGTTTTGGATTTGTCGGACAAATTACCATAACACGACCATTACGGCGAATAACTTTACAGTATTCGCAAATTGGTTTAACCGATGGTCTTACCTTCATGTTTTAATCCCTCCAATTATTTCGATTATTTAAAGCGGTATGTGATGCGTCCACGTGTCAAGTCATAAGGACTCATTTCTACTGTAACACGGTCACCTACTAAAATACGAATGTAATTTTTGCGGATTTTTCCTGATACAGTTGCTAGAATTTGATGTCCATTTTCCAATTCAACAGTAAACATTGCATTTGGCATCGTTTCTACTACTTTGCCTTCAATTTCAATCACGTCTTCTTTTGCCACGCAAAAGTACCCCCTAAATTTCGATTTGATGTCCTCTGAGCACAGAGGTAACAATTATAAGTCAGACTAAACTAGTATATCATTACTAATCTACTTATGCAAGTAGATTTGTATAATTTATTTGAGTTCTAGCAACGCTTTTTCAACATCTGCAAAAACGTCTGTTATTTCTTGATTACCTTCAATATCTGTAACAAGACCAAGCTTACGATAGTGTTCAAGAATAGGTTCTCCTTGAGCCATATTGACGTCCAAACGACGTTTAACAGTTTCAGGCTTATCATCTTCACGTTGATAGTAATCTTCTTCTTTATAATCTACTGGTGGGTTGAACACTTTATGGAACGTTTCACCAGTTTTACGATTGATAATACGACCACTCAAACGCTCTACAAGACATGATGGATCCACTTTAATATTAATAACACCATCTAAGCGGAGTCCTAGTTCTTCAAGTGTTGCATCTAAGGCGTGTGCTTGTTCAATAGTACGTGGATACCCATCAAGCAAAAAACCTTTTTCTGCGATATCATCCTCAGCTAAGCGCTCTTTTACAATCCCGTTTGTGACTTCATCAGGAACCAATTCACCTTTATCAATATAACTTTTAGCTAAACGTCCCATTTCGGTTTGATTAGCCATTGCGGCGCGGAACATATCCCCTGTTGAGATGTGAGCAATACCAAATTCTTCAACAATCTTAGCTGCTTGGGTCCCTTTACCAGCTCCCGGCAAACCCATGATTAAAAGATTCATCTTTTCCTCCTCTTTTAAAATAAATACATAGTAGGAAATTATTTTCCTTGGTTTTTGTTTTCAAATGGCAACAAGAAATCGTTTGATGATAACCAAGTCTTATTGTCATTTAAAAACAAAATAGAAGGTTGACAATGTCAACCTGTATTCTATTCTGCTGTATTCATAAATCCGACATATTTTCTCTTTAGAAGATATCCCTCAAGCTGTTTCATACCTTCGATACCAGTTGAAATCAAAATGAGCAAACTAGTTCCACCTAAAGCAATACTAGAAGAAAGGTTGAGAGCTTGTTGTGCTGCTATTGGCGCTAAAGAGATAAATGCTAAGAAGATAGCTCCTACGGTTGCTAGTTTTTTTAGCAATGCGGACATAAATTGTTCTGTCTCACGTCCAGGGCGAACACTTGGTATATATGAGGAATTCTTCTGAAGATTTTCTGCTGTCTTCTCAGGATTAACTTGTACAAAGGTATAGAAGAATGAGAACAATATAATCAACAAGGCGTAAACTATCATTCCGACTGGAGTTTGATAATTAAAAATTTCTTGCAAACGGTTTAACCACGGTAAATCTCTACCATTTTGAACAAAAGGAATAATCGTACTTGGGATAGTTGTAATCGAGCTAGCAAAGATAACGGGAATAACGCCGGCTGGATTTACTTTTAATGGAAGATATGAACTTGTAGGTGCACCTTGCATTAGCTTTGTGTATTGGATTGGAATTTTATATTCCGCTTGTTGGACATATGTTGTAAAGAAAACAATAGCAAGAACAGCTATGATTAAAATCCCAACAATGAGATAAGACGAGTGTAAATCACTTGCCTTAACATTTACAAAATAGTCTTCACGAATTGTTGCAATTGCACTTGGAATAGACGAAATAATACCCGCAAAGATAATCATTGATACGCCATTACCAAATCCTTTATCTGTGATTTGTTCTCCAAGCCAGGTAACAATAACGCTACCTGTTGTCAGTAATGCCCCGATCAGTAAATATGTTTTGATGTCTGGTGTCTTAACAAGTGCAACGTTCGACAAAGTATTAAACCCTGCAGTGATACCAATGGATTGGGCAAAAGCCAAAACAAGTGAAATATAGCGCGTCGCTTGATTTAATTTACGACGTCCAACCTCACCTTGTTTGCCCCACTCAACAAACTTAGGTAAAATATCCATCTGCAATAACTGAACAACGATAGAAGCAGTAATATATGGGCTAACCCCCATTGAAAATACTGAGAAATTTCTCATCGCATTACCACTAACTAAGTTTAACATATTTAAGAAAGGGAGTTCACTTAATTGCTCTAAGCTCTTGGCATTTACACCAGGTACGGTAATATGTGTCCCAATTCGGAATACAAGAATGATAAATATAGTAAAGAAAATTTTATTCCGTACAGTCTTTATCTTTAACGCGTCTTTTAGTATTTTTAAGAACATAATGAGTATCCCCTCATTAGATGACTTCGATTGAACCACCTTTAGCAATAATAGCTGCTTCAGCAGATTTTGAGAACTTAGCTGCTTTTACAGTCAATTTTTTAGTCAATTCACCGTTACCAAGCACTTTAACGCCTGATTTTTCAGCTCGGACAATACCAGCATCTTTTAAAATAGCCGGAGTCACTTCTGTACCATCATCAAAAACATTCAGTTGATCAAGATTCACAAGTGCATATTCTTTAGTATTAATATTTGTAAAGCCACGTTTTGGAATACGACGGAACAATGGTGTTTGTCCACCTTCAAAACCTAAACGTACACCGCCACCGCTACGAGCTTTTTGACCTTTTTGACCGCGACCAGATGTTTTACCATTACCTGATGATGTCCCACGACCAACACGGTTACGTACTTTACGTGAGCCTTCAGCAGCTTTTAATTCATGAAGTTTCATTTTTTCTCCTTTTTTTGTAAAATGCTAGCGCCTCTATGAGGGAAAAGGACTCCCTATAGAAACTCGCCTATACATTAATGATACTTAAGTTATCCAAAATAACTTAATACAGATACGCACTAACCGACTACTGTTTGTTGCCAAAAAGCAAACTACAAGAGTCGGTTTTGTGCTCGTTTTTAATTATGAAATCAGAGATTTCACAGTTATAACTTATTTAACATCTTCAACGGTAACCAAGTGAGAAATAGCTGTCACCATACCACGGATAGCAGCATTATCTTCTTTGACTACTGAAGAGTTTAATTTACCAAGTCCAAGAGCAACAACAGTTTTACGTTGTTCTGGCTTACGTCCGATAGGAGACTTAGTCAAAGTAATTTTAATTTGAGCCATGATGATCCCCTTTCTTATGCTAAGTCAGAAACTGAGATGCCACGAAGTGCGGCAACTTCTTCTGCACGTTTAAGTTGTTTCAATCCTTCAACAGTTGCACGAACAATGTTGATTGGAGTGTTTGAACCAAGAGATTTTGAAGTAATATCAGCAACACCTGCTAATTCGATGACGGCACGAACTGCACCACCAGCAGCAACTCCAGAACCTTCTACAGCTGGTTTCAATAATACTTTAGCTCCACCGAAGTTAGTGTAAACTTCGTGAGGGATTGTTGTACCAACCATTGGTACTTCGATCATGTTTTTCTTAGCAGCTTCAACTGCTTTACGGATAGCTTCTGGAACTTCTTGAGCTTTACCAGTACCAAATCCAACACGACCATTTCCATCACCAACAACTACAAGAGCTGCAAAGCGAAGACGACGTCCACCTTTAACAACTTTTGTAACGCGGTTAATCGCAACAACGCGTTCTTCAAGTTCAACTGCATTATCTTTAAATGCCATTATTTTGTGTCCTCCCTATTAGAATTTCAATCCGTTTTCACGAGCTGCATCAGCCAAGGCTTTAACACGTCCGTGATAGAGATATCCACCGCGGTCAAACACCACTTCAGAAATACCTTTAGCCACTGCACGTTCAGCAACAAGTTTGCCGACTACAACGGCTTGTTCTGTTTTTGTTCCTTTAGAAACGTCTTTATCAAGAGTTGATGCACTTGCGAGCGTTACACCCGCTACGTCATCAATAACTTGAGCGTAGATGCCTGTATTAGAACGGAATACGTTCAAACGTGGGCGATCAGCAGTTCCAGAGAGTTTACCGCGGACGCGACGGTGGCGTTTTTGGCGGATTTTGTTTTTATCTGGTTTCGAAATCACAATTTTCACCTCTTAATTTTAATCAATTTGTCTCATTGACAAGTTGTCGATTGAACTTATCGAGCATGTTAAGGTGCAATACTTCCCATACCCGACTAAGAACATTATTTACCTGTTTTACCTTCTTTAAGGCGTACGTATTCACCAACGTAACGGATCCCTTTGCCTTTGTAAGGCTCTGGTGAACGCAAGCTACGGATGTAAGCAGCTGTTTGACCAACAACTTCTTTGTTGATTCCTTCAACTGAGATTGAAGTTGGGTTAGCAACAGTGAAAGTAATTCCTTCTGGAGCTTCAACTTCGTCTTGGTGAGATTTACCTACTGAAAGGACAAGTTTAGTACCTTGAAGTTGAGCACGGTAACCGACACCCTTCATTTCAAGATCTTTTTTGAAACCTTCAGAAACACCTACAACCATGTTATTCAAGTTAGCACGGGTTGTACCATGGATTGTTTTCATTTCTTTTGAGTCGTTAGGACGTACAACTGTGATTTCAGTCCCTTCAACTTTGATTTCAATATTTTTGTTGAACTCACGAGTGAGTTCGCCTTTAGGGCCTTTAACAGTAATAACATTGTTGTTATTTGTTAATTCAACGCCTGCAGGCATAGTAATTACTTTATTACCAATACGTGACATGTTTATTTTCTCCTGTTAAATTGTCAAGCCGCATAGCGACTAGTTTTCACGGGGGTTTGATAGAATGATATACTTCAATTTATATTTCAAAATTGAACACGAGCTGTGGTCTGTGTGAAAAAGATAAATCTTCCTTGAGTGTAAACACGCTACGTCAGATTTCCTATTTTCACTTTGTCCACGACGCTCTTAGTATCTTAAATTACCAAACGTAAGCGATCACTTCTCCACCAACATTCTTTTGGCGAGCTTCTTTGTCAGTCAAAAGACCTTCTGATGTTGAAATGATTGCAATTCCAAGTCCGTTAAGAACTTTAGGCATGTCATCACGTTTTGCGTAAACGCGAAGACCTGGTTTTGAAATACGTTTTAAGTTAGTGATAACACGTTCACCATTTTTTCCGTATTTTAAGAACACACGAATGATGCCTTGTTTATCATCTTCGATAACTTCAACATTTTTTACAAAACCTTCACGTTTAAGAATCTCAGCAATCCCTTTTTTAATGTTTGAAGCAGGTACTTCTAACACTTCGTGTTTTACTTGATTAGCATTACGGATACGTGTTAAAAAGTCTGCAATTGGGTCAGTCATAACCATTTTTTATATTCTCCTCTTACTAGCAGTTTGATGCTATCACTTACTAGTTAATGTTGTCCTTAAAGGACTTTGGTATCAGCTTATGCTCACACCGTTTTAATTAAGCACAAGACTTAATCTGAAGAACAAATTAAGTTTTGTGTCATATTTTTACCAAGAAGCTTTGACAACACCTGGAATTTGACCTTTGTAAGCCAATTCACGGAAGCAAACACGACAAAGTTTAAACTTGCGGTAAACTGAATGTGGACGTCCACATTTTTCACAGCGAGTATAAGCTTGTGTAGAGTGTTTTGCAGGACGTTTGTTCTTAGCAATCATAGATTTTTTAGCCAATTTATTTACCCCCTATTATTTTGCAAAAGGCATTCCAAGGCCCTTAAGCAATTCACGTGATTCTTCGTCAGTATTTGCAGTAGTGACGATTACAATATCAAGACCACGTACTTTATCAACATCATCAAAGCTGATTTCTGGGAAGATAAGTTGTTCTTTCACACCGAGAGTGTAGTTTCCGCGTCCATCAAACGATTTTGTTGGAACGCCATGGAAGTCACGTACACGAGGAAGTGAAACGCTAACCAATTTGTCTAGGAATTCGTACATACGTTCGCCACGGAGGGTAACTTTTGCACCGATCGCTACACCTTCACGAAGACGGAAGCCAGCGATTGATTTCTTAGCTTTAGTAATAAGTGGTTTTTGACCTGAGATAAGTGCTAATTCAGCTGCAGCTTTCTCTAGGTTTTTTGCGTTGGATACAGCATCACCAACACCCATATTGAGAACAATTTTCTCAACTTTTGGCACAGCCATAACTGATGTGTAATTGAATTTCTCTGTCAACGCAGGAATTACTTCGTTAGTATATTTTTCTTTTAAACGATTTGCCATTATGCTTCTCCTTTCCTTCGTGATTAATCAAGCACTTCGCCTGATTTTTTGCTGTAACGTACTTTTTTACCGTCAACAACTTTATAACCAATACGTCCAGCTACACCATTTTTATCTAATACTTGAACATTAGAGACATGGATAGGTGCTTCTTTTTCGACGATAGCTCCTTGAGGATTTTCAGTGTTAGGTTTTTGGTGTTTTTTAATCATTCCAACACCTTCAACAATAACTTTGTTAACTTTTGGAAGTGCTTTAAGAACTACAGCTTCAGTGCCTTTGTCCTTGCCAGCAATTACGCGAACTTTGTCGCCTTTTTTTACAAACATTCTGGTTTCTCCTATTATTTCTTACGCCCCGATGGGCACCCTAGGAAAACCTAGGGGACTACGTTTGTTAATCTGAGATTAAAGTACTTCTGGTGCAAGTGATACGATCTTCATGTAGCCACCCTCACGCAATTCGCGTGCAACTGGGCCAAAGATACGAGTTCCGCGAGGAGTTTTATCATCACGGATGATTACAGCAGCATTGTCGTCAAATTTGATGTATGAACCGTCTGGACGGCGTGCACCAGTTTTTGTACGAACGATAACAGCTTTAACCACATCACCTTTTTTAACTGCTCCACCAGGAGTAGCTTGTTTTACAGAAGCAACGATTACGTCACCGATGTTAGCGAATTTACGTCCTGAACCACCAAGTACTTTGATAGTCAAGATCTCACGAGCACCGCTATTATCAGCAACTTTCAAGCGAGTTTCTTGTTGAATCATTTCAATTTTCTCCTTTTAGTTTGATTAGATAATAACAGCTTTTTCCACTACTTCCACAAGACGGAAACGTTTTGTAGCTGAAAGTGGGCGAGTTTCCATGATACGAACGATATCGCCTTCTTTAGCAACGTTGTTTTCGTCATGTGCTTTATATTTTTTAGAATAGTTGATACGTTTACCATAGACTGGGTGGTTACGTTTAGTTTCAACTACAACTGTGATTGTTTTGTCCATCTTGTCAGACACTACGCGTCCGTAAAGAGTTTTACGTTGATTACGTTCCATTTAGAATTTCTCCTTTCCCAATCTATTATTTCATTTCTGATTGCACAGTTTTAACACGTGCAATTTGTTTCTTAACTTCGTCAAGGCGAGCAGTCTTTTCAAGTTGACCTGCTGCAGCTTGGAAACGAAGATCAAACAATTCTTTTTTGAGTTCGTTTTCTTTCTTAGCAAGTTCTTCTTGAGACAATCCACGAAGCTCTTTAACAAAATCTTTAATTTCTTGAAGTTTCATGTCTTCTCCTTATTCTGCTTCACGTTTTACGAATTTGCACTTAACTGGTAATTTGTGGCTAGCAAGACGTAATGCTTCGCGAGCAATTTCTTCAGAAACACCAGCAATTTCAAACATCACTTTACCACGTTTAACTGGTGCTACCCAACCTTCAGGTGCCCCTTTACCAGAACCCATACGTACACCGATAGCTTTTGCAGTGTATGATTTGTGTGGGAAGATTTTAATCCAAACTTTACCACCACGTTTCATGTAACGAGTCATCGCAATACGGGCAGCTTCGATTTGACGGTTTGTAATCCAGTGGCTAGTTGTGGCTTGAAGTCCGTATTCACCGAATGAAACTTCTTTACCACCTTTAGCCTCACCGCGCATTTTTCCACGGAATTCGCGACGGTGTTTAACACGTTTAGGTACTAACATTTGTTATTTGCCTCCTTTAGTGTTTTTACGAGCTGGAAGAACTTCTCCACGGTAAATCCAAACTTTAACGCCAAGTTTACCATAAGTTGTGTCAGCTTCTTCCCAAGCATAGTCGATATCAGCGCGAAGCGTGTGAAGTGGAACAGTTCCTTCTGAATAACCTTCAGCACGAGCGATATCAGCACCGTTCAAACGACCAGAAACTTGAGTTTTAATCCCTTTAGCTCCTGCACGCATTGTACGTTGGATTGCTTGTTTTTGAGCACGACGGAAAGCAACACGTTGCTCAAGTTGACGAGCAATGTTTTCACCAACAAGGTGAGCATCTAAATCAGGTTGTTTGATTTCGATGATGTTGATGTGTACTTGTTTTCCAGTTAATTTGTTAAGTTGACCACGAAGAGCGTCAACGTTTGCGCCACCTTTACCGATAACCATACCTGGTTTAGCAGTGTGAAGTGAAACAATAACTTTGTTTACTGCACGTTCAATTTCAATAGTTGAAACTGATGCGTCAGCTAATTCTTTATTAATGAATTTACGGATTGCAAGATCTTCATGAAGGTAATCCGCGTATTCTTTTTCAGCATACCATTTCGCATCCCAGTCACGGATGATTCCGACACGCATACCAATTGGATGTACTTTTTGACCCACGATTTTACCTCCTTATTTTTCTGATACAACTACAGTTACGTGAGTTGTACGTTTGTTGATTGGTGAAGCTGAACCTTTCGCACGTGGACGGAAACGTTTCATTGTTGGTCCTTCGTTAGCGAATGTTTCAGATACTACCAAGTTTGCTTTTTCCAAACCAAAGTTGTTTTCTGCGTTAGCAATTGCTGAGTTAAGAGTTTTCTCAATAACACGAGCTGCTTTGTTTGGAGTGAATTTTAAGATTGCGATTGCGTCAGCAACTTTCTTACCACGGATAAGATCAAGTACTAAACGTGTTTTACGAGGTGAAACACGCACTGTACGAGCCATTGCTTTAGCTGAAGTAATTTCTGCCATTGTGTCCTCCTCCTATTAACGACGTGTTTTCTTGTCGTCAGCTGCGTGACCTTTGTAAGTACGCGTTGGTGCAAATTCACCAAGTTTGTGACCTACCATGTCTTCTTGGATGTAAACAGGTACATGTTTACGTCCGTCATAAACTGCGATTGTATATCCGATGAAACTTGGGAAAATCGTTGAACGACGTGACCAAGTTTTGATTACTTTTTTCTTTTCGTCGTTTGCTTGAGCTTCAACTTTTTTCATCAAATGCTCATCGACGAAAGGTCCTTTTTTAAGACTACGTCCCATTTTGTAGTTTTCTCCTTTAAATAATGTACCACAGCGGCTTGAATTCAAGAGCAAGACTCCAAACTCTACCGAGTTGGCGGAATAAATAGCAAAGCTATTGTAACGCTATTTCAGCAAGTTTTTAGCAACTTACTAAAATTATTTTTCGTTACGACGACGAACGATAAGTTTGTCTGATTTAGCTTTCTTGTTACGAGTTTTAAGACCAAGCGCTGGTTTACCCCATGGAGTTGATGGCGCTTTACGTCCAACTGGTGCTTTACCTTCACCACCACCGTGTGGGTGATCGTTAGGGTTCATTACAGAACCACGAACTGTTGGGCGGATACCTTTCCAACGGCTACGTCCTGCTTTACCAATGTTAACAAGTGATTGTTGTTCGTTACCAACAGTACCGATAGTTGCACGGCATGTACCAAGAATCATACGAACTTCGCCTGATTGAAGACGAACAAGAACGTATTTACCTTCTTGACCAAGTACTTGAGCAGAAGCTCCAGCTGCACGAACAAGTTCTCCACCTTTACCAGGTTTCAACTCAATATTGTGAACAACTGTACCGACAGGAATGTTTGCTAATGGAAGTGCGTTACCAACTTTGATATCTGCATCTGGACCAGAAACAATACGTTGACCTACTTCAAGACCTTTAGGTGCAATGATGTAAGCTTTCACACCGTCAGTGTAATGTACAAGTGCGATGTTTGCAGTACGGTTTGGATCGTATTCGATTGTTTTAACAACTGCTTCAACGCCATCTTTGTTACGTTTGAAGTCGATCAAACGGTAATGACGTTTGTGTCCACCACCTTGGTGACGAACTGTGATGCGACCATTGTTGTTACGACCAGCTTTGCTCTTAAGAGAAACAAGCAATGATTTCTCAGGCGTGCTTGTTGTGATTTCCGCGAAATCCAAAGAAGTCATGTTACGACGGCCATTTGTCGTTGGTTTATAAACTTTAATACCCACGTTATTTCCTCCTTAGATTATTCAGCTTCAGCTGCGAACAACTCGATTGCTTTAGAATCAGCTGTAAGAGTGATGATAGCTTTTTTAGTTTTTGAAGTGAAACCTGTGTAACGACCAACGCGTTTTGCTTTTGGTTTAACGTTAACAGTGTTTACACTTGCAACTTTAACTCCGTCAAAAGCAGCTTCAACAGCTTGTTTGATCAAAAGTTTGTGTGCACGAGTATCAACTTCGAAAGTGTATTTGCCTGCTTCAAGAGCAATCATTGACTTCTCAGTGATAACTGGTTTTTTGATTACGTCGTACAAATTCATTATGCAAGAACCTCCTCAATTGTAGAGATTGCTTCTTTAGTAACAAGAAGTTTGTCTGCGTTCACGATATCAAGAACACTTGCAGTTGCTGCAGTTGCAACAGTTACGTTTGGAAGGTTACGTGCAGAAAGTGCTGCAAATTCATTTCCTTCTTCAACAAGAACAAGTACTTTTGTATCAATGCTAAGAGCTGAAAGCACTTTTGCAAATTCAGCAGTTTTTGGTGCTGCAAATGAAAGGCCTTCTACAGCTACAAATTTATCTTCAGCAACTTTTGCTGAGTAAACTGATTTCAACGCAAGGCGACGAACTTTTTGTGGAAGTTTGTATCCGTATGAACGGGGAGTTGGTCCAAAGACAACACCACCACCACGCCATTGTGGTGAGCGGATAGAACCTTGACGAGCGCGTCCAGTTCCTTTTTGACGCCATGGTTTACGTCCACCACCTGATACTGCTGAACGGTTTTTAACCGCATGAGTACCTTGGCGAAGGCTAGCGCGTTGGCTAATTACAACATCAAAAACAACTGATTCGTTTGGTTCGATACCGAAGATAGCGTCGTTTAATTCAACTGAGCTAACTTCTTTACCAGTTTGGTCAAATAGTTTTACGTTTGCCATTTTAACTGTTTTCTCCTTTCTTATTATTTAGCAGCTTTAACTGCTGACTTGATAGTGATAAGAGATTTCTTAGCACCTGGTACGTTACCTTTAACAAGGATAACGTTCTTTTCTGGGATAACTTGTACAATTTCAAGGTTTTGAACTGTTACACGGTTACCACCCATACGTCCTGCCAAGCGTTTGTTTTTGAAAACGCGGTTAGGCGCAACAGGTCCCATAGAACCTGGGCGACGATGGTAACGAGAACCGTGAGCCATAGGACCACGTGATTGACCATGGCGTTTGATAACACCTTGGAAACCTTTACCTTTTGATGTCCCTGTGACGTCAACAACATCACCAGCTTCAAATTGTTCTACAGATAATTCTGCACCAACTTCTAAGCCTTCAATGTTTTTGAATTCACGAATGAAGCGCTTAGGAGCTGTGTTTGCTTTTGCAACATGGCCTTTGGCAGGTTTGTTACTCAAGACTTCACGTTTGTCATCAAAACCAACCTGAACTGCTTCATAACCGTCTGTTTCAACAGTTTTAACTTGAAGCACAACGTTTGGAGTTGCTTCAATGACAGTAACAGGGATGAATTCGCCTGATTCAGTGAAGATTTGAGTCATTCCCACTTTTTTCCCTAAGATTCCTTTTGTCATGAGAAAATATTTCCTTTTCTTAATAATATTTCAAAAAGTTTTTTATGAGCGTTTTTTGTGCTCAAAAAAGTTTTTTACGAGCGTTTTTTGTGCTCATAGCAAGATACAAAGAGCGTCAAACTCAAAATAAAAATAGAAAATCTAACACAAAAGCTTCTGTTTCGAGGAAGATTTATCTTTTTCATGTAGAGTTTAGCTCGTGTTCAAGTTCCATCAAACACTAACTGTACTTGCAAAATCTCACCGATTAAAGTTTGATTTCTACGTTGACACCACTTGGAAGATCAAGTTTCATCAAAGCATCAACAGTTTTTTGTGTTGGATTGATGATGTCTACCAAACGTTTGTGTGTACGCATTTCAAATTGTTCGCGAGAATCTTTGTATTTGTGAGTCGCACGAATAATTGTGTAAAGACTGCGTTCAGTTGGAAGTGGAACTGGTCCAGCAACTGTAGCACCTGTACGTGTTGCAGTTTCAACGATTTTTTCTGCCGCTGTATCAAGTGTACGGTGTTCGTACGCTTTCAAACGGATACGGATTTTTTTGTTTGCCATCTTTTCTCCTCTCGTCTATTTACGATAATAGGCTAGCTCCTCAAGAAAACCGACACCTGTTGCGTGGCAATGCAACCGAGCGTGTCGCAACCTCTTGTATCATTGCTAAAGCTGTATTTTTACAGCACCACAATATAATAACAGAATCATTTAGTCATTGCAAGCTTTTTAGGCATTTTTTTCAAAAAAAAACTACCTTCCTAATGAAAGGTAATTTCTTGGTACTTTTTAAAGTGTTTAGAGAGAATAAACCACCGACTGGTATTATCTAACACTGTCGCCATCCAGACCCCTATGAGTCCATATTGCCAAACCACACCAATCACATAACCAAGGCCAATGCGAATCACCCACATTCCTATGGTTGTTGCATAGAAAGGAAGCTTTGCTTTTCCCAAACCCTGCCAGACGGCTGTATAAACTAAAGTGCCTGCCGTTGCGGGAGCTCCTAGTAAAGAAAAAAGTAAAACAATCATGGCAGACCTTTGAGCATCAGTATTCTGTGTAAATAGCGGCAAGAGACTAGGACCTAGCAGATAGGTCAAGGCTCCCATAACCAGCATCATGAGGGTGGATAAAATAAAAGCTTCTCTAATAATATACCTTATCTCAGTCACCTTACCGCCCCCCAGTTGCCTAGCCACTAGAATAATTGTTGCCGTTGCCATGGCTAAGCCAGGCATGTAATTAAACTGAGTCAAGGTTTCTCCAATAGCATTACCTGCCAAGGCCGTTGTCCCAAAGCGAACAACAATGCCAATAATTAGGACATCTCCTGCTCTCATCATCAAACGTTCACCAGCAGCAGGTAGTGATAAATCAAAAATAATTTTGTCCAAAGGTCTCATCAATCGTTTCGCAACCTGTTTAATAGGAATAAACTGACAAAGTAAAAACACACCCACTAAACGAGATAAAACCGTCGCCCAAGCAACACCAAGAAGACCAAATCCCCATACATAGATAGACAAGGCAGAAAAAATGGCATTGAGTACGTTTATTAATAAGCTCACTTGCATAGGAATCTTAGGATACCCTTGAGCTCGAACAATAGCTCCTAAGCTAGTTAAAAGTCCTAGACTAACAATCATACCGCCGACAATGGATAGATATTGCCCTCCAACCAATGTTACAGAAGCTTCAGCTCCTAGCCATTCTAACACCTGATGATGTCCAGCAACTGATAACAACCCTAAGCCGACCGAAAGGAGGAGTGTTACTTGCAAGACACCTGCCATATAGTTTAATTGTTTGTTCTGATTATTTTCTCCAATACTTCGAGCAATCAGACTAGATACAGCAGCTCCCAGCGCGATAAAGAGGGACTGATAAATACTGATAATGTTGTTAGCTATGGAGACACCAGAGACTGCTACAAGTCCAATTTGAGCCACCAGGTAATTATCAACCATTCCCATTAACATCTGTAAAATATTTTCTATCATAGAAGGCAGAGCTAAAGAGAAAATTTTTCTTCTATTATTATATATCATTTATGTCCCCTAATAAAAAATTCTTGATCAAACGATTTTTTCAAACACAGTCACTGGACTCATTCAGTTATTTTGGTCCATTAATGAATTCATAAAGTCTATCTTAATAGCAGAGTCCCAAGATACACGACACTTAGTGTTACAGTAACAATTGACCACATGCCAATCCTTAACATTTACCTAACGTTTATAACTAAGAAGATGAAGAACAAAAGGACTCCAAACGAATTTTTTCTATTATATAATATATTCTTCATTTAGCAACTTTCAATGTATCAAAATAGCACTCTCGAGTCAAAAATGTTTTCTGATACTCGAGAGTGCTATTTTATTTGGAATCAAGTTTAAGCAACTTAGGCTTATCTCATATTTAATACATTTGTATGTTTAGCTGATGAAATCTAAGACCTTGCGCCCTTGGATTAAACCACGTTCCATTTCATCAAAGACTTCTGGAGCAGTGTCAACTGGAACTTTTTCGACAACCGGAGCAACCAGACCTTCTGCACCAAAGGCAAAGGCTTCTTCCAAGTCTTTACGTGTCCCTACAAGTGATCCGACCACTTTGATACCATCTAAAACAGTTTTTACGATAGACAGTTCCATGTATTCTGATGGAAGACCTACGGCTACAACTGTTCCACCGGCACGGACACTATCAATTGCTTGGTTAAAAGCAACTTTAGAAACAGCCGTTACCACAACACCATGTGCTCCACCGGTTTTTTCTTGAATATAGCCTGGAACATCTTCAATTTCTTTGCCGTTAACTAAAATATCTGCGCCAACTTCTTTAGCTAACTCAAGTTTATCATTATTAATGTCCACTGCGACAACATGTGCATTAAAGACTTTTTTAGCGTATTGAACAGCCAGATTTCCAAGGCCACCAGCCCCAAAGATAACAATCCATTGGCCTGGAGCAGCACCTGCCTCTTTAATAGCTTTATAAGTTGTTACACCAGCACAAGTAATGGAAGAAGCTTGAGCCGGGTCTAAACCTTCTGGAACTTTAACTGCATAATCAGCTGTTACTACTGCATATTCACTCATTCCTCCATCAACACTGTATCCAGCATTTTTAACACTACGACAAAGTGTCTCACGTCCTGTAGTACAGTATTCGCAATGACCACATCCTTCAAAGAACCATGCAATAGAGACACGATCACCAACCTTTAAGGATGTTACGCCTTCTCCAATTTCTTCTACTATACCAATACCTTCGTGCCCCAAAATACGTCCTGGTACCTGACCAAAATCGCCATGTGCAACGTGTAAATCAGTATGACAAACGCCACAGTATTCTACTTTAACAAGCGCTTCACCATGACCAATATTTGGAAGATCATGCTCAACAACTTCGACACCTGTACTAGCTTGATTAACAACTACGGCTTTCATATCAGTCCTCCATCTAATAATGACTTTTTTGTAATCGGTTACAAATAAATTGTACATCTTTTCACAATGAAAGTCAATAGAAACCTGAAAAGTTTCTGAAACTTAACTGGTTAATCTTATAGCTGTTTGCCTATCTGCAAAATACTTAACTACATTTTCTGACACTGGATATAAATGATATATTTAGAAAATAAAATGATTTCTTATGACTTTAATCATAAGAAATCATTTCCTGGTATCAACATTAAAAATCACTTACGTCGTCCTGGACGTTCAGCATAACCATAGTAAGCATCTTCAATAATTTCTTGCATGTGATCAACCATTGGAAGACGTGGGTTAGCAGGTGAACATTGGTCTTCATAAGCAAGGTAAGCCAATTCACGAGAATGTTCTTTCCATTCGTTTTCGTCGATACCTTGAGCTTTGAAGTTCATTTGAATACCAACTCGGCAACCCAGATCATAAACAGCTTTCGCATAAGATTCCACTGCTTCTTCTGGTGTAGAAGCTGGAAGCCCTAACAATTTCGCAATGTCTTGGTATTTTTCATCCGCACGGTAGTAATTATACTTAGGCCATGTCGCCGTTTTAGCTGGACGAGTCCCATTATAGCGGATAACATACGGCAAAAGAATTGCATTTGTACGTCCGTGTACGGTATGGAATTGTGCGCCAATTTTATGCGCCATTGAGTGAGAAATACCTAAGAATGCATTGGCGAAAGCCATACCTGCCATAGTTGACGCATTATGCATCTTTTCACGTGCTTCAAAATCGGCTGTTTTAACTGATTTTTCAAGATTATCAAAAACAATTTTAATGGCTTGAAGAGCTAAACCATCCGTAAAGTCATTGGCCATTTGTGACACGTAAGCTTCGGTTGCGTGTGTCAAAACGTCCATACCAGTATCAGCAGCAATAAAGCCTGGAACAGTCAATACCAAAGCTGGGTCAACAATGGCTACAGTTGGTGTTAATGAGTAATCAGCGATTGGATATTTACGATTATTTGCTTTGTCAGAGATAACGGCAAATGGTGTCACCTCTGAACCTGTTCCAGAAGTTGTTGGGATAGCAACAAATTTTGTTTTCTTACCAAGTTCTGGGAATTTGAACGCACGTTTGCGGATATCCATGAATTTTTGAACGAGGTCATGGAAATCAACTTCTGGTTGCTCGTAGAAGAGCCACATAACTTTGGCTGCATCCATAGGGGATCCCCCGCCAAGGGCAATAATGGTGTCTGGTTTGAAGGTACGCATTAATTCAGTACCTTTCATAACAGTTGTAATGTCTGGATCTGGTTCTACTTCAGCAAAGATCTGATAAACAACTTTATTGCGACGAAGATCAAGTTGTTCAATGATACGATCCAAGAAACCAAGCTCAACCATAGCGTGATCTGTAACAATCATGACACGTTCAACGTCACGACATTTTTGCAAATATTGAATTGAATCACGTTCGAAGTATGTTTTTGAAGGAACTTTAAACCATTGCATATTATTTCTACGTCTTCCTACTTTTTTGATGTTCAAGAGATTTATAGCACTAACGTTATCACCAACTGCGTTACGTCCATACGAACCACAACCAAGAGTCAATGATGGTAAGAAAGCATTGTAAACATCCCCGATACCACCAAATGTAGAAGGTGAATTCCAGATGACGCGGATAGCACGGATTCTAGTTCCAAATTCTTTTGCCAATTCTGCATCTGCTGTATGAATGGCAGCTGAGTGACCGAGTCCATTAAATTCAACCATTTGACGAGCTTTTTCAACACCGTCTTCACGTGATTCAGATTTTAAAACAGCAATGACTGGAGATAATTTTTCACGTGTTAAAGGCTCATTTTCTGAAACTTCTTTACATTCTGCAGCAAGAATATTGGTTCCTTCTGGAACAGTAAATCCAGCTTGTTCTGCAATCCAAGTAGCTGGTTTTCCTACAATATTTGGATTTAATTTTGCACCAGCACAGTTTTTGCTATTTGCTTTGGCACCAAAACAGAATTCTTCAAGAAGGGCTTTTTCTTTTTTATTTACAAAATAAGTATGGTAAGATTTGAATTCTGCTACAAAATCGTCATAGATTTCTTTATCGATGATAACAGCTTGTTCAGAGGCACAGACCATACCATTATCAAATGATTTAGACATCACAATATCATGAGCGGCTTGACGGATATTAGCTGATTTTTCAACATAAGCTGGAACGTTACCAGCACCTACCCCAAGGGCAGGTTTCCCACATGAGTATGCCGCTTTAACCATCGCATTTCCACCTGTCGCAAGGATAGTGGCAATGCCGTCATGATTCATCAAAGCATTTGTTGCTTCAAGTGATGGTGTTTCAACCCACTGCACACAATTTTCAGGAGCACCAGCGGCAATAGCAGCATCACGAACAATACGAGCGGCATGTGCTGATGATTCTTGTGCTGATGGGTGAAAGGCAAAAATAATTGGATTACGTGTTTTTAACGAAATCAAAGATTTAAAGATAGCTGTTGAAGTTGGGTTAGTTGTTGGTGTAATCCCACAGATAACACCCACCGGCTCAGCAATTAATGTCAAACCTGTCACATCATCTTCTTCAATAATTCCTACTGTTTTTTGATGGCGCATGTTATTAACCACATGCTCACAAGCAAATAGATTTTTTGTTGCTTTATCTTCAAAGACACCGCGACCTGTTTCTTCATAAGCATGTTTAGCAAGTTCACCGTGAGCATCCAAAGCAGCAACAGAAGCTTTGGCTACGATATAATCAACTTGTTCTTGGTCAAGCTTACGCATCTCTTCAAGAGCAGCTAAACCTTTTTGAACAAGAGCATCAATTGTCACAGAAACAGAGGTTGTTTCAACAGTATTATGTCCTTCAGTCATTTGAGACTCCTTTATATTGTTAAAAGTTTCACAATTTTGTTTACAAAATTATTATAGCACTTTTTGAAATTTTGTAAATCATTTCACAATAAATTTGTGAAGTTTTTTTCAAATTATTTCTGAAATCCTATGGTATCAATATTCTTCATTAACTTTTTTTCAGAAATATATCTAAAAAAAGCCGTTTTATTTCTGAAACCGCTTTCTTTTAAAAACCTCAAAGTACTACTATTTTACCATCATCATTTGTTCACAAGAAAAAGCCAGAGCACAATGGATCTGACTTATCTCTTAGACATTTTTTAACTTTATTTAGCTGGTTTTTTAGCTGACTTCTCAACAGCAGTCTGGATTGTGGAGACATATAGTTCTGCTCCTTGACTATCTTCACTATAATGAACACCATCACTGCCATACCAAATATCTGGATGTTCAACAGCAACTTTATACCAGTCTGCAATAGTGACATACTTGTATTTTTTGGACAATTTAAGACCATAGTCTCTAGCTTCTGCAACCTGACTGGCATTTTTGGCATTATATGGAGAAACCAAAACTAAACGATGACCTTTTGGCAATGCCTCAATAAAAGACTGAACTGCTTGAGAATAGTTGTCAAGCGAGTTAACACCTACTGCTAAGACAACAGTCTTAGATAGACTCTTAGATTTAATTTGGTTATTAAATAAATCGAAAGCTTCTTTAAAATTCCGACTGACCGCTGCATCCAGTTGCGCTTGTGGCATAATTTGTGAGAATGCTGCACTAGAGCGTAATGCTACAGAATCACCAATAATACCTACGTCACTCAAAGCATTAGCGTCTCCTGCAGCTAGTGTATGTGTCCGCTCCATATTACTTTGAGCCTGTTGTAGGGAACTGACCAACAATTGTTTCTCAAACTTACCAACTTTAGGCGCTATCATACAAGTTCCTAAAGTTAATAATGCTAAGGCGAGAGACCCTCCTACAATCCACTTATAGTAAGGAGAACAGTCAATTTCTAAACCAAGCAGGTTTGGTTTTCTCCCTTGGACCAAAGGTTCCACAATATAGTAAGACACAGTGGCAAACAAGATTGAAAAGAAAACTGTTAGAATAACTGCCAAAATATGAGACATTAATTGGCTAAAAATAATGTAAAATGGCCAATGGAAGAGGTAAATCCCATAGCTAATATCAGCTATATAAGTGATAGCTTTAGGCTCTTGTACATCTGGTGTTTGCTCATGAAGAACACGCGCTGCATAAATCATAATTGATGCGAATAAGCTAGCCAAAGCAAAGCCAAATAGATAGGTCGTGATATGGTTAAAATCCAATGTGACCGTTAGCACAAGCAAAAGTGTAAATGCTCCAATCATAGCAGCAAGGACATACTGGCGCGGCCATAAACGTACATTTTTTTGAAATCGAACAGTAGTCTCGTTAATACCTGTTATCGTGGCAAACATCGCCCCTAAAAAGAAGGGAAAACTGTGAGAAAGACTCGAAAAATAAATCAGGGAAAAATTTGAGGTCATAAAAGATCTTATAAACATGCTCAAGAAACTAATAGCAAATATTCCCAAAGAAATCAAAAACAGTAGTCCTCTCAGTTGTTTCTGAGTCTCCTTGCGTCTAGCTAATAACCAAACAAATACACCCCAAAACAAGTAAAAATGAACTTCAATAGCTAAGCTCCACGTATGAACAAAGAGATGTGGAATAAATTGGCTTTCATAACTACTTCCCGTCAATATTTCATAAATATTAGTGGTAAATCCTAAAACAGCTGTAATCTGACTTCCTATATTAGCAATGAAATCCTTCTTAATTAAAAACGTAAAAGGAATGGTCAATAAAATCATTAACACCAAAGGAGGAACAATTCGATAAAAGCGTCTTTTTAAAAAACCGATAATATCGATAGACTCTTTTTTTGTGTATTCATCAATCAAGAGGGCTGTGATTAGATATCCTGAAAAGGTGAAGAAAATGTCAACACCAATAAAACCTCCTGGAAATACATTTTTAAAAAAGTGGTAGAGTAAAACCAGTAAAAGTCCTGTTACCCTAACAAACGAAAACCATTTTATTCTCATTTTTGAAATATCCCCTGTTTAAAAATCCCTTTATAGACTTTATTATTCTTTGCTTTTAACACACCTTTGCCATTTGCTTGTCCTTTATGAAACTCCCCGTTATATAACCAGCCCGTCTTAGCAG
Source organism: Streptococcus pyogenes (assembly GCF_002055535.1). NCBI lineage: Bacteria > Bacillati > Bacillota > Bacilli > Lactobacillales > Streptococcaceae > Streptococcus > Streptococcus pyogenes. Next base: position 56,100 of record NZ_LN831034.1, on the reverse strand, counting down.
TAAAAGTTCCTTTTCCTTCAAATAGGCCATCCTTAAAAGTACCCTCATAGATATCACCGTTGGGGTAGACAAGCTTCCCTTCTCCATTCATTTTATGGTTAATCACGTAACCAGTATAGTGCATACGCCCTTTATCATAGGTCAAACTTGTCTTATTCGAAATTCTTACGCTAAAAACAGAAATTGCACAAACCAATATGACAATCACCGAGACAATTTCCAACTTCGCCCGTGTAATACTCCATTTTTTTACTATATCTTGCATATCTATCATTTCTTTTACTCAACTTCTAATATCAATACTCTTTACTCATTAAACGAGAAAGCCAATCCTGGCATCCTTTTCTAACTAATTGGTAGGTTTCTTCAAAATCGTTAGTGTACCAAGGATCAGGAACACCCCCTTCTCTAAACAGGTAGATTTTAGAGTCCCATTGATGTTGCGACATCTCTTTGAGATTTTTCACATTATCGCTATCCATACCAATAATATAGTCAAAGGTGTTAAAATCAGTTATAGTTATCTGCTTGGAGCATTTAGTTATATCATAATTAATTTGGTAAGTTTTTAATATGGACTGTGTACCTGAGTGAATAGGGTTTCCATGCTCCCAATCAGAAGTAGCACGACTTTCTATCATCATAACATCACTTGATACTATTGACTTCATTACAAACTCAGCCATGGGGCTTCGACAAATATTACCCAGACAGACAAAACATACTTTTTTCATTAAATACTCCTTTGAATTATTATATCAAATTTCTAACTGATATCGGAGAAATCAATCTAATAATTTTCTGTCAACTTATCAAAAAATCCGAACACAAAAAGCAGGTTCAGATTAATTTTCTTAGATTTGAAAAATCATTAAGTGTTTTGATAGGGATAGCCAAGATGACGATAAGCCTTTTGCGTCGCTACACGACCTGTTCGTGTTCGCATGAGAAAGCCTTTTTGAATTAAGTAGGGTTCATACATCTCTTCAACTGTATTACGCTCCTCGGCAATATTCACAGATAATGTCCCCAAACCAACTGGCCCTCCCTGATACATCTCAATCATCGTTCGTAAAATTTTCTGATCAATGTAATCGAGACCTTCGCGGTCAACATCTAACATAGTCAAAGCTCTATCAGTTATTTGAGCCGTTATGATGCCATCACCAATAATTTGAGCATAGTCACGCACTCGTTTTAGTAATCGATTAGCAATGCGGGGCGTTCCTCTACTGCGACAAGCTAATTTCCGTGCAGCTTCATGGTCTATTTTTATTTCAAAAATAGTAGCTGTACGCTCCACAATCTCTGTCAAATCCTTTTCTTGATAGTATTCCATGTGACCAGTGATACCAAAACGAGCTCTGAGGGGATTAGATAACATGCCTGCACGTGTAGTAGCACCAATCAATGTAAATGGAGGCAGATCCAAATGAATACTACGACTAGTATCTCCAGCGCCAATCATAATATCAATATAGAAGTCTTCCATAGCACTATATAGTACTTCCTCGACAGACATTGGCATGCGGTGAATTTCATCAATAAACAAAATATCCCCTGGTTCTAATTCATTTAAAATAGCTACCAAATCTCCAGCTTTCTCAACGGCAGGACCTGAAGTTTGCTTTAAATTAACTCCCAATTCATTGGCAATCACAAATGCCATTGTTGTTTTTCCCAGTCCTGGAGGTCCAAATAATAAAACATGGTCTAAAGATTCGTCACGTCTTTTAGCTGCTTCTATAAAAATAGCGAATTGTTCCTTAACTTTATCTTGTCCAATATATTCGTGTAGATATTGAGGGCGAAGAGTCCGATCCGAAAACTCCTCATTTCCCATTACATTATTGTCTAAAATTCTAGCCATAAGACTATTATAACATAAAGTAAAAGAGAGCAGTGGCCTACTTTTATTATAATCGCCACCAGTCAACAGCACTAAGCTCTTGAACTACTTTAAAAGATAGTAGAGCTGCGAATATAAAATAGTACTTATACTTTTTTAACATGGATAAAAACTCCTTAATAATTATTTTTTATATTAGGAATTATATCTTACTATTAAATATTTAAAAATGACATTTTTGTCCTGTTAATAACTTTTAACATCTTTTTCCCACTCTTGAATTAACTTGTTTTCCAAATACTGATCAGCTGTCATTTGGGCGAACAAACATGCCTTCATAAATGATTGTTCTGCTTTTATTATATCTTTTTGTTTGATTAAAAAATATTTCCATTCTATTAGTTTTAAAATAGGCATTCTATTCCAATCTTGAATTTTCGCCATAATTTTTTGACTCATTTCAATCGCTTTTTCTAAATTATCAAGTCGGTTATTTTTTAAGCTTAGTGATGAAATATCAATGATAATCTTATTAACTATAAATAATTCATCTAATTCAAATTGTTCAAATTGTTCTGATAGATTATCTAATAAAGAATCATAAAAAATCTTATCTGAATATTGTCCATCCATTCCCTCAATATCAAGATAAGCTAAATATAATTCTAGAAGTATTAAATCATTTTGCCTAAAGCGTACCTTAGTCTTTATTTGATTAAAATATTCTTGAAGTAAGTCAATGCCAAAGTTAGTATTCTCACTCAATAAAGTATCTAAAGTTGTCTGTAAACAATCAATGATTATTTTCTCTTCCTCTGGTAATTTATCATAATAATCCTCAAAAATTTCATCAAACTGCTCTTCTCGTACTTGTAATTTTCCATCATCCATGTAAGTTGGTGTCCTTAAGATAAGGTATTTTAATTCTTTGTAACGCTTAGGTAGTTCTAAATCAGCACCATCAGTTAAGTAACCGACACTAACGTTTAAGGCTTTTGCAATAAAAATAACCTTACTTAAACTTGGTATGGATTGACCTAGTTCTATCCGTGCTAATTGACGAACAGAAAGTTCAGACTCATCCCCACACAAGTCCTCGCGACTAATCCTCTTTTCAAGTCTTAACACTTTTACTTTTCCACCAAAATGTTCTAACATGGTTTCTCTCCAACAACTGTTTTCTTTATTATATCACAGCGTCTAATTAAAAACTAACCTTTTTAATATTTTTAAAGAAAATATTCGTTTTTTTAAATAAAAAAGAAGGGAATCACCTTCTTTTTTTTATATTAAATCCCTAAACGCTTAAAAATATCATCAACACGTTTTGTGTAATAAATCGGATTAAATAGTTCATCAATTTCTTCTTGTGTAAGACAAGAGGTAACTTTGGTGTCTTCTTCTAAAAGTGGTTTGAAATCCACTTGATTGTCCCAGGAATAAGCTGTCTTAGGTTGAACTAAGTCATAAGCTTCTTCTCGTGTCATTCCTTTTTCAATCAATTTGAGCATAACACGTTGACTATAAATCAAACCAAAAGTTGATTCCATATTGCGCATCATATTTTCCGGGAAGACAGTCAAGTTCTTAACGATATTACCAAAGCGGTTGAGCATGTAGTCAATCAAGATAGTTGTGTCAGGTGTGATGATACGCTCAGCTGATGAGTGCGAAATGTCACGCTCATGCCAAAGTGACACGTTCTCATAAGCTGTCACCATGTGACCACGAATCACGCGCGCTAGCCCTGTCATGTTCTCTGAACCGATTGGGTTGCGTTTGTGAGGCATAGCAGAGCTACCTTTCTGACCTTTGGCAAAGAATTCTTCAACTTCACGTTGTTCTGACTTTTGCAGACCTCGAATCTCTGTCGCCATACGTTCGATAGAAGTTGCAATACTTGCAAGCACTGCAAAATATTCTGCGTGAAGGTCACGTGGAAGAACTTGTGTTGAAATTTCTTGCGGACGAATGCCTAATTTGTCACAGACATATTCTTCCACAAAAGGTGGGATGTTGGCAAAGTTACCAACGGCACCTGAAATCTTACCAGCTTCCACACCTGCGGCAGCATGTTCAAAACGCTCAATATTACGTTTCATCTCGCTGTACCAAGTCGCCAACTTAAGACCGAAAGTCGTTGGCTCGGCGTGAACACCGTGGGTACGACCCATCATGATGGTCATTTTGTGCTCACGCGCCTTGTCTGCCACGATATTGGTGAAATTCTCAAGATCGCGACGGATAATGTCGTTAGCTTGCTTGTAGAGGTAACCATAGGCAGTGTCCACCACGTCAGTCGAGGTCAAACCGTAGTGCACCCACTTGCGCTCCTCACCAAGCGTTTCAGAAACCGCACGCGTGAAAGCCACCACATCGTGACGCGTGTCCTGCTCAATTTCAAGAATGCGGTCAATGTCAAAATCCGCCTTCTCACGAATCTTAGCCACATCCTCCTTAGGAATCTCACCCAACTCAGCCCATGCCTCGTCAGCCAAAATCTCGACCTCCAACCAAGCATGGTATTTATTTTCCTCTGTCCAAATTGCCGCCATCTCAGGGCGTGAATAACGTTCTAGCATTTTTTCCCCTTATCTTATTAAAAAGACATTTTTTCTTTTAATTCTTTAGTACGTTTACCATTTTTAAATATATTAGCTGGATAAGCTTCTGGGTATAACTCTTCCTTCGCTCTTATCAATTCTTCCATTATTAAACAATACTCTTCAGTTAAATTTGGAAAAGTTGTAATATATCCATTCTCGAAATCTAAACTTGGGTTATTTTTTAACTTTTGGAAAATCAAATGAAGAATAAATCTATTTCCATGAATAGACATCAACTTTTTAGATTGATTATTTGGATCTTGTTGATACTCCCCTTCTATGTTTTGTAATTCGCGATACACTTCAACGCAATTCCATAATTTATATGCAGAAGTTCCGGAATTAAAGATTAGCTTATATGGAGGTTTATTAGTATTGTCAAAAATGCTACCATATGCTCTCTTCATCTGTGTAGAAATTGCAACATCATCTAAATAGCAACCTAGAGCCACTGTTGCACTATCCAGATCACAACCTTCATCAGAATTAGGTAGCTCGACACCTTGACGATACACATACTGTTTACCATCAATTGCAAGATCTTTCATCAATCTTTCTTGTTCTTTATCCTGAGCAGCAAAATCTTTATTTTCTATTCTATTTTGAGTATTCGATAACTTAGTTATTTTAGGTCCGATATTATCAATATCTTCTCCTAATACTATTATTTGAACTTGGACTGAAACATTTGTCAAATCAATATCTTCAGAATGGTATGCTTCAAATAAAGAACCCGTTGTTTGCGCTCCATTAATTATACTTGCTCCAATCAATTTTAAATTGATATAATCCGTTGTTGAAACACCTTTTAGATTTTTTTCAACTTTTTCAGAAATTATTTTTATTCCGTTATTAACATCCGTATTTTGCTTAAAGTTCCGAATATTCTTTTCAAATATTCGATCTCCATATTGCTCTTTCCAGTTAACTATATCAGTAGCAGATAACCATCCATAATAGACTTTATAACTGTCATTGTATAATGTAGGTCTGCCCCAATTATGAACGACAACGTCCTCGAAATCTATTTTAGGAGCCACTCCTTGATTAGCCATATGATCATAAACATCATTAAGTTTTATATGTCTGTATGTTACTACATCATCACTACCATCAGAATTTACACCCTGCAAAAAATCATCTATTACTTCTTGACTATTTGAAGATATATTTTGATTAGAGGAAGTACAAACTATAATTTCTATTCGATAATTAAAATCTGATAAAGCTTTTTCTATTTCTTTTTGCTTTGCTACTATGAGATCATTAAAATTTGAAAAATCTGAAGTGGTGATTTTTTTAACCCCTTTAATAAATTTTAATGTATCACCTTCAGAAATGCTTCCGTTTGCTTCATTGCTAAATTTAGTTTGAATAAAATATAAAATTTTTTTATTTTTATCGTTATAGATGGCATCTATGCCATTATCAGCAAATCCATCCGTAACTGACTTAGTTGCTTCATCTACATTTTCTGCTCCAAGTAGAAAAGTTGAATAAGCTGAGTAAGCCCTACTATACCACATTTTTTTATACTCTTCAGAGTCCTCATCAACTTTGATATTACCCATATAGATAATACTACTAAACAGTTCTGTCAATTTACTTTTTATTCTATTTATTTGAATATTTGCCATAAAATAAACATCTCCTAATTAACTCTTTAAAACTCCTTCACCTCATCCGCATCTTTTGCAAACACCGTCACATGTCCCATTTTGCGGTTATGTTTCGCTTCTAGTTTACCATACATGTGGAGGTGGGCGCTAGGGTTTTTGGCAACATAGTCAGTTGCCTGCTGGACATGTTGTCCTAGGACATTGAGCATGACGGCTGGGGCGTGGAGCTGAATCTGAGGAAGTGGTGCGCCCAACACACCCAAGATGTGGGTGTCAAACTGTGAAAAGTCGCAGGCTTCGATAGAATAGTGCCCTGAGTTGTGGGGGCGTGGGGCAATTTCATTGACAATGATATCATCTGCGGTCGTAAACATTTCCACACAGAGAGTTCCTGACAGCTGGAGTTTCTTGGCAATCTGCACCGCCGTTTTCTTAGCCTTATCAGCCAGTTGATCTGAGATGCGAGCTGGTACGATGGTTTTTGACAGGATATTGTTGCGGTGGATATTTTCCTGAACGGGAAAGACCGTCACATCCTTGCCATTTCCAGACACGATGACTGAGATTTCAAGGTCAAAGTTGACAAACTCTTCCAAGACACACTGAGCTGAGTTAGCTAATTGCTGCGCCTCTGGCAAATCTTCTGCTGAGCGGATAATCTTTTGCCCATGACCGTCATAACCACCTGTCTCTGTCTTGAGGACATAGGTCTTGGTCAAATCAAGCCCCCCTAGGTCAAGGCTAGACGTCACCACCTTATAGGGAGCGACTGTCACACCAGCCTTATTTGCCAGAAAGTCTTTTTCAACGATACGGTTTTGGGAAATGCGGAGCAGATCGGTCCCCTGCGGTAGCTGACAAGCTGACACAACGGCATCCAAACCGTCCGCATCAACATTCTCAAACTCATAAGTCAACACATCGCAACGCGCAGCCAATTGTCCCAAAGCCTCAACATCATCGTAAGGCGCCACAATTACCTCGCTAACGCGGGAGGCAGGGCTGTCGCTAGCAGGATCCAGCGTGATGACCTTGTGACCCATATAGATAGCCGCAATGGCCATCATCTGCCCCAGCTGACCACCACCGATAATCCCAATGGTCTTAAATGAGTTCACCACTTGACTCCTCTGCGATTTTTCCTTGTTCCTCATGGAAATGAGCTAGCGCATCAGCCAGATTTTGGTCCTCGATAGAGAGGATACGGAGGGCTGTCAGGGCAGCGTTAGTCGCTCCCGCTTCTCCGATAGCCATGGTTGCCACAGGCACACCGCCAGGCATCTGCACAATGGAATATAGCGAATCCAAACCTGAAAGGGCACGTGATTTGACAGGCACACCGATAACAGGCAGCGTTGTTTTAGCTGCCACCATACCAGGCAAGTGAGCTGCCCCACCTGCTCCTGCGATGATGATTTTGATGCCACGACCACGTGCTTCCTCAGCATGCTTGAACATGAGGTCTGGCGTACGGTGGGCAGAGACGACTTTCTTCTCGTAAGCAATGCCAAAGTTGTCTAGAACTTCAGCCGTTTTTTGCATGGTTGCCCAGTCAGATTTGGAGCCCATGATAATAGAAATAATTGGAGTTTTCATAATTAAGATACAAAGGGGCGTTTCGACTTGTCGAAACTTTCCGTAGAAAAATATGAGGTAAGTCCGAAATCTTTGATTTCGAAGACGAACCCACGTCAGGGCGACTAGGTGCTTTAGCATCAGACGCCTACGACGCAGAAAACTAACGATGACGCTTGCGTCCAGGTAGTTTTATTTTTTTCCTAGGAAATTAGTCCCGTGTTCAGTTCCTTTCTTCTTTCTTTTTGGAGCGACCTTCGGTCGCTGATTGCTGACGCTAATATTTGAATGGTTAGTCTTATTCTCTTATAGCTTTGCTTCCGATATCATTTCGGTAGAAGAGACCTGTTGTGTCTTGTTGGGCCAGTTGGGTATAGATTTTGTCCTGCCCTGCTTTGACGCTGTCTTCTGTGGTGACGAGCATATAGACACGTCCTCCGTTTGAGAGAAGTAGCTCGCTATTTTCCGAAAACTTAACTCCTGCGTAGTAGGTGATGATATCGCCGTCGGTCTTTTCAGGCAGTGGCACACCTTTCTCATAATCGAATGGATAGCCTTCTGAGGCAACGACAACACCCAAAGTCACACCGTCCTTCTGCCAAGTGATGTAAGGCTCAATGCCCATCATGATATCGTCAATATTCTGAGCGAAATCAGAAGTCAGGCGAGGGAGGATAATCTGAGTTTCAGGGTCACCGAAACGTGAGTTGAACTCGATAACCTTAGGTCCATCAGCTGTCAGGATAAGCCCCACATAGAGGACACCTAGATAAGGACGCCCTTCGGCAACCATGCCCTCAAGGACAGGCCTAACGATCATCTCAACCGCTGTGTCTACCACGCTCTGAGGTAGATGAGGAACTGGCGCATAGGCACCCATACCACCAGTGTTTGGCCCCTTGTCTCCGTCAAAGGCACGCTTGTGATCCTGAGCTGTCGGCATGATGTAGAACTTATCGCCATTAGCAAAGGCAAAGAGGGAAAACTCCTCGCCATCCAAGAATTCCTCGATAACCACACGCGCTCCTGAATCGCCAAACTTATTGTCCAGAAGCATCTCTTGCGCCGCCTCTACCGCCTGCTCAACGGTTTCAGCCACGACCACACCCTTACCTAGCGCCAAGCCATCAGCCTTGACCACGATAGGTGCGCCCTGCTCTTCGATGTAGGCTTTGGCTTTTTCAAAGTCTGAAAATGTGCCATAGGCTGCTGTTGGGACATTGTATTTGACCATGATTTCCTTGGCAAAGTCTTTTGACCACTCTAGCTCCGCTGCTGCCTTTGTTGGACCAAAAGCTCTGAGTCCAGCACTGTTGAAATCATCAACGATACCAGCTGCTAGCGCATCATCAGGACCAATAAAGGCCCAAGAAATCTCATTCTCCTTAGCAAAGGCAATCAACCTGGAATGTTCGGAAACTACTATATTCACCAAGTCCAGACCATCCAAGGTCATACCATCATTACCAGGTGCCACAAAAACCTGATCCACACCCTTAGACGCTAACAACTTCTTAGCAATCGCATGTTCACGACCACCTGAACCAACAACAAGTAATTTCAAAACATCCACCTCTTTCGTATTATAATTAGATATTATATCATAAACGTTCGCTTTTTTACATAATGTATTAGTTATCAATAATTGAAACATTGTAAAAATGTGATAGTAGACCACAATTCTTGAAATAAGGAACACTCTATTAGCCAATCAAACAGTTATTTAATATCAAGTAAAGCCAATTTTCAAAATAATCATCTAAAAATAACATTTTTTGTTTCTTGCTTTCGAATAATAAGTTACAGGAGGTAATTAATGAAAAAATTTCATCGTTTTTTGGTCTCAGGAGTAATCCTTTTAGGTTTTAATGGTCTAGTACCTACTATGCCATCTACACTTATTTCGCAACAGGAAAATCTTGTTCATGCAGCTGTTTTAGGCGATAACTATCCGAGTAAGTGGAAAAAAGGCAATGGAATCGATTCGTGGAACATGTATATCCGCCAATGCACTTCTTTTGCAGCTTTTCGTTTAAGCTCTGCTAATGGTTTTCAGTTACCTAAAGGCTACGGTAATGCCTGCACGTGGGGACATATCGCGAAAAATCAGGGTTATCCTGTGAATAAGACACCAAGCATAGGGGCTATCGCTTGGTTTGATAAAAACGCTTATCAGTCAAATGCTGCTTACGGTCATGTAGCATGGGTAGCTGATATCCGTGGAGACACTGTCACTATCGAAGAGTATAATTACAACGCTGGACAAGGCCCTGAAAGATACCATAAGCGTCAAATTCCAAAATCTCAGGTAAGTGGTTATATCCATTTTAAAGACTTATCATCTCAGACAAGTCATTCCTACCCAAGACAACTAAAACACATTTCTCAAGCTTCATTTGACCCCTCTGGAACTTATCACTTTACAACCAGATTACCAGTCAAAGGACAAACCAGTATCGATAGCCCTGATCTTGCTTACTATGAAGCAGGTCAATCTGTTTATTACGATAAAGTCGTGACTGCTGGAGGTTATACATGGCTTAGCTACCTCAGTTTTTCTGGAAACCGACGCTATATTCCCATTAAAGAGCCCGCACAGTCTGTGGTTCAAAATGACAATACAAAACCTTCCATTAAGGTCGGTGATACTGTTACCTTCCCTGGCGTTTTTCGTGTAGATCAGCTTGTTAATAATTTGATCGTTAATAAAGAATTAGCCGGAGGAGACCCAACTCCACTAAACTGGATTGATCCCACACCATTAGATGAAACAGATAACCAAGGAAAAGTTTTAGGAGATCAAATTCTCCGTGTGGGTGAATATTTTATCGTCACTGGTAGTTATAAAGTATTAAAAATTGATCAACCAAGTAATGGTATTTATGTTCAAATCGGATCTCGTGGAACATGGGTAAATGCTGATAAAGCTAACAAATTATAGTTAACTTATATTTTCTTTTAATAAAAAATGTGGTTTTAATTAGACCACATTTTTTTATTAATGCCTAAAATGTCTCACACCTGTGAAGATCATGGTCAAGCCATGTTTGTTTGCGGCGTCAATAGAGTCTTGGTCACGAACTGAACCACCTGGTTGGATGATTGCTTTGATCCCTGCGGCAGCGATTTCTTCAATGTTGTCCGCAAATGGGAAGAAGGCATCTGATGCTAGAACGGCACCGTCAAGGTGGTCTTTAGCCTGCTCGATAGCAATCTTGACTGAGCCGACACGGTTGGTTTGACCTGCACCGAGTCCAAGCGTCATGTGATCGTTAGTAATAATAATCCCGTTAGACTTAACATACTTGATAGCCTTCCAGGCAAACTCAAGGGCAGTCGCCTCTTGTTCTGTTGGTTGGCGGTCTGTCACCACTTGCCAGTCAGATGGATTTTCAGCCACAACGTCTTGGTTTTGCACCAAAAGTCCACCAACTACGCCAGTGTACTCAGCTTCCACTTCGCTGGCAGCTTGGGCATCAAACGGCAACTCAAGGATTCGCAAGTTTTTCTTTTTATTTGTGAGAATAGCTAGCGCTTCTTCTGAGTATGATGGTGCGATGATGATTTCCAAGAAGATAGGGTGCATCTTCTTGGCTGTCGCTGCGTCAACTTCACGGTTAAGGACAATAATTCCGCCAAAGATTGAAACTGGGTCAGCTTTATAAGTGTAATCCCAAGCAGTCTCAATGTCATCAGCCTGTCCGATACCACATGGGTTCATGTGTTTGAGAGCAACAACAGTTGGACGGTCTTTGAAATCGCGGATAATACGGATTGCCGCATCGGCATCACGGATATTATTGAAAGACAATTCTTTTCCGTTGAGCTGTTTAGCAGAAGCAATTGAGTAGTCTGTTGGCAAGGCTTTTTGATAGAAATCAGCGTCTTGTTGTGGATTTTCTCCGTAACGCATAGCCTGTTTAAGGTCGTAAGTGATGGTTAATTTTTCAGGCTTAGCCTCTCCCACTTGAGTTGTGAAGTACTCAGCAATCAAAGCGTCGTAGGCTGCTGTGTGACGAAAGACCTTAGCTGCCAAGCGTTGACGCGTTTCAAATGTCGTCTGACCAGCGTCAGCCAATTCTCCCAAAACAGTCGCATAATCCGCTGGGTCAACCACAACGGTCACGCTAGCGTGATTTTTAGCGGCTGAGCGAAGCATTGATGGACCGCCGATGTCGATGTTTTCCACCGCCAAATCATAGGTTATGTCTGGACGAAGGATAGTCTCCTTGAAGGGATAGAGGTTGACAACCACGAGGTCAATCAGCTCGATATTGTTGTCCTTAGCAGCCTGAAGGTGGCTGTCAGCGTCGCGACGAGCCAAAAGCCCACCGTGAATGTTTGGGTGGAGGGTCTTAACACGACCGTCCATCATCTCTGGGAATCTAGTCACATCGTCGATGGCAATGGTCTCAACACCAGCATCGTCAAGGGTAACCTTAGTCCCACCAGTTGAGATAATATCCCAACCCAAGTTTTTCAATTCTTTTGCAAAGTCAACAATTCCTGACTTGTCAGACACTGAGATTAAAGCACGTTTAGTCATATTTAAGATACCAAGTCCGACTAGAAGGCCAAGGAAAAATAGGAAACTCGACGAAGACGCTTGCGCCTAGGAGATGTTTATCTTTTTTCTGTGCCTTCCAGACGGGTTCAATTCCTTTCTTTTTGGAACGTTAATTCTTCTTTACTATCTTTCCTAACTTTACCTAAAATTTTAAGATAAAGGCTAGATTACTTTCCTCTCCACTCCCAAGCTATCTAAGACAGCTGGGTAGAGTTGATATTCGGTTTCATGGATACGGGTTTCAAAGCTTTCTAGGCTATCGTCTGCTAGGCGTGGCACGCGCACTTGTTGGATGACCTGACCGGTATCCACACCAGAGTCAACCCAGTGGATGGTCACGCCAGACTGGTCAACACCAGCTTCCCAAGCATCCTCGATACCGTGGGCACCTGGAAATTCAGGCAGGTAGGCTGGGTGAATATTGATAATACGCCTCTCATAGGCCAAGAGTAAGGTTTCTCCAACAATCTTCATATAGCCTGCCAGACAGACTAAGTCAATCTCGTGTTTGTCCAACAAATCAACGATGGCTTGCTCGTAAGCCACCTTATTCTCAAACTCCTTGAGTTCAAAAGCGAAGCTTGGAATGGCTAAATTCTGAGCACGCTCTAAAACATAGGCATCACGATGATCTGAAAAGACAAAACTAACTGGAAACTGCTCTGCTATGACCTGAAAGTTGGAACCATTACCAGAAGCAAAAACAGCGATTTTCATATTCGATACAAAGGGATGATTCGGCTTGCCGAAAAATTTCGTAGAAAAATAGGAAAACGAACAACGACGCTTGCGTCTAAGTCATTTTATCTTTTTTCCTAGAAATTTAATCCCGTGTTCAGTTAGGCAAACTAACTAAACACTCCTTTCTTATAAAATTTAGTGACTTATTTAATCACCACACTAGCGTCTGCTTTCTTGATGATACGACCGATTTCATAAACTGGTTCATCCAAGAGCTCTTTGACGCGGTTAACATTTTCAGGACTAACAGCTAGCATAAGACCGACACCCATATTGAAGATTTCAAACATTTCTTCGTGCTTGATGTCACCATATTTTTCAAGCGCCTTGAAAATCGGAAGCACTGGCACCTTGTCCTCATCGATTTCCGCAGCCAAATCATCCGCAAACATACGAGGAATATTCTCGATAAAGCCACCACCCGTGATGTGGCCGATACCTTTGACTAGTTCTTCCTTGATTAATGGCAGAGCTGCTTTAACATAGATACGAGTTGGCTCAAGGAGGACATCCTTAAGTTGTTTGCCTTCAAGCTCTGGAAGCAGCTCTTTACCAGTATAGTCAGCAAAGACACGACGTACCAAAGAATAACCGTTTGAATGGATACCACTTGAAGCAAGTCCCAAAAGAATATCGCCTTCTTTTACTTTTGAACCGTCGATGATTTGAGATTTTTCAGCCACACCAACAGCAAAGCCTGCAAGGTCATAATCATCTTGACCATACATTCCAGGCATTTCAGCGGTCTCACCTCCAATGAGTGCTGCTCCTGCTTGAACACAACCTTCTGCAACACCAGAAACAACTTCTTCAAGTTTGACTGGGTTATTTTTTCCTGTCGCAATATAATCTAAAAAATATAATGGCTCAGCACCTGCTGCAATAATATCATTGACACACATGGCAACACAGTCTTGACCGATTGTGTCGTGCTTGTCGTACTTGATAGCAAGCATAAGTTTTGTTCCGACACCGTCAGTCCCTGAAACCAAGACAGGCTCTTTAACTCCTGTTTTACTCAAGTCAAACATCCCACCAAAGCCACCTAGAGCTCCCATGACTCCCGCACGTTCTGTACGAGCAACGTGTTTTTTTATTCTTTCAACCACTTCATAACCAGCTTCAACATCAACACCAGATTTTGCATAAGCATTTTTTTCAGACATGTTTTCTCCTTATATAATTAGCAGAGCTTATTTCACTTTTTGAATATAAAAACTTGTTTTCTCTTCTAAACTTCTGAGGTATTCTTCTTCATAATCATAAAGCGGTGTTGGATAATGCCCATCAAAGTAAGCTACGCATAAACCACCATTTGGTGCTTTTGTTTCGAGTCCAATTGATTCAATCAACCCATCCAGTGAGAGATAGGTCAGACTATCTGCGCCAATAATATCACACACTTCATCAACAGAGTGATTGGCTGAAATCAACTCACGACGAGTCTGAATATCAATACCATAAAAACAAGGATACTTTAATTCTGGACTAGCTATAGCAACATGTACTTCACTAGCTCCTGCTTCTCTTAATAATCCGACAATCCTTCTAGAAGTCGTTCCTCTTACAATTGAGTCATCAATCATAACAACGCGCTTTCCTTTGACAACACCGGATACCGCTGATAGTTTCATTCGAACACCTTGTTCCCTTAATTCTTGTGTCGGTTGAATAAAGGTTCGCTGCGTATACTGATTTTTTACAAGACCCATCTCATTTGGTAATCCGGATTCTTCAGCAAAGCCCATAGCAGCCGATAAGGACGAATTTGGGACACCAATTACAATATCAGCATCCTGTTTAAATTCTTGTGCAAGACGCTTTCCCATATTTTTTCGAGCCGTATGAACATTAACACCATGTATAGTTGAATCCGGCCTTGCAAAATAGACATATTCCATCGAACAAATTGCCAGTTGCGTTTCATCAGTATAACGATCACATTGAATACCACGATCGTCTATAAGAATAACTTCGCCAGGTTCAACATCTCTAACCCATTTTGCGCCTACCACCTCAAAAGCACAGGTCTCACTGGAAATAACCCAGGCACCATTTTGCATTTGTCCAATTGACAAAGGACGAAAGGCATTAGGGTCAAGAGCAGCAATGAGTTTATTTTCTGTCATCAGTAGATAGGCAAAGCCACCCTTTACTGTATTTAGAGCTTCTTTTACCTTTCCCATGAAACTTGAGTTATGGCTTCGACGAATCAAGTGCATCAAAATTTCAGTATCTGAGGAGGCATTGAAAATTGCACCTTGCTTTTCTAATTCTTTCCTTAAGGAAATAGCATTTGTCAAATTACCATTATGGCATAAAGCAAATTGCCCGTCATGAAATTTATAAAGAAAAGGCTGAATATTGCGAATATCTGCAGAACCTGCAGTAGCATACCGAACATGTCCAATAGCCGCATTCCCAGTTAAATTATCTAATTCAGATTGATTCTTAAAAACTTCAGAAAGGAGCCCAACATTTCGATAACCATAGAGTTTCCCATTGTCATTTGAAACAATACCAGCTCCTTCTTGACCGCGATGTTGAAGGCTATGAAGCCCAAAGTAAGTGACTTGAGCTGCCTGAGGATGTCCCCAGATACCAAAGACTCCACATTCTTCATTTAGAGATTTTACTTCGTATGTCATTTTTACCTCGATACAAAGGCTGTCAAGTAAAGCGAAAATAGAAAGTTTTTCGCACAACTTATCGCCCGTGTTTACTATTTCTCAAAAATTAAGCGAGATTCTTTCTAACCTCGCCCTTCACTAATTCAAGGCGAGGGCTAAAAAGGTTCACTGAACCTTTTTACTTCCCTGTAAAGTATTTTACAGCACTTGCAAAGAGGATTTGGTCTTTGTTACCAGGGATATTTTGGAAGAGTCCGTCTTCCCAGCGTTCTGAGTGTCCCATCTTACCGATGATTTGACCATTCTTGCTGGTAATCCCTTCGATGGCATTGACAGAGCCGTTTGGATTGTATTTAGAATCCATAGATGGTTGTCCGTCAAAGTCCACATATTGGCTCCAGATTTGACCATTGTCTCTTAGCTCTGCAAATTCAGAAGCGCTGACAACAAGTTTACCTTCACCATGTGAAACTGGAATGGCATGAATATCGCCGACCTCAACTCCTGCCAACCAAGGTGAGTTGGTATTTGCGATACGAGTCTCAACCATCTTGGCAACATGCTGATTAGCATCATTATAGAAGAGAGTTGGACTTGTCTCACCAGCTTCCTCGAAGTTTCCGTATGGAAGAAGACCTGATTTAACAAGGGCTTGGAAACCATTACAGATACCGATGATAAGGCCACCTTTTTCGATGAAGCTGTCAATAGCTGCGCGGACCTTCTCGTTAAGCAAGATATTGACGATAAACTTAGCAGACCCATCTGGTTCATCCGCTGCTGAGAAACCTCCAGCAAAGAAGATGATATTTGCCTTAGCAATATTAGCAACCATAGTGTCAACTGACTCAGCAATAGCAACCTCATTCAAGGTTACAAATGGTACCAAGTTGACACTAGCTCCAACCTGTTCAAAGGCCTTAGCTGAATCGTATTCTGAGTTGGTACCAGGGAAGACTGGAATGTAAACCACTGGTTTTTCAATTGTTTCCTTAGCCTTGATAACAGTATCTGATACCACAGCAGGAACTTCTTCAAGAACATCTGTCTGCTCAAATTCTGTTGGGTAAACCTCTTCCAATTTGCCTTCGAAGGCTGCTAGAAGGCTAGCGCCAGCAAGGTCATTTCCATTGACAGTGACTGTA
The DNA here is from genome assembly GCF_002055535.1 of Streptococcus pyogenes. Taxonomy (NCBI): domain Bacteria; kingdom Bacillati; phylum Bacillota; class Bacilli; order Lactobacillales; family Streptococcaceae; genus Streptococcus; species Streptococcus pyogenes. The sequence continues at coordinate 39,368 of NZ_LN831034.1, read as the reverse complement.
AAGTCTGCCTGAGTTTGACCGATTTTCACCGCGTCAGCAATTTCCTCAGCTGATGTAAAGACAAAACCTCCGAGTTGAGCTGTCAAGCTGCTGTCAAGCTCTGCAATTTCAACAGAAGCACCGATACGGTTACCAAAAGTCATGAGAGCAAGACTTTCTAGGACACCACCGTATTTAGCGGCTGAGGCAGCTGTAATCTTATGTTGAGCTTGAATAGCTTCAAACTGGCTAAAGTTATCCTTGATAAGGTCAAAATCAATATCTTCTGAAATAGCTTGACCTGGGATATAGTAAATGTTTTCGCCAGCCGCTTTAAACTCAGGAGAGAGAACCTTGCGGCTGTCCGCTGTTGTCACGCCGAAAGCTACCAAGGTTGGTGGTACTGTCAAGTCTTCGAAAGTACCAGACATAGAGTCCTTACCGCCGATTGATGGCAAACCAAGTTGAATCTGAGCCTCAATAGAACCAAGAAGAGCTGATACTGGCTGACCAAAACGCTCTGCCTGTTTATCCATACGCTCAAAGTACTCTTGGTAAGAGAAACGTGCACGAGACCAGTCAGCACCCGTTGCTACCAAGCGAGCTGTCGCTTCAATGACAGCATAGGCAGCACCGTGATAAGGTGACCACTCTGCAATATAAGGATTGTAACCTTGAGCCATAACAGATGCAGTTGTTGTCACACCATGTTGAACTGGCAATTTTTGAACAGAACTTTCTGTCGGTGTGATTTGGTAACGACCACCGATTGGGTGGTTAACGGTTGAACGACCAACAGATGAGTCAAAGATAGTTTGAAGACCTTTTTGACTAGCGTGGTTGAGGTCAGACAAGACCTTAAGCGTATCTGCTTCAAGTGTCTCTGCTGATGTTGTGCGTGCTTCTGGAACTGTCAAGTCCTTGTCAACGACTTTAGCATCAACAACGACACGGACACCATTGGTATCAAGGAAACGGCGTTCCAAATCAACGATGATTTCGCCATTCCAAGTCATGACAAGATTTGGTTTTTCAGTAACGGTCGCAACAACGACTGCATCGATATTTTCCTTGTTGCAGGCTGCGATGAAGGCATCCACATCATTTGGACGAACAACGACTGACATACGCTCTTGAGATTCTGAGATTGCAATTTCAGTACCATTAAGACCTTGGTATTTAAGAGGCACCTTGTCCAAATCGATTTCAAGACCGTCAGCCAATTCACCGATGGCAACACAGACACCACCTGCACCGAAGTCATTTGATTTCTTAATAAGACGAGTGACATTGCCATCACGGAAAAGACGTTGAATCTTACGTTCTTCAATGGCATTCCCTTTTTGTACCTCTGCGCCAGCTGTTTCCACAGATTCAACCGTTTGAACCTTAGATGAACCTGTCGCACCACCGACACCATCACGACCTGTTTTACCACCGAGCAAGATGACCACATCGCCTGCTTCTGGTTTTTCACGAACCACATTTTCCTTAGGTGCAGCACCAACCACAGCTCCAAGCTCCATACGTTTGGCTACGAAGCCAGGGTGGAAGTACTCGCGCACATAAGTTGTCGCAAGCCCAATTTGGTTACCATATGAAGAATAGCCGTGCGCCGCAGTTTTAGAAATAACTTGTTGTGGCAATTTACCAGCACGTGTTTCCGCAATCGGAGTCGTGATATCGCCTGCGCCTGAAATACGCATAGCCTGATAAACGTATGAACGTCCTGACAATGGGTCACGAATAGCACCACCGATACAAGTCGCCGCTCCACCGAATGGCTCAATTTCTGTTGGGTGATTGTGAGTCTCGTTCTTAAACATGAGGAGCCAAGGCTCTTTCACACCATCAACATCTACTTCAATCTCAACTGAGCAGGCATTGATTTCATCTGAGACTTCCATATCGTCCAGACGACCGTTGGCACGCTCATAACGACCAAAAATAGTCGCCATATCCATAAGTGTTTGTGGCTTTTCAGAACGACCAAGCTCATCACGCATGGCGATATATTTGTCATAAGTTGTCTGCAATTGTTTTTGGAATTTAGAAGCTGAAAAATCAATGTTCTTCAATTCAGTTTCAAAGGTTGTGTGACGGCAGTGGTCTGACCAGTAAGTATCCAAAACTTTCAACTCAGTCTCAGTTGGCACACATCCGATTGATTTGAAATAATTTTGGATGAAGAGAAGGTCATCGACCTCCATAGCCAAGCCCTGCTCTGCCTTATAAGTCGCAAAATCGTCAGCTTGATAAGTTTCAAAGAAATCAAGATTAGGGATCGTCTTATCAGATACAGAGAAAGCCTGCTCTTCAAGCGGCAAAGTAATGTCCTTGAAACGCGAATCAACAGGGTTCAAAAGATAGTTCTTAACGGCTTCAAGCTCTGCTTCTGTAATATCCTTATTGACCAAGTATAGCTGGGCTGTATTGACCTTAACCTGACTGTCACTTCCAAATAATAGCAAAGCTTCTTGCGAACTAGCAGCACGTTGGTCAAATTGACCAGGAAGCGCCTCAATGGCAAAGAAGGCAACCTTATCAAGCTCCGCAGTGATTTCAGTTTCCGTCAAAAGACAGTCTGTCACCTGCTCAGAGAAAATATGCTTCTCAGCACGCGCCAGCAAATCCTCAGCCAAATTGAAGACATCATAGACCTGCACAATACGCAAAGCCTTCAAAGAGGTCAGTTGTAGATTATGCGTCAACTCTTTCACAAGACTAGCCGATTTAATACCAAAGTCAGCCTTTTTCTCAACAAAAATACGTTTATTCATATAAGATACCAAGTCCGACAAGGGAGCGACTGGAAAATAGGAGGACATCTGAAATTGAGATTTCAGTAAGTTCCATCTTTTTTTCGGAGTTTCCCGAACGGATTCAATTCCTTCCTCTTCTAGTTACAATGCTATCAACTTCTCAAGTACAACTTGATAGACATCCGTCAGGTTGCCAAGGTCTCTTCTAAAAACATCCTTGTCCATATGGTTACCATTCTTATCCCATAGGCGACAGTTATCAGGCGAAAATTCATCTGCTAAGATAATTGTACCTTCTTGATCAAATCCGAACTCCAACTTGAAGTCAATCAAGTTAAGCCCAATCTGAGCAAACCAACCTTTCAAGAGTTCATTAATACGGCGAGTCTCTCCTTTCAGATAAGCAATCTCCTCATCATTAACAATACCCAAAAACTTCACATGCTCATCATTGATAAAAGGATCATCCAGATCATCATTTTTGTAGTAAAATTCCACAATTGGCGTTTCAAGAACATGTCCTTCTTCCACTCCAAAACGTTTTGAAAATGAGCCTGCTGTCACATTCCGTAACACCACCTCAAGTGGAATAATATCAACTTTTTTATTCAATTGTTCGTTTTTTGAAATTTGCTCAATATAATGTGTCACCACACCAGCCTTATTTAATTTCTCAAAAATAAGAGATGAAATCTGATTATTTAGTGCTCCCTTGCCATCAATAGTCTCCTTACGAGCTCCATTCAACATAGTAGCTTGGTCTTTATAGACCGTTCTAATCACATTTTCATCTTTTGTACTATAAATATCTTTCGCTTTTCCTTTATAAATAAGCTGGTTAGTCACTTGATTATTCGCCTTTCTTTCTGTTTTCATTTAAGAGTAACATACTCTATAAAAATATTCAAGATATTATTTACGTTTATAAGTTTTTTTAAAAAAAGGTTCGTTTTTAAAGAATAATAAAAAGAGCTTACGCTCTTTTTATTATTCTAACTAAGTCAAACGCTGAACTAAATAATCTAAAATGTCTCTCATAAATACCATATCCTCAACATCTTCATCAGGAATAGCAATATGAAATTCATCTTCAACATTAATAATAAATTCAACTAGTTCAATAGAGTCAACCGCTAAATCATTTTTTAAATGTGTTTGTTCTGTAATAGCTACACTCAAATAGCTTCTTTGCTTCTGAATTAAGTTAATCAGCCTTTCAAAAATCTCCTGTCTAGTCATTTACTTGAGTCTCCTTAGCAAATTCTTCTACTAATTGTCCGACCACGTTAGTGTCTAGCATCGTACGTACTTGTTTTATCGTTGAAAAAATAGCTTTTACATCACTAGAACCATGAGACTTTACAACAGGTGCCTTTAAACCAAATAAAACTGCACCTCCAGCACTAGAGTAGTCAAGAGTCTTCTTCATCTCGTAAAGACTACTTTTAAGTAGACTAGCTCCAATTTTAGTCTTAATACCGCCGCTATTAATTATCTGTTTCAGTTGCCCCATAATGCTAATAGCTGTTCCTTCTATTGATTTCAACACTGCGTTTCCCGTGAAACCATCTGATACAATAACATCTGCAACACCTGACATAAGTTCTCGCGCCTCGACATTACCAACAAAAGATATTGTATTATCTGCTGTTAAAAGTTCATAAGTGGCCTTACGAAGGGGATCTCCTTTTGTTTCTTCTGTACCATTGTTTAATAGACCAACACGTGGATTAGCAATCCCACGTACATTCTTAGCATAGAAAGAGCCTAAAATAGCATATTGATGTAAATGTTTTGCCGTATTTTCAGCATTAGCTCCAAGATCCAACATATCAAATCCTAATCCGGTTACTGTGGGAATAGTTGATAATAATCCTGGACGATCAACTCCCTTGATACGCCCCACAACAAACAAACCTACAGCTAAAAGAGCACCTGTATTCCCTGCTGAAATAATGGCATCTGCTTTTCCTTCTTTCACTGCCTTAGCTGCTAAAACCATTGAAGCCTTCTTTTTACGGCGAACAGCTTTTGCAGGTTCATCATCTGACATAATTTTTTCATCTGTATGAATAATAGCAACACGATCTGATTGAATAAGATAGGAGTTAATCTTTGTCTGATCACCGTAAAGTTGAATTTCGATATCTGAAAATGCTTCTATTGCTTGATTAACACCCTCAACAATAGCTTTAGGAGCGTTATCTCCACCCATAGCATCTATTGCAATTCTCTTCATTTCCACTCCTTTAATTATATCTTGTGTTCTTACACAATCTATTAATAATATTTTTATTATAGCATATTCTGAAACCAATTCCCATAAACGAAAGAGACCCTATCATTTCATAATATCTCCCCACTTAACTAAATTATCAATGAATGTTTTACTTTTTAATTTGATTCCTACATAGTCGTGATACAACTCATCAATGAACTGACGAAGCTTCTTTTTGATGTCTTTATTCAATGAAATAGTTCTCAAATCATCAAATGTGATTTTTTGAAATCGACTCAACAAGTAGATAACATTTGGATCTAAATGATTACGTCGGTTGTCTTTGTAATAATGTTCAGAACAAAGTACAGCTGAAAAACGATGGGAAAAATCAAGCGGTAAATCAGTGCGATGACAAATGGCACACTCATGAAAGTTTAGACTAATACCAAAACGATCTAATATCTGAATTTCAAAAATATTTGTCAAAATTTCATAATCTAGGCCCTCTTCCATCAAATCAAGTGTTTTTTTCAAAAACGTAAACAAATGCGAATCTGATTCATTATCTGCAATCGCAGCATCAGCTAATGCTAAGACATAACTAGCATAGGCTAATCGAAAAATATCATTATTAATATACCGATAAGTGTTAACGTTACTATAGTCAACAACATAAGACAAGCCTGTATCATTTAACTTGAAAATAAAATCAGCAATCGTTAGTGGTTGAATGATTGAGGACATTTTGGAACGACTAATATGTTTCACGAAAAACATCTGCTTACCTGCTACTTCAGTAAATATTTTGACTAATTTATCATCTTCTCGATAATTCCTATTAAAAAGAACGATGCCTAGTGATTCTGTTAGTTGCATATTACCTCGTCGTATTTTTCTCTTACCTTTTATCTTAGTTTACAATAAACTGTTGTTATCTTTCTTATTATACCCAAAATCCTTTAGAATTGCATAGTTCATCCCACAATAATTAATACCACATTACCCTTACATTTTATTCAAGTCAAAAAGCCCGAGATCTATTATCTCAGGCTTCGTTAAGTTTAATTGCCCATCTCAAATAAAGGTGACAACGGACGTTTTTCATGAATACGAATAATCGCTTCTGCAACCAAATCAGCAATTGAAATTTGTTCAATTTTATCAATAAGGCGTTCTTTTGGCAGATAAATAGTATCAAGAACAATTAGTTTTTCGATAGCCGAACGTTGAATATTATCAAGTGCTGGTCCAGAAAGAACGGGATGCGTACATGACGCATACACAGCTGTTGCCCCCGCTTCAGCAAGCGCATCTGCTGCATGGCAAATAGTCCCTGCGGTATCAATCATATCGTCAATCAAGATACATTTCTTCCCCGAAACATTTCCGATAATATTCATCACTTCACTGGTGTTCATCTTATCCACACTACGACGCTTATCGATAATTGCAATTGGTGTTTGGAGGAATTGTGCTAATTTACGCGCACGAGTCACACCACCATGGTCAGGACTAACAACGACAACATCTTCACCCACTAAACCATGACGATCAAAATAGTCTGCAATTAAAGGTGCACCCATCAAGTGATCAACTGGAATATCAAAGAACCCTTGAATTTGAGCAGCATGTAAATCAACCGTTAATAAGCGATCTACACCAGCAACTTCTAACATATTAGCAACTAATTTTGAAGTAATAGGTTCACGAGAACGCGCTTTACGGTCTTGGCGTGCATAGCCGTAGTAAGGCATCACAACTGAAATTTTTTCAGCACTAGCACGCTTTAAAGCATCGACCATAATCAAAATTTCCATTAAATTATCATTGACAGGTGAGCTAGTTGATTGCAAAATAAAGACATGATGACCACGAATTGATTCTTCAATATTTACTTGGATTTCACCATCTGAAAACTGGCGAACCGTAGACTTTCCAAGTTGAATACCCATTGCAGACGCAACTTTTTCTGCTAATTCCTTGTTTGACGATAAAGCAAACAATTTTAAATCAGAATAAGACATTTTTTCCTCCAAAGTTTTAATCCTATACCATTTTAACGCTTTTCAAGTGAATTATCAAATGAAATTGAAAAACCGTTAAAGAATGTATTAAATATACCTTTTATCGACTTTATATACTTCTCTTATATTATACATAAGCGATTGGCCAAACAACTCTCTTATAAATTAACTATATCGTCAATACTCTCAGAACTATTCCACAATAGGAGTAATCAAAAAGGTTAGAACAACTGTTCTAACCTAAATAATATGTTAGTGTGGATAAATAAATGTAACACCTGTTGGATTAAACCAGCCACGGTGGTCAGCAATGTACTGTCTACCACTGTAGTTAGACTCCATCACACGAATACTTGAGGCACTTTGAACCTCAACTACAACGGCGACATGTCCATAACCACCATCGTTCCAAACGGCAATCGCACCTACCATCGGCGTTGAACCAGTACGATAACCAGCTGCTTGAGCACTATAAGCCCATTGACCACCATTTCCCCAATTATTTCCTGCCCAAGGAGCTAAAGATTTAGCTCCCCATGTGCATTGTCCAACTGGATAAGTATTAGAAGAATCATATGATGTTTGTGGTCCTGCAGAAGGAGCTGCCGGAGCCGTGAGTGCAGCTGGTTCAATAGCATTACTACTTTGCGCTGCCGGAGTAGCTTGTGGTGCTGGAGTAATAGCAGATTTTGCTGCTTCAACAGATGCTGCTTGTTGTGCAGCCTGTTCTTGTGCCTTAACTTTAGCAGCCTGTTCTTGTGCTAAGGCTTCAGCAGCAGCTTTTTCTGCAGCTTCTTTTTGAGCTACCAAATTAGCTTTATCTTCAGTAGCAGATGCTAATTGGAGAGCTAAATTTGCAGTTGCAGCTACCAAATTAGCTTGTTGAGTACGTAATGTATTTTGGTTTTCTTCAGCCATTGCCATATTAGCGGCAATGGTATTAATAGCTGTTTGGTTAGCAGCTTGCTTTTCTTCAAGGGAAACTTTATCAGCTTTTTGTTGTTCTAACAATTTAGCGTTAGCAGAGACAGCTCTATTAATTGCTACTAAACGGTTTACAACATCAGAAATTGATTTAGAATTCAAAAGTGCATTAATATAACCAGAAGTTTCATTGTTTTTATAAGCACTACGAGCTTGATTTTTTAATTTTTCATTACGAGCAACAATTTGACTTGTTAGAGCCTTAATTTCTTGCTCAAATCGCTTTGAAAGCGCCTCAAGTTCTGTATTTCTTGCGGTCAGTTTATCTTGTTCAGATTGTAGTGAACTTACTTGAGCCTGTAACGCTGAAACTTGATTCTGTGCAGCTTTTTGCTCTGTAGTCAGATTTGAGATAATAGAATCTTGCTTAGCAATCTTAGTACTTAAATCCTCCGCTCCTACAGTTGTAGCTGCTCCGAGGGTAACACCACTTACAAGAACTGCTGATAAAATTCTTTTTTTCATAATAAAAAAACTACTCCTTTTCGATAAGACATCTTATATTTTACCAAAAAAAAAAGTATTTAATATTACGCAATTGTTACAGTTATATGTAATAAACAATAAAAATATTTTAGGGATTATCTTATAAAAGTAAAGCAGCCAAAAAGATATATCTTTCATTTAAAATAGAATACAGTAAAATCAATTTAAATACATAAAATTGTATAAAATTACACAAAAAGTTTGAATATTATATCTTAATAACGCTATAAGTAATACAAAATTGTTTATCTTCACTCAGACACCTTATCCTTCTTAGAATGAATTTTTAGTTACTTATCCACAGGTTAATAACTTCTTTTCGCCTAAAATATTATCCACAATAGTGACATTTTCTATTATCAGTTTATGCCTTTCCATTTTCCAATTAGAATATTAGACATCTTTTTTGACCTTATCATTATTAATATAAGTATAGTCAGACCTTGTTTTTTTATAAGCTAACTATCGAAAACTGGTCATCTATAAATCTTAGTATTCCATCACTCAATCACAATTCATAAAGACTCGCAAACTTTCACAACTTTTAATTCTATACTTTCTGTAGTAGGTAAATCCACCTCAAAGATTATAGAGTCTTTTTAAACATATATAAAAAGTTCCATATGACGATCTATAATGAAAAGCGACCAAACTATCATTTCAGAAAGACTCATATAGAATAATCCGATTATAGTATAATTTCATTAGGAATCTAAAACCTTAGCATCACGGTTTTAAATTATGTAAATGCTGGGGACGCAAAAAACATTCATAATCATCTCTTTCATTATACCAGACAGGTTAGAAGGCATGTCAAAGTTATTACCATAGGCATACTCAGTGCCCACTACTATGAGATTACTATGCTTTTTCTACAGGCTAAAATTATCCTCGATTGTTTTCATATCCCCCAACGTCTTAGACAAGCTATAACTCGCTTTCGTATCCGAATCATAAATACTTCTGCTATAAAACCTATCGCGTATAGAACTCTCAAACTTTACTGAAAACTCATACAGCATGATTCATGGAAGCTCATCAATAATAGCTTTATTGCCCAATTTTTCGTACGCCCATAACTAACATCTAGAAAAGAAAAGCTCTTACTCACAAGATCTCTGAATTTCAATAATTATTCCTAACTCTATCAACTCTTGCTCTTCCCATTTTTCAGACAATTTTTAAAATTTTTCTAAAAGAAAAGAACAAGATTAGCAATATACTTAAACTCAACTACTCTAAGGCCAAATTAGAAACAGTCAACAACCTTATCAAAGCCATGAAGTTAAATGTTTTACTCCTCTACAGTAGTCAAAGAGCCTATCATTTTAGTTATCGAAATAATGAACAATTTAAATATTCTATTTAGTTGGTTTTGAAGATTACAAAAAAAGACGATAACCGTCTTCTTTCCCCTTTATTTACAATTCATCCATTAATATGTTTACAAAACGGAGAATAAGGGATTCGAACCCTTGCGCCAGTTACCCGACCTAACGATTTAGCAAACCGTCCTCTTCAGCCTCTTGAGTAATTCTCCAAATATATATGGGCACGAGTGGACTCGAACCACCGACCTCACGCTTATCAGGCGTGCGCTCTAACCACCTGAGCTACGCGCCCAAGCTTTTATTGATATAGCTTGGGAAAACTATAAAGCGGGTGACGAGAATCGAACTCGCGACAACAGCTTGGAAGGCTGTAGTTTTACCACTAAACTACACCCGCAATATGATAACATGGCGCGAGACGGAATCGAACCGCCGACACATGGAGCTTCAATCCATTGCTCTACCAACTGAGCTACCGAGCCAACAACTACATACTTATGTATTGCGGGAGCAGGATTTGAACCTACGACCTTCGGGTTATGAGCCCGACGAGCTACCTAACTGCTCCATCCCGCGATAGTTAAAAGGAGGATGTGGGATTCGAACCCACGCACGCTTTTACACGCCTGACGGTTTTCAAGACCGTTCCCTTCAGCCGGACTTGGGTAATCCTCCAAAATAATGATTATCTATGATATGGACCTTGTAGGACTCGAACCTACGACCGCTCGGTTATGAGCCGAGTGCTCTAACCAGTTGAGCTAAAGGTCCCAAGTCATCCATAAAAATAATAGCGGCGAAGGGGATCGAACCCCCGACCTCCCGGGTATGAACCGGACGCTCTAGCCAGCTGAGCTACACCGCCATTAATCGGGAAGACAGGATTCGAACCTGCGACACCTTGGTCCCAAACCAAGTACTCTACCAAGCTGAGCTACTTCCCGAACTGATGCACCCTAGAGGAGTCGAACCTCTAACCGCCTGATTCGTAGTCAGGTACTCTATCCAGTTGAGCTAAGGGTGCTATTTCAAAAAATTAATGCCGAGGACCGGAATCGAACCGGTACGATGTAAACCATCGCAGGATTTTAAGTCCTGTGCGTCTGCCAGTTCCGCCACCCCGGCTCCTCAAAAGCGAACGACGGGATTCGAACCCGCGACCCCCACCTTGGCAAGGTGATGTTCTACCACTGAACTACGTTCGCAACTAATCTCAATGCCGGCTACATGACTTGAACACGCGACCCTCTGATTACAAATCAGATGCTCTACCAACTGAGCTAAGCCGGCTAATCTTTTATGCGGGTTAAGGGACTTGAACCCCCACGCCGTTAAGCGCCAGATCCTAAATCTGGTGCGTCTGCCAATTCCGCCAAACCCGCTTTTATGACCCGTACTGGGCTCGAACCAGTGACCCATTGATTAAAAGTCAATTGCTCTACCAACTGAGCTAACGAGTCTTTCCTTCAAAAAATATGACTACTCTTTGAACGGTCCCGACGGGAATCGAACCCGCGATCTTCGCCGTGACAGGGCGACGTGATAACCGCTACACTACGGGACCTGTATTTTCCAATACTATGGGAGTTAACGGGATCGAACCGCTGACCCTCTGCTTGTAAGGCAGATGCTCTCCCAGCTGAGCTAAACTCCCATTGAGTGTGTCATTAAGCTAAGCGACTACCTTATCTCACAGGGGGCAACCCCCAACTACATCAGGCGTTCTAGGGCTTAACTGCTGTGTTCGGCATGGGTACAGGTGTATCTCCTAGGCTATCGTCACTTAACTTGTAAATGTGCTATTTTCATAACCCACTCAAAATTGAATATCTATAGTCTAACAAGAATCCGTAACGTTGTCAATATTTCTTTTTGGATAAGTCCTCGAGCTATTAGTATTAGTCCGCTACATGTATCGCTACACTTACACTCCTAACCTATCTACCTGATCATCTCTCAGGGCTCTTACTGATATAAAATCATGGGAAATCTCATCTTGAGGGGGGCTTCGCACTTAGATGCTTTCAGCGCTTATCCCTTCCCTACATAGCTACCCAGCGATGCCTTTGGCAAGACAACTGGTACACCAGCGGTAAGTCCACTCTGGTCCTCTCGTACTAGGAGCAGATCCTCTCAAATTTCCTACGCCCGCGACGGATAGGGACCGAACTGTCTCACGACGTTCTGAACCCAGCTCGCGTGCCGCTTTAATGGGCGAACAGCCCAACCCTTGGGACCGACTACAGCCCCAGGATGCGACGAGCCGACATCGAGGTGCCAAACCTCCCCGTCGATGTGAACTCTTGGGGGAGATAAGCCTGTTATCCCCAGGGTAGCTTTTATCCGTTGAGCGATGGCCCTTCCATTCGGTACCACCGGATCACTAAGCCCGACTTTCGTCCCTGCTCGAGTTGTAGCTCTCGCAGTCAAGCTCCCTTATACCTTTACACTCTGCGATTGATTTCCAACCAATCTGAGGGAACCTTTGGGCGCCTCCGTTACTCTTTAGGAGGCGACCGCCCCAGTCAAACTGCCCGTCAGACACTGTCTCCGATAGGGATAACCTATCTGGGTTAGAGTAGCCATAACACAAGGGTAGTATCCCAACAACGCCTCATTCGAAACTGGCGTCCCGAAGTCAATGGCTCCTACCTATCCTGTACATGTGGTACAGATACTCAATATCAAACTGCAGTAAAGCTCCATGGGGTCTTTCCGTCCTGTCGCGGGTAACCTGCATCTTCACAGGTACTAAAATTTCACCGAGTCTCTCGTTGAGACAGTGCCCAAATCATTACGCCTTTCGTGCGGGTCGGAACTTACCCGACAAGGAATTTCGCTACCTTAGGACCGTTATAGTTACGGCCGCCGTTTACTGGGGCTTCAATTCAGATCTTCGCTTGCGCTAAACCCTCCTCTTAACCTTCCAGCACCGGGCAGGCGTCACCCCCTATACATCATCTTACGATTTAGCAGAGAGCTGTGTTTTTGATAAACAGTTGCTTGGGCCTATTCACTGCGGCTGACCTAAGTCAGCACCCCTTCTCCCGAAGTTACGGGGTCATTTTGCCGAGTTCCTTAACGAGAGTTCTCTCGATCACCTGAGGCTACTCGCCTCGACTACCTGTGTCGGTTTGCGGTACGGGTAGAGTATCATTAAACGCTAGAAGCTTTTCTTGGCAGTGTGACATCACTAACTTCGCTACTAAAATTCGCTCCCCATCACAGCTCAATGTTATAAAGATAAGCATTTGACTCATCTTACACCTCACTGCTTAGCCGGACTCTTCCAATCGTCCGGTTTAGTTAGCCTACTGCGTCCCTCCATCACTATATACTCTAGTACAGGAATATCAACCTGTTGGCCATCGGATACACCTTTCGGTCTCTCCTTAGGTCCCGACTAACCCAGGGCGGACGAGCCTTCCCCTGGAAACCTTAGTCTTACGGTGGACAGGATTCTCACCTGTCTTTCGCTACTCATACCGGCATTCTCACTTCTATGCGTTCCAGCGCTCCTCACGGTACACCTTCTTCACACATAGAACGCTCTCCTACCATGACACTTTTGTGTCATCCACAGCTTCGGTAAACTGTTTTAGCCCCGGTACATTTTCGGCGCAGGGTCACTCGACTAGTGAGCTATTACGCACTCTTTGAATGAATAGCTGCTTCTAAGCTAACATCCTAGTTGTCTGTGCAACCCCACATCCTTTTCCACTTAACAGTTATTTTGGGACCTTAGCTGGTGGTCTGGGCTGTTTCCCTTTCGACTACGGATCTTAGCACTCGCAGTCTGACTGCCGATGATATCTCGTTGGCATTCGGAGTTTATCTGAGATTGGTAATCCGAGATGGACCCCTCACCCAAACAGTGCTCTACCTCCAAGAGACTTAACATCGACGCTAGCCCTAAAGCTATTTCGGAGAGAACCAGCTATCTCCAAGTTCGTTTGGAATTTCTCCGCTACCCACAAGTCATCCAAGCACTTTTCAACGTGCCCTGGTTCGGTCCTCCAGTGAGTTTTACCTCACCTTCAACCTGCTCATGGGTAGGTCACATGGTTTCGGGTCTACAACATGATACTAAATCGCCCTATTAAGACTCGGTTTCCCTACGGCTCCGTCTCTTCAACTTAACCTCGCATCATATCGTAACTCGCCGGTTCATTCTACAAAAGGCACGCTCTCACCCATTAACGGGCTCGAACTTGTTGTAGGCACACGGTTTCAGGTTCTATTTCACTCCCCTCCCGGGGTGCTTTTCACCTTTCCCTCACGGTACTGGTTCACTATCGGTCACTAGAGAGTATTTAGGGTTGGGAGATGGTCCTCCCAGATTCCAACGAGATTTCACGTGTCTCGCCGTACTCAGGATACTGCTAGGGCTCAAAAGAATTTTAAATACGAGGCTTTTACTCTCTTTGGCTTACCTTCCCAGGTAATTCTTCTATCCTTTTAAAGTCCCACGTCGCAGTCCTACAACCCCGAAGTGTAAACACTTCGGTTTGCCCTCCTGCCGTTTCGCTCGCCGCTACTAAGGCAATCGCGTTTGCTTTCTCTTCCTGCAGCTACTTAGATGTTTCAGTTCACTGCGTCTTCCTTCTCATAACCTTAACAGTTATGGATACTAACCATTAGTTAGTGGGTTCCCCCATTCGGACATCTCTGGATCAGCGCTTACTTACAGCTCCCCAAAGCATTTCGTCGTTTGTCACGTCCTTCTTCGGCTTCTAGTGCCAAGGCATCCACCGTGCGCCCTTATTAACTTAACCTTATTAACCTAGTTTTTTTAAACTAGAAAACTTATTAAATAGTCACAGCGTTTTCGGTTTATTTTCTTGTTACTTTTCTACAATCTATTTCTAGATCGTGGAATTTGATATAGATATTCAATTTTCAATGGACTATTATATAGGATACTAAGCAACGCTCGCTTTAGCGAAACTTCTGTAGAAAATTAGGAATCTGACCATGTGGGCCTTGCACACAAGGGAAGATTGTCCATTTTCCTAGGAAGTGAGTTGCGTGTTCAACTTCACTTGTATTAAGTTTAGTAGGATTGTATCCTGATGGAGCCTAGCGGGATCGAACCGCTGACCTCCTGCGTGCAAAGCAGGCGCTCTCCCAGCTGAGCTAAGGCCCCACAAGACCTCTCAAAACTAAATAAGACGATAAACGTGTTCCATTTCCTTAGAAAGGAGGTGATCCAGCCGCACCTTCCGATACGGCTACCTTGTTACGACTTCACCCCAATCATCTATCCCACCTTAGGCGGCTGGCTCCTAATAGGTTACCTCACCGACTTCGGGTGTTACAAACTCTCGTGGTGTGACGGGCGGTGTGTACAAGGCCCGGGAACGTATTCACCGCGGCGTGCTGATCCGCGATTACTAGCGATTCCGACTTCATGTAGGCGAGTTGCAGCCTACAATCCGAACTGAGATTGGCTTTAAGAGATTAGCTTGCCGTCACCGGCTTGCGACTCGTTGTACCAACCATTGTAGCACGTGTGTAGCCCAGGTCATAAGGGGCATGATGATTTGACGTCATCCCCACCTTCCTCCGGTTTATTACCGGCAGTCTCGCTAGAGTGCCCAACTTAATGATGGCAACTAACAATAGGGGTTGCGCTCGTTGCGGGACTTAACCCAACATCTCACGACACGAGCTGACGACAACCATGCACCACCTGTCACCGATGTACCGAAGTAAAACTCTATCTCTAGAGCGGGCATCGGGATGTCAAGACCTGGTAAGGTTCTTCGCGTTGCTTCGAATTAAACCACATGCTCCACCGCTTGTGCGGGCCCCCGTCAATTCCTTTGAGTTTCAACCTTGCGGTCGTACTCCCCAGGCGGAGTGCTTAATGCGTTAGCTCCGGCACTAAGCCCCGGAAAGGGCCTAACACCTAGCACTCATCGTTTACGGCGTGGACTACCAGGGTATCTAATCCTGTTTGCTCCCCACGCTTTCGAGCCTCAGCGTCAGTTACAGACCAGAGAGCCGCTTTCGCCACCGGTGTTCCTCCATATATCTACGCATTTCACCGCTACACATGGAATTCCACTCTCCCCTTCTGCACTCAAGTTCTCCAGTTTCCAAAGCGTACATTGGTTGAGCCAATGCCTTTAACTTCAGACTTAAAAAACCGCCTGCGCTCGCTTTACGCCCAATAAATCCGGACAACGCTCGGGACCTACGTATTACCGCGGCTGCTGGCACGTAGTTAGCCGTCCCTTTCTGGTTAGTTACCGTCACTTGGTGGATTTTCCACTCCCACCATCATTCTTCTCTAACAACAGAGCTTTACGATCCGAAAACCTTCTTCACTCACGCGGCGTTGCTCGGTCAGGGTTGCCCCCATTGCCGAAGATTCCCTACTGCTGCCTCCCGTAGGAGTCTGGGCCGTGTCTCAGTCCCAGTGTGGCCGATCACCCTCTCAGGTCGGCTATGTATCGTCGCCTTGGTGAGCCTTTACCTCACCAACTAGCTAATACAACGCAGGTCCATCTCATAGTGGAGCAATTGCCCCTTTTAAATTACTAACATGCGTTAGTCTCTCTTATGCGGTATTAGCTATCGTTTCCAATAGTTATCCCCCGCTATGAGGTAGGTTACCTACGCGTTACTCACCCGTTCGCAACTCCTTGAACCGGTGCAAGCACCAGTTCTCAGCGTTCTACTTGCATGTATTAGGCACGCCGCCAGCGTTCGTCCTGAGCCAGGATCAAACTCTCTTTAATTTGCGTTTGAACTTACTCGTTCCTTCTGTCGCTGACAGATTTATTTCTCGTTTCTTGACGGGTAATATGTCTCCATATCACCCTCACGTTTGGTTCGTCTTATTCAGTTCTCAAAGGTCTTCTAATCGGGAAGACAGGATTCGAACCTGCGACACCTTGGTCCCAAACCAAGTACTCTACCAAGCTGAGCTACTTCCCGAACTGATGCACCCTAGAGGAGTCGAACCTCTAACCGCCTGATTCGTAGTCAGGTACTCTATCCAGTTGAGCTAAGGGTGCTATTTCAAAAAATTAATGCCGAGGACCGGAATCGAACCGGTACGATGTAAACCATCGCAGGATTTTAAGTCCTGTGCGTCTGCCAGTTCCGCCACCCCGGCTCCTCAAAAGCGAACGACGGGATTCGAACCCGCGACCCCCACCTTGGCAAGGTGATGTTCTACCACTGAACTACGTTCGCAACTAATCTCAATGCCGGCTACATGACTTGAACACGCGACCCTCTGATTACAAATCAGATGCTCTACCAACTGAGCTAAGCCGGCTAATCTTTTATGCGGGTTAAGGGACTTGAACCCCCACGCCGTTAAGCGCCAGATCCTAAATCTGGTGCGTCTGCCAATTCCGCCAAACCCGCTTTTATGACCCGTACTGGGCTCGAACCAGTGACCCATTGATTAAAAGTCAATTGCTCTACCAACTGAGCTAACGAGTCTTTCCTTCAAAAAATATGACTACTCTTTGAACGGTCCCGACGGGAATCGAACCCGCGATCTTCGCCGTGACAGGGCGACGTGATAACCGCTACACTACGGGACCTGTATTTTCCAATACTATGGGAGTTAACGGGATCGAACCGCTGACCCTCTGCTTGTAAGGCAGATGCTCTCCCAGCTGAGCTAAACTCCCATTGAGTGTGTCATTAAGCTAAGCGACTACCTTATCTCACAGGGGGCAACCCCCAACTACATCAGGCGTTCTAGGGCTTAACTGCTGTGTTCGGCATGGGTACAGGTGTATCTCCTAGGCTATCGTCACTTAACTTGTAAATGTGCTATTTTCATAACCCACTCAAAATTGAATATCTATAGTCTAACAAGAATCCGTAACGTTGTCAATATTTCTTTTTGGATAAGTCCTCGAGCTATTAGTATTAGTCCGCTACATGTATCGCTACACTTACACTCCTAACCTATCTACCTGATCATCTCTCAGGGCTCTTACTGATATAAAATCATGGGAAATCTCATCTTGAGGGGGGCTTCGCACTTAGATGCTTTCAGCGCTTATCCCTTCCCTACATAGCTACCCAGCGATGCCTTTGGCAAGACAACTGGTACACCAGCGGTAAGTCCACTCTGGTCCTCTCGTACTAGGAGCAGATCCTCTCAAATTTCCTACGCCCGCGACGGATAGGGACCGAACTGTCTCACGACGTTCTGAACCCAGCTCGCGTGCCGCTTTAATGGGCGAACAGCCCAACCCTTGGGACCGACTACAGCCCCAGGATGCGACGAGCCGACATCGAGGTGCCAAACCTCCCCGTCGATGTGAACTCTTGGGGGAGATAAGCCTGTTATCCCCAGGGTAGCTTTTATCCGTTGAGCGATGGCCCTTCCATTCGGTACCACCGGATCACTAAGCCCGACTTTCGTCCCTGCTCGAGTTGTAGCTCTCGCAGTCAAGCTCCCTTATACCTTTACACTCTGCGATTGATTTCCAACCAATCTGAGGGAACCTTTGGGCGCCTCCGTTACTCTTTAGGAGGCGACCGCCCCAGTCAAACTGCCCGTCAGACACTGTCTCCGATAGGGATAACCTATCTGGGTTAGAGTAGCCATAACACAAGGGTAGTATCCCAACAACGCCTCATTCGAAACTGGCGTCCCGAAGTCAATGGCTCCTACCTATCCTGTACATGTGGTACAGATACTCAATATCAAACTGCAGTAAAGCTCCATGGGGTCTTTCCGTCCTGTCGCGGGTAACCTGCATCTTCACAGGTACTAAAATTTCACCGAGTCTCTCGTTGAGACAGTGCCCAAATCATTACGCCTTTCGTGCGGGTCGGAACTTACCCGACAAGGAATTTCGCTACCTTAGGACCGTTATAGTTACGGCCGCCGTTTACTGGGGCTTCAATTCAGATCTTCGCTTGCGCTAAACCCTCCTCTTAACCTTCCAGCACCGGGCAGGCGTCACCCCCTATACATCATCTTACGATTTAGCAGAGAGCTGTGTTTTTGATAAACAGTTGCTTGGGCCTATTCACTGCGGCTGACCTAAGTCAGCACCCCTTCTCCCGAAGTTACGGGGTCATTTTGCCGAGTTCCTTAACGAGAGTTCTCTCGATCACCTGAGGCTACTCGCCTCGACTACCTGTGTCGGTTTGCGGTACGGGTAGAGTATCATTAAACGCTAGAAGCTTTTCTTGGCAGTGTGACATCACTAACTTCGCTACTAAAATTCGCTCCCCATCACAGCTCAATGTTATAAAGATAAGCATTTGACTCATCTTACACCTCACTGCTTAGCCGGACTCTTCCAATCGTCCGGTTTAGTTAGCCTACTGCGTCCCTCCATCACTATATACTCTAGTACAGGAATATCAACCTGTTGGCCATCGGATACACCTTTCGGTCTCTCCTTAGGTCCCGACTAACCCAGGGCGGACGAGCCTTCCCCTGGAAACCTTAGTCTTACGGTGGACAGGATTCTCACCTGTCTTTCGCTACTCATACCGGCATTCTCACTTCTATGCGTTCCAGCGCTCCTCACGGTACACCTTCTTCACACATAGAACGCTCTCCTACCATGACACTTTTGTGTCATCCACAGCTTCGGTAAACTGTTTTAGCCCCGGTACATTTTCGGCGCAGGGTCACTCGACTAGTGAGCTATTACGCACTCTTTGAATGAATAGCTGCTTCTAAGCTAACATCCTAGTTGTCTGTGCAACCCCACATCCTTTTCCACTTAACAGTTATTTTGGGACCTTAGCTGGTGGTCTGGGCTGTTTCCCTTTCGACTACGGATCTTAGCACTCGCAGTCTGACTGCCGATGATATCTCGTTGGCATTCGGAGTTTATCTGAGATTGGTAATCCGAGATGGACCCCTCACCCAAACAGTGCTCTACCTCCAAGAGACTTAACATCGACGCTAGCCCTAAAGCTATTTCGGAGAGAACCAGCTATCTCCAAGTTCGTTTGGAATTTCTCCGCTACCCACAAGTCATCCAAGCACTTTTCAACGTGCCCTGGTTCGGTCCTCCAGTGAGTTTTACCTCACCTTCAACCTGCTCATGGGTAGGTCACATGGTTTCGGGTCTACAACATGATACTAAATCGCCCTATTAAGACTCGGTTTCCCTACGGCTCCGTCTCTTCAACTTAACCTCGCATCATATCGTAACTCGCCGGTTCATTCTACAAAAGGCACGCTCTCACCCATTAACGGGCTCGAACTTGTTGTAGGCACACGGTTTCAGGTTCTATTTCACTCCCCTCCCGGGGTGCTTTTCACCTTTCCCTCACGGTACTGGTTCACTATCGGTCACTAGAGAGTATTTAGGGTTGGGAGATGGTCCTCCCAGATTCCAACGAGATTTCACGTGTCTCGCCGTACTCAGGATACTGCTAGGGCTCAAAAGAATTTTAAATACGAGGCTTTTACTCTCTTTGGCTTACCTTCCCAGGTAATTCTTCTATCCTTTTAAAGTCCCACGTCGCAGTCCTACAACCCCGAAGTGTAAACACTTCGGTTTGCCCTCCTGCCGTTTCGCTCGCCGCTACTAAGGCAATCGCGTTTGCTTTCTCTTCCTGCAGCTACTTAGATGTTTCAGTTCACTGCGTCTTCCTTCTCATAACCTTAACAGTTATGGATACTAACCATTAGTTAGTGGGTTCCCCCATTCGGACATCTCTGGATCAGCGCTTACTTACAGCTCCCCAAAGCATTTCGTCGTTTGTCACGTCCTTCTTCGGCTTCTAGTGCCAAGGCATCCACCGTGCGCCCTTATTAACTTAACCTTATTAACCTAGTTTTTTTAAACTAGAAAACTTATTAAATAGTCACAGCGTTTTCGGTTTATTTTCTTGTTACTTTTCTACAATCTATTTCTAGATCGTGGAATTTGATATAGATATTCAATTTTCAATGGACTATTATATAGGATACTAAGCAACGCTCGCTTTAGCGAAACTTCTGTAGAAAATTAGGAATCTGACCATGTGGGCCTTGCACACAAGGGAAGATTGTCCATTTTCCTAGGAAGTGAGTTGCGTGTTCAACTTCACTTGTATTAAGTTTAGTAGGATTGTATCCTGATGGAGCCTAGCGGGATCGAACCGCTGACCTCCTGCGTGCAAAGCAGGCGCTCTCCCAGCTGAGCTAAGGCCCCACAAGACCTCTCAAAACTAAATAAGACGATAAACGTGTTCCATTTCCTTAGAAAGGAGGTGATCCAGCCGCACCTTCCGATACGGCTACCTTGTTACGACTTCACCCCAATCATCTATCCCACCTTAGGCGGCTGGCTCCTAATAGGTTACCTCACCGACTTCGGGTGTTACAAACTCTCGTGGTGTGACGGGCGGTGTGTACAAGGCCCGGGAACGTATTCACCGCGGCGTGCTGATCCGCGATTACTAGCGATTCCGACTTCATGTAGGCGAGTTGCAGCCTACAATCCGAACTGAGATTGGCTTTAAGAGATTAGCTTGCCGTCACCGGCTTGCGACTCGTTGTACCAACCATTGTAGCACGTGTGTAGCCCAGGTCATAAGGGGCATGATGATTTGACGTCATCCCCACCTTCCTCCGGTTTATTACCGGCAGTCTCGCTAGAGTGCCCAACTTAATGATGGCAACTAACAATAGGGGTTGCGCTCGTTGCGGGACTTAACCCAACATCTCACGACACGAGCTGACGACAACCATGCACCACCTGTCACCGATGTACCGAAGTAAAACTCTATCTCTAGAGCGGGCATCGGGATGTCAAGACCTGGTAAGGTTCTTCGCGTTGCTTCGAATTAAACCACATGCTCCACCGCTTGTGCGGGCCCCCGTCAATTCCTTTGAGTTTCAACCTTGCGGTCGTACTCCCCAGGCGGAGTGCTTAATGCGTTAGCTCCGGCACTAAGCCCCGGAAAGGGCCTAACACCTAGCACTCATCGTTTACGGCGTGGACTACCAGGGTATCTAATCCTGTTTGCTCCCCACGCTTTCGAGCCTCAGCGTCAGTTACAGACCAGAGAGCCGCTTTCGCCACCGGTGTTCCTCCATATATCTACGCATTTCACCGCTACACATGGAATTCCACTCTCCCCTTCTGCACTCAAGTTCTCCAGTTTCCAAAGCGTACATTGGTTGAGCCAATGCCTTTAACTTCAGACTTAAAAAACCGCCTGCGCTCGCTTTACGCCCAATAAATCCGGACAACGCTCGGGACCTACGTATTACCGCGGCTGCTGGCACGTAGTTAGCCGTCCCTTTCTGGTTAGTTACCGTCACTTGGTGGATTTTCCACTCCCACCATCATTCTTCTCTAACAACAGAGCTTTACGATCCGAAAACCTTCTTCACTCACGCGGCGTTGCTCGGTCAGGGTTGCCCCCATTGCCGAAGATTCCCTACTGCTGCCTCCCGTAGGAGTCTGGGCCGTGTCTCAGTCCCAGTGTGGCCGATCACCCTCTCAGGTCGGCTATGTATCGTCGCCTTGGTGAGCCTTTACCTCACCAACTAGCTAATACAACGCAGGTCCATCTCATAGTGGAGCAATTGCCCCTTTTAAATTACTAACATGCGTTAGTCTCTCTTATGCGGTATTAGCTATCGTTTCCAATAGTTATCCCCCGCTATGAGGTAGGTTACCTACGCGTTACTCACCCGTTCGCAACTCCTTGAACCGGTGCAAGCACCAGTTCTCAGCGTTCTACTTGCATGTATTAGGCACGCCGCCAGCGTTCGTCCTGAGCCAGGATCAAACTCTCTTTAATTTGCGTTTGAACTTACTCGTTCCTTCTGTCGCTGACAGATTTATTTCTCGTTTCTTGACGGGTAATATGTCTCCATATCACCCTCACGTTTGGTTCGTCTTATTCAGTTCTCAAAGGTCTTAACGTCTCCTAAGAGACAACTTCTTTATTCTATCAGGTTTCTCATAGCCTGTCAACTACTTTTTCATCTTTTTTCAATAAGTGTGTTACAGGAACCTCTCTGACAGCTTTATTAGTATACGATATCTTTACTGTCATTGTCAACTCTTTTTTTACAAAATGTTTCTGTTTTTCAATTATATTACTGCTAAATAACAAATTTTATTGTGTAACAAAAATGAACTAATTTTCTTTTTTGAAAGTTATATCTATATATTTAGTATTAAAATCGTTTTAGAGTCTATGTCATTGTACCAATCAACCCCTAGAGACTAATCAATTATCTAGGGGTTGGGTAATTTTAAATATTACAACTTTGATAAGTAAGTAGGTATTGATTTTACTACTCATTTACTTCTAAACGTTATAGTCTATAATGTAATGTCAAATCTTATTATCAAAACATTATTTATTTTCTATTGAATGAGTATAACCATAAGCTAAGTAGATTAATGTTCCAATAATTGTGGCAATAGCAAAAGCAATCCAAGTAAAAGCTTTATATTGGCTCATAAATGATAGACAAATGATAATTGCCAACATTGGTAGGAATGGTACTAGAGGAGTTTTAAATTCATTTGCTTTTGGTTCTCCTTCTATTCTTCTGAGTTTAATAATTGCACCCGACAGAATAATTAAATATGCTAAAGTACAAATATTAACAAACTCTGCTAGACTCGATAAAGGAAATATTCCCGCACAAATCATAGCAAGTAGTCCAGTGACAAGAGTAGCATTTTGAGGCACTTTATTTTTTTTAGTGAGAGTATAAAGTGATTTAGGTAATAAACCATCTCTACTAATACTGTAAATTGTTCTAGCTAATGCATAGGTCATAGAAATACATACCGTAATAAGAGTCAAAATAGCAACTATCGACACATAGTCAGCTGCCCAATAAAGTCTAATATTTCTTAAAGCAAAAGCCACCGCGTCTGGAACATTTAATTTAGTGTAGTGTACAATTCCCGTTAAAATAGTGGTGACAACTATATAGAGTGCTGTTACAATAATCAAAGATAAAATGATGCCTTTAGGGATTGTTTTTTGTGGTTCTTTCACTTCATCAACTGCCATTGAAATAGATTCAAATCCTAAAAATGCAAAGAACATAACAGAAGCACCAGCAAAGATACCTGTTTTACCTCCAGTAATTTGTCCTACACCATATGGAGCAAAATGAGACCAATTATTGTGATCAATAAAAAAAATGCCTACAAAGATAAATAAAGCCAGTGCTGAAAATTTTAAAATAACTAAAAAACTATTGAATCTCAGGGCTAATTTCGAATTCATTAGGACAATCCCTGTCACGAAAAACATCACTAAAACAGGAAGAATATCTATGTAAGTTCCATTCTTAAGATTGAACGTGCCATTTAAAGCGTTTGGTAATACTATATTATAATTGGCAAGTAATCCTTTTAAATAACTTCCCCAGCCAACAGCAACACTAGATATAGCTGTTAAAAATTCCATAATAATATACCAGCCAACAAGCCATGCTGGAAACTCTCCCAAGGTTGCATAAACATAACTATAAGCACCACCGTTAGAAGGCATACGAGACGCAAATTCTGCATAAAATAAGGCTAAAATTCCAATAGCAATCGCGGAAATGATAATCGATATTGTTAAAGCAGGACCTGCATACTTAGCAGCGCCTATGCCAGTAACTGTAAAGATACCTGTTCCAACCATTGAACCTAGGCCTAAAAAAACTAAATCAATAACTTTGAAGTGCCTTTGCATTTCTGTTTTATTGGAATATTTCTTTTTTTTACGAAAAATAGTCATGTTATCACCTTCTATAGTAAATGATTTTCTACTAAGTGTATCATAGTTAGTAATGATTGTAAATTTCATCTTATTGGTTGACTGAAACTTTTGCTATCTTCTGTTCTTCTATTATTCTAAGAAAACACTAATAGATTTTTCAAATGGCTTTAACAATTTTCTAGTTTTAAATACCAAAGTCTTTCTCACTTTAAGTAATAAAGAAAAAAAGTATGTCATCTTCTCATTTCTAGCAATTAGGCACCTATTACAATTCATAACGTTTACAAGGATATTGTGTTGATAAAAAAGCTGAACTTAATCTATAAGTTCAGCTTTTTTATATCATTCTGCAGATTCAGATTCTGTCATTTTATTTTTAATTTCGTCATAAGATAACGCATGAGCTTCATTATCATCAGTTTCTAAATCAACTGGCATTTTACCAGTTTCATAAATTGATTTAATTTGTGCAGCGTCTAGAGTTTCATATTTGAGAAGAGCTTCAGCAATCAATTTATGAGTATCTCGATTCTCATTGATGATATCAGCTGCTTGATTACGAGCTTGATTTAAGAGTTCACGAACCTCATCATCAATCATTTGAGCTGTTTGGGCAGAGTAAGCTTTTTCAGGAGAGATCTGTCCTGGCATCATCGCATGGTTACCTTCATATTGAACTGGTCCAAGCTTTTCACTCATACCATATTCCGTAACCATGGCCCTTGCTATCTGAGTAGCTTGCTCAAAGTCATTTGACGCACCTGATGTTTGAGCATTAAAAACAATTTCTTCAGCAACACGACCACCCATCAATCCTGCTAATTGCTCTTTCAGATCTTCTTTAGAAAGAAGCATTTGATCTTCTTTTGGAAGAGCGATCATATAACCACCTGCTCGTCCACGAGGTACAATAGTTACCTTGTGAACTACACGCGCATTAGATAAAACTAAACCAACAATAGTATGACCAGCTTCGTGATAAGCAACCATTTCTCGCTCTTTTTGCGAAATAGTGCGATCTTTCTTTGATGGTCCAGCAATAACACGATCTTCAGCTTCATCAATATCACTAGCATCAATTTTAATTTTATTTCTGCGAGCAGCAACCAACGCAGCTTCATTTAAAACATTTTCAAGATCAGCACCTACAAAACCTGGAGTCTGTTGGGCTACTACTTTCAAATTAACGTCATTTGCAAGTGGTTTATTTTTAGCATGAACACGTAAAATGGCTTCACGTCCTTTAACATCAGGGCGACCAACTAAAACCTTACGATCAAAACGACCTGGTCTTAGTAAAGCTGGATCTAAAACATCACTACGGTTAGTTGCAGCAATAACGATAATGTTCTCATTACCCTCAAAACCATCCATTTCAATGAGTAATTGGTTAAGGGTCTGTTCTCGTTCATCGTTACCGCCTCCCATGCCAGCACCACGACGACGACCTACAGCGTCAATTTCATCGATAAAGATGATCGCACGCTCAGCTTTTTTAGCATCCTCAAATAAAGAACGAACACGACTAGCACCTACACCGACAAACATTTCGACAAAATCCGAACCTGAAATACTGAAAAATGGCACTCCAGCTTCACCTGCTACAGCTTTAGCTAGTAATGTTTTACCAGTACCTGGAGGCCCCTCTAGAAGAACTCCCGCTGGAATCCGTGCTCCTAGTGATTTATATTTTTTAGGATTTTTCAAAAAATCAACAACTTCTACTAATTCTTGTTTTTCTTCTTCGGCACCAGCAACGTCTGTAAATCTCACTTTAACATTACCTTTTGATTGAGATTTTGCCTTATTTTTGCCGAAACTCATAGCACCACGAGCTCCTCCACCACCTTGATTCATCATCATCATCATGAAAGCAGCAAAAATAACAATAGGTAAAAAGCTCATTAAGAAGGTAATCCAAGTACCACTTGAACTTTCCTGCTTAACTGTAAGCTCTGTTCCATTTTTATCAGCTGCTGCTGTCATTTCTTTCAAGATGGTATCACTAGGTAATACTAAAGATGAGAACTCTGTTACCTGTGTTGAAGCTCTTCCACCTAAAAATGATAGTCCTGAATTAACTGTCACTTTTTGAGGTTTCTCATATTTCCCTTTAACTTCAATAATACTACCGCTAGGCTGATAACTTAAAGATTTTATATCTCCAGCCTTAAGATGTTTAATTAATTTGGAATAACTAATCTGTTGGCTTTGTGTGCTGGTTCCCTTAAGATAAAATTGAAATCCTGTGATGACAACAATAATCATCAATATATATATAAAAGAATTTTTAACAAAACCATTATTTTTATTATTTTTCATACAGTAAACATTGACCTTTTTCTATTTTGAATAGACTTCTTCTTTTAATACACCTACGTAAGGAAGATTGCGATAATTTTCTGCGTAATCTAAACCAAAGCCTACGATAAATTCATTTGGAATATTGTAACAAACATAATCTGCTTCAATTTTAACAACACGACCTTCAGGTTTATCAAACAGTGTTGCAATTTTGATAGTATTAGCTTTACGGTACTTAAACATATCTCGTAAATATTTTAAGGTGCGACCGGTGTCAATAATATCTTCAACAATTATGATATCTCTTCCTTCAATATTGGTATCTACATCTTTTAAAATTTTAACTTCACCACTGCTAGATGTACCGCCATGATAACTTGATACTACCATAAAATCAATTTCAACATGAGTATCGATGTGTTTCATTAGTTCTGCCATAAAAGGAACTGATCCTTTTAATACACCAATCATAAGCGGATTTTTTTCTTGATAATCTTTTGTTAATTGTTCTCCTAATTTTTTAGTTTTCCGAATAATATCATTTTCAGAGTAAAGAATTTTTTGAATATCTTGCTCGAGCATGCTGTCACCCTTTTTCTAATTTATCAATATACAGTTTAGCCAACATTATATCATGTTTACAAGCTTTTCTCAAATAAGTTTTATTACCTATCAATACAAATATAATCTGCTCATCTTGCTCTCCAATAATAGCATTTTGACGTTCAGCTATTGTGAATTTTTCATCTATAAATAAACGTCTTATTTTTTTTGAAAAGTGACCAAAAGAAATATAATCTCC
Organism: Streptococcus pyogenes; assembly: GCF_002055535.1. Lineage (NCBI taxonomy): Bacteria > Bacillati > Bacillota > Bacilli > Lactobacillales > Streptococcaceae > Streptococcus > Streptococcus pyogenes. Next base: position 11,790 of record NZ_LN831034.1, on the reverse strand, counting down.
AGATTGGCGACTTCTTAATTTAATAGACGATAAACTAAATAAAGGTATACTTACCTGTCCTTGATCTTCGTTACTTTTTGGCATAAATGAAAAATAATAATCTCTGTAGCATAAGTTACTATCGTATTCTAACATTTTTTCTTCTTTAACTAACTCAGTCTTAGGAACGATTTTTGTAATTTTAAAAGAGAATTTATCAATGAATATATAATAGTCTTTTTTGAGATAATAATAGCCTTGTTTAGCAGTTTGGATAATTTGCAATAATTGAGTAAATTGAGATTTTTTTAAATCTAAATCTGGAAAACCTTCTAAATAATCTTGTAACAAAAAGTATTGAATTGACTTAGATTGCTCATTAAATTCTGTTAAATCAGTGGTAGTAATATGATTTGTTAGCTCCTTAAAAGCTTGAAAAAGTAAGCTATTTTCAAGTGCTAATTGATTTAATCCCTGAATGAACCTAGGATTTTCCTGCTTTAACAGTGGTAAATAATTATTTCTAACTCTATTTCTTAAAAATGATAATTCTCTATTTGAAGAATCTTCAAAATGAAAAATTTCTGGCAAGTCCTTTTTTGAGAAAGTTAAAAAAGGTCTTATAAGTTGACCATTGGCAAATGGTTGCACGCTTTTTATACCCGACAAGTGCCTCAATCGGCTTCCTCTAATTAGCCTCATCAAAATAGTTTCTGCTTGATCATCTGAATGGTGAGCTGTTACTAAAGCTGAATAGTTATTTTTTAACATAATACTCTTAAAAAAAGCATAGCGCCAATCACGTGCTGCTTTTTCTGAAAATATTCCTTCAAAATTAGAAACATAAATAGGTATGTCATGTTTTTTAGCCCAACACTTTAAATAAGCTTCTTCTGAATCTGATTCTGATCTTTGTTTGTGATTAACATGAGCAATACCAATACGAATTTTCAATTTGTCTTGAAACAGGTATAAAAAGTGCAATAAATTCATTGAATCTACTCCACCAGATACGGCTATTAACACATGTCTATGATTTTTAAAGTAGGCTTTATTTTTTATTTCATTAAAAATTTCTTGATAGGTCATCATTTTAAAATACCATAAACGTCATCTGCAATAGCCGTAATATCTTCATAGGTTGATTTATTTGTAAAAATAGACAAAATAAATGGAGTATTACCGTAAACAATAGCAACGTCATGTTTATAATCATAAGCATCACCAATTTTATGTGCAACTGGAACAGTAATATTTTTTGTGATACGTTGTTGATCAAATTCGGTATTTGAAAGGTAAGAAATAATTTGGCCTTTTTGATGATAAATAGCTTCCATCATATTTGCAGCTGAACGAGAAGTTAATAAGCGCTGCTCCATATCCCAATCGATACCTGATAAAGCTTTTATCTCTGAGCGGAAAGCTTTATCATACTGATGACATAGATAATAACCTAAAATATTAGTTGCTACATTATCCGATTGTTGTGCTACAGCTTTCAGTAGGTCTTCAACACGATAATCTTTATTATCAGCTATTTTACTAATTTTACCACTTCCCAATGGATCATAGTCTCCATAAAAATGATTAACATCTTTAGTATAAGTCAAAGTTTTATTCTCTGCTAATTTCTTTTTTTGTAATTGTTTTTGAACAATATAAAGTGGTGCTAACTTCGAGATACTTGCAGCATACATTTTTTTATCAGCATTAATACCAGCACTTGTTTGTGTGTTGAGTTGCTTTACAAAAATTGAATAATTTGGGTTATTATATTTTTGTAAGAGCATTTCCTGGACTTTTAACATGCGGTTATCAAATTGAACTAGATCTTCTTGTGATGCCCAGCCCTTATCATCAATAAGATAATAAGTTCCATGGTTTGTTTGTGCCATTTGAGTGGCATGAACTTTTTGAGCAAATAAAAAAGAAGAAGGAATTGTTTGCGTACCTAAAACATAAGGGGCTGAATAAAGCCTAAGTTTCTTTTGTGTCCAAAAATAGCTATCTATATCTACTTGATTAAGTACAATATCGTCATAAATCAATTGTCGATTAGCCTCAACATAGGTACCATCAGCTAACTCAAAAACCGGTAAAGATTCTTTGTTAAGCACAAGCGATTTAATAAGTAATGGTTGATTTACACCTAATCTTCCTGCTGGTAGAGTTAAATCACTGTCTTTATAGGCACACGTTTCTTGATAAAGATTTGGATTAGAGGGTATTTGATTATAGAATTGTGTTGATTGAACGACATCTTGTTTCAATTGATAAACAGCATTTTTTGAAAATATAAGTTTTTTTTCTGTACTAATCACTGGTAAAGGAGTCAGAAAAAAAGTCATTAACATAGCCGCTAATAATTTTCTCATATTGACTCCTTTCTAGTTTTTTTGAATATACTGACTTTCTTCTTTAACTTTTTGATTTTCCTGTTGCAGCTCTGCTAATTTTTTATCAGAAAAAGCAAGAAATGCTTCTATTTTTTTTACAATATTGTCCATCATCATTTTGGTAATAGTCCTGGAATAGGATAAATCATTTCTCCTTCACGCGATAAATAGTATTTTGCCCTAGCATATTTTTTGACAAAATTATCATCTTTTAGTCGTTCTGCTAATTGTTTTTCTTTTTTTGTACTCTTTGACAATTCATTATACTCTTTTTTTAATTTAACCACCTGTTGATTTTGCTTTTCAAAATCAACATAACTTTTGACAAGATTATAAGTTGGCAAAATAAATAAAAACATCATACTTACAAGGATCCATCCCATAAAACGATTTCTTTTTTGAGATTCTTCTTCTTCAAATTTTTTTTTGAGATTCTCTTTCTTAATATAATGATTATTTAATTGAACAATACTAGGCTTCTTCATTTAATGTTATCCTTGTTTCACTGATTATCTCATACATCTTAAGAGCATCTTCTTTTTTTGTACTATCTTTTATTTCAATGACTCTTACTGTCAGTAATTTATTTCCAAAACTAATTTCAATGTGATCATTTAGTTTTATATTCGTTGAACTTTTAGCAAGTATCCCATTAACTTTAATTCGTCCCTTATCCGCAACTTCTTTTGCTACTGAACGACGTTTAATAAGGCGCGATACCTTTAGATATTTATCTAGTCTCATAATTTCTCCTACAATCCTCTTCATTTTATCATTTTTATTTTTTAAATGGTAGAAAAGATCCTAATTTCGCAGCAAAGATCTTAGATTTTTGACAAAAGTATAAAGAGCTAGTTCGTTCCATTGTCATTAATACTATTCAGTCTAAAAGTTGTTTCAAATTATTATTTAAAAACTGAATTGTTTTTTTCTGATTTTTATCTCACTAAGCCTTTCTCCAAATAACATCAATTCTTCTAAAATTCTATAATCTTTTTGATGGCGAACGTCAAAGACGATATCGATTTTCCCCTGATGTTCACTAATTTTAGCTTTAAGATGGGTTTTCGATAAGGCTTCGAAATAATCCTGAGTCAAGAAATAAGTTAAAGAAGTTACTTCAAATCGAACAATGACCTGATTATTTTTGCGTTCAACTAATTCCGCAAAGGCATTGTCCATATAATGTTTTAGCAGAGCTATCTCTAACAAATAGGCAACTTGATCAGGATACTCTCCAAAACGATCCATAAGCTCATCTTGCAAATTGAGATAATCTTCTCTTGATTGAATTTCTCGAATACGCTTGTAAATGTCAATTTTTTGGCGCTCATCTGCAATATAATCATCTGGTAAATAGGCATCAATCTGAAGATTGATTTCAGTATTGCCTTTTTGACGAACAGTCGTTTTTCCCTGCTTGCTAGCAATAGCCTGTTCCAATAACTGAGAATACATTTCAAAACCGACCGAATCAATAAAGCCACTCTGAGAAGCCCCTAAAATATTACCTGCTCCTCGTATAGACAAATCTCGCATAGCAATCTTGAAGCCTGAACCTAATTCAGTAAAGCCTTTAATAGCCTCTAAACGCTTTTCAGAAACCTCTGTTAGGACCTTATCAGGACGATACATCAGGTAAGCATAAGCAATACGATTACTTCTTCCGACGCGCCCTCGTAGTTGATATAAAGTTGACAATCCCATATGATCAGCATTCTCAATAAACAAAGTGTTTACATTAGAAATGTCAACTCCTGTTTCGATGATTGTTGTAGCCACAAGGACATCATAATCACCATTTATAAAGTCAATCAAGGTATTTTCAAGTTGAATTTCACTCATTTGCCCATGAACAAAACCTATAGAAGCTTCTGGGACTAATTCTTGTAGCTCTGCAACTTTCTTTTCAATAGTGTCAACTTTATTGTAAACGTAAAAAATTTGTCCTCCGCGATCCATTTCACGAATGATAGCTTCTCTAACGAGACCTGGATTATTTTCCAAAACATAGGTTTGAACAGGATAACGATTGGTTGGTGGGGTCTCAATAACCGATAAATCTCGGATACCTAACATAGACATGTGTAAGGTTCTAGGAATCGGAGTAGCTGTTAAGGTTAAGACGTCAACCTTAGTTTTTAATTCCTTTAAAGTTTCTTTATGCTTAACACCAAACCGTTGTTCCTCATCAATCACAATCAATCCTAAATCAGAAAAGACCACATCTTTTGATAGGAGTCGATGGGTTCCGATAATAATGTCAATTTGACCTTTTCGTACACGTTCTAGTGTTTCAGCTTGCTCTTTTTTACTACGGAAACGACTTAAGACGTCAACCTCAACAGGGTAATTTTCAAAGCGTGCTTTGAAGTTTTCATAATGCTGCTGGGCCAAGACTGTGGTTGGAACTAAGACAGCTACTTGTTTGTGATCATTCACCGCTTTAAAGGCTGCCCTCATAGCTACTTCTGTCTTACCAAATCCTACATCGCCTACTAAAAGACGATCCATAGGCTGCATGCTCTCCATATCAGCTTTAATTTCCTTTATAGACCTAAGTTGATCTTCTGTTTCTACAAAAGCAAAATCATCATCAAAAGCGCGCTGCAAGTCATCATCTGGTGAAAATGAAAATCCTTTTTGCTGACTTCTTTCAGCATATAATTTTAGAAGGTCATCAGCAATATCCTCTACTTGTCTAGCGACCTTTTGCTTTGTCTTTTGAAAACGACCATCATTGAGTTTATTAATTTTAGGTTCTTTTCCATCAGCAGAAACGTACTTTGATAAGCTACTAATTTGGTCAATTGGAAGAGAAATACGGTCTGAATTTTGATATTGAATAGTAACATAATCTCGATGGATTCCCTGAATCTGAATCGTTTCAATTCCAAGAAAGCGACCGATACCATGGACATTATGAACCACGTAATCACCTACTGCTAACTCATTGTAATCTTTCAAACGCTCAGCATTGCTAATATTAGATCGTCTAGCGCGTCGTTTGATCTTTTTATGATAAATTTCATGCTCTGTGATTAACGCTAACTTTTCATCAGCAAAATAAAAACCACTGGAGATAGCTCCAATTACAATTTGTGATTCACGTGAAACAATTTGATTAGCACTCACTAAAGGAAGGCGAAATTGGTAATCTTGAAAAGATTTTTCAAGTCGTTCGTAAGCATACTGAGACTCTACCTGTACAATAACCGTTGTTTGATTTTTTTGATACCGTTTAATCTCATCAATCAACAAAGGAAATTGATTAAAAAATTCCTGCATGGCATACTGAGTTAGCTGATGCATCTGATCAAATTTGATATTTCCAAGTCCCTTATGAAAATTTGAAAAGAAGGTCGCTGGCTTATAGTGCCTAAGCTCTCGATAATTATCTGTAAAGTAGTTAAGATTGGAAAGAGCCTTTCCTTGCTGTAAATCTTCTGTCAAGAGATTAGCAATCTCTAAATCAAATCTTGCATTTTTATCAACTAGTTTTTGAAAATCATCAAAAAAGATTGGCGTTCCCTTAGGAATATAATCTAATAATGACCACTCTTTTTCATAAAATAATGATTGAAATTTACGGATATCCTTATGTTTAAAACCGTTTTTTGAAACAGCTAATACATCTTCTAAATAAGATTTTTTATCATCTTGTGCTGTTTGTAGAGCCTTTTCTAATTGCTCAATGCCACGTTGAAAATCACTAACCTCAAAAATAAGATCACTTGCTGGATTAATAAAAATACCTTCTAGTTGTTCAAAAGATTTTTGAGTTTCTGGATGAAATTGCCTAATACTATCAATATCATCGCCAAAAAATTCCAATCGATAAGGCAATTCTTGTGTAATCTCATAGATATCTAAAATATCCCCTCGACGGCTAAATTCTCCTGGACTAATAACCTGTGAGACCTTCTGATAGCCAATTGTCATCAGTTGTTTAGTAAGAGTATCACTATCATAATCTTCTCCAACTGTTAGTTGAATCTGACTCTTTGTAAAAACATCTGGGTTTGGCAATAAAATTCTTAAGCCTGATAAACTAACAATTAAAACGCCCTGAGATTTAGGATTCCTTAAAAATTGCAGGGTTTCTATTCTTGATAGAGCTTTATCCATTGACGCAAAGATAAATTCCGCTGCAGCCACATCGTCTGCAAAAAATTGGAAAACAAGTTCTTCATCAAGTAAACTAGATAAATCGCTGGCTAATTTTTCAACCTCATTTTGAGTTGATGTAACCACAACTATTTTTTTTTGATCATCTAAATAAGCGGAAGCTATAGCCAATGTTTTACTTGAACCCGATAACCCCATTACCAGTTGTCTTCCTAAGGTGGTTAATCCAGAGTGCCAGGATTGGACTTTCTTATTCTGACTAAATAATTCTAAAATATCCATGATTATCCATTAAATTTCTGCATTGTTTTTTCAAAATCATTTTCTTGTAAATAAAACTTGACAGCATTGACAACTCTGTCAAGAGTTAACGAAATAGCAATATTATCTTCGGTATTGAATTGGCCCATCACATGGTTAATAACAGTCATACCTTTTAAAGGTCGTCCAATACCAACTTTGATTCGGTTAAATTCCTGAGTTCCAATGTGGGCAATGATTGACTTAATGCCATTATGTCCTCCTGCTGAACCCTTACTACGTAAACGTAATTTACTGACTTCCATGTCTAAATCATCATAGATAACAATTAAATCTGTTATGTCAATATTATAGTAGGTTAGTAATGCTTTTACTGCTATGCCGCTATTATTCATAAAAGTAGTAGGTTTCACAAAGTAAACTTTTTCATGATTAATAAAAGTACTTCCTATCTGTGCTTTAAAATTTTTATCATCTGTAAAGGTAACGTCAAGGTTCTTGACAATATTGTCAATAGCCATAAAACCAATATTGTGCTTTGTTTTTTCATATTTAGAGCCTGGATTTCCCAGACCAACAATCATTTTTACCATATTTTCTCTTTCTAAAATGCCAAAAGGGCTGGAATGTTCTTCCAACCTTCTGATATTGTTTTAATATAATTACACATTAAATCTGAATTCCATGATGTCCCCATCTTGGACAACATATTCTTTTCCTTCTTCACGCAAGCGTCCAGCTTCTTTGACGGCTTTTTCTGAACCGTAGGTCATTAGATCATCATAAGACATGGTTACTGCACGAATAAAACCTCTTTCAAAATCTGAATGGATAATACCAGCAGCTTGTGGAGCTTTTATACCACGCTTAAACGTCCAAGCACGAACCTCTTTTTCACCTGCTGTAAAATAGGTTCCAAGGCCTAAGAGATGATAAGCTGCTCTGGTTAATTTATCAACGCCTGATTCAGTAAGACCGATAGCTTCCAAAAATTCTTCTTTATCCTCATCGTCAAGCTCTGAAATTTCTTCTTCTGCACGCGCTGAGATAACAACTACTTCAGCATTTTCAGTAGCTGCAAAGTCACGAATTTGTTTGACATAATCAATACCATCTGGATTAGCAACTTTATCTTCATCGACATTAGCTACATATAAAACAGGTTTAGTTGTTAATAAAAAGAGACCTTTAACAACTTTTGCTTCATCTTCTGTAAACTCAATTGTCCTAGCTGATTTCCCATCTTCCAAAACAGGTTTAATCTTTTGCAAAACATTAAACTCTGCTACTGATTCTTTATCTTTTTGAGTTCGTGCCATTTTTTCAACACGCGCATAACGTTTATTGATTGACTCTAAATCAGCTAAGATTAATTCAAGATTAATAGTGTCAATATCTGCTATAGGATCAACGAAAGCATCCTCACGACCTTGTTCACGCATGACATTTTCATCATCAAAAGCACGTACCACATGAACAATAGCATCGACTTCACGAATATTAGCTAAAAATTTATTTCCTAGACCTTCCCCTCTAGAAGCACCTTTAACGATACCTGCAATATCAGTAAATTCAAAGGTTGTCGGAACTGTTTTTTTAGGTGTAATCAATTCTGTCAATTTTTGCAGACGCTCATCTGGAACCTCTACCATACCAACATTGGGATCAATAGTCGCAAAAGGATAATTAGCAGCTTCTGCTCCTGCTTTTGTAATTGCGTTAAATAAGGTTGATTTACCAACATTTGGTAAGCCTACAATACCTGCTGTTAAAGCCATTTAGCGAATCTCCATTCAAATTTCAATCAAGATTATTATACCAAAAAATAGAAGAAAAAGCGGTATGAATAAGAAGAAAATTTCAGATTTGCTTATCATTATGCCACTCTTTCACCTTCATTTAAATTATCAAAGTTTGGTGTATTATTCTCATTTTGATATAGTTTGCCGAGAAACTAAGTAACTGTGCTACAACTTTCGTCATTGTCAATGGCCATCTTTCTTCTTTCGATAACATTAGAATAGCTAATTTTCCAACGGCATACTAGCAATTTTTTAGCAAAGTATTGGTTGCAAATATAGCTAGAATTATTTATTTAAAAGGACTTTCATGGTTGCAGTACTTTTTTTAATTTTCGCTCAAAATCATAACGACTCATCATAATCACATGCTGACAGTTAGTACACTGAATTTTAATATCAGCTCCTACTCTCAGTACCTTCCATTGATTAGCCTTTTTACCAGTTTCTTTAATTACACAAGCATGAGGTTTTTTCATTTCAACAAATGATCCAATTTGATACATTCCCTTTTCTCCACTTATATTATCGTTAATATTTATAATAACAAAAAAACTCCTAAAAGGGAGCTTTTTCTTACTTAGTTTGTTCGTACTGGTGTAATTAATTGGATAAAACTTTCTTCCTCATCGCCTGGTGTTAGGGTGAATGGTCGAACTGGTGATAAGAAATGAATTTTTACTGTTTCACTTTTAATAGCTTTTAAAGACTCAATAAGGTAAGTTGGATTGAAGCTGATAGTTAAATCACTACCAGACTGACTAACAATATCTAAATCCTCGTTTACCTTACCAACCTCAGGTGAGTTAACATGAGCTGAAATATGATTTTGAGTAATCTCAAGCTTAACAGTACCATTTTGAGTAGCATTAGAAATCAAGAAGGCACGTTCCATAGCGTGGCGAAGGGATTGGGTATTGAAAACAACCTCCGTCTCAAATTCTGTCATTAATAAACGGTCTGTATCGGGATAATTTCCTTCTAAGAGGCGTGTATAAAAAGAAATGTGTTCACTTCTGAACAAGATTTGGCTTGGTGAGAAAAATACCTCAACGGTCTCAATATCATCTGTAAATACTGCTGAAAATTCTCTCAAAGATTTACTTGGAATAACTACATCAAAATCTGCTGAAGTATTGTCCAAAGTGATTAAACGTTGGCTCATACGATGAGAGTCAGTCGCTACTGCTTTAAAATCTTTATGATTACTTAATACAATATGAACTCCTGTTAAAATAGGACGACTTTCTTGTAAACTGGCTGCAAAAGCTGTTTCAGCAATAATAGACTTCAATAATTTTGTTTTTAAAATCAAAGGATTTTCTGTTGATACTTCTTGTAGACGAGGATACTGGTCAACATCTTTTCCTTTTAAGGTAATCTCTGATTTACCACTGGTTAAAACAACTTGGTGTTGTTCAATTTCTTTAACATTTATACTAATATCTGGCAAACTTGAAATAATATTAATAAAAAAACTAGCTTCTAATAAAATAGCTCCTGGAGAGGTAATTAGCAAACCAGCATTTTCATTACTTACAGGAATAGTGTTTTCAATTGATATTTGACCGTTAGACCCTGTTAAAGTTACTCCTGTAGAAGTGACTTCAATTTTTATTGATGAAAGAATAGGAATGGCATTTTTAGTGCTAATAGCACGTTTAGTTGTATTTAAAGCATGAATAAATAATGTGCGATTAATTGAAAATTGAATCATGAGAACTCCTTTATTTAATAAGTATAATAATAAGTAGTAGTAGTAGGTCTTGTGTATATAGTGGATAACTCTAAATAAACGAGAGAATCCAAGACTAAATGGATGTTCACAACTTGTGGATAACTATTTCATAAAAGATATTCTTTTCCACATGTTATTTAATTTTGTTTTTTATGGTTTCAATTTCGATCCTAAGGCTTTCGTCCTGGCTGATCATGTTTTTGATTTTATTATAGGCATGGAGTACTGTTGAATGGTCTCTGCCACCAAATTCTTTTCCAATTTTAGGAAGACTGTTATCTGTCATTTCACGTGCTAAAAACATAGCTACTTGTCTTGCTAAAACAATATTTTGTGTTCGTTTAGTAGCTTTAATTTCTTTGACGGTAACACCGTAAAATTTTCCAACTTGCGCTTGAATTTCTTCGATGGGAATAACTGTCATTTTAGGTCCATCTTGCTTTCTGGCGCGAATAGCTTCGGCAGCAATGTCAACAGTAATCGTGTCAATTTGTTTGAAATTAGCAACCAGACTAATATCTTTTAAGGCACCTTCTAAATCTCTGACATTAGAATCAAATTGACCAGCCAAATACTCAATGGTATCTTGAGGAAAAATAAAGTTATATTCTTGAATTTTATTTGTCAAAATAGCCACTCGTGTTTCAAAATCAGGAGGTGTGATATTGACTGTTAATCCCCATTTAAAACGAGTAACTAATCGATCTTCTAAATCATTGAGATGATCTGGTGTACGGTCGCTTGTTAGGACAATTTGTTTGTTATTATTATGAAGTGCATTAAAAGTATTAAAGAACTCTTCTTGTGTTCCAGAGAGCGTTTTTTTAGCTAAAGATTGGATATCATCAATAAGGAGTAAATCTAAATTACGAAATTTTTCTTTCAATTCATCCATGGTATCAAGGCGAATATGGATAACAAACTCATTAATAAAGTTTTCAGCTGTGATATATTTAATTCGAGCATTTGGATTTTCTAATAGTACAGAATTACCAATAGCATTTAATAAATGGGTTTTTCCAAGCCCAGGGCCACCCCAAATAAACAAAGGATTATAGGTAGTTCCAGGAGTATTAGCTACTGCTATTGAAGCAGCAACAGCCCAACGATTTTCATCTCCTTGAATAAAGTTTTCAAAACTATATTTCGAGTTTAAATCTGAAGTAACAGTAGGCAAAGAATTTAAGGCTTGCTGCTTAGGTTTTTGGTTGATTTTGGTCTGATTTTGCTCAATCATTAGGTCTTCTTCGAAAACATAGTCAACAGAAATTTGAGCGTTATAAACTTCAAAACCAGCAGTAAGAATAACATCTTTAAGATTTTTTTCCCAAAAGAGCTCTTTCATTTGATCTAAGTAAATAGTTGCAATATGCTTATCGACCTTTAATAGACGGGCATCATGAACAAAAAATTCATAAGTTGCCTGTTTTAATTGACTCTGAGCTAATTCCAAGACCCTGTTCCAAAAAATTTGTTCATTTTCAGTCAT